>JAFUYH010000035.1 GCA_017470605.1 Treponema sp.
ATAAGCCGTATAGGAAAATGATTAAAAAGGCTTCGCCTCGGCTTATAAATGCGTTTGCAATCCCGTTCCGTTCCCGCACTTTTTACAGGACAGACGCATTATAATGCAGTGCTCTGTAAAATCTGATGGATGGCAGTGAACCCGAGGCTGAAAAGGCTTTGAGATTTTTGGCGACTGCCATATAAATGTGCAAACTTTATAATGCGTTTGCCCTGCAAACAATCCATTCCCCTATTCCATATTCTCTTAATATCCGCTAAAATACTTAAATATAATTTAAAATTAAAGACGAGGAAAAATATGCCAACACCTTTGGAAAATTATCTTGCTGCCACAAACGGAAAACCAAATCCAGCAATGACAGCCTATGTTGCAAATCTTCAGCAGGTTGCTGCAGTTGGTCCAGATATCGCTGCAAGCATTGTAAACGAGCTTGAAAATCAGCGAAGCCACCTTAAGCTTGTTGCCAGCGAAAACTACTGTTCGCTCAACGTTCAGGCTGCTATGGGAAACCTTCTTACTGATAAATATGCAGAAGGATATCCTGAGCATCGCTACTATGGCGGCTGTGTAAATATCGACGCTGTTGAAAACACTGCAGCCCGCGAAGCTGAGGCTCTTTTTGGTGCTGACTATGCTTACGTTCAGCCTCACTCTGGTGCTGATACAAACCTCGTTGCTTACTGGGCAATCCTTAGCGCAAAGGTTGAAACTCCAACTTTGGAAGAGCTTGGCGTAAAGAGTTTGAATGATTTGACTGACGAACAGTTTGATGCCCTCCGCAAGAAGTTCGGAAATCAGAAACTGATGGGTCTGGACTATTCCTGCGGCGGACACCTTACTCACGGATACAAAATGAACGTTTCTGCCCGCATGTTTGAAAGCCATCCTTATGGTGTAGACCGCGAAACAGGGCTTCTTGACTACGATGCAATCGAAAAGCAGGCAATGGAAGTAAAACCTCTCATTCTTCTGACAGGTTTTTCTGCTTATCCACGAAAGATTAACTTCAAGCGCTTCCGCGAAATTGCAGACAAGTGCGGAGCTGTATTAATGGTAGATATGGCACACTTTGCAGGCCTCGTTGCCGGAAAAGTTTTCACCGGCGACTACGATCCTGTAAAATGGGCAGACATCGTAACAACCACAACTCATAAAACCTTGCGCGGCCCTCGCGGTGCCATGATTCTCTGTAAGAAGGAATTTGCAGACTACGTGAACAAAGGTTGTCCTATGGTACTCGGCGGCCCACTCGGACACATCATGGCTGCAAAGGCAATTGCTTTCAAAGAAGCACGCACTCCAGAATATCAGGCATGGGCTCATCAGGTTGTAAAGAACGCTCAGGCTCTGGCAGAAGGCTGCAAATCATTTGGAATGCCTCTGCAGACAGGCGGAACAGACAATCACCTTATGCTGGTAGATGTTACAGGCTACGGTCTTACAGGAAAGCAGGCAGAAGCTGCCCTCTTCAAGTGCGGTGTAACTGCTAATGCAAACGCTCTTCCATACGACAAGAACGGTGCATGGTGGACTTCTGGTATCCGTATCGGAACTCCGGGACTTACAACTCTTGGCATGAATGAAGACGACATGAAGGAAGTTGCTTCCATCATAGACTATGTTCTTAAAAACACAAAGCCAGGGCTTACAAAAGAAGGAAAGCCTGCTAAGGGTAAGATTGAAATAAGCGACGCTGCAGTTGCCGCTGCCCGAGAACGTGTAAACAAACTTCTGGGCGCACATGTACTTTACCCAGAGCTCGACCTCGACTTCCTGAAAAAAGAGTTTGTAAAAGCATAACCACAAAGGGGATGACTGATAAAAGTCAGCCCCTTTTTTTATTTATTTTAGGAATCTGATTAAGAAATCAAATTGCCTTTTTGAATATTTACTTATATAATTTAATATTATTACTACTTTTGGGAGACTCCTATGGCAGAAAAAAAACATATGTCCCTTATGACAGAAATCCTGATTGGAATGATTGGATCCATTATTGTCGTGACGTTGTTTCTTGGGTTTTCTTTTTCTCTGGTTATCCAGAATATTGTAAAACAATCTACAATTAAGACAGTTTCTCAGGCAATGGAAACGCTTGATGAAGATGTTTCTGGAATGCTGAAGGAATATGAAGACTTGGTTGTAGACCTTGCAAACGTAATTCCTGAACTTGAAGACCGGGATCAGATGCGGGCAGTAATAAAAAGCATGGGCCGCAACATGATGGACGAAACCCTGCTCTACTATGCAACTTATGAACAGGTTTGGGACGGAGGAACCCTGCTTTCCCACACAGGCTGGGAAGCGCCAGGCGACTTTGATATGCAGTCCCGCCTGTGGCATCAGAATGCCGTTAAAAATCAGAATAAAATAAACTACACAGAGCCTTTTACAGATGTAAATACAGGAAAAATCATTGTAACTTTAAGTTACAGAGTTCTTGATAATAATGGAAAACTGATTGGAGTTTCTGCGGCAGATATTGTTCTGGATGCCCTTTCAGAAGCAGTAAAAACAATCAATCTTTCTGCAAACAGTAAAGTAAACATCATTACGTCCGAAGGTCTTTATATTACAAATGAAGATTTTAAGTCTATAATGACAAAAAATTATTTTGATTCTACCACTTTTAAGTCTTTCACAAAGAATTCTTATCTTGACGGCAAGTCAAAAGCCTTTATTGAAGACGGAAAATTCTATGGGTGTCATAAAGTAGGAAATACAGACTGGTTCATCGTTGCAGAAGGTCCTTCAGAAGATTTTTCCAGCGAATACATGCACATGATTATGATTGTATTCCTCATTCTTCTGGTTATTATTATTGGACTTATCTTGATGGATGTTCTTCTTACAAAGAAAGTTTCAGAGCACTTTAAGGATATTGTAAAAGGCTGCCAGATAATTGCCAAAGGAGACTTTACTCAGAAGTTCCCTGATTACATGACCCGCGAAGCATCCCTGCTTTCACAAGGATTCAACGAGCTTTCAAGCGGAATCAGCAAACTGGTAGGTACGATTCGCGAATCATCTTCATCCATTCAGGATGTTTCAAATCATCTGGCTCAGAATTCAAAAGAAATAAACACATCTGTTTCTACAACAGAAAATGCAATAAACGGAATGAATTCCAGCATTACAAAGCAGAGTTCTGCAATCAGTTCTGTAAATCAGGCTGTAAGCCAGGTTGCACAGAAAGTTACTGCCCTGAACTCAGAAATTGACAACCAGAACCAGCTGATTATTTCTTCTTCTGCAAATATTGAAGGCATGATGAAAAACTTCCTTGACATCACAAAGAGTACCGAAGCCATGTCTTCTAAAGTGGGAACAATCGTTCAGTCTTCCGAAGCAAATACCATGGCCCTTAAAAAATCTGTTGAAAAAATTCAGGAAGTTCAGGCTGAATCTGGGGCTCTGCTGGAAATGAACAAGGTTATTTCTTCTGTTGCAAGCCAGACAAACCTTCTTGCCATGAATGCGGCAATTGAAGCAGCCCACGCTGGTGAAAGCGGAAAAGGATTTGCCGTTGTTGCAGACGAAATCAGAAAACTTGCAGAAACAACAAGCAAGCAGGCTAAGGATTCCAGCGTTTCCCTTAAATCCATTCAGGCTAAGATTGATGAAATTTCGGCTTCTTCCCTTGATGTAGAAAAATCATTTGAAGGAACAATCGGCGAGATTCAGAACTTTGAAACAACAATGCGCTCGCTTTCTTCTACAGTTGCAGAACAGGGAGATAAGGCAGAGCAGATTATGGCTTCGCTTTCTGACATTAAGAACAGCAGTGGAAACGTAAAAGACAGTGCGGGAGTAATTACTTCCGGTACTGAACAGGTTGCCGCAAACTGCCATGAACTTTCTGCAATGCAGACAGACGTAGACACAGGCTTACAGGAATGCGGTTCTGCTTCTCAGAATCTTACTGCTACTTCAAAGAATATGACCCAGATTTCTAATCAGGCCCAGCAGTCTGTGGGAGTCCTTACAGAAGCAGTAAGCAAGTTTAAGGTTTAATTAAAACGAAAGTCTGAGAGCCAGCATTGTAATATCATCAAACTGCTCGGCTCCAGCCACAAATGCGTCTATATCGCCCCGTACTTTTTTTATAAAGTCCGGGGCTTTCATTTTTTTAATGTCACAGGTTTTTACAGATTCAAGCAGCCTCTCTTCTCCAAAGAGTTCGTTCTTTGAATTCATAGCCTCTGTTACTCCGTCTGTGTAAATCAGAATGCCGTCACCTTTTTCAAGTTTTATGCTGTGCTCTGCATAGTGAATTCCGTCCATGCCTGCAAGAACCAGATTCGGCTTTGTTTTAAGGAAAGCTATTTCTCCATTATGAACAATTACAGGGGCAGGATGTCCCGCATTTACAAAACACAATTCACCCGTGCTCAAAGTAAGAATTCCAAGCCAGCAGGTAACAAACATTTCCATTTCATTACTGCGGCAAAGCTGACTGTTTATGGCTTCAAAAATCTCTGCCGGGGAAAGCCCCTGCTCTGCATGGCTGTTTAAAAGTGTTTTTGCAATGGCCATAATCAAGGCGGCTGGAACCCCTTTTCCGCTTACATCGCCTACAACAATCATCAGATGGTCTTCGTCAATCAAAAGATAATCGTAAAGGTCGCCGCCCACTTCCTTTGCACTTTCCATAGAAGCAAAAAGGTCAAAATCTGTGCGGTCAGGAAAAGCAGGATAGCCCTTTGGAAGCATTCCTGCCTGAATTTTTGTTGCAATATTCAGTTCCGTGGACATCCTCTCTTTTTCTGAAGTTACACTTGTAAGTTCCTGAATATTGCGCTTTACATCACATTCCATCTGATGCACGGAATGGGCAAGAATGCCCAGTTCATCCTTCTTTTTTATCTGCATTAAGGCAGGAGAAGGTTCACCCCCGTAAGAAGCAAAATGGCCGGTTTCGCGGGTAATTATTACAAGAGGCTTTATGAAATTCAGATTAAAAAATCCAGAGAAAAAAACAATAAAGATAAGGGCAAAAATTAATTCCACAATAATTACTGCGTTAGTATAAGCCTGCCTGGCCCTTACAAATTCCTGAATGTTCATCTGGGCACCAAGAACAGCCACAATTTTTTCTGCTGAATTATAGACAGGAATCATGGCAGTTATATGGGAACCGCTTCTGGTTTTAATTGTATGACGGACTACAGACTCCCCTTTTTCATAAACATTTTTTGCAGAAGAATTATAATCTGCTTCTTCATAAACTTCAAAATATCCAAGGGGAAAAGACTTAAAGTGGGAATCTTTCTTTACAGGATTATAAATGTAAGTAATATCCGTATAATTTTCGCCTTTTACAGATGAAACATAAATCATATTCAAATCAAATTTGTCTACAAAATCCTGCAGAATCTTATTGATTGCGTCATATTCAGGGCCGTGACTTGAAGTTAAAAGATATTCATCAAAAGAATCCGGGTCCAGACACTGACAGGCGGCTTCTGCAATAGAACGGATGCTTGAATCATACTGACTTCTGAACTGGCGGGAAAAGGCAACATAGCCGGCCGTAAAAACCAGACTGCAAAGGACAAACCCGGAAATAATTACGTTTAAGACAATCTTTTTTGTAAGGACAGGGAGCTTTCGTTTCATTCTTCTATTATATGTCATATCAGCTTAAAATACCAGAAAATCACCCCCAGACAGAGCTATTTTCACAGGACAGACGCATTATAATGAGTTTGCCCTGCCTAGTAAGAGAAAACCCCTATATTATTATTGTTTTTTTAAGTAAAAAAGGTTATAATTTACTTTATGGAACAGAAGAAAAAAGTAACTCTTTCAGACATTGCATCGAAACTTGGCATAAGTGTTGTTACGGTTTCAAAGGCGCTTTCAAATAAAGAAGGAGTTGGAGACGAATTAAGAAAGCAGATTAAAGAACTTGCAGCAGAAATGGGCTACAAGGTTAAGCAGTCTGGTTTTAATCAGGAAAACGGCAAGATTACCGGCAATATAGGAATATTAATTCCCAGCAGATTTTTTTCCCAGAACTACTCTTTTTACTGGTATCTCTTTAACTATGTTTCTACAGAACTTTTAAACAGAAGTTACTACAGCATAATGGAACTTCTTTCTGATAAAGATGAAGAAGAATGCACCATTCCCCGAATGCTTCAGGACAACAAGGTAGACGGCCTTATAATACTTGGGCAGACAAGTGATAAATATCTTGAAACAATCCGCGCACATTACGAAAATTTCATTCTTCTGGATTTTTATACAAACAAACTGCAGTTAGACTGTGTTTCAAATGACGATTACTACTGTTCTTACATGCTTACAAGTTATGTTATTTCACAGGGGCATAAAAAAATCCGCTTTGTAGGTAATTTTGATGCCACAACATCTATCCGCGACCGCTATATGGGCTTTTACAAGGCCATGCTGGAAAACGGTTATGATGCGCCTGTTTCTACCATAATAAATGACAGGGATAAAAAAGGCTGCAAGATAGAAATTCAGTTCCCGGAAGACGATATGCCGACTGCCTTTGTCTGCAACTGTGATGAAACGGCTGCCATTGTCTGTGAAAAACTGATTGAAAAAGGCTATAAAGTGCCGGAAGATATTTCTGTAACAGGATTTGATGACTACCTGCCAAACGGAAGAATAAGCGTGCCGCTTACAACCGTGCACATTAAGCCGGAAGACACAGCACGAGTTGCCGCTGACCTTATCATCAGTAAAATAACAAAGCAGCCTTATATGAAAGGCCGCCATCTGATAAGTGGAAAAATAATTCTCCGGGAGTCAGTTACTTCCCCGCAGCAATAATTCCGGTAACGTTACAATACTTACCGGCTCTGTCTGCAGAAGCTCGTTTTGAGCACTGAATGTGCACCGTATATTTCTGAACTTTATCACCATGTACAAGTTCTTTGTAGGCCCATCCGTAGTAGCCTTTTCTGTATGCCTGGAAGCACTGCAATATTACCTTCTGAGAATCTTTTCCGTCCGGGCCTGTTACCCAGGCTGTTGCATTGCGGAACTGGTCGCTTTCTGCATAGGTCAAACCAATTGTAGAGCCTTCTACTTCAAAAGTAATTTCGCTTCCTGCTTCGTTTGTCTGCCAGCCTTCGCGCACGCTTCCGCGTTTAATCCAGTCATCATGACGTGGAGTTCCACCAATTTTCCAGCCGGTATTTGAGGAAGGAGAAATATTATCCTTGTGATAATAAGTTACAAATTCAAAAGCATCATCTGTTTTTGGAGCCGGAAGTTTTTTAGCAACAGCAGGAAGAGCCTTATCGGCAGGAAGATTATCCCAATAGCCCTTAAGTTTTTCTACAATGAAACTCGCTATAGAAGCATGACCTGCATTGTTAGGATGAACTGTTTCCTGTCCGTCATAAAAATTCTGAAAATCAGATTTCTTTCCATTTTTAAGCACGCAGTCTTTCCAGCTTACAAAAGGAATGTGATAGTGTTCACAGATTGGCTGCTGTTCATACTGCTGGGAAGGAAGACTTTCGTTTTCCCTTGTATTTACAAAAAGTGCAAGAACTGCAGTATCTGAATTATTCATAATCTGGCGAATCAGGCCTTCATAAGTTCGCTGGCGTGTTTTTGAATCAAGCCACTGGTCATTTACGGCAAATTCCAGAATTACCAGATCCACTTTATTTTTGATGATATGGTCCTGAACTCTTGCAACCGCAAATGCAGAATCAGTTCCGCTTACTCCTTCATTCAAGAAAGTAAGACTGCTTCCGCTCTTTTCACAAACAGACTTAAACCATTCTTCGGTTTTTGCAGCCCAGCTGTTTGAAGAAATAGGATTTGAACTGTAGCCTGTTGTAATGGAACCGCCCAAAACAGCAACAGTTACCTTTTCTCCGCGCCTGATTTTTGCCAGAACATTCTGGATTCTGGCTTCATCTGCACAAAGACTTCCTGCCAGCATCAGCGCTGCAGCCATGATTCCCATGATTTTTTTCATTTTACACCTCTGTTTATTGTATATTTACTTCATCACGACTTATAAGAAAGTCACTGTTATAAAACTTTTTCAGCACTTCCCTTTCCGTATATTCTTCTGAATATTTTCCATTCTTTTCCACAAACTCACCGCACCAGGTACAGAACCATGACCAGGGGAGTTTTTCTTCTGCAATTTTTTCTACATCCGGAAGAGGTCCGTTTTCTGAGAGGGCACAGAGTTTTGCTTTTTCTGAAGCAGACTGAATCAACTGCAGTTCATTATGGAAGGTGCCGTAAACATGCTTTCCCGGATAAGTATCTACAGAAACAACGTCTACATATTCATCTCCTGGATACCATTCAGGATTCTGGGCATTCCAGACCCAGATAAGATTTGTAAGTTTATGGTAATTTTCCAGCCGGTCAAAAAGGATTTTATAGAGGGCCTTATAATTTTCAGGGCCTTTTGCTCCCCACCAGAACCAGCCGCCGGAGGCTTCATGCAGGGGGCGCCACAAAACCGGGATATTTGAATCCTGCAGGGACTTCAGCTGTACTGCGATTGCATCAATATCGCGGATAATCAGACGGTATTCTTCACTGTCTTTATCTCTGATTGCTTTTGAAAAATCGAATTTTGTTGCTTTAGTGCGGAATCCGTCGTACCAGTGCATTTCTGGCTTGTCTTCGTCTACCAGCTGGGCCGGGGCATTCCAGTGCCAGCAGCAGGTTATGATTCCGCCCTTTTTAGCCCATGCCTTTGCCTTGCGGATTACCGTTCCATTTGCTCCGTGCTCTACTCTGGAAGGAGAATAATCCATCATGTCAATTCCAAGAATTGCCGGAATTTTTCCGGTTTCTTCTTCTATTACATCCACATCTATCATGGAAGAAAGGGTCTGGCCGGAAATGATTGCCTTGCCGCGGAGATTTCTAAGGTAGCGGTAGAGGGCAATGCTTGCCTGGGAGGCATTTTTTGAAACAGGGGCCTCTGCAGGAAGAATTTGAGCAAGGATTTCATCATTCATTTTTACGATTTCTATGGAATCCAAAAGCCAGCCTCTGTTTGGAGCAGAAACTTTTACTTTGTGTTTTCCTTTAGAAAGAGAAAGGACTTCATTTATATATACAGAAGAAAATGATTCTGTAACGGGAAGCCTTTGAGAACACAGGTACCGCCCTTCATCATAATCTACCCGAACAGAAACAAGGTCATCTTCTGTTTTATTTGCAAAGGTCAATAAAACTGCGTAATCCCCCTCTTCTTTTACCGAAAAAGGAAATTCAACATAAGCATTAATATGAGATGCAAAAGCCGCATAACCTTTTCCTGAAAAACCAGATTCTTCAGCCTGGGCTTTTCCGCCGTGCAGTTCAAGGTTTTCAGCTTCTGTCTTCATGGCAGACTTTCCTCCTGTGCATGATGCAAACAAGGCCTGCAGCAGACAGCAGGTAAGAGTAATATAAATGTAATTTCTTTTCATAAGACCAATTATAAACGATTAAATTAAAATGGCAAGCAAATTTTAAGTATTTTTAACTAATTTTTACCTAACTTTTAATTGATTTTCCTTAATTTTATTTGCATTTTTTTAGTTTAATGCTACAATAATTACTAGAAAAACAAGTCCGCGGCTGCCGCCGGGGCTTTTAAGGAGGAAAAATGAAAAAGATTATCAGCCTGCTTTCAGCAGCCGTAATCACAGTTGCCGCTTTTGCCGCAACACCAAGCATCACAGCAGATGCTCCGCTTCCTGCAACAACACCAACAACGCTTGATGATTTTGAAGAAGGAATGTACATCAATGCTGTAAGAGACGGATGGGACCAGTTCGGAAACAAATTCATGGTAAATGAATTTTCAACAGCTTCCAGCACCGCTGCAAGATGGGACGGAAAAGGAAACTGCGGAGTTCTTGAATATGCAGATCTTCCGGGAAACAGCAGCCAGTGCCTTCACTATGAATGTATGGATATGATAGAAAACAACTGGAGAAACTACAAGTATCTTACTTTCACAGTAAACAATCCTAATGACTACCCTGTAACAGTTCAGTTCTACAGCAAGACCGGCGCAAACTGGCAGTGGGGAAATTCTGATGCAGTTACCATTGATTCTGGCATCCACACAATTACAGTTACAATTTCAACAGCATCTGTAGCAGTTTCAAGCAATGTTCTGTCTTTCGGAATTGTTTTCTATGTTGATGGAGTACATCCGTCTTCTAAAATATATATTGATGACCTTACACTTTGGAGCAAAAAATGAAAAAATTATTGATTTTAAGCATTGCGGCATGTGCCTTGATTTTGAGTGCTTGTTCAAAAAAAGAAGCTAAAACTGAAAGCTCAGAAAACAAAAATGTTCAGGCATCTGCAGCAGAAAGTCAGGTACAGGCTTCAAAACCAGCAGCAGAACTTGGCGATGACGAAGCCCTTCTGGATGATGGAGAAGAAGGATGTTTCTGGAATCCTGTTCTTGATTCATGGGAAGAATGGGGAAATAAATACCTTGTTTCTGAATTTTCAGACAGTGCAGACACAACAGACGAATGGCAGAGCGAAGGCTCTTCTTCAATCACTTTTGGATATAAAAAGATGGCAGGAGACGGAACTGCCGCTCACTTTTTCTGTACAGATATTCTTGAAACAAACTGGTCAGATTATACAAAACTTCGTTTTGATGTAAACAACAAGGCTTCTGGCGAAATTACACTGCAGTTTTATACAAAGAGCGGTGATACATGGGCCTGGAGTGATACAGACGCAATTGCCATTGCACCGGGAGAATCTGCTGTTGAATTTGACATCTCCAGCAGAGGCGCAGCCCATAAAGAAAATATTCTGGAAATGGGCTTTGTAATCTACGGAGCAGAAGAAGATTCTCAACTGCTCCTGGACAATCTTCGTCTGGCAAAATAAATCAGCTCAGCTTTTTAATTAAATCGCAGAGTTTCATTGCGGCCAGACGGTGAGTTTTTGGCCCCGGATGGCCGCGTGAACCTTTATCTTCGGCAAGTTTTTCAACAGCTTCCATAGAGTCAAGTTCAAGGGTACAGACCCTTTTATCCCCGCTTTCTTTCATATATTCTTCTACCGCAGTCTGAATAAGAGGCGGAACAATATCAAGCTTTATCATTCCCCAGCACCAGATTATAACTGCATCCGGATTATTTTTGCGGATAAGCTTAAGGAAGTCTTTTGCAGAATCAATAATCACCTTAGAATCCTGGGCACTTACAGAACCGTCTGCACTAAGGGTAAGGCGGTACTTGTCTTTAAACTCTTTTTCCTGCCATGGAGGCTGAAAGAAAGCGCCGTTATCATTAGTTCCAAGATTTACTACAACAAAATCAGAACCGCCATTAAAATTCCATTTTTCCTGAGCGCCCAGAGACTTCTGGTAGTCACCCCAGGCAACGCCGCAGACCTGCTCATAATAAGGAGGAATACGGCTGTTACGGTTGCCGTCCCAGCCCCAGCAAAGCCCCCAGCCACACTGAGAAAGCACAGAAAAATCTGCATCAAGGTTTCTGGCTGTCTGAGCCGCATAAGTATTGCTGCCCACAAACCACTGGGTAATCCAGTCCATTTCTTCAGGATTTCCGGCCAGCCCTTCACCACTGGTAATACTGTCTCCCACAAATTCAATTTTAAGTTTGCGGGGCTTCAGAGGGCAAAACTTTCCCTGGTCAGAAAGAGCGGCTTCATGCACAAAAAGCGAATGACGTGATTCTCCTGTCATAGGCTGAGTGTCTTTATATATAGTAATAAGATTTTCTTTTTCAGGATTCATTCCCCTGCAGATGCAGAACCACCTTGGCTCCCCTTTTTCTACCATAAAGCGGGTTACAAAACTTCCGTTTATGTAAACAGAAACCCAAGGTTCGCTGGTATCATATTCAGAAGAAAGCAGAACATGAAATTCAGATGATTTTACATTTACTTCCAGAGCAGAAGCTGCCCAAAAAAGTGCAAGTGTTTTATGAGAGTCTGTGCGTCCCAGAATACGTTTATGTTCAATTTCAGATATTTTAAAAGTTTTCATATTTCATTCTATCATAATACTCCTGAACTTTTCAATAAAATATTTTTTAAGTAAATTTAAGTTAACTTTTTCTTTTTTTTTAGCAATTTTAGTTAAAATTTTCTTGACAATTCGTAATTAACACGTTAATCTAAAAATACAAGAGCAGGAAAGTAATCCTGCATAAAACTAATGCTGAAATTCAGCTTTACACAGGAGAAATCAAATGGCAAAAATCATCAGTGGTGGCAATTTACCAAACATCCCATGGCAGGACAAACCTGCTGACTGCTGGCTTCCAATCTGGCGCTATGACGCTAACCCGGTAATCGGACGCAATCCTTTTAAGGGAATGGGCCGCATTTACAACTCAGCCGTAATTCCTTGGGATGGAAAGTTCAAGGGAGTTTTCCGCTCAGAAGATACATCTGCTCGTCCTTTCCTTTATATTGGAGATTCAGATGACGGTATTCACTGGGAATTCCAGAAAGAAAAAATCCACATGCATGACCCGGATGGAACTCCACATGACCCATTCTATGCCTATGACCCTCGCTGTGTAAAAGTTGACGATACATATTATATCCTTTGGTGCGGCGATTTTGACGGTGCTTCAATTGGTGTTGCAACTACAAAAGATTTTAAGGATTTCACACGTCTTGAAAATCCTTTCCTTCCATTCAACAGAAATGCAGTTCTCTTCCCTAAAAAGATTGACGGAAAGTTTGTAATGCTTTCTCGCCCTTCTGATTCAGGACACACTCCATTCGGTGACATTCTTCTTTCACAGTCTCCAGACATGAAGTACTGGGGAGAACACCGCCTTGTTATGCAGAAAGGCGGCCAGGGCTGGTGGCAGGGAGTAAAAATCGGCTGTGGACCTGCTCCAATTGAAATTGAATACAAGACACCAGAAGGAAAAACAGAAAAAGGCTGGCTTATGTTCTACCATGGAGTTGCAACAACCTGTAACGGATTTGTTTATTCATTCTCTGCTGCAATTCTTGACCACGACAAGCCTTCTATCGTACGCTACCGCTGCGGTGACTACATGCTCACTCCAGAAATGCCTTACGAAACAACAGGCTTTGTAGACAACGTTTGCTTCCCTGTTGCAGCTCTTACTGACGAAAAAGACGGCAAGATTGCAATCTACTACGGCTGTGCCGACACAGTAGTAGGTCTCTGCTTTACAACAGTAGACGAAGTAGTAAACTTCACACTCGCCCACAACGAATTAGGATACTGGGACAAGGACGAAGGCCGTTTCTAGAAAATGCGTTAAGAAACAAGGGGCTGCCACTTAGGCAGCCCCTTTATTTTATTGCTGATTAATAGTCATCACTATATTATTATTTGTAAATTCGAATGCAATTGTGCTTGAAGAAATACAGCCGGCTGCAGTTTGAATCTTTATTTCATCTGACATATATGTCTTACCATCTTTATCCATATAAATAAACAAAGATTTTGTTCCAAGGTCAGAAAAGTCAGAATAATTCCACAAGTTATCAGTTACCTGAAAATCCTTTCCTGCAAATTTTACTCCAGTAACAGTAATACCTTCTTCCGGCTTAAAGTTCAAAAGAATATGTCCTTGTGGATCACCATAAGAAGTTTTAGTATATTTCATATCATTAAAGTTCAAAGAAACCTCTTCACCCTCAACAATAGTTACTGAAATTGTCTGTTCATAGTCATAATTATATCCCAAATATCCTTTTAATGTATATGAGTGAGTTCCCGCTGTAAACATTTCAGGATATAAAGTAGCATACGAAGATGCTGTTTTATTCAAAACATAATAATCATCCTTTTTATTTACAGTGTTCGAAAAAGGAAACTCTTTACCGCTTACACTATCAGAAAGATATACTGAATCAAATGCAAAAGCAGCATTTGAAGAAGAAGGTTTAATCTGTGCCTCTTCATCAAGAGTAAGATTAGAAGGTACTTTTACAGCAATTTTTACAGAAGGGCCTTCTACAAAACCATAAAAATAGATTGTTTCACCATCTTTAGTAACATCACCATTCTTAAAAGCAGCGGAAACTTCATAATCAGCTTCTGTTTTTTTAATTTCACTACCGTACTCATCACCTTTTACCCATCCAACCAGTTTAAAACCATCAGGCAGAGATTTATAGAGTTCAGCACCTGGCATTGTAACTTCTGTATCATAGTCAACATCGCGAGTCGGGTAACTGGCTCTTGTATCGTAATAATATCCATCAGGCAAAGATTCCAAATCGGTAGAAGCATCTACAAATACCTGATGAATTGTCCAAGGTGTCCACTTAGCTGTAAGTGTAAGGTCTGGCAAATCACCATCTTCCCAATCACTTGCATAACTGGTCAGGTACTTATATTCTTTGCCGTTTTCATCAAACCAGCCTGCAAAATTATAACCTGTTGCAGTAAGACTATTATATGGGCTTACACTTAATGATTCTAAAGAAGCATCAGCATACCTTGTAATAGCATCAGGGGCTGTTCCGTGCGCAGTTTTAAATGTAACCTTATAAGATTTAGGATTATATTTTGCTGTATAAGTTACAGTTTTTGTTACCTTATAATCGGTAAAATCTACTATGGTATTTGTTGTATCATCATATTCTACCCAGCCTCCAATTGTATAACCTGTTTTTTCAGGAATCTCTGGAATTTCTGGAAGGGCAGAATCTTTATCAAGATTAAATGTCTTTACGTTATATCCAATTATAAATGTGACAACACAATCAAAATCATTAAAATCTGCAGTAAATTCTATAGTATCGTTATCTCTTTCTGTTAGATTTTTAAGTTTTTCACCATTTGAATATCTTTTCTTCTCAGATTTCAAGGTATCCAAATCATATTCTTCAGTATACCAGCCTACAGCTTTTTTTCCTGAATATGAAAGTTTATTATCCGGCAAAGTAAATTCTTCATCATATTTTACAGTAATTTCTGCCGGCAATTTTCCATCATCAGTTTCTTCTCCAAGACCTTTACTGAATTTAACAGTATAAGTTATAGGTGAATAAACAACATAAAGTGTGCTATCGGCAGAAATTTCTTTTACTTCGTTTCCATCGGCATCAACAAAGTTTACGAATTTGTAACCAGTTTTCTTAAGTTTTTCATTATATTTAAGACTTTCAATATTTGCAGAACCACTAGTATAGGTAACGTCAAATTCCTGTGTTAAAAGTGTATTACCAGACTCGTCCAAAAAGGTACAGACAATTTTCTTTTCCTCAACGGTTGGGTCGGGATCCGGACAGCCTGTAAAGTAGACAGCAGTAAGTAAGGCACAAAGTAATCCAAATAATTTTCTTTTTTTCATTTCAATCTCCTGTTTTTTTTTAGAAATATATATACAATTGTACCCCCCCCCCGCCTTATATTGTCAAGCGTCTTTGAATAAATAAAGCTGTATAATCACCAAACAAAATAAAACAATTAAAATAGAGATTCATTCACCTTTTCTTTGTAAAACGATTTATACTTAAAGCATGAAAAACTATGTGAATTGGGCAATACTTGCGCCCGGAAGAATAGCAAACTCTATGGCTACGGCCATGAATGGAATAAAAAAGGGGGCACTGACCGCGGCTGAAAGCAGTGCAATCAATCTTTATGCAGTTGCAAGCAGAAATCTTGAACGCGCTCAGGGATTTGCTTCAAAATGGAATTTTGAAAAAGCCTACGGCTCTTACGAGGAACTTTTTGCTGCCCCGGAAGTTGATGCAATTTATGTTGCAAATCCTCATGCTTTTCATCATGAATCGGTAATGCAGGCTCTGGAAGCCGGAAAGCACGTTCTTTGCGAAAAACCGGCCGGCTGTTCCCGGAAACAGCTTGACGAAATGACTTCCCTAGCCCGCAAAAAGGGACTTTTCTTTATGGAAGCCATGTGGACGGCCTTTAATCCATGTCTTGCCCAGGTACGAAAGGTAATTGCCAGAGGCACAATCGGAGAAATCCTAAATATTGATTCCTACTTTAATAACAGAAATCCTTATGACCCGAATGACAGAAACTATGCGCCGGAACTTGCAGGCGGTGCTTTGCTGGATTTGGGTATTTACAATATTTATTTTGCAATGATGATGTCAGGCTTTTCTCCTGTAAAAGCCCGCTCTTCCAGCGTAAGGATGCTCAAAGGCGTGGATTCATGGAACAGCGTGAACCTTACTTTTGAAAACGGGATTGTCACAACATTCCAGAGTGCCATGGATTTACCTCACCCGGAAAAATCTCATCCGGCTATAATTTACGGAAGCAAGGGCTATATCACAATAGAAAACTTTTTTATGGCTCAGAAGGCCCTGGTGCACGTTTACAAAAATATCTGGGGCAGCGAAAGTGATATGGTTTGCGAAATTAACCAGCCATTTGCCGTAAACGGTTATGAATACGAGCTGGCCCACGCCACCGATTGTATTCTCAGCGGTAAAACAGAATCTGACATTCACAGCTTTAAAAAATCAGAAGCTTTGATTGATGTGATGGACAGCCTGCGCACTGACTGGGATATGAAATACCCATGGGAAGCCTAAAAATGAACTACAAAATCACAGGAAAGGAAAACGTAACTTTTAATAACAACGCATTTTATTGTATCGGGACCGGCCGCATGGGGCTGGCTCTGCAGAAGCAGTATTTTGAGCAGCTCAAACTGGTTCAGGAAAAAATCGGCTTTGAACATATCCGCGGGCACGGACTTTTTCACGACGATATGGCTATTTACCACGAATATCAGCCGGGAGTGCCTGAGTTTGGGCCTAAGGCAGGTCAAGGCTGGGATGAAAGTAAGGTTCTGGTGGAATACAACTGGACTTACCTTGATATGGTAATGGATTCTTACCGGGAACTGGGGCTTAAGCCATTTATAGAACTGGGTTTTATGCCAAAGCAGCTGGCAAGTGGAGATAACACCGTCTTTTACTGGAAGGGTCACACTACCCCGCCAAAAAATTACGAGCGATGGGCAGAGCTTATTAAGGCAACGCTGCGCCATCTGATGGAGCGTTACGGCGCAGACGAGGTCCTTACCTGGCCGGTAGAGGTTTGGAACGAGCCTAACTTGCCGGGCTTTTGGAAAGATGCAGATATGAAGGAATATTTTAAGCTTTATGATGTGTCTTCACGGGCTGTAAAAGAGGTAGATTCCCGCTTTAAGGTGGGAGGGCCTGCGGTTTGCGGCGGAACTGATAAAGAATGGATAAAGGGATTTTTGGAATACGTGCGCGAGCACAAGTGCCCCCTGGACTTTGTAAGCCGCCATCACTATACAACAGAACTTCCTGCCCCTGACGGGCACTACGGCTACCCGAAACTTCACCCCAAGGAAAAAAGTTTTGAACAGCTGGATTCTACCCGGGGAATTGTAGATTCCTTTGAGGAATACCGGGGCATGGACATAAACGTAACTGAATTCAATACTTCATACATTCCAAACGCACCTGTTCACGACACAAATCTGAACGCTGCCTACATAGCACTTATGCTTTCCACCTTTGGCGATAATCACAAGTCTTATTCTTACTGGACTTTTGGTGACATTTTTGAAGAAAACGGAGTGCCTTTTACGCCTTTTCACGGAGGATTCGGGCTTGTTGCAAACGGACTGATTCCAAAACCTACATTCTGGACTTTTGCCTTTTACAAAAAACTTACAAAGGATTATGAAAAGTGCCTTCTTCGCACGCCAGAATGTCTTGTGACAAAAAGGAAGGACGGTTCTTTTGCGGGCATTGCATGGAATGTGGACACCCAGATGAGCGGAAAGAAAATAAAAATTGAACTGGAACTTCCCCTTTCTGACGATTCTGCAAAGGATGACGAAAACGTGCTTCTTACAGAACTTGTTGACGAAGAAGTCTGCAATCCTCTTAAAGTCTGGCACGATTTGGGAGAAAGCGCAAGTTTGAGTCAGGATGAAGTGGAACTTCTGCGGCAGAGTGCACAGCCTCTTGTTCAGACAGACCGCTGCGGAAATAAAATCTGTCTGGAGCTGAAGGAAAATGCAGTCTGCTATTTTGAAATCAAAGCTGCAAAAATTAAAAGTGACAGAGGATATAGTTACGGACGTTTTGAATAAAGAACAAAGGCATTATAATGCCCATAAACTGTAAAATCTGACGTGTGTTCGTTACATCGCGGCTTAAAAAAGGCGGTTGAGCATTTTTTTCGAGGAAATACTGCGTTTTTTGCAGGCAAAAAGCCTCGTATTTCTTCTATGGCAGTCGCCAAAAATCTCAAAGCCTTTTCAGCCGCGCTTTCACTACCACACGTCAGATTTTACATGGTCTAACCTTCAAATGACTTTATCTTCATCATAACAAATAATTATTTTTTCTTTTATTGACTTGTGATTTTGATTTCGTTAGGATAATTTCAATGAATTTTGGAATTACATTTTTTACATTTACTTTCTTCTCATTTTTTGCCTTTTACTTTTGGGGCAGGATTTGTGATATTCGGAAAGCATAGAATGTAAAAAACCATAGACTTGAAAAAGCGGTTCTATCTTTTCGGATGGAGCCGCTTTTTTTTTGGAGGTGTGATGAAAATTGCATACAGCGGAATAGAAGGTGCCTTTGCAAACATAGCGGCAAAGCGGATTTTTCCCCAGGAAGAGCTGATTTCTTTTGGAGACTTCCGTTCGGCTTATGAGGCAGTAGAAAAAGGTGACAGCGAATATGCGGTACTGCCCATAGAAAATTCCTATGCGGGAGAAGTCGGCCAGGTAACGGATTTAATGTTTCAGGGAAGCCTTTTTGTAAACGGAGTTTATGCTCTGAACGTAAAGCAGAATCTTTTGGGTGTGGAAGGAGCAAGTCTTGCAAGTGTAAAAAAAGTTGTGAGCCACCCGCAGGCTCTGGAACAGAGTGCAGATTTTATTTCATCTCACGGCTATGAAAGTGAAGAAGCAGTAAACACTGCCCGCGCCGCAAGGCAGGTTGCAGAACTGGGTGACAGGTCTTTGGCGGCAATTGCAAGCGAAGACACTGCGTCTTTGTACGGACTTAAGATTCTGGCAGAAGGGGTAAACGGATATGAGGATAATTCCACACGATTTGCCATTCTTTCCAGAAATGAAGATGCCCGTGTAACTGTGGGGGCAGCAGAAAAGTCTGATGAAAAAAATGCCACAATCATCCTGATGTTTGCGGTAAAAAATGAGGCGGGCGCACTGGTAAAGGTTTTGAATAAACTTGGTGAATTCGGCTACAACATGAGCGTCATTCACAGCCGGCCGCTAAAAGGTCTTGCCTGGACCTACTATTTTTACATAGAGGCAGAAGGCGAATACGGAACTGAGGCTTACAGGCAGATGCTTTTGGAAATGGAATACCGCTGCAGCAAGCTGAAAGTTTTGGGAAGATTTTAGATAATATAAGGCCGCCTTGCAAGCAGAGTGCTGTGAGGGGGGGGGTTACGGGGGATAAATAGCAAAGCTATTTTGCCCCCGTTAGAAGGGGTAGCGAGCAACGAAGTGCGAGCGAGGGGAAGGCTTTCCCCTCCTAAATAAATAAAAGGAGATTTACAAAATGAATATGGAATTTGAAAGAAGGCTGGCAATTCCGGCTGAAGTAAAGGAACAGTATCCTCTGACAGGAAAGGTCAGCAAGATTGTGGAAGAAAAACGTGCAGAAGTAAAGGCTGTTTTTGAAGGAAGGCTGAACAAGCTGCTTTTGATTCTGGGGCCCTGCTCTGCTGACCGCGAAGATGCAGTTCTGGATTATATGAGCCGCCTTGTTCCCTTGCAGGAAAAGGTAAAGGATAAGATTCTGATGGTTCCGCGAATCTATACAAACAAACCGCGCACTACAGGCGAAGGCTACAAGGGAATGCTTCATCAGCCTGACCCTAATGCAAAGCCAGACTTATACAAGGGAATTGTTGCCTGCCGTCACCTTCACATGAAGGCTGTTGAGCAGACCGGCTTTATTTTTGCAGACGAAATGCTTTACCCGGAAAACTATCAGTATCTGGATGATGTTCTGGGCTATGTTGCTGTGGGTGCCCGCTCGGTAGAAGACCAGCAGCACCGCCTTACTGCCAGCGGAATTGAAGTTCCTGTAGGAATGAAAAATCCGACCAGCGGTGACTATGCGGTTATGATGAATGCGATTCTTGCAGCCCAGCATCCCCACACCTTTATTTACCGGGGCTGGGAAGTTCATTCAGAAGGCAACAGCCACTGCCATGCAATTTTGCGCGGTTCTACAGACAAGCATGGTGTAAATCAGCAGAACTATCATTATGAAGATTTAGTCCGCCTCTGCGATGCTTACGATAAGAAGGAATTAAAGAATCCTGCGGTGATTGTAGACACAAACCATTCTAATTCAAACAAAAATCCTTTTGAGCAGTCTCGCATCGTCATGGATGTTCTGAATTCCTGCCGCCACAACGAGAGGGTTTCAAAACTGGTAAAGGGCTTTATGATTGAAAGCTATATTGAAGACGGAGCCCAGAAAATCGGTGAAGGCGTTTACGGAAAGTCCATTACAGACCCTTGCCTTGGCTGGGAAAAAACAGAAAAGCTCGTTTACGATATTGCAGAAAAAATCTAACAGATAAAAGGATGATGCAAGGGACTGATAAGTACGGGGCATTTACAAGTTTTTCAAAAGCCCCTTTCATCGTCCTTTTTATTTTGAAAGTTTCATTCCGCTGATTGTAACAAAGGCAACTTTTGTTCCCAGTTCATCAGAAATGTCAATTTCATAAAGGCAGGTTGAGCGGCCGTCCTTAATCAGTTTGGATTCGGCAATCAGTTTTTTGCCCTTAGCCATGCCGATAAAATTAATCTGGCTGGTCACAGAAACCGTCTGAGGCTGATTAAAATTGGAAGCGACTGCAAAAGTGTAATCTGCAAGAGTAAAAGTTGCGCCCCCCATCACGCCGCCATAAGCATTCTGATGCTTACGTTTAATTTCCATTGAACAGCGGGCGTAATGCTCCCCTACTTCATCAATCACAATTCCACTTGTTTCCGTTGCATATAAGTCCCCGCCAAAAAATTCGCGGGCTTTTTCTAAGTCTGTCATGGCGATATTATATCATATTTTGAATGTATTATAATAGAAGAATTTAATCAAAAAAAATTGCCGAAGTCCTGATTACAAAACACTACAGTCCCCGCACAATAGAAAGTTATATAGCCTGGGTAAAGCATGAAGAAGCAAATAATTTTTCTGATGTAATACACGCAAAAAAGAATGAAGTTCTTTCCATCAGTATTCTTGATATTGATTTTGCAAGGGAAGAAATAACGGTTCGCTATGGAAAAGGCGGAAAGGACCGCCACGTAATGATTCCCAAAAGTCTGAATGCAAAGCTGAAAGAACATATAAAGAAAGTAAAAAGCATGCACGATAAAGACTTTGCCGAAGGCTGGGGCTCAGTTCAGATGCGGAATCTACAAAAATGCCAGCTGCCATACCTTCCGCCATTCATTTGCCACTCACCTGCTTGAAAATGGCTATGACTTGCGTACTGTTCAGGAACTGCTAGGCCACAGTGACGTGCGCACCACCATGCTCTACACCCATGTACTTAATAGAGGTGCCAAAGAAATCATCAGCCCTTTAGACAGAATCTTGGATGACAAGAAGGAATAGCGGGATAATACAGGGCGGAGTTATGTAGAAAATCAGCCTGCCTGGATTCTGGCGGAAACCGCCTAAAAATCCCTATTTTCATGCAAAGTCAAACGCAACCAATCTAATTCATATCCATAGGAATGACGAAAAACATGCCTGAACCCCAAACAAGCTTTTAAAGGTTCTGTAAGGTTCTTTTGTAAGACTATCCAAATTTTTATTCTGCTGTTTTGGGCTATTGGTGAATTTTATTAGTATCCGTATAAAATTCACCAAGGACTTGGAAAATGTGATATAATAAGAACTTAGTAAAAGCCGTAAGTATTTTATACCGACAGTTTTGTCGGCCTAAAAAAATTATGGCGGATACGGAGAAATATTGTTATACGGACGCCCGCACTGGGGCGCTTGTTATTTACAATAGAATAAGTATGGAATGTTTAGAAAAAGAAAATTGGTGTTATAGATTGTTACGTGATGAATGAAAAATATTACTTGGAAGTTCTTTGTGGCTCGGTTGCATTATATGAAATCAGAGTACAACTGAGTAAGAGTGAAATAAATGCTTATATAAAATATGGAAAAATATTTTGTACTAAGAAAGCAGAGGAAGTTAGAAAAAATCCACAAAACTTTATAAATATGAAAATTGATGAATAAATTGGAATATTTTTTTCAGGCAAGGAGTAAATATGCGAGACGACACAAAAACAGTTGATTTCTATAATGATATTTTAGACATGGATAGCCACTTTATAGAATCCAGTGAAAAACGCTTAAAAATGGTTATTGAATTAAAGGGTGCAGATTTTAAGGCAGTTCCAACTTGTTATAGCAGTATTTCACATAATTATTTTCATAGATTTTATCTGAGCTACACAATGGGAATGAGCCATGAGGAGCTTATTCCTGATTTAAGGATGTATATTGAAAATGGCCTAAAGGGCTGTAATGGAAGTGTCTATGGAGATTTGGAAAATATTTTGTATTTAGTTATAGTTTTTGGATTCAATGAATATACGGATACTATAAAAGAAATCATAACAAGCATTAAGGATTACCAGGATGCATATATGGAACAATTATATCAGTTCATTGATAATTCTTTTGAAATTACTGACGAAAAATTATTCTGGCCAAAAGAATGCAAGCCTTTTATAGAAGTAATAGAGCTTGCAAAAACCGATAAAACCGCAGCTGTTCAAAGGCTTAAGAAATTCGTTGACAGGCAGTGGTACAAAACTTTGCACGAAGGGATAATTTCACAAGAAGGTTGTTACCGTGGATTCTGGTGTATAGAGGCCGCAGCCTTAGTCAAAGCACTAAAACTTGACGACACAGAATTAAAAGAATGTAAATATTACCCTTATGATATGGTTCATTTTTGTGATAAAAGAGGAGCGAATACATCGACGTAGAACTCGATGGCAGAACTGCGAGAATATGAGGCGAAGCGCGCAAAGGATTGTAGCAGCGCCGTAAGGCGGCCACCGCAAGCGAGTGAACAAAAGTGAACGAGTGCGGAGGTAATTATCCTGCATCACCTGCCGAAAATGGAAGGTGATACAACTGAGTAAATATGATATAAATATCACATAACAAAGGTTCGTAGCCGACAGCGGGTCGAGCCCGCTGCGGTACAACCAATTGTTATACGCACAGCCTACTGGGCTGGAAACGGAAGAATTTTAAGGCAAGCGACTTTTGTTACTTATTTAAATCAAAAAAAATTTAGCGGGATAGTTCAAGGAGAATTTTATGAAAAAAGTAATCTTATTATCAGTTGTATTTCTTCTTTTTATAACTGGTTGTAAAACAACTTACAATCTTCAGGATTCAAAAAATGCTCATGATCAGATTCTGGAAGCCATTCATTCTAAAAAGATTGTTTTTATTGGTGAAACTCATACCACGGTTTTTCCAATTCTTTATATGACTCAGAATATTGAAAAGCTTTACGAAGCAGGAGTCCGTTATTTATTTTTGGAAGAAGAAGGTGACGGATTTTCTTTTACAGACGGCAATTACGATAATTATAAAATTTATATAGTTCCTCAATGGTGTACTTATGGATGGAAATATGAATATCATTTGATGGAAAAAGAAATTGAGCGAATAAATCAGTTGCATCCAGAAAATCCAATTAATGTTATTTTTCCAGAAGAAGGTTGTGTTTGGCCGGATGATATGAATGATGGAGTTGCTGTTCTAAATGCAAGAGATGAACAGGCTCATAAAACAATAATTGAAATTATGGATGCTGCAAAACCAGAAGATAAGGCAATCATTTTTTATGGTGATGGCCACGGAAGTAAGGTTCCAGATAATTATTTTTATGGTTCTGAAGAGCTTTGCTATTCAACAGGTTATTATTTGAACAAATACTATGGTGATCAATATGCAGCATTTGATATCTGGTATCTTAGAAATGATGATTATACAAAAGTAAAATATAGCCGTGATTCAAATTTTAAAGTTCTAGATAAAAAATACCTTTCAGAAAATCAATCATCCGCTTTTGATTATTTTTGCGTAACTGACCAGCGGATTTATGGAATTACATATCCTTATATTACAACTGATGAAAATATAAAGGCCGTGTACGATATCGTCCGCAATTTTAATAATGATAAAACAGCTCCTCTTTATGATTTCGATGTTGTTGAATTTGGATTTGCTATTTCGTTCTTAAAATACTATTTTGGTGATTTATTTCCGTTTAGTTTTGAAAAAAACAATTTAGAAGAAGCGTTGAATATTCTTGATGAAAAAGTTTTTCGTGGGGGAAAGACTCCTAGCTCATTTTGTGTAGATTTACCCGCATTTACAATGACAGAATGGGAAAAGTATGCTGAATATATGTTTTCCTACATGTGGCTGGAAGATTATCTTTTGAATAATATTGATACTGAAAAAATGCAGAAAAAAGCGGCTGGTTATGTAATTTACAATATGAATCATGCGGTCAAAATGAATCCTCACGACATCTGGCCAAAATACTGGCTTGCTTATTTTAAAACTGAAAAAGCAAAACTCAGCAACAAAAAGTCGGCTTTTAAAGCAGCTATTTCTGAGTGGGAAAACTTTTTTAATGAAGATGCTGCCTATACATGTCCCGCTTTACTTCAAGCCTACAGAAGAATTGCATATTGTTATTCAGAACTAGGCGATAAAGCCCAAGAGCAGTTGTATTTTGAAAAAGCAAAACGATTGGCTGGCATTTTTCCTTTTGACTCTATGAATGAATATTATTTCGGATATTGAGTTTATCACAATCAATAAAAATTGATTAAAATAAGGGATTAAATATAACTTGCTGAAAGAATTAATCGAACTTTAGGGCAAAGCAAGGTAGCGGTAGTACGAAGCTCTACGCCGCTTAAAAATACAAAACTGGCAAATTGAATTTCGATAATAGATTTTTTTTGAAATGTAGTAAATATGAAATTATGGATTCACTGAATCTGTAAAAATAGATATGGAGAAAATTGTTGTACGGTAGAAATATCGTATAACAAAGGTTCGTAGCCGACAGGCAGTCAAGCTGCCTGCGGTACAACCAGTTGTTATACGTACGCCCGCACTGGGGTGCTTGGAGAAAGAATGAAAAAAATCTTAATATTAATTATTAGTTTATTCTGTTTATTTTTTGATTTATTTGCTGACGAAAAAAGCTACAATTTACCAAATGGTATTAGTCCAAATGCTTTTGTGTTTGATAAAAATGAATTGTTACCAACTCCTAAAGATAATTTCATAATTTATAATTCCTATAATGTAACAGGTACTTTTGAAATCTATGCATGTAACAATACAAACAATTGGATTCATTTAGGAAATATTGATATAAACAAAATTGTAGATTCAAAAACATTAAAAACGAAGGAAAAAATAAAAAACTTTCGCTTTTATTGTATAGACAGCAAAGAAGAATCTCTTGAATATAATGTTTTAAGTAAAAACAATGATATAATTATCAAAGTTAATAAAAGGGAACCTTTGAACATCAATAACAGTTATATTGATAATGGATTTTGCATCGTAGATTATAGATATATCGATTTTGATAATCTTAAGTTGAAAAACAATACTTCAAATAATAATTATAAAATTGATTTGTATTTATTTGATATAAAAAATAGAACTTGGGTTTTAGCTGATAAAGGTAAATTAAATGGTTATGATGATATTTATACAATAAAAAGTAATCTCGAGTTAAGTGATTATAAAATTTTAGCGTTAGTATCTGATAAAAAAATGAATTTTACTTATAAAACTGATGAAATGAATTCTGACTTGTATATTGAACTATTAGATATAAAAAATACTGTTCCAAAGGATTCAGAAGGACTGAAACATATCAAATATGAACTATTAGATATAGAAAACACTGTTCCAGAGGATTCGGAAGGACTAGAACATATCAAGTATGACGAAGGTTATTTCACAATCAGTTGGATGCCATATGAATACTTCTTTAATGATGAAAAATATCATTATTATCTAAATACTATAAGGATTTCATATACAACCTTCGACAAGGAAAAACAAATGTCGGTTAAACAAGAAGGTTCTTATTTTCTAATAAATGGCAAAACAGTAAAAGTTGTTATTAATGGAAATAATGAATATGCAAAATTAAATGAAACAAATTTCTTTGAGCTTTTAAAAGAAGGGGTTTCATCAATACTAATACAAATAGGAGCTGACATAAAAACTACAATTGATATAAAGCAAACAATGCTACCTTTATCTCAAGATGACAATTTAGATGCTCTTATTGAAAAAATTGGCTTTCCTGATAAAAAGGAAGATGTTATTGTTGAATGGCCAGATGTGAAAACAGTTGATGGAATATTTTATGACACTACAAGAAATGTTGAAAACTTTTATGCTACTCATTATTTTTATAAACAATATCCATATTTATGTATTTCCTATGTTAAAGGAAGTTTTCGATGTGGTGAAAGTTTCCTTTGGACTTCTGAATTATCTGAATAATAAAAAATAAGAATACGCACATAACAAGGCTTCAAAGCGGATGTCGCAGTCAAGCTGCGCCACCGTTTAAGCGGTTGTTAGGTTGATGGCGCACTGCGCCACTTATTGTTAATAAGGTAAATCTTCCGACAGATACAAAAATAAGGAAAAAAAAGATGAATTATGTTTTTTCAACAATTGGATATTTAGTTTTAGCATTTATTCTAATAGGAATAAATTGTTTTATATCATCCAAAATGGTAGATGTTGCTGAATTAAAGGGATATGATCCAAAACAAGAACATATCTATATGTTCTGTTTCTTTTTAGGAATACTTGGATATTTGTATGTATTAGCGTTACCAGATTTAAGATTACAGAATTTATTAAAATCTGTAATAGAAAAAAAGTATGAAAATACCAGTGAAGTTATTGGAAAAAAAGAAAGTAACTCAAACAGCAAAAAAAACGTTCGAAAAAGTATTGCAAGTGAAATCTTAAACTAAACATATTACGATATTCGGCGGGTCAAGCCCGCCTTATTTTTAATTAAAAAAGAATTTGCTTTTAGTACCATTTTTTAGTATCATATATTTATGAATTCAAAACAAAAAAAAGTTTATCAAAGAATTTTTAAAAATCCTGTCCAATCAGATATTGAATGGAAAGATATTGAAAAATTCTTAGAATCACTTGGAGCTACAATTTCCGAAGGAAATGGTTCTCGAGTTCGTATTGAATTAAAAGGAGAAAGGGCTGTCTTCCACAGACCTCATCCAGAAAAAGTTACAGACAAAGGTGCTGTAAAATCAATGCGAAGATTTCTTAATAATGCAGGAGTAAAAGATGATGACTTATAAAGGATTTGTTGGTGTAGTTGAATATGATGATGAAGCTCGCATCTTTTCGGGCGAAGTAATTAATACTCGTACTGTAATTACTTTTCAAGGAACATCAGTAGATGAAGTCGAAAATGAATTTCATGCTTCCGTCGATGATTATCTTGAATGGTGTAAAGAAGACGGAGTTGAACCAGAAAAGCCTTATTCAGGAAAATTCAATGTTCGTATTTCACCATTATTTCATAGTAAAATAGCTATCGCTGCAAAAAAATTAAATATGTCTTTAAATAGTTTTGTAGAAAAGTCACTTAATGATGAATTAAATTCTATGGAATTGGCTTTTTAGAGACGCAACCTTACAAAGGTTACGACCTTCGGTCGTTTGCATTTAAGGAAATTATTATCTAGTGCGCTTGCGCGCACGATGCATCATAGCCGACAGCGGAATAATCAATTGTTCCGAGACATTATTTCGATGAGCCTAAAAAATGCTTTCGCATTTTTATTAACGGATCTTCGATTGTAGGCAGGTACAACCAGTTGTTATGTGGACGCTCGCACTGGGGCGCATGGTAAAAGAATGAATGAAAAAAAATATCTCGAACAAAGAGCAAAAAAAGTTTCTGTAGAAAAATTTAAATATGTTTTACCAAAAGTTCCTGAAGCAGAACCTGCAGATTCTACGGAATTAGAAAAAGACATGTCAAGGACTTCTATGAATGCAATGTGGGAAGAATTAAAAAATGACACATGGTGAGTCCTACCATAAGTGGAATCCTTAAAAGGAAATCGCACCTTTAATCGCGAGTGTTTCACGGAGGTCGTAAGTTTTCTTGCGGCCTCATTTTTTATGTAAATTATTTTTAAACTAGTACTTTAATGTTTTTCTCGACAAACAGCATTATCCTTAAAAAAAGGAGTTATTATGCACAGAAAAAAAACTGTCAGAAAAATCAAAAGAATAATTTCACAATTTATTGAAACAGAATACTGGTATCGCTTCCGCCGACTTCCAAGTTTCTGGTACGACGATAAACAAAACATCTATAGTCCATTAAATGAGAAGATTCCTGCACGTGACTGGCTTACACGAACTTGGGATGGTGAAAATGATATTCTTGATATAATGCGCCTTAAAATTGAACATATGTTCTGGAATCTCAAAGAGCATGGTAATCAGGCATATTTTTATCTTGATTCTGGCAACCTTAAATCACAATATCGAGAAGCTGTACCAGATAGTGATAGGAAATGGGCAATTGATCAAATTTTTAATAAATATTTTTCTGGAATCAAACCAAAGTATTTAAGCTGGAATCATTCTTTCTCTGAAGAATGTCATGAGACACGTAATTGGAAATCACAGCTCTGGATTGGAAATACATACACTCAAGAATATGATAGAGAAGATTCATCATCTGTTATAAATGATTTTGAAAATCATTCAGACTCTGGTCTTTGTCATTATTATTTAATTTGTCAGGGAACTTCATCTCTTAAAGAGAATAAAATAATCAATAGGATTTTTTATATCGCACACGAAACTGATATCCAGATTCCTCCAAATGAAATTCCAAAAGATAAAAAACTCTATGACTTTAATAAAGAAGATTTTCTTAAAGGCATACATAAAGAAGCACCTCAATATAGAAAAAAAGTTTTTACGAAAGATTTTGAATTGTCTGCTGATTTTGGAACTTCTCCTTTCTCAGATTTGCATAAACTTCAGGACACGATAAATCAAAATAAAATTCTCATTCCTAATATCATAGATGAAATTATTTCTGGAGAGCAGAGTTTTTATATTTCAATGCCTGATTATAGAAAGCTTTCTCCAGAAACAAGAAAACTTGTCCGTGGAAATAGACGTACCCTGACTCAATTGTTACATCTTCGTCACCTTATAAAGAATATTCAAAAGATTGATCACATGAATAAAAAATACACAAGGATATATCGTAATAATGAGAAATTGAATGAATTATCTCAGAAAGAAAAAGTACTTGCTTATAAAAAGGCAGAACAGTTATATAAAGAAGACAGAAAAACAGCTTACCGAAAACTTGCAGATTTTATGGCAGGACAAGGCGATTGCTGGTGGGATTAAGTATTTCAGAGCCCGCCTTTTTTCTTGTTAAATCAGTCTTAATATAGTATCATATTAAGACTGGAGGTTTTTATGATTACAAATGTTCAGGAATGTATTAAACCGATTTCCTATGTAAAAACTAATGCTGCCGACATGATGAATTTTGTAAATGACAAAAAAGAACCGTTAATCATTACACAAAACGGTGAATCTCGGGCAGTATTAATTGATGTTGAATCTTACCAGGAAATGAAGGATGCATTCAATTTGTTAAAAATCATTCAATTCTCTGAAATGGATGTACAGGCTGGAAGAACAAAACCTGCAAAAGAAGTTTTTTCAAATTTAAGAAGGAAGTACAATCTTGGAAGATGAAAAAATTGAAGAAATTATAATTTCAGAATTTGCCGAAGCAGATTTGGATGAAATTGCTGCTTATCATTATTCTCGAAGTCCAAATTACGTTGAAAGAATAATTTCTGAATTTGAAGAAAATGTTTTGTCACTCCAGAAACATCCTAAAAGCGGAAGAACAGTTCCCGAATTGGAACGTCAGGGTATAACAAAATATAGAGAATTGATTCAAGAATATTATAGAATCGTTTATGAAATCTCAGGTAATAAAGTAATAGTTCACACAATAATCGATGGTCGAAGGAATTTTGAAGAAATAATAATTTCAAAATTATCTCGTTACTATGGTAGCAAAACCTAACAAAGGTTACGACCTTCGGTCGTTTGCATTTAAGGAAATTATTATCTAGTGCGCTTGCGCGCACGATGCATCATAGCCGACTGCGGAACAATCAATTGTTATGTGGGCGCACCACTGGTGCACGGAGAATGAAAATGGAAATAATAAAAAAATCCGAAATCAAAATTTTAAGCAATCCTGGTGTTGAATCATTTCAGCTATTGAATCCAGAAAATAGTAAATCTGAACGAATTACTATTACAAGAGTTTTGGTACAACCAAATAATGAACAACCTCGTCATAAACATGATACTTCTGAACAAATCTGGATTGCAGTAAGAGGTAAAGGTGTTTTGCTGCTTGCGGTGATAAAGAAGAATTATTTGAATCCGGCGATGTGGTTCGTTTTGCAGATGGAGATATTCACGGACTAAAAAATAAAAGTCAGGATGTATTTGAGTATATCTCTGTAACATCTCCTCCAATTAATTTTGGATATGCATATAAAAAGCAGATAATCCACATGATAAAAGATATGTCTGCCACATTTCACTGATGCTTCCTGAAAATTACAGAGCAGATAAGGTTTCCATAACAACTTCCTATCAGAAGAATGCATCAGGCAAAAATATGAAACATCATTGAAAATAAATCAAATTTTCTATCTGAACAGGGTGCACATACCGCTTTTTCGGTAGTAATCTATAAGTTTTTCCAGGTCAGTGCGGTGCAGCGCATATCTTTTGCAAGACAGTCCATGCACAAAAAGTCACTGGCACCGCGGTTTACAAGTTTTCTGTAAATCGCAATGTCATCGGCGAGAAGTTCATGATCACAACGGAAACAGGACTGATAATTCACGTCACCTACCCCAAGACAGGACTAAGTTTCTAAAAACTTAGCCCTGTTACTGGCGGACAAGTTTTGCACGGAACATAAGGCTTCCATGACTTTCTACAGTAAAACTTGCGCGTTCTGCAAATTTCCCCAAAGATTCATGCTTATAGCAGTCATAAAGTTCCAGAGCCCGGCCAGAAGAATATGGCAGGCCAATGTCAAAAAACTGCAAGGACATTTCTGCATTTTTATCAGAAAAATTAAACATGCCGATTGCATAGTCGCCGCCAGCCAAAGGCTTAATAAGGCTGAAAACATTTTCAGGATTGTTCCACTGACGCACACAGAAAGGTCCGCGACATTCCACATCCTGATTTATGGCAATCACATCCTTATTTGTAAGGATTTCCTTTGCCTTTGCACTCATCTTTCTTACATCACAGCCAATCATAAGTGCAGAATTCATAATTGCCCACAAAGCAAAATGAGTCTGATATTCAACATCTGTACAACCGCCTACAGCATTTATAAACTCATTGTTGCTGGTTCCGTGCATTCCCACAACCAGCATATCCATGTCATTATGACAGTAAGAAGCTCCGTAAGCCTGCTTGTCTATCTGACTTTTTGCAATGTTTGCAATAGAAGTCCAGCTGTCCTGAATATCTCCAGTAGAACGGAACAGGTTTGCCCCCGCTCCGCGAATCCAGGTATGAACATTATCACTTCCCCAGTTGCAGGCAGAAAAAACTATATCGCGACCGCAGTTACGAAGAGCCATTGCCATGCGGCGATAGAGATTTGGACCGTCTGCAGAAGCAGGTTTATAGCAGAAATCATATTTTAAATAATCTACTCCCCAGGAAGCAAATGTCTGGGCATCAATAAATTCATGCTCAAAACTGCCGGGGTAGCCTGCACAGGTATGAGTTCCCGCACAGGAATACATTCCAAATTTCAAGCCTTTTGAATGGACATAATCGGCCACAGCCTTAATTCCGTTTGGAAATTTCTGATGCTCTGGAACAAGGCGGCCTTTTGAATCGCGAACCTTTTCACTCCAGCAGTCATCAATTACAATATATTCATAACCTGCGTCACGAAGTCCGCTTTCTACAAAAAAATCTGCAGTAGTCTTTATCAGTTCTTCATTAATATTCCATGAAAATGTATTCCATGAATTCCAGCCCATAGGCGGTAAAGGTGCAAGAGTCTTCTTCATTTTAAAACCTCCACAATAAGAACCGCTCCTTTTTCTACGCTCACTTCTGCCTTTTTACCTGGAAGCACTTCATTACTGATTCCAAGCTGAAAGTCTGAAGCAAGGTCTGCATTTTCCAGAGGGTACTTTGCGTTTTTTATTGTTACGCCAGAAACATTTCCGGCAATTGTAAGCAGAGAAAAATAAGAACATTTATCTTCTATATAAATAGGATGATTCCCGCAAATCCTCATTACAGAAAAATCATCTGCAAGCATGGCATTTTTGTTCTTTTCATAAAGATAGAGGAGGATTGAAACGTTTCCAAAAGCGTGGTCAAAACGGCCGCCCATTGCCCCAAGAAAAAGAAAATCATCAAAACCCCGGTCAAGGGCAAGTTTTACGGCATAAAAAGTGTCAGTGTCATCTTTTTCACGAGGAAGGGTGATGATCTGACAGCTCTTACTGTCAGAAAACTTTTTCAAATCCTGAAGATTACAGGAATCAAAATCTCCCACAATCAGATTCGGAACAATCCCAAGACCTTCGGCATGAGAAAGCCCGTCATCACAGAAAATATAAAAATCATCATCCCGCAAAAAAGACCTGGCAAAATTATAATTACGGATTTCACCGGCAGAAATAATGACGCATCGGCTCATAAAAATCTCCCCTTACAGGCTGCTGCTTCCCTGCAAAATTTCCATCCAGGAGCGGGAATCGCGGCGGGAAGAATCAAGAGAAAAGAGTTCAATAAAAGATTCAAGGGCAGAACGGACTTTATCTGCCGGAAGATTTTCATCAGTTACTTCTACTTCCAGATACAAAAGATTATTTACTTTTTCCAGTTCAATATGAAAAGTACCGTTTTTTAAAAGACAGGAAGAAGCATAAACAGAAAGAGCATCTTTACTTTTTTCAAAAAACTTGTGATAGCCGGAAATATTTAAAATATCGCGGATTACATTTGCGTCAGAAACAAAAGTTTCATCTTCGCGGTTCAGCTCAATTCCATTTTCCAAAGATTTTCTTTTAATGCAGAAAAAAGACTTTTCGCAGGGCTCCCCTGCTCCATTTTCATTTACATTTTCATTTCCAACATCAGCATCTTCCGCAGAAAGCCTTTCATATTTTTCACTTCTGATTCTTATAACCTGAGGCTCCCCTGCTTTTCTACTTTCTTCCCTGCTGTTATAAAGTGAATAATATTCATCAGTCTTTATAATGTGCATAAGACTTTGAGGCAAAAGCGCAATTCCCTCTATAAAACTTTTGCAAAAAATCACAGAGGATATAAAATCATATTCTTCTTGTGAAAGAGGAATTTTTATTTCTATTTCCCGACCCATTTTATTTTCCTGTAGCGGCAATCTGCTTTAAATCTTCATAGAATTTTGGATAGCGTTTTTCAAGAATAACAGGCGCGCCTTTTTCATCAAGGAAGCAGTGGGAACTTTTTCCCGTAAAAACAACTTCTTCACCTTTTTTGAAAACATATGCAAAAATAAGTTTTACGGCAGAAAGTTTTTCTATGGAAACTTCAATAGAAATTACATCAGGAAAAGTAGTAGGCTTTTTGTAAGCACATTCAATAGTCATAACAGGAGAAGCAATTCCTTCTTCTTCCAATTTGATAAAACGCCAGCCCAGCTGGTCTAAAAAATCTATGCGGGCTTCTTCCATCCAGCGTACATAATTTGAATGATGTGTAATGCCCATTTTATCAGTTTCGTAATAATTAACTTTATGCATATAAGGGTTCACAGACAACCTCCTACAGTTTTCGTCGTGATTTCATCTCTTTTTTACAGTTCTGCATATTCAATTCTGCACGATTCAATACAGATTCAGCATTGCCGTCCAAAGCAGGATCATAAAGGGCAACTCCAATAGCAGCAGAAATATCATCCCAAGGTTCAATTGCTTCATCAGTCTGAATCAAACATTCATTGAACTTTTCAATCAGTTCCTTAACATTTTTGTAATCATCATTATAAAGGATTCCAACAAAATCATCTCCACCTACGCGGAATACAGGAGAATGCTCAAATACCTTACAGACAATAGAACATAATTTTTTTATTGCAACATTTCCCTGGTCAATTCCATAACTGGAATTCATTTTGCCCAAATCATTCAAATCTGCATAAATAAACCCAAAGTCTTTCAATCCATCAGTTCGTTCAGTTTCCAGTTTAATCAGTTCATTTTCAAAAGAAGCCCCAGCCCTGATTCCTGTAAGAGCATCCCGGCGCAAAACATCAGTTTCCCTAACCGCTTCAAAAGAAGAATCCTGCTTTTCTGAAAAAACATTCCTCATGTAGTTTTCAAGTTCCAGAATCATTTCAGAAATTCGTTTTGCAAGAGAAGAAATTTCATTTTTACCCTTAGCTTCCTCTTCAATCTTTCCGGCAATCCTATAGTCTTTTGTAATTGAGTATTTTCTTACATTTGCTTCCAGTTTTACTATTTTTAAAATAAATCTCTTGTAGACAACAGAAAGAAGAACAATTACACCAACAGCAAATCCAAGTGCAAGAATAAGGAACTGCCAGAAACCGGTCATAACGATACTATGATTAACTGAAGACACATCAACTTCTGCAGCAACAAGACCAAGTTTCTGCCCGTTAATGATGAGTGGCGTATAATAGGCGTAAGTATATCCCCACTGATTATTCCAGACCTGAACATCATTCTGTTTTTTCCCGGTAAACCAGCTTGCCCATTGAACAGGGTATTCTTTTGGGTCATTGTAATGAATGTCTCCAAGCAGAATATAGTTTTTTCCATCTTTACGATTAAGAATCCTTTCACCGTCAATCATGTAAACCATGTTGTAATGCTCTTCATCAGGAACAAGATAATAAGTGTAAGGAAGGTCAAAAACTTTTCTGGCCCTTTCAAAAACTAAAATCCAGAATTCATGAATATAAATGAACCAGGCTTCTTTTGTTTTCGGGGAAAGATTTTCTGGAGTCCAGCCTTCAGCATACATTCCTTCTTCCATTTCTTCTTTAAGAAGTTTTTCAAAATTCTGTTTAGCAGAATCAGACTCAGAAAATGCGTAAGGAATATCTATATTCCTGTAGTTTTCCATATAATAATTCTGATAGGCTATAAAATCTTCACCATACAATAAAATCTGTTCGGTAAGGTAAGCACTCACATTTTCTATTTTTGTCCTGGCAAGATTTCTGTAAGTTTTTGCCTGAGAAAAAAAAAGTTGAAACTGCGGAAATCAACAGAATAAAGACAGAGAAGATTCCGAGAATCAAGGCAGATTTAAAGACAAGTGAATGTGTACCTTTTGTCATATAATAATTCTATAATGAGCAGGATTTTTTTTCAATAAAAAAAGACTTCTGTTATTTATTTTTTATTGCGTTTTTAATTTTTTTAAGTTAAAATTACTTAAATTTTTCAATTAACCAGAGGATTTTATGATTTTATTTGATAAAGATACCCAGACTTTCCGCATGGATACACCTTCTTCAACCTATTGTATTTCTATATGCAATAAGGGATACATCGGTCATGCCTATTACGGAAGCAGGATTGGAAAAGATGATGTGACCTACCTTACCCGCTTTAAGGAATACGGCTTTTCAGACTCTCCAGTTTTTCGTGAAAAACATTCTTTCCTGGACTTTTTCCCGCAGGAATACCCTACAGACGGCATGGGAGACTTCCGCGAATCTGCCCTTGCAGTAACAGACAGTGACGGTCACAACGGAATTGAACTGAAATACAAATCCCACAAAATTACAGGAGGCGCAATTGCTCTGGAAGGGCTGCCCGCAGTTTTTGGAAACAAGGAAGACTGTTCCACACTTGAAATTACAGCCAGTGATGAAATTCTTGACGTAGAAGTTACCCTTGTTTACACGGTTTTTGAAAAAATTGATGCTATTGTCCGCTCCGTAAAAATTAAAAACTGCAGCAGGAATTGCGTTTTTGTAAAAAAGGCCCTTTCCGCTTCTTTTGATATTGATGATGACAATTTTGACGTAATTACCCTTCACGGCTCCTGGGCCCGCGAACGCCACATAGAACGCAGGCCTGTTCACATGGGAAAACAGGGAGTTCTTTCCATGCGTGGTGAATCAAGCCATCAGGAACACCCTTTTATAGCCCTGCTTGACCACAATGCAGATTTTAATTCAGGACGAGTCTGGGGCGTAAATTTTATTTACAGCGGAAACTTTGTTGCAGACGTTCAGAAAAATCAGTTTGATTCAATCCGCCTTGTAATGGGTATAAATCCAGAAAACTTCTGCTGGAAGCTGAATGCAGGCTGCACTTTTGAAAGTCCTCAGGCAGTTCTGGTTTACTCAGAAACAGGTTTAAACGGAATGAGCCGTGCCTTCCACGAGCTTTACCGCGAACACCTTATCCGCTCTCCATATAAAAAGTCTGCACGCCCTGTTTTAATCAACAACTGGGAAGCGACTTACTTTAATTTTGACACAGAAAAACTTCTTGATATTGCCAGAGAAGCTGCAAAAGACGGAATTGAAATGCTGGTTATGGATGACGGCTGGTTTGGAAAGAGAAATTCCGACAACTGTTCTTTAGGCGACTGGGTTGTAAACGAAGAAAAAATCAAGGGAGGCTTAAAGCATCTTGTTGATGAAGTAAATAAACTGGGCCTTAAATTTGGAATCTGGTTTGAACCTGAAATGATTTCTCCAGATTCTGACCTTTACCGCGCCCACCCTGACTGGGCAATTCAGATTCCGGGAAGGGAGCCTGGCATGAGCCGACAGCAGCTTGTTCTGGACATTACCCGTAAGGAAGTCCGCGATTATGCTTATGAAAGCGTTGCAAAAATTCTGCGCAGTGCAAACATTGAATACGTAAAATGGGATATGAACCGCCAGCTTTCTGACATTGGAAGCAAAAATCTGGCAGCTGACCAGACCGGAGAATTCTATCACCGCTATGTACTTGCCCTCTACGAAATGCAGGAACGCCTTATTACAGAATTCCCAAAACTTCTGCTGGAAAACTGTTCTGGAGGCGGAGCCCGCTTTGACCCGGGAATGTTCTTCTACAGTCCGCAAATCTGGTGCAGTGATGACACAGATGCCCTGGAACGCCTTGCCATTCAGGAAGGAACTGCCTTAATCTATCCTCTTTCTACAATGGGAGCCCACGTTTCTGTATGTCCTAACCATGCAGTAGGCCGCGTAACTCCGTTCAGAACAAGAGGTTATGTTGCTTTAAGCGGAACCTTTGGCTATGAGCTTGATATTACAAAACTTGCTCCAGAAGAAAGAAGCCAGATTCCTCACCAGATAGAACTTTATAAAAAATACAGTGACCTTGTAAGAAACGGTGACTACCAGAGGATTTTAAGCTGGAGTGACGGCCGGGACGCAGACTGCTGGGCCAGCCTTTCAAAAGACAGGAAATCTGCACTGGTAACTTTTGTACAGGTTTTGAATCATCCTAACTATAAAACCCGCTTTATAAAAGTTCAGGATTTAAAGGAAGATTCAAAATACAGAGTATCATTCCCGAATGAAAACAGAAATGACTGGCCAGACCAGATTCTTACAGGCCGTACCCTTGCAAAAGCTGGCTTTGCCCTCCGCCGCGACTGGGGAGATTTCCAGGCGAAATTAATATATATAGAAGAAATATAATTTTTTATTATAAGGATTTTATTTTCTCGTAAATTCAAATCCTTATGATAAAATTATTGCAAAGATATTCTATAAAAGGCAGGTCGCCTTCCAGGAGACCTAACACAGGAGGTTTTTTGATGAAAAAAACTATAATTTTAATCCTGGCTCTACTTTTTACCCTTTCTTTGCACGCTCAAGAAGCCAACATTACAAAAGGACAGTGGATTGATGAACAAAATGGAATCCACTATTTTAATTTCGAAACTCCAGTAGAAGATTTTAAAGCAGAAAAGTATTCTACCTATAAATTTTCTATTTCGGGCATTCCTACAGAAAACTGCAAGCTTGACAGCATCTATGTACGGGATGCTGCTTCTAAAGAATGGAAAACTCTTTGCGGTAAATGGGATATATTTATTCCGGAAGAAAAAGGCAAAAAGTTCGAATATAATTTTGCAGCTGAGGTTTTTAATTTTGCAGAAAAATGTACTCCAATCCTTCGTTTTTCTATAATTCTTGAACCAGACATTGAAGAATTTGACATTGAGAATCTTAAAATGACCTGTATCAAAACTAATGATGCAGCCTTTGGTACCTGGATTGGTGATGATCAAAAAAGGTACTTTGGTAAAAACACTCCTTTAAAAGGAATTCTTGCTAAAAAAGGAGAAACCATCAAAGTAACAATGTCCGGAACACCGGATGCAAACATAAGTGTAGACGGTTTGGTTGTTCATGATGAAATGAGTAAGGTATGGCATAATTTTGCCAGTTCTCCCCACTGGCCGGATGGAACTAAATTACAGAAAGACCTTCCCTTTGAAAAAGTATTCTATCTTAACGTAGACGAAAATATCTTAAAAACAAGTTTTACCTCTTTCATAAGTCAATTTGTAGCCGAAGACGCAAGTGAAAGTCTGACCATAAAGGATTACAATATAAAATGGGAAAAATCTGATACAGCTGCCTTCTGGAAATGGACAGGGGATGATGGAAAACTCCATTTTGAAAAAAGAAAACCTGTAGAAAGATTCGAATTTCACAAGGATGACACTCTGGAATATACAATCTCGGGCATTCCTTCTTCAAATGCAACAATTGATGCTGTAAACGTAATAGATGGAAATATGGATGAATGGTATGACTTTGGTGGTGCAAATGGTGAAAACTTTGCAATAGAAAAAGGAAAGCCTTTTGAAAAAACCTACTTTATCCGCGTGTGGAATGAACCAAAGAAAAATTATATACCTTCATTACGTGCCGTATTTACAGACGCAGATGAGCTGATTATCGAAAATTATAAAGTAAGCTGTAAAAAGACTACAAAGACTGCCTTTAATCATTATGAACATGAAGGCAGAGACTTTTTTGACTATTATTACAACATAGGAAAAATAAAAAGCAAAAAAAATGATTATGTAGAAGTAACAGTTGAAGGTGTAGCAAATCAAGATGCAATACTTACAAGCCTTTCTCTTTGGGACGACTCGGATCCAGACTGGCAAAAGCACAAACCTATTGGAGGAGACTGGCGTCTTTACAATCAAGTAAAAGCAGGAGAAGTCTTCCATAAAACAGCAAGATTTAAGCTGGAAGAAATGCCAGATAAAAAGATATCTTACGATATTCAGATTACCTTTACAAAGCCTGATACAGATACCTTCATTGTTGATAAACTAAAGACAAGCTGGCGTCCTGCCCCTGATGTTCCAACAGAAATAAGTCGTCCAATCTTTTCTGATGAATGGGGAAAAAGATTTGAAATTGACTTTCCTTTAAGAAATACAGAACTTAGAAAGGGGCAGAAAGTTCAACTCACCTTCTCTGGTAAAGCAAATATGGATTGTTTTATTGCCGTATGGCTTGCAAATACAGAAACTTGGGAATCTCTTTCTGGAGAACCAGAAATTGATAATCCTGAATATGATGGTGTAAAAAAGGATACGCCTTTTACAATAAGTGGAAGGCTTCCAGTAACGGCAAATACGTCTAAAAAAGATAATATAATTTTCCACTTCTGGATTCCTTGGGAAGAAGGCATGCCGGACGAACTTAATATTACAAATGTTGAATTTACCTGGAAGATTGTGAAGTAAGAGATTGTCGGAGCAAGTCGACAATGACTGCGTATGTCATTGTTCGGCTTGACCGGACAATCCTGCTTCGGCAGCGCGAATCTGTTTATAATTAAAGCCTGCCTGTATCATAGCGGCGATAAGTTTATCGCCGCTCTTTTTTTTGCTGAGTTTTTCATAGGCACGGCGGCATATTTCTTCTTCATCATTTTCTGTAAAGAATTCCTCTACAGCTGATGCTGCCACGTCTCTAGAAATACCACGCGACATAAGCTCTGCTAAAAGTCTTGTCCGCCCCTCATAGTGATTCGTCCGTCTGGTATTTAGCCAGGCCCGCGAAAAACGTTCATCACTAAGATAATCAGCAGCTTCTAAAAAAGTCAGCGCCCGGTCTATATATTGCGCATCATACCCCTTCTGCAAAAGCTTTCTTGTAAGCCCGCTGCGGCACTGCTCCGCGCGAGCCAGGTAATCTACTGCTTTTAACTCTACAACAGCACATAAACCTGCGTCCAAAAGCTCCTCCTCCTGCTCATCAGAAAGCTCAAAGCCAGGTTCAAGCTCTTCAAGGTTCACAGAAGAAAGATATTCTTTACGAATAAAAAAAGCAGAGCCCTCTTCAGGAGCCACTTTGTACATTCCGCTGTAAGATGTCTCGACAATAGATTTTATAATCATAAGAATATAATGAAGGAAAAAGATTATCTTGTCAAAAAAAAAAGCGGCCCCGCCCAAGCAGGAACCGCTTTGTAAAAGCCCGCCGTAAGGCAGACTTTGTATAAACTAACGCTTTGAGAACTGGAAGCGGCGGCGAGCACCCTTCTGTCCGTACTTCTTACGCTCAACCATACGAGAATCGCGTGTGAGGTAGCCGTTAGCCTTAAGAGCTGTACGGGCATCCTGATCAATCTGAACAAGAGCACGTGAAATACCATGCAAGCAAGCTGCAGCCTGACCGTTCAAACCGCCACCTGTTACATTGATAAGAATGTCATATTTGTTACCCATTGATGTAACAAGAAGAGGCTGCTGAACAACCTGAACCTGCTCTGAAGAAGCAAAGTAGTCTTTTACATCCTTTCCGTTTACAACAATTTTTCCTGAGCCCTCGCGAACAAAAACACGAGCTACAGCAGTCTTTCTGCGTCCTGTACCAATAGCAATATTCTTTACCATCATTTAACTCCTGAATTAAAGTTCGATAGGCTGAGGATTCTGAGCTGCATGAGGATGCTCAGCACCAGCATAAATCTTTACACAATCCATCATTTTGCGTCCGAGACGTCCATGTGGAAGCATACCTGCAACTGCAATAGCCATTGGGTCTGTAGGATGCCTTTCAATCAGCTTCTCATAAGTATGAGCGCGGAGACCGCCTACGAATCCAGTGTGATGATAATAAATCTTCTTCTGTTCCTTTCCACCAGTTACAACAGCTTTCTCAGCATTGATAATAACAACAAAATCACCCATAAGCTGATTCTTTGTGAAAGTAGCCTTATTCTTACCGCGGGCAATGTAAGCAGCCTTAGCAGCTACACGTCCAAGAGGTTTTCCAGCCGCATCAATAATGTACCATTTGCGGTCCTGTTCGTGTTCTTTAACGAAGATAGTTTCCATGATATACCTTACTAAAAATAAAAGTTTATCTGTAACTTAAAGACATTTGCATCTTGTCTGAAAGTCACCAAGGATTAAAGATGAGCGGTCTATAATCCTATAACGGGTAAAGTATGTTATCAGATTTTCAAGGTTTATGTCAATAGCTTGTCGGGGATGTCTAATAAGATTTGGGACTGCGGTCATTGAGCTTGTCGAAATGACCATTTACACTATATGTGGTGGTTTCGACAAGCTCAACCACCGCATTACTTACTTATTAGACATTCCCCATTATTTATTCTCTGCCTCTTTATTTGCAGCAGCGGCTTCTTCTTTTTTTGCTTCTTTTTTATCTTTCATATCTGCAGCACCAACAAAAAGACAGATAAGTCCTATAAATGCCGCAAGAACTGGAATACTGCCCTTAAGGAAAGCAATTACTTCCGGTCCCCAGTTAAGCGGACACATTGGTAAAACAGAAAAAACAGTAAATGCAATAAAAACTATTCCAAGGATAATGGAAATCATAATACACCTCATTTTATTCTATAATGTTGTTTCTTAGTTTTAAGATAATCCAAAACCATGATACTTTCAACAAAAAAATATCCATATATTTCAGTTTTTTTTATTGACATTATCGAATATATGTTGCATTTTATCTTTCAGACATTATTTATTGAGAAAACGAACCAAAGATAGCTAAGTTTTTGAATTTATGTTTAGACTGCGTATGCAGTGTGCCCTTCTGGGACTATCATTATCAGATTGAGGTTGCTTGAATGAAAGGAAGTCAGGTTACCATTGATCATGTATCCAAAAAATTCGGCGATTTTGTCGCTTTGGATGACATCAACTTTACTATTAAGCCGGGTGAGTTTTTCTCTCTGCTCGGTCCTTCTGGCTGCGGAAAGACAACTCTTCTCCGTATTATTGCAGGTTTTGAATTTCCGGATGACGGAGCGGTTCTTTTTGACGATAAAAACGTTATCCCTCTGAATCCAGACAAAAGACAGTCAAACACTGTATTTCAGACCTATGCTCTTTTTCCTCACATGAGTGTGTATGACAATGTCGCATTTCCACTCAAATTAAAAAAACTGCCAAAGGATGAAATTGACAAAAAGGTCAAAGAATACGTTCATCTTGTTCAGCTGGATGAACATATTTACAAGAAACCAAATCAGCTTTCTGGCGGACAGAAACAGCGTGTTGCCATTGCCCGCGCCCTTATAAACGAACCTAAAGTTCTTTTGCTTGATGAACCGCTTTCTGCTCTGGACGCAAAACTTCGCGCAAATCTTCTTATGGATCTGGACCGCCTTCATGACCAGATTGGAATTACATTTATTTATGTTACTCATGACCAGGCAGAAGCACTTTCTGTTTCTGACAGAATTGCAGTTATGAATCATGGTCATGTTCTGCAGATTGGCGCTCCTTATGAAATCTATGAAAGTCCTGCAACTCAGTTTGTTGCCCAGTTTATCGGGGAAACAAACCTTTTTGATGCTGAAGTTGTAGACTGCATTCCTCATAAAGATGCAAACGGCAATGATGATTTTATGGCTACCCTCTCTGTTCCTGAACTTGGAAAACAGGCTCCTCTTGCAACAGACACTGCCGCAGAAGCAGCCCTTGACCGTTATATGCAGGTTACAGACTATGAGCATACAGACAAGGGGCAGAAGGTTGCCTTCACAATCCGCCCTGAAAAAATCCGAATTACGCTTGAACCGCCAAACACAAAAGGCCGTACAGACATTAATGTATTCAGCGGAATTGTAGAAGAACCTATCTATTCAGGATTTCAATCTAAATTCTATGTAAAACTTGAAACCGGAAAAATAATCAAGGTATTCAAACAGCACACTGACTACATGGATGACGGGCCTGTAATTCAGTGGAAAGATAAGGTTTACGTTTCCTGGTCTGCAGAAGACGCTTATATAGTAGAAGATATTGAGAAATAAGCCATGAAAAAAAATCTGAATATAACAAAAGAGAAAAAGCAGGCGGCAACAGGTGCGGCCTACGGCTGGCCTATGGGAGTCTGGTTTACAATCTTTTTTGTAGTTCCAATCCTAATCATCGTGTTCTACTCATTTATGAAAAAGGATATGCACGGCGGCGTTCAGGAAGAGTTTTCTCTGGCTGCCTATAAGGCAATTTTTGCACGAGACGCGGACACAGGTAAATTTATATATCTGCCTGTCTTATGGCGCACCCTATGGATGACTCTAATTGCAACTTTAGTTTCCATCTTAGTTGCAATTCCATGCGGTTATGCTATTGCCCGCAGTAAAAAACAGACTTTCCTTCTGATTCTTGTAATCATTCCTTTCCTTACAAACTCTCTTATCCGAATTTTCGCTTGGCAGAGTATTTTGGGAGACGAAGGACTCTTAAATCAGGTCTGCAGAATTTTTGAAAGACTATGGAATGCCATAATCCGCAATAAGGATTTTGTATTTGTACCCCACAAATTTATGTACACAAAGGGTGCAGTAATTATTGTAAGCATATACATGTACCTTCCTTATGCCATTCTGCCTATTTTTACGGCTGTAGACCGTTTTGATTTTTCACTTATAGAAGCAGCCCGTGACCTTGGTGCCACAAAATTTCAGGCAATGATTCAGATTCTTATACCGGGAATTAAAAGCGGAATTATCAGTTCTCTGATATTTACTTTTATTCCTATATTCGGAAACTATACAGTTCCTCAGCTGGTAGGAAGTACAAAAAGCTACATGCTGGGTAACGTCATTATGGATCAGATTCAGAAGGCTAGAAACATACCTCTTGCATCTGCATTCAGTGTTGTACTCACACTGGTAACAATGGCTGCAATTCTCTTTATGCTTGCTTCTGACAAAAAAGACCAGAAGCTCAAGAAATCTTCTGGAAAAGAAGATTCTGGTGTTCCGGAAATTGCAAATGCAATCAGTTCTGTTGCAGCCGCAAAATAATCTGCATACGCTGCAACCACACAGGAGTTTTACATGGAATTTTTGGTATCGGTAATACTTGCTATACTTCACAAAAAGCCAAAGTCAGAAAACTACAAACACGCTAAACGTTACTGGAAGAAACATGCCCCGGTCCATTCTTTTTCCCGCGGAATTCTGATTGCGACCCTGGTATTCTTATATATTCCGCTTTTTGTAATCATCATTTTTTCTTTCAATAAATCAGAAGGAGCCCACTTTTCAGGAGTTTCTTTCCGCTGGTATGAAGACCTCTTCCTTCATTCGGGGGAACTGTGGATGAGCCTTCTTTACAGTGCCATAGTAGCCCTTTCTTCTGCAGTAATTGCTACAATTCTGGGCAGCCTTGCCGCAATTGGCGTAAGCTGGTACAAATTCTTTGGAAAAAACTACATTCAGTCTGTAAGTTTTCTGCCAATGGTACTGCCGGAAGTTATCATGGGTGTTTCACTTTTAATTTTTCTAAGCGGAATCCACATGAATCTGGGGCTTGGTACAATAATCATTGCACATACAACTTTCTGTCTTCCTTTTGTGTACCTTATGGTAACTTCACGCGTTGATGAATTTGACTATTCCATCATTGAAGCCAGCCACGATTTAGGCGCAACAGAAAGACAGACTCTTTTTAAAGTCATAATTCCTGCAATTATGCCTGGAATTTTGAGTGGATTTATGATGAGCGTTACACTTTCCATTGAAGACTTTGTAATTACATCGCTTGTAAACGGAAATGTTGAAACTCTTCCTATTTTCGTATACAACATGATTCGTCATGGCGTAAGTCCAGTAATCAATGCACTCTCTTTTGTACTCATAATCATGATTGGATTTATTGCCGTACTTTTGCGCAAGGGATTAAAATCTTTTGCAGCAGGCCACTAGGCTTTCACTTCAAACCCCTGCAGAAAGGATATTTCTGCAGTAAATTTTTATTTTTAGAGGGAATGCTTTATGAAAAAAGTATCCAAATTTTTGGTAATCTGCAGCACAGTGCTTGCACTTCTGGGACTTGTTTCTTGCGAAAAGAAACAGGTATTAAAACTTTACAGCTGGACTTACTACACACCTACTGACGTAGTAAAAGCTTTTGAACAGGAATTTAACTGCAAAGTTATCGTAACAGAATACGATTCAAATGAAACCATGTTCAACAAGCTTGTAAATGGCGGTGCAAAAAGTTTTGATATCGTTGTCCCATCACAGGATTATGTTTCAATTCTTATGGCAAAAGGAATGCTCCAGCCGATTGATCAGGGAAAATTTACAAACAGAAACAAAATCAACCCTAAGATTCTTGAAAAAATTACTTACGACCCTGATATGACTTATGCAGTTCCATATTACTTTGGAGCAGCAGGAATCAGTGTAAACAAGAAAAAGGTTCCAGGTGGAGATTATGACCGCAGCTGGAATATTTTTGCAGACAGCAGATTTAAGGGCCATGCCTCTATGATGGATGATTACCGCGAAGTTATAGGAGATGCCCTTACTTACAAAGGCTACAGTGTCTGCACAAAAAATGATGACGAATTGAAAGAAGCTGTTGACCTTATTAAGAATGACTGGCTTCCAAACATTGTAAAGATTGATGCTGAAGGTTTTGGAAAAGACTTTGCACGCGGAGACCTCTGGCTTTGTCAGGGATATGCAGAAGTAATTTACGGTGAAGTTCCTGAAGAAGAATGGGAATCAACTATTGATTTCTGGATTCCAGAAGAAGGCGGCCCTTCTTATCTGGACAGTATGTGTATTCTTAAAGATTCAAAGAATGCCGGTCTTGCAACAGAATTCATTAACTTTATCCACAGACCTGAAAACTATGCTAAGTTTCTTGATTTCTTCAGATTCCCATGTTATGTAAACCTTGAAGCAGAGCAGTACATGACTACAGAACCTATGTATCCTGCAAGCGTAATGGAAAACTGCGAACTTAAGGATGACATTGGTGATTATCTTGAAAACTACTACAATCTTTGGGAAAAACTGAGAATCCTTAACTAAAAAAATTTGCCAATCAAAAAATATGGCATTATAATAAACTCCAGACCGGAGAAATAAAACAGCAGCAAGCAAAAGAGATGCTTAATGGATATAAATCTTGAACTTGTTCTGAATAATATTTCATCTCCGGTTCTGGTAGCCCGCCCGATTCGCGATGAGTTTGCTCACATCATAGACTTTTCAATCAACTACACAAACGAAGCAATGAAAAAAGCAGTAGGCTTCGTTATAAAAAATTCTACAAAATGGAGTGAATTTTCAGAAAACATCACTTCTGATGTTCCATGGTTTTCCCTTGCCCTTGATGCAATGGAAGGAAACACTTACGATACGGCAAAATACTATTCCCCTTCCACAAAAAGCTGGTACAAAATAGACATGGCTTATGACAAAGAACTTGAAGCCATCATTCTTACCTTTATAAACATAACTTCAGAACAAGACTACTACTTTCAGCTTCAGAGGTCTCTTTCTACAGATGTTCTTACAGGCTTTCCAAACCGAACTACATTCAATGAGACATTCAGAGTCAGTATTGAAAATTCATCTTTTAACAATCAGTTTGCCGCCCTGCTTCTGCTGGACATAGACAACCTGAAAAACATAAATGATTCCCAGGGAATCACTTTTGGCGACAACATGATTCTGGAAACTGCAAGAATTCTAAAAAAATTTGTAAGCAGTAAGGTGGAAGTTTTCAGATATGGAGATGACGAATTTGCAGTGATAATGCATAATTTTGACTCGGAAGCAGAAATCGTGAATTTTACAGACTGCGTATTTGAAGCCTTTCAGATGCAGATGCTGAAAATTTCCGGTGGAATTTCAATTTCGGGCATACATTCACTGCAATCAGAAGAACTGATCCGCTTTGCAGACATGGCAATTCACTATGCAAAGAAAATGGGCAAAAATAATTTTACATTCTTTGAACCGGAAATGCACAGAATCTTCATCCAGCATCTTACAATTCAGTCAAAAATGACAAATGCCATTCTGGAAAGCCAGTTCAAACAGTTTTATCAGCCCCAGTTTGACATTCACACAGGTCAGCTTCGCGGCTTTGAAGCCCTGATCCGCTGGCATGATGAAGAACTTGGAGACATTTCGCCGGCAGTCTTTATTCCCCTTGCCGAAGAAACCGGCTTTATAATTCCAATCGGAAAATGGGTTCTGAAAACTGCCCTAAAAACCTTAAGCACATGGCAAAAAAAATACAATTTTCATGGAATTATTTCCGTCAACGTTTCTCCAATTCAGCTTATGCAGGAAAACTTTATCTCTGAACTGGAAAATCTGATTGAAGAATTTCAGGTTTCGCCTAACCTTCTTGAAATAGAAATAACGGAAGGCGTGATGATTAATGATGTGAATGAAACTATAAATAAGCTTAATTACATAAGAAAACTAGGCATCAGAATCTCTCTTGATGATTTTGGTACAGGCTACTCTTCCCTGAATTATCTGCAGAAGCTGCCGCTTAATACCCTTAAAATTGATAAGTCTTTCATAAACAATATAACTTCAGAAGATGGAGTACAGGCAAATATCACCCATTCAATCATCACGATGGTAGACAGGATGGGGCTGGAAACAATTGCAGAAGGCGTAGAACATCAGGAACAGTTAAATCTGCTGGATAAATTTAACTGTAAGGTAGTTCAGGGCTTTTTGCGGGGAAAGCCGATGCCCTTTAATCTTTGCGATGCATACCTTGGCGGAGATTCAGAAGCCCTTCTGAAAAACTAAAAATTAAAAATAAAGAATAAGCCGCAAAAGATAAAATCTCAGAAAACACTTTAGTATAAGCCGCCGCTTCCGATAATCAGATTGGAGGATTTTCATGAAAAAAATATATGCTGCGGCGGCCTTAATCACTTTTATGACATTTCAAACTTTTGCCGCAGACGAAATTCTTTTTAAATTCAAACAGAAAAAGGGTGATTCAGTATCTCATATTTCAACAGTAGAAGAAGAAGCATATATAAACGGCTATTTGAATAACAAAACCCAATTTATAAACAGAACTTCCACAACTATATTGGAAGTTGCAGAAGACGGCAGCGCTACCCTTCACACAAAATACATGACAACCCAGAATAATCTGATGGAACATACAGGAAAAAACTTAAGCTGGGGAGAAGAAGACGAAGTAACAATCCACAGAGATTCAAACGGACAGCTTCACGATTCAAATAATTCTTTTCTTCCAACCGTGCAGAGCATTCCTTCTTTTCCAGATACACCAGTAAAAAAAGGCGAAAGCTGGACAGCAAGCGGAAAAGAAGTTCACGACTGCAGGACTTTATTCCACATGTATTCAGCTATTGAAGCCCCATTTACGGCAACCTACACTTACACAGGTGATGAAACGGTGGACGGAAAAAAACTTCAGGTTATAGAAGTAAAATATAATTTCCGGGAAAATGGAAAGATAGAAGACATGTATCAGGGAAGTACCTTTTACGGAATAACGGGTTATGCAAATCAGGTAATTTACTGGGATAATTCAAAGGGTGATATAGACCACTATACGGAACAGTTTGAAATTGTAATGCAGGACATTCCGGGAAATTATTTCAGGTACAAGGGGCTTTCTCATGGAGAAGTAACAGGCTACAAGTCTCTGAACGACGACAAGACTGTAAAGAAACTTGAAAAAACTGTCAAAAAATACAGGCTGGACAACATTTCTGTAAAGAAAGGTGAAAAAGGCCTTACAATCAGTCTGGAAAACATTCAGTTTGAACCGGATTCTGACATTCTGCTGCCTGGAGAAAAGGAAAAACTTCAGAAAATTTCAAAGATTCTTAAGCAGTATTCAAATGATTTGCTGATTACGGGACACACAGCAGAAAGAGGAGCCGTAAGCGCTCGTCAGGTACTTTCAGAACAGAGGGCAGAAAGCGTTGCAGACTATCTGGTGGCTCTTGGAGTTCGTGATGAATATCATATCTTTACACAGGGAAAGGGTTCTACAGAGCCTATAGACACAAATAAAACTGAAGAAGGACGAAGTAAAAACCGGCGTGTAGAAATAATCCTTATGGACTAAATCTGACTAAAATTCCGGCAGCTGACTTACTACATCTTCACAATCGCTGTGGGTCCAGATATTCAGACCGAATATTTTTCTTGATTCTGCATTAAAATCTGAAAAAAGCCTCTGTTTTAATGTGGTCTTTGTATAAAAATGACGGTTATGACGAACAATTTCCCGGGCATAAAGCCAGTCCGATTTATGAGAATGCTCGTCTCCCGAACAAATATCGCAGCCGCTGCATACAGCCTGCTCTGCGCCCAGTGCATCCAGCAGAACCTGTCTCCTGCAGCTTTCAGACTCTGCAAAATCCCGCATGGCAGATTCCCTGCTTCCAGAAGGAAAAGCCCCGTATTTTTTTGAATCGGCAGGACTCCATATAAGAAAGGCTTTAGCAAGACTTCCATCCCGCCCGCCCCGCCCTGCTTCCTGAATATATGCTTCTGCCGTTGCAGAGGCTTCAAGATGAACTACAGTTTTTATATCCTTTTTATCGACTCCCATGCCGTAGGCACAGGTAGCACATAAAATTCCGTCCTTACTTTCGTAAAACCATTTTTCTACGGCTTCCTTTTCTGACCTTTCAAGACCGGCATGATAAAACTTTGCAGCCCCCGCCCCAAAACAAACGTTTAACTCATGTGCCATATCTTCTGACTTTGCGCGGGTTCCGCAGAAAATAATCATAGGGTGAAGTTCAGTTTTAGCCAGAAGCAGAGCCTCTTTTTTCTTGGCGGCGGCATGCCGTACATAATACAAGATGTTTTTTCTGTCACTTTCACTGCGGACAACATGAGCGTTTCCGTCAAATAAAATTTCGCTGATTCTTTTCAGCACGGAAGGAGAAGCCGTTGCCGTAAAAGCAGTAACTACAGGAGGATTAATCTTTTTTATCACTTTTCCAAGTTCCAGATATGCCGGTCTGAATGTATCTCCCCATTCACTGCAGCAGTGTGCTTCATCTATGGCAATATGACTTATGCCAGCCCCGCACAGACGCTGCAGCAAGGCTTCATTTTTAAGGACTTCTGGATTTGCAATAATGATTTTTGCGGAACTTGCAGGGGGGACAGTCCTTTCTGAACTTGCGGGATTTTCATGGTTTTCAGGCGCTTCATGGTCTTCAGCATTTTCAGAGTTTTGACCGCCTGATGAAGGACAGCCCAGCCGCCGGAAATTTTCTTCTATTTCTTCTTCGCTCATCCCGCCGCGAAACATCACGCTCCCAAGGAACCCTTCTTCCATGCGCCTCTGCTGGTCTGTCATCAAAGCAAGAAGGGGGTATATAACCAGAGTAGGCCCCGGAAAAACCAGTGCTGGCAGCTGAAAGCAGAGTGACTTCCCGGCCCCCGTAGGCAGCAGGACAATCTGACGCCCGCGGCAATAGGAATCCGAATCATCATCCCCCGCCGCTCCGGCAGTGCCCCCTGCACCAGCAGGGCTCCCTGCACCAACAAGCCCCCGCACTCCGCCAGGCACCCCCGCACCAACAGGCCTCCCCACTCCGCCAGGCACCCCCGCACCAACAGGCACCCCCGCCCCGCAAGTCTGGAATTCAAACGCATCCAGAATGCAGGCCACCACAAAATGCTGCCAGGGGTAAAGATAGCCTATGCCAAACTTTTCCCTGGCAAGAGTCGTAATAAAATCTTCGCGGATTTTTTCGTATGTAACAGACAGCTTTTCCATCACTATATATATAGTCTGCTACATTTCATTTTATACAATTTTTTTTGATGTTAAGACTCAGATTCTGCAGCGGCTTCTTCTTTTTCCGCCTTAGGTGCAGGAGCCTCTTTAGGAGCCTTTACTTTTTTTACTTTAGGACGCTTAGGTCTCTTACGATAACTTGCAATAAACTTAGCAAATTCAATAACAAGAACCATCATAATCACAGTTGCTATGACGCGGAAATCCTTAATAACTGCCAGGCTCATTGAAACGTAATCTTTTATACCCATACTTTGAATATCGGATTTTTAAGATAAAACTACAATTTATCTTCAATTATCTTTTCACGCAGGAAATTTCAGATTATAATTTCAGCATGATTGGAATTGTAGATTACAACGCAGGAAACATTACAAGCGTTGCGAGGGCATTAAAAAGTCTGGGAATGGAATATATCCTCTCTAAAAAGCCTTCGGATTTAAAAGACTGCGACAGGCTGATTTTTCCGGGAGTGGGAGATGCCGCCTATGCTATGGTTCAGTTAAAAGAAACTGAATTCGATACATTTTTAAAGGATTTCGTAAAAACCGGAAAGCCTCTTCTTGGAATCTGCCTTGGTTCACAGATTATTTTTGATTTTTCAGAAGAAGGAAACACGGAATGTCTGGGACTTGTAAAGGGAAAGATTTCTCATTTTGAAAGCCTGGATAAAGACATTGTTTCTAAAGGTTTTAAGATTCCCCACATGGGCTGGAACAACCTTACGTTAAAAAACGGAGACTGCCCTCTTTTAAAAGGACTGCCAGAAAATTCAGATTTTTATTTCGTGCATTCTTATGTAATCTGTCCTGAATCTGATGAAGTCATAAAGGCTACCGCCGACTACGGCATAAAAGTTCCTTCTGTAATCCAGAGCGGAAACATTTTTGCCTGCCAGTTTCACCCGGAAAAAAGCGGAAAAGCAGGCCTTGCAATCCTCAAAAATTTTGGAGACTTAAAATGCTGAAAAAACGAATCATAGTCTGTCTTGACGTAAAGGACGGACGTACCACAAAGGGCGTAAAATTTCAGAATAATATAGACATAGGCGACCCTGTAGAAATGGCAGCAGAATATTACAGACAGGGTGTAGATGAACTTGTATTCTATGACATCATAGCGTCTGCCAGGGGAAGAGGCCCGATTCTTGACCTGATTTCCAGAGTTGCATCTGAAGTTTTCATTCCTTTTTGCGTTGGTGGCGGAATTGGAAGCATAGAAGACATTCGCTCTACAATTCTTGCAGGTGCAGAAAAAATTTCACTGAACTCGCAGGCCGTAAAAAATCCTAATCTTATTACAGAAGGAGCAAGAATTTTCGGAAACCAGTGCATTGTTCTTGGAATGGACGCTGCCCGCGATGCAGAAATGCCAAGTGGCTATCGGGTTTATATAAACGGTGGCCGGGTAAAAACCGATTTTGACGCACTGGCATGGGCTAAAAAAGCAGTTTCTCTGGGAGCAGGAGAAATTGTCTTGAATTCCATTGATGCTGACGGAACCAAAAACGGCTATGAAATCAACCTGACCCGCATGATAGCAGAAAATGTTGACGTTCCTGTAATTGCAAGCGGAGGCGGAGGAAAACCTGAACATCTTGCAGATGTCTTAAAGGAAGGCAAGGCAGACGCCGCTCTTATTGCAAGCATGGTTCACAACGGAAGCTATACTGTAGGCGGAATAAAAAAAGAACTTGCCGGACAGGGAGTACCTGTAAGGCTTTAAGAAAACAAGGGAGAAAATGAAAATGAATACTAAATCCTCATTACAAAGAATGCAGAGAATTATTGCGCTATTATCCATCACAATGTCCTTTTCTCTGCTTTACGCAAAAGATGCAGAGAAAAAAGTCTGGACAGATTCATCTGTCCCTTCAATAAAAGAAGCCTACAGCGAATATTTTGATTCCTTTGGAATTTCCTGTGAATACAAGCCATGGAACAGAAATTTTGGAGAACTCCAGTCTTCTGCAGTTCGTCAGGGACTTTCAAAACATGCTGATTCAATTACAATGGGAAATGATTTTAAGCCGGACGGAATAATCGGAGTGCCATGGGGAAAGACTGCGGCTCAGATTGCAAAGGAAAAGTTTACCGCCAGTAACGGTAAGACTATTGAAGTTCCTGTTTTAAACGGATTTACCCGAATGGATCAGATTCTGCAGGCCTGCAAGGACGGAGGTCTTTTGATGAGGGGGCATGTTCTTACATGGCATTCCCAGACACCAGAAGCATTTTTTGCAGAAGGTTATGACCCTAAATTTTCCGGAAGCAGAATCACAAATCTTGTAGATAAAGAAACTATGACTGCCCGCCATGAATGGTACATTAAGACAGTTCTTGAACACGTGGCTGCCTGGGAAAAAGAAAATAACGGAGGCAAACACATTATATGGGCATGGGATGTTGTAAATGAAGCAATGGCAGATGATGCCCAGAAAGTTTATACAGGAGACAAACAGAAATGGCTCAGGGGTTCCACAAAAGACAAGGGCAAGGCTCCAAAAGACGGCGGCTCCCGCTGGTATCAGATTTATGAAAACGAAGAATTTATAATAAATGCCTTTACATTTGCAAATGCCTATGCACCATCGGATGTAGTCCTGTGCTATAACGACTACAATGAATACATGGATTTTAGCGGAGGCTGGAAGACAAGCGCAATTCTTCATCTTGTTGAAGAACTTAATTCTGCACCGGCCATGAAAGTAAACGGAAAAGAAGTAAAGCCTAGAATTGACGCAATAGGCATGCAGTCCCATGTAGGAGACAGCTGGCCGGGAGTCAAAGGCTATGAAAATGCCTTAAAGAGATTTCTGGATGCAGGTCTGGATGTTCACGTAACTGAATTTGACATTGCCGCAAAATCACATTCTTCTGCCGCAAAACTCTACGGTGATTACTTTTCCATGCTGAAAAATTACGGAAAGAAATATTCCGGCTCTCATAAAGTAACAAATGTTACGGTATGGGGAATCAGCAATCAGGAATCATGGATTGGCAACAACGGAAGTCAGTACCCGCTTCTCTTTGACCGAGAAGGCAGCTCCTACTATCCAAACGCCGCCTTTGATGCAGTAATTTCTGCCGCCCAATAAGAGAAAAAATACGGATAAATCAGCAGGCAAAGTAACGGGCTCTGGAAGTTTCGGTCTCAAACACATCTATTGCAAAGAGAACGGCTTCCTCCTTACCTTCCTGCCAGCGTAAATCAAGCCCCTGTTCTTCAAGAATCTCAATCATCCTTTTGTAAATATACATGGCAATTCGTTCTGCACTTGGATTCTGCTCAAAGACCTGCATATCATTCAGATTTGTATGGTCCAGCTCCTTGCAGACAGCCCTCAGAGCTCCTTTTAAAAGCGAAAAATCCATTAACATTCCGCCTTCATTCAAAAGCTGCCCCCTTGCATGAGCATAAACCTTATAATTATGGCCATGCAGATTTTCGCACTTGCCGTTATAATCCCTTAAGAAATGTGCTGCAGAAAAATCCGCTTCAACCCGAACTTCAAACATAAAAACCTCGTACATAAAATTTAAGCAGAATAAATGACTAAGTCAACCAGATTTTAAATAAGGCTCAGATAAAAGACTATAAGAGACGTGATGGAGATTTTTTTTAGGTAAAATCCCCTAAAATCCTCTTCATATTTATTGTAATATTAGTTAAAAAGTTCAAATAAATTAAATAATTTCACTTTCTATCTTTTATAATTGAATTTATAATAAATATGATAGGAGCCCGAAAAGAAAATGAAAAAACTTAGTTCAATGTTTGCACTTACGCTTATTTCTGCATTTATTATCTCATGCTCTCCTTCTACTGGAAGCAATTCAAATAATACAGTATCTGAAAAATCAGTCTGGACTGATGACTCTGTTCCCTCATTAAAGGAAACTTACGGCGAATATTTTGACACTTTTGGAATCGCCTGTGAATACAAACCATGGAATTCTTGGGAACACCCCTCAGAACTGGAGTCTTCTGCAGTTCGTCAGGGACTTTCAAAACATGCAGATTCAATTACAATGGGAAATGAATTTAAGCCGGATTCTATAATCGCTATCGAATGGGGAAAAAAGTCACCTGAAATTAAAGAAGAAACATTTACAGCAAGCAACGGAAAAACAATTTCTGTACCAGTGCTAAAAGGACTGAATCAGGCAGCAACTATACTGCAGTCTTGTAAAGATGCGGGCCTTACAATGCGAGGTCATGTCCTCACCTGGCATTCCCAGACACCAGATGCTTTCTTTGCAGAAAACTACCAGCCTGAGACTTTCAACGAATTAATCACAAATCTGGTAGATAAAGAAACAATGACTGCCCGCCATGAATGGTACATAAAAACTGTCCTTGAATTTGTTTCAAATTGGGAAGCTGAAAATAATGAAGGCAGGCATATAATCTGGGCATGGGATGTCGTAAATGAAGCAATTGCAGATGATGCCCAGAAAACCTATAGCGGAGACTCTCAAAACTGGCTTCGTGGCTCTACAAAAGACAAGGGCAAGGCTCCAAGTGCCGGCGGTTCCCGCTGGTATCAGATTTATGAAAGTGACGAATTTATTATCAATGCATTCAGGTTTGCAAATGCCTACGCGCCAGAAGACGTAAAACTCTGTTATAACGACTACAATGAATACATGGATTATAACGAAGGCTGGAAGACAAGCGCAATCCTTCATCTGGTTGATGAATTAAAGGCAGCACCTGCAAAAAAGGTAAATGGAAAGGATGTCAGTCCTAGAATAGATGTCATAGGAATGCAGTCTCATGTAGGAGAAACCTGGCCGGGAGTTCCATCTTATGAAACCGCCCTTCAAAGGTTCCTGCAAACAGGACTTGAAGTGCACGTAACTGAATTTGACATTGCCGCAAGTTCACAGTCTGCAGCCGCAGAGCTTTACGGTGATTATTTTGCAATGCTTTCAAAATACGGTAAAAAATACTCTGGAGAAAACAAGGTAACTAATGTAACTGTCTGGGGAATCTCTTCTCAGGATTCATGGATTTCAAAAAACGGAAGCCAATTCCCACTCCTTTTTGACAGAGATGGAAACACTTATTACCCGAATGCCTCATTTGATGCAGTAATAAATGCAGTTTCAGAAGAATAACTGAAGTTTTTTACGGAGAGAGATTTTTCGCAACTTCATCATTGCATGCAATTTTTTTGCGGCTTCACTTTTCGCACTCTGGCTTCCATCGGCCTTGCCCTCTTCGTAACCTTCCTGGTGGCGGTTCCTGATAAAACTGCTGCAATCTGTAGCTGATTCATCCTCATCCATATATTTAATAGTCTGCGATATGTCATTTTCTACAATTTTGCCAATTTTTTTTTCTAAAAAATAAATTAAATTTATATTTTTTTTTCAAAATTTTATATTAAAATGATGTTATACAGGAGTAACAAATGAAAAAGATTTTTCTATCTCTATTCTGCATTCTTATTTTACTTGCCTCATGTAAAACCGGGAACTCTGATATTCAGACATATACAGTTACCTTCCATCTGAATGGAGGAAAAGTTTCAGAAGGCTCAATTGCAGAACAGACGATTGAAGAAGGAAAATGTGCAAAAGAACCTTCTGTAAAACCTGAAAAAGAAAATTATACTTTTAAATATTGGGGATTAACAACTACAGCTTCTGAATCCTTTGATTTTTCTACACCAGTCACAAAAGACCTGAAACTCTATGCCAACTACAGCAAAAATCAAGAAGAAGACTCCGAGGACTCTGATATCCAGACATATACCGTTACATTCCATCTGAATGGAGGAAAAGTTTCTGAAGGCTCAATTGCAGAACAGACAATTGAAGAAGGAAAATGTGCAACAGAACCTTCTGTAAAACCTGAAAAAGAAAATTATAGTTTTGAATATTGGGGATTATCAACTACAGCTTCTGAAGCCTTTGATTTTTCTACACCAGTCACAAAAGACCTGAACCTCTATGCCAACTACAGAAAAAATCAAGAAGAAGACTCCGAAAACACTTCAACAATCACTACTAATTCATCAGACAACACTCCCGAATCAGTTACACCAGACTCCTCTACCCAGCAAACAGATGACGGAACCTGGCTTACTGCAACATCACTAAAAACGACTTTTGTAGATGGTGGATTTTTTGACCGTTTCGGTCTTGCATGTGAGCAAAATGAACTGGAAAATTCAAATACTGCAAAAGGACTTTTACACCATGCAAATACAACAACCCCGGGAAATGAATTAAAACCTCAATTTGTTTTCTGGTATCAGTCCAGAGATTCAAAAACAAATTTTACCGCTTCAAACGGAAAAACAATTGCAGTGCCATCCTTTATAAATTTCTCTGCAAAAATGGATCCATATCTGGAAGCAGCAAAAACAGCTGGTATTCAAATACGAGGTCATGTGCTGACCTGGCACTCACAAACTCCAGAATGGTTCTTTACAAGTGATTATTCAGAAGTTACTTATGACGAAAATGACAGTCCAAATAATCTGGCAGACAAAGAAACAATGACAGCACGACATGAATGGTACATCAAATCCGTTCTTGAACATGTTGCAGAATGGGAAGAAGCAAATGGTTATGGAACAGGAAATCATCTTATCTATTCTTGGGATGTAGTAAATGAAGCAGTAGCAGATGATGCCGCAGACTCTGACACAGGCTACCTTAGAGGTTCAACTTCTGGTTCTTCAAGTGCTGCACTTGATTCTGATAATGGCTGTACAACCGGAGGAGGCTCCCGCTGGTATCAGATTTACGGAAATGAAGAATTTATTATAAATGCATTCCGCTTTGCAAATGCCTATGCACCAGCAGACGTAACTCTCTGCTATAATGATTATAACGAATACTTAAATTATAATGACCAAAAAGGCGGTTCTTATAAAACAAATGGAATCAAAAGACTTTTAAATGCTATCTTAAACGGAAATGCCCAGACCATAAACGGAAAAAGCGTCAAACCAAGAATTGATGCAATGGCAATGCAGTCTCATGTAGAACCCAGCTGGATGACAGTGTCTTCTTATGAAAATGCTCTAAAACAATTTCTTGAGCTAGGAATTGATGTTCAGGTTACAGAATTTGATATTGCTACAACAATAGAAGATGATACAGGTAACTGGTCTGAATATTTTAATATGTTCCTTAAGTACAGCAAAAAAGGCTCTGAAATTTCAAAATATAACGGACACCACATCACAGGCTTTACAATCTGGGGCTTGAATGATGAAAATTCATGGATCAGCAAGAATGGTACACAGTTCCCTCTCTTGTTTACAAAGTCTTCTGACGGAGCTTACATTCCAAAGGATTGTTTCTACTCCGTAATTCAGGCCGCAGAAGAATACCAGCAATAATAGATTATACTAAAACAAAGCAGGCAAAAGCCGATAAAATAAGTATGAAAAAATATCTTTCACAGATTTTACCGGCCGTTGTATGCTCTGTTGTAGCTGCAGACGGCACAAAAATTAACGACTCACAGGAAATCAAAAATATACCTGTCACAAATCTTGTTTTCGATTCCCGGGAAGTAAGTAAAGATTCTCTTTTCTTTGCCTTGCCCGGAACTCATACAGACGGAAACCGCTTTATTGCAAGCGCAATTCTTGCAGGAGCAAATGCGGTTGTTTTTCAGGGCGAACTTACAGACGAACAGAAAGAAGAAATCGGGAAAGCAATTATTAAAAGGACACTTGAAAACGGGCTTTCAGATGATATAGAAAAATTTGCCCCTGCCCTAATCAAAGTTGACGATGCCCGCTTTGCCATGGCTCCAATTTCTTCTGCCTTCTATGACAATCCTTCCGAACGCCTCATTGTAATCGGAGTAACAGGAACCGAAGGAAAATCCAGTACAGTAAGCTTTATATGGCAGATGCTGCGGGCCTGCGGACAGAAAGCCGGCTTTATTTCTACCGTTGAATATTCTTTTGGCGGCGAAGCAGTTCCTAATCCCCAGCACCAGACAACACCGGAAGCACCGATTATTCAGCATCACCTGAATGAAATGCTGCAGAACGGCTGTAAATATGCTGTTATAGAAAGTTCATCACATGGTCTTTCTTCAAAACTGAACCGCTGCGGAAACCTTATGTTCGACTGTTCAGTCTTCATGAATGTAACTCTTGAACACCTGGAATTCCACAAAAATTTTGAAACATACAGAAGCGACAAAGCAAACCTCTTCCGCGCACTGGATAAATATCAGCACGTAAAGACGATTGCCGGAGAAAAGAAAATCATAAATTCAATCGGAATTGTAAATCTGGAAGACCCTTCTGCAGAATATTTCATAAAATCTACAAAGCATCAGGTTTATGGATTTACAACAGAAGGAAAAGCGGGAAAAGCCGCCGCAGAATCAGGAGCAGAAGCAGTTCCTCTTCCAGAAATTCCTAAAAACCTCCGCTATATGACAGCCCGCAACATTGCAAGTGCCACCCATGGCATAACATTTACCGTAGATGCAGACGGCACCAGCGCCCTCTACCCGGAAAACTACGACCCTGTTCAGCCACGCCAGTCTTCTCATTTTGAAGTAAAGGCCGCCCTGCCAGGAGCATTCAATGCCTACAATCTAATGGCCTCCATAATTGCAGTAAGCAGCGTAACAGGTCTTTCTTTTGAAGAAGTAGCATCCCACACAGGAGAACTTACTCCAATAAAAGGACGGATGACAGTAATAGACGAAGGACAGGATTTTGAAGTGATTGTAGACTATGCCCACACACCTTCAAGTTTTGAAACAATATTCCCTCCTTTACGCAAGCGTTGCAGCGGAAGAATGATAGCCCTGTTTGGAAGCGGTGGTGAACGAGACCTTACAAAACGCCCCCTCCAGGGCCAGATTGCAGCCCGCTTCTGTGATACCGTAATCCTTACGGACGAAGACCCCCGCGGTGAAGACCCGGTTGAACTCCTTAAAATGATTGCCCAGGGAGCAGAAAAAGAAGGAAAAGTGATGAACGAAAATCTTTTCATCACCCCGGACCGCCCCAAAGCAATCCGCCAAGCCTTTAAAATGGCTCAAAAAGGTGATATAGTTCTTCTGCTGGGAAAATCCCACGAAAACAGCATCATTTACAAAGACTTTGTAATGCCTTATGATGAGATTAGCGAAGCAAAAAAAGCCCTAGAAGAGTTGTTAAAGAGGTAAAGCTAAAAAACCGCTTTGCTATTGAACACCGCGGGCTCTGACCGGCCCGCTTACACAGGAGATAAAAACAGATGAATATCGGAATTATATATGGCGGAAAAAGCGGAGAACATGAAATCAGCCTTATCTCTGCAGCAGCAATAGCCCGCGGAATTTCAAAAGCAAACAAAGTAATTCTTATTGGAATTACAAAAAAAGGAAAATGGTTTCTGCAGGACGAAAGCGAATACAAGAGGATTTGTGCTGACCAGTCTGCCGCTCTTTCAATCACAGAAGATGATTCAAAAGCCGTAAGTGTAATTCCCGGAGCTGGAAAAGACGCCTTTACAGCAGGCGGAAAATCTCTTGAACTGGACATCGTATTCCCTGCCCTTCACGGAACTTACGGTGAAGACGGTACGATCCAGGGACTTTTTGAAATGGCAGATCTTCCTTACGTGGGTTGTACCCACATTTCTTCTGCCCTCACAATGGATAAAGAAAAAACAAAGATGATCTGGCAGGCCGCCGGACTTCCTGTCGTTCCTTATGTCTGCATGAAACGCTTTGTAATGATGGATTCAGTTGTTTACGATGCCTTTCTTGACGAAACTGAAAAAGAACTGGGCTATCCAATGTTTGTAAAGCCCTGCTGTGCAGGAAGTTCAAACGGAGCGGCAAAGGCAAAAGACCGCCGAGAACTCTGCTATAATCTTATGGAAGCCTTTTTGTGGGATGATAAAGTTCTGATTGAAAAATCCATCAATGCCCGCGAAATTGAATGTAGCGTAACAGGAAACTCTGTAACCTACCCTGCCGACAGTGATGAAGAAGCCGTTGTAGCCTATATCCCGGGAGAAATTGCACCGACCCACACCTTCTACGACTTTGACGCAAAATACAATGACCCGGACGGAGCAAAGCTTCTTATTCCGGCAGAACTTGCAGAAAATGATCTGGAAAAAATCCGCAAGACAGCCTGCGCCGCCTACAAAGTTCTGGACGCAACAGGACTTGCCCGCGTAGACTTCTTTATTGATAAAGACACAAAGGCCGTTTATCTGAATGAAATAAACACAATGCCGGGCTTTACGACAATCAGCATGTTCCCGAAAATGTGCGAAGCCGCCGGTCTGGACTTTGAATCGCTTACAAATCTTCTTATAGAAGAAGCTGTTAAGCGTTACGAAGCAAAAAAACGCCTGACAACATCAAGATAAAAATCTTGAAGCTGTTTCCGCATAATCCATCCCGCATAATGCAATTGACATCGCTATTTCTCTGTGTTAAAATTATTTACTTAAATTTTAAAAACTTATAAGGTTGGTTTTTCGCTATGAAAAAAAATACTGCTTATACCATTGGCTCATTGGTAGTTCTTTTAATATGTGCCTTCTGTTTTGTTGTGCTTCCTGCATTTACAGGTTCCGGACAACAGCAGGGAGATATTCCTGTATTCGGAAAATATAACGGAAGAGAAATCCGTTACGAGCAGGGTTCTGATTTCTATAATTTTGTTTCCCAGTATGGACAGATGTTCCAGAGCAGAGGACAGCAGATTGACAGTTCTACTTACTATTACATCTTCAACTATGCTTTCAATTCAACAGTATCAAAATATGCCTATACAGATGCCGTAAAAAAATCTGGATACGAAGTTCCAAAAACTGCTGTAAACAGAGATATGCTTCCATACTTTTATGATGAAAACGGAAACTACTCTTCAAAACTTTACAGACAGACACCAGAATCAACTGTTGCAGAAATCAGACGCGGAGTAGAAGACAGCCTTATTACTTCACGCTATTATGATGACAACTTTGGCTCTGACTCAGAAATGGTAGGTTCTACAGGTCTTTATGGAATTAAAGAATCCTCTGCAGAACAGGACTTCCTCAAAAGCTATAATACAGACAAACGTGGTTTCAACATGGTTGCTTTTGCACTTTCTGAATATCCGGAAGAAGAAAAAATGAATTTTGCAAAAGAAAACGCAGCAAAATTCACAAAGTATGACCTTTCACTTATTACAGTTGCAGATAAGTCAACTGCAGATACAGTTTCTAAAAGACTTGCAAATAATGAAATCACATTCACGGATGCAGTTACTGAATATTCTTCAAAGAATTTCAGCAACACAGAAGGAAAGATTACAAGCTCATACCAGTATCAGGTAGAAAACATTCTTGTAAACAAAGATGACATTGCAGTTCTTTCAGACCTCGCAGTTGATGCCATCAGCCCTGCAATTGAAACAATTTCCGGCTATACAATCTTTAAGGCAGATGGACTTCCTGTAAAGGCAAATCTTGAAGACGAAACAATCAAGCAGGCAATATCTTCTTACATCACAAACTATGAAAAGACTCGTGTAGAAGACTACTTTAAGGCAAAGGCAACAGACTTTACAAATGAAGCCCTTAAATCAGATTTTGATTCTGCATGTGCTTCATTCAATGTTGAAAAGCAGGAAATCGCACCATTCCCACTTAACTTTGGAAGCGTAAATATTTCAACTTCTGTTGATACTTCTGTTAAGGGACTTTCAAATGCAGATACAAATGAAAACTTCCTTAAAACAGCATTCTCCCTCAACATTAATGAATATTCTTCACCAATCGTAATGAATGACAATGTTGTAGTTCTTCAGTTTACAAATGAAGAAAAAGTAGCAGACGGCGAAGGTCCTTATGATGAAGCAAGCATTGAATCTTATGATGCTTCTGCAGCACAGGACTTTGTTCTTTCTAGTGATAAGCTGGAAAATAACTTTTCAAAAGTTTATTTCAGCAACTTTATGACAAACTAGCACTTGGATAAACTGAATGATAAAAAGCCCTGTATCGTTCAAACGACTCAGGGCTTTTCTGTTTCTTATAACGAACACCTCCTCTATTCAAAATATAATCCGCAAAAAAATATCATAAAAACAATTGAAGAAAGTGATTTTCCAGACGGTTCAATAGTCCTCTGTATTTCCCCGGTTTTAAATTACGGTATAGAGGAACTGCTTTCAAAACTTTCAAACAACTGCATGGCAATCCTATGTGAAGCAGACCTGAATCTTTATGAATTTTCACAGAATTTCAGAAAAGAAAATGCAGCACTTCCAGAAAACGAAAAACTCTTCACCCCTGCACCGCAGGAACTTTATAACCTTCCTTTATGGATTTACGAAAAAAATTCTAAAGGGCAATTCAGAAGAATAATCACGATTGATTTTTCGGCAGGAAGCAACTTTCACAAGGAATTTTACACAGAACTGACGAAAGCCTGCACAGACAGCATAATGACCTTCTGGAAAAACAGGGTAACACTTACAAAATTCGGCCGCAAATACTGCAGGAATTTTTTTGAAAATCTGAGCCGTCTGCCAGAAACAAAACCGATTGAGAAATATTTTAAAAACATTTCAAAAACCATTCTCTGTTTCGGGGCAGGAGAAAGCACGGATTTATTTTTTGACTCTCACTTAGTGACCTTAGAAAACCGCAGTAATTATTTCATTCTTTGTGCAGACACGGCTCTGGCGGCCCTCACAGAAAGGGGAATTACTCCGGATGGAGTTTTTATAGAAGAAGCCCAGTCTGTAATTTTAAAAAGTTTTATTGGAAATCCAAAGAATACAGAATTTCAGATTTTTGCAGGACTTTCTTCTCTACCTCAACTTCATCATATTTTTCCAGCCAGACAGCTTTCATATTTTTTTACAGAATTTACGCAGGCTGATTTTTTAAAAAGAGCTGAGGAAGAAAAAATACTTCCACCAAAAAATCCTCCATTTGGTTCTGTTGGGCTCACTATGGTTTATTACGCCCTGCTCTTCCGTTATTCAGAAAAAATACCTGTTTATATTTGCGGGCTTGATTTTTCATATTCAGCGGGAAGAACCCACACAAGAAGCACACCCCATCATAAAGCAAAACTTTCTGCAATAAGTAAAATTAATTCTCTTTATGATTTTAATTCTGCCTTTAATTCCAATACAATGGCTTTTATCGATAAAGGCGGACAAAAGTTTTATACCACACAGATTCTTTCTTCCTATGCAAATCTTTTTATAAGATATTTTTCATGCGAAAAGAATATTTTTGATGCAGGAAAATGCGGAATTCCGCTAGGAATTCCAAGGGCACTGCCGGAACTTTTACAGGAAGCCTTAAAAGAGCAGAAAGAAAAAATTCAGCAGCCAGAAGAAAAATATGAAAAAGAAGATCAAGTAAGAAAATTTATCAAAGAAGAAATAAATGCCCTGCAGACGCTGAGAAGTCTGCTGACAAGTGATAGAGGACTTTCAGCAGAAGAACTGCAGTCAGAAATTAGGGCACTGGCAGAAAAAAGGGAATATCTTTTTCTGCACTACCCGGACGGCTGTGCCTTCCGCTACGACCAGTCTTTTTTGAACAGGGTTCGCACAGAAATAGATTTTTTCCTGAAAGTCCTGGAAAATGCTCCCCTGTAAGGAGCAGAGCTTTACTTTTCCGAATATCAGTCAGCATCGTTTTCTTTCAGGACAGCAAGGAAGGCGCTCTGCGGCAATTCAACATCACCAATCATCTTCATGCGCTTTTTACCTTCCTTCTGCTTTTCCAAAAGCTTGCGTTTACGGGTAATATCACCGCCGTAACATTTTGCAAGAACGTCCTTGCGGACAGGATTAACAGTCTCACGGGCAATAATCTGGCTTCCGATAGCCCCCTGAATGGCAACCTTGAACTGCTGCCGACTGATTTCACCCTTAAGACGCTCGCAAACCTTGCGGGCACGCAAAACGGCATTTTCCTTAAAGGTAAGGAGAGAAAGGGCATCTACAATCTTTCCGTTCAAAAGAATATCAACCTTTACAAGCTCAGTCGGACGGTAGCCTATAATTTCGTAATCAAAAGAAGCGTAACCGCGGCTGTAACTCTTTAATCGGTCGTAAAAGTCAAAAAGAACTTCTGAAAGCGGCATTTCATAGCTGAGTTCAACGCGCTTAGTATCCAGATACTGCATGTTTGTCTGAACACCACGCTTTTCTGTACACAAAGACATGATTGAACCAAGATATTCAGATGGAGAAATAATAGAAGCCTTGATATAAGGCTCTTCTGCATCACGAATACGGCCCTGAGGATATTCCGAAGGATTATCTATAAACATTTCTTCGCCATTTTGCAGGTGCAGTTTATAGCGGACAGAAGGAGCCGTAAAGATTACAGCCTGGTCAAAGTCGCGTTCAAGACGCTCCTGAATAATTTCCAGATGAAGAAGCCCAAGAAAACCACAGCGGAAACCGTTACCAAGGGCAAGAGAATTATCTTTTTCATAAATCAGGCTGGCATCGTTGAGCTTAAGTTTTTCCATGCTTTCTTTAAGTTCTTCGTAATCATTTGAATCCATAGGGTAAATTGAAGAATAAACTACAGGCTTTACTTCCTTAAAGCCGGGCAGAGGCTCATCAATAGGGTCAGAAGCAAGGGTAATCGTATCGCCGACCTTTACGTCGCTTACGGTTTTTACGCCGGAAATAATATATCCGACATCACCGGCTTCCAGAACGCCTGTTTCTTCGTAATTAATCTTAAAAATTCCAATCTGCTCAACCTTGTAGTCTGCCTGACTTGCCATCATGCGGATTACATCACCAGTCTTAATTCGGCCTTCCATAACGCGCACATGAACAATTACACCGCGGTAGGCATCGTAATGGCAGTCAAAAATAAGGGCGGCAGCCTTACCGTTAGGGTCGCCTGTAGGAGCCGGGAACTTTGTAACGATAGCTTCCATCAAGTCATCAATGCCCTCTCCTGTTTTGGCAGAAACGCACATGGCATCTGCTGAATCAAGACCAAGTTCCTTGTCAATCTGATTTTTGCAGGAAGGAATATCAGCAGAAGCCAGGTCTATTTTATTGATTACGGGCACCATTGTAAGGTCGTGTTCCAAAGCCATGTACATATTGGAAACAGTCTGGCTTTCTACCCCCTGAGTGGCATCTATTAAAAGCAGGGCTCCCTCGCAGGAAGCGATAGCGCGTGAAACTTCGTAAGAAAAGTCTACGTGCCCCGGAGTATCTACAAAGTTCAATTCGTAATCATTTCCGTCCTTTGCATGATAAGGAATGGTTACTGCCTGACTTTTTATAGTAATTCCGCGCTCACGCTCAATATCCATGTTATCCAGAATCTGATTAACCATTTTGCGGTCATCAATGATTTTAGCCTTCTGAATAAGGCGGTCAGAAAGAGTAGATTTTCCGTGGTCAATGTGGGCAACAATACAGAAGTTGCGCTTAAATTTCATGTCTGTCATATTTTTAATCCTAAATGAGGCGGCTTGTATGCCGCATTATTTGTAAGTTCAAACCGTAAGTCTGCAACGCAAACCGGCGATATGGAAAGAAAAAGTGCTTTCTTTCATATCAAAAATAATATGGACTATCCAAAGGAGTTGCCAGCATCATAGTAATGTCCAGAAATCCTTTTTTTCGTCTTTTAGTATAAACAGAAACATACAGATAACTGTTTTCACTGTCAAAATATACGTCCTTTACCGTAAGCTGATCATTTTTAGAAAAGTTCAGTTCATCAGCAGTTGTTCCAGCAAGAACTTCTTCTATTGTAAAGGAATTCTTGTTCATTGTCGATGAAGGAACAAGTTTCATTCCAAAAAAAGGAATAAAGGAACCTGAAAAGAAATCATGCTCATAAATTTCTGAAACAGGGGCCTTAGGCCGGCTTTCCAGATAAAGAAACTTTTCCGTCCTGTTACCATCAGAATCCTGACAGACACATTTTAAAAGTGATTCAGGCTCCTGCGAAAGCATAAAAAGTTGAAAATCTTCCAGACAGGAAACAGGCTGCCCCCCTACAGAAAGAATTACGTCTCCACTTCTGAGGCCTGAAATAAAGGCTGAACCGCCGGGCATAACATACTGAATTTCAAGACCGCATTTATCCCTTCCGTTTCTTTTTGTTTTCCCATAAGCACCAATCCAGGGGTGAATAATCTGCCCCTTTGAAAAGAGCAGTGGAAGTTCCTGTTTTAAGTATTCTATAGGAATTGCAAAATTAAGCCCCTGAAAACGCAGCATTCCTGCAAAAACCACAGCCTGAACATTCAGAGAACTGTCTATAAGAGGGCCTCCAGAATTCCCGGAATTAACAGCAGCATCAATCTGGATTACATTTCCAAGAGACAATAATTTTCTGTCTGTAGAAGAAATAATTCCTGATGTCAAAGTTCCTTCCAGACCAAGAGGAGTTCCAATGGCAGAAACCTTATCTCCTATCTGAAGTTCACGGCTGCTGCCAAGTTTCATTACAAATTTGGGAGTGATTTCTGCTTTCAGAAGCGCAAGATCCAGAGTTTCATCATAGCCTATAACCTTTGCAGGGATTTTTGTATCAGGGTCATCAAGAAGTTTTATGTAAAGTCTGGAATAACCTTCATATTTTGGATTTACCATTGAATCAATTACATGATGATTTGTTATCAGATAACCTCTTTCATCAATAAAGAAGCCGGAACCAATAATTATATCCGCATAGCCGGCTCCGTTTTGAACTTTTACACCTCTGTCTACCCAAATCGTTACGCTTGCTTCCATACAATCGCTGATAGTCTTTGGATTTTTTGAAGACGCTGACTTTGTAAGTGCGGGAATATCCTTTGAATATAATTCAAGAATTTCTGATTCCGAATATTTTCCAGACTTATAGCCTGCAAGGTTTAGTGCATTATAATATTTTATGGCAGTAAAATAATCTTTTTCTTCAAGAGCGGCACCTATCTGGTCTTCCAGATGTTCAGAACATCGCTTTGTTACATCCTCATGCGATAAAAGCAGAGCCCGCCATAAGGCACGTACCGGCTCACTTTCCATCATCTGATTAATTCTTTTTATTTCATTTTTAACAAGATCTTCATCCGTATAGTCAAAGGCTTCCGGCACACTTTTAGGCTGCTTTAAAGTTTTGCAGGATAAGAGAATGGCGATAAAAAAAAATGAGAAAAAGATAATAAAGTGTTTTTGAAAAAAAGACATTTCTATTCTTCCTCCATATAGGAGTCGGGAAGAATTCTTGCAAAAATGTTTCCAGAAACTTTTATTATAGAAAAGCGCTTTCCGTCTGCTTCCACAAGTCTGGAAATTCCCTGTGAAGCAAGTTTTTCTGCCGCTTTTAAAGCAAGCTTTTCCATTTCTTCTGAACCTTCTTCTGAAATCCAGTAAAAATTATCTGCATTTCCAGCATAAATCATTTCTTCAGAATTATAGACTGTCATTTTTACAGGAATTCCATCTATAAAATTAAGCCATACGGCAGGATAAGATGCTTCCGCAAAAATATAAGTCTCTTCTAAAGGATTGCCCTCTTTGTGCGGTGACTTGATATAAAAATAATCAAAATTTCCATCATCATCATTATCCCAACTGCACATTTTACCGCCGTACTCATAGTATTCTTCTGAATATTCGGCATGTGTATTTGCATTTCTATCTATGGAAATCTTTTTAAGACAGATATTTGAGGAAAAAGCATTAATTCCAAAAATTCTTTCTACATCTGCTTTTACTGCGTCAAGGTCAAATCCCTCTGCATTTTCCGGCAGGGCAGAATATTCTTCTGTAGTTTCAAAGTAACCGTCATCATCTGAATCTACATGACGAAGGAAAGGCAGACCTGCAGAAAAATCTGAATAGGCATAACGGCGTTCTCCTTCATAAAAACTTGCAAAATAAAGTTTTCCCTTTTCTGATGAATATAAAACTTTAGAATTATTCCTTTCCTGATTTGGGACTTCAACACCAGCAGCCACTTCTACAAGTTCAGAAGACACTGGAAGGGCAATTTCTGTAATTACGCGGGGCACAAAAAAGTCAACGCCAACCAAAGTTAATACGGAATCTGCTGTAAATTCAAAAGGCGTATATCTGTAATCATCATGAAGGAAGGTAAATGTTCTTCCTTCATTTTCAAATGCAATGGAAGAAAGTTCCGGATAAGCTGAATAAGAAACAATAATATTTAAGCCCGGATATATAATCTGGGTCGGGGCTCCAAAATCACACTGAGCAATAAGTTCATTTTCTCCATCATTATCTGCATCATATATAACAGATGAAGGACGTCCATTCTCATAACTGATTTTTATTTCACTCTGCAAATCAAGATTTAAGTCCAGTCTTATAATGCCGGAAAAGGCTGTAAGAAATTCAGCAAACTTTAATTTTTCACCATCAGATTTAAGTTCAAGAGCAAATTCCTGAAGGATTTCAAGAGGAATTTCTTCTCCAAGGGAAGAGAAAAATAAATCATAAGCCTGAGCCTCAGAATAAATACCCCTTCTCAAACCCTCTATTGCCAGAAGAGGATTTGAGCGGCTTTTTTTTGCATCAATTGCCCGTAAAAGCCTGATTCCTTCTTCTCCCTCCGTAAAAAACGAGGCATAGATTTCAACTTCATTTTCTAAATCTGTATAGTCAGGAAGTTTTGCAATATATGCCCTTGCAACAGTCTGAACAGTTTCATCCATCTCATAATGCAGTCCGCTTCTAAAGGCTTCAGACATAAAGGCATACTCAAACATAAAGAAAATTGTTGGAAATCTGGAATCTTTAGGATAAATTCTTCGGGCTGTATTTACCTTTATGCGGGCTTCAGAAAGAGACTTCTGCGTTCCCATGCGATAATAATTCTTTATACGGATAAATTCTGCATCCGCAGAAAGAATAAAAGGTTCTGAATCCAGAAGTTTTAAAGACGACTCATAATCCCCGGTATCGCAAAGCAGGTCTGCATAAAGGATTCTGGCTCCATTTTGTGAATAGCCAAGCCAGTTGTCTTTTTTGAATGCTTCACGAATAATATCCAGAACTGCGCTTTTTGTATAAGAAAGATTTATTGCCGAAGCAGCTTTTACATAAATTAAATCAGAAACAGAATCGTCATAAGAAAGCCCCAGTTCTGCCTGACGGAAGGCATTTTCCCAGTCACCGCCCACAAGACAGTTTTCTGCAAGCCTGAGACAGCGGAGCGCTGTGTTTCTGTTTGCCGAAGCAGCAGAATTCTGTGCAAAAATCAAAGAACTAAAAATCAGCGGAAAAAAAACTAAAACAGCAATAAATCTTTTTTTCATTTTATTTTACAATCCAATCCTTATAGCCTAAAAAACCGGCAAGAAGAGCCTTTATTTCCCCTTCTTCATTAAGAGCCTGAATCAGAGGCACAAGAGCCCTTTCCCGCTCCGGGATTTTCCATCCGGCAAAAACATCGGCAATACTTTTCATTTTTCCCTCTGCATTTAAAACCTCGTCCCCGGGGCAGAAGTTACGCACGCAGAAAGGAAAGCGGCATTTCAAGTCAGTCGCAAAATCATTTATGATGATTTGACCGTCCGCCTGAACAAAAAGCCTTCCAAAAGGAAAGTCATAACTTCCTTTTTCTTCTATTATATCAAAAAAAACTAAATCCGTATGGATTTTCTTGTGTTTTTTAACAAAAAGGCAGTCTTTTTTTACAGAAATTTCAATATCTGAAAAGAATTTTGAAAACGGCTTTGTCTGAGCCGGGGAGTGAGTCTGGACAGCTTGTGCCGCGCCCCCAGAACTGCCATAGGCCGCAGATAAAACATCCTTAAAAAAAGAAAAGGGAATGCGTTCAGAATTTTCACCAGCCTGATTCTTTTCTAAAAGCCCGCACATTTTCATCATCACCCTGATTTTTATGCCGTCCGCAAGCGGGTCAAAATCTTTTCGTAAAACGGAAATCTGCCCTTCCCCCTGTTTTGAATCATCAATCGGAACATTATTTACAGACTGTAGAATTACGGCAGAATCCATTACAGCCTTTTCGCCCCCGGAAAGCAGGGCCGTCTGCCATCCTTCAAAATTTTCGTTCAAAAGAGGCACCAGAATATTCCTTACACGGTTCCTGAAATATGATGTGTCTGAATTTGTGGAGTCAGTGCGCCAGACAAGAGACCTTTGCCTAAGGTAGGCTTCTATTTCATCTCTGGAAATATCCAAAAGAGGACGAATGTAAGAGCCGCGCCGTTTCTGAATACCGCCAGCAGAATCTACCCAGCAGCCCTGTAAAAAACGCATAAGAAGGGTTTCCAGCTGGTCATTCTTATTGTGGGCAAGACAGAGCGCAGACAGTTTGTGTTTTTTTATAAATGAGTCAAAAGCCTGATAGCGCAAAAAGCGGGCCGCTTCTTCCAGACCAGCCCCCCTCTCTTTTGAAAGCCTTTCGACTTCCCCGCGGGCTAATTCTACAGGCTCACAGGTCACGTCATAGCCGCGGGAACGCAGGGACTCACATTCTTTTACAACAAAAGCGGCATCAGCGCACGTTTCTTCATCAGGCCTGATAAAATGATTTACAGTAATTACAAAAAGCGGAATATTTTGAAAGCGTAAGATTTCTGCAAGAGAATAAAGAAGAGATATTGAATCTGCCCCGCCAGAAACTGCGGCACCAAGAGCAAGTCCGTCCGAAAAATCAAATCCGCACTTTTTAAGAGCCGCAAGAACATTCTTTTCAAATTCACAAAGCTTCTGCTTCATCCTTTACTCCAAACCAAACATGAAAATATATAGAATCAAGCCTGAAAATCCGCTCATAAAAAAAGGCTGCCCCGGAATCCCGAAAGACAGCCTTCTTTAAAAAGTTACGCTAATGCTAAAACTTAGCGAGCTGGAGATACAGTTACCAATGGCAAGTCTGCATCTGTAAGAACTTCTACTTTCTTAGAAATTTCCAAGTCCTTAACACGCAAAGCTTCACTTACGTTAATCTTAGAAATATCAGCTGTGATTGTTTCTGGCAGGTCGCCAATTGCAGCCTTAATCTTGATTTCGTTATTGCGTTCTTTCTTGAATCCACCCTTAAGAACACCAGCTGGAGTTCCTGTGTAGTGAACCTTAATCTTCATAACAAGTTTCTGATCTGCATCTGGTGCAAAGAAATCAGCATGAAGAACTTTGTCGTTGCGGATGTTGTATTCAACGTCCTTAATCAAAGCCTGGCATTCTTTTCCATCAATCTTCAAAGCAACAGAAGTTGTAGGAGTGATTGTTCTCCAGATTTTGTTGAATTCTACTTCGCCTACTTCAATAGAAGTTGCTTCACCCTTTGAGTTGTAAACAACGGCAGGGATACGTCCTTCTTTGCGAAGATTTTTAGCAGCTGTTTTACCAGTAGCTGTGCGCACTTTAGCGTCAAGTGTCTGCTTACTCATTTTCTTAAAGCTCCTTATATCCTTAAAAATGTTCAGTTATTTTATCAGATTTAGAAGCTTTGTTCAAGATAAAGGAAGGGGAAGTCTCCCCCTCGTCCGCACTTCGTTGCGTCCTACCCCCTCTCCTAAGGGGTGACGCAACAAGTTGCTTTCCCCCCTTAAAATCCCCCTATTCTTCCTTATGAATCACCTCAAACTTAGTAAACTTACCGTGTCCACCATTCTGGGCATACAAGCCAATAAAGACTCCTGTAAAGCCGCAGGCAACTTCACTGGAAAGATAGCGGGAATCAGCATGGGCCAGATGCTGGCCGTCTGCATAAAAGTCATAGCCATACTGGTTTGAAACAATCTTAAAATCAGCTTTACAGCCCTCAAGAGGCAGAGACTTCTTCAGTTCACAGGCAGGTCCAATTTTTACGCGGCATTCCGCAAAAAGTTTTTCACCACGTTCAATTATATAAAGGTCATAATGATGGTTGCAATCCATGTAAACAGAAAGTCCTGCACTGCGTCCTTCATAGACTGCACCAGAGCCGCAAAGTTCCACAGTGCAGCTTATAACTTCATCAAACTCACACTGCCTTATGCCGATAAAGCTAGGACTTCCCACAGGAGTATCAATTGTAAGCCCGCCCTGCTCCTGTGGCTGCGAACGCAGTTCAAAAAAGTCACTTCCAAGCATGTAATTTTCAAAATCAGGATTACACAGATAGCACCAATCCAGTTTTGTGCTCAAAGAAGAAAAGTTCTTTACATAAGAAAGCTTTTGTGGCTGGAATTTGTGATTGTCAGGAGCTTCAACCTCCAGCAGTGCCTTTCCATAGCCCTGATTCTTATTATAGCCGTTTGCAACTACTGCCCCGCAGGCACAATCCTCAGCAGAATCATTTTTTGTACCAATATAAAACCAGCCGTCTTCCCAGACTACAGGCTCCATGCAGGTTTCCCGCCCCAGATGGTGGAAAGGCATATAACGGTCTATCTGACGGAAAGCCAGATGACAGAACCACCAGCTTCCATCGTAAGCCTGAACCAGGTCTCCGTGTCCCGCCCCCTGCAGCTGGTAGCCGCCAAGATTCCTGTTTGTAAGGACAGGATTTGCCGGGCAAGGCTCGTAAGGCCCCCGGATATTGCGGCTTCTGGCATAGTTTACCATGTGCCCATATTCAGTTCCGCCTTCTGCATTCAAAAGATAATAATAATCTCCAAATTTATACATGTGGGGAGCTTCTATATAGCGGCCGCCAGTTCCATACCACAAAGGTTCGTTTTCGGTAATCTTCTTTCCTGTTTCTATATCAATCTGGCTCATCTGAATATAAGCCCGACCTTCCTTATCATTTCCGTTGGAAATAAAATAAACCTTGCCGTCATCATCAAAAAAGAGTGAAGGATCAATTCCGTTCTGCTCAACAATCACAGGCTCGCTCCATTCTCCGTAAATATCGTCAGTCCAGACATAAAAATTCCCGATATTTTCTACATTTGTAACGACCATATAAAAACGGCCCTTGTTATAGCGGATTGTCGGAGCATAAATTCCTGAACCGGTGTTATTCTTTTCCAGAAGCAGCTGACTTTTGCGGGTAAGACAATGCCCAATCTGCTTCCAGTTAATCAAATCTTCACTTTCAAAAAGCGGTACACCCGGAAAATACTGAAAAGTGCTGCAAACCATGTAATACTTGCCCTTTGCCGCACACATACTGGGATCTGGATACATCCCCCTTAAAACAGGATTCTGATACTTCATTTTATTCCTCACTTCTTATTTTGATTTCAAAAATTCTTTTAATTCCGGCAGCATTTTTTCTGCCATTTTTCGCCCTTCATCATAAACTCTCTGTAATTCCTCAGGATTTTTTTCCGTACGGCTGATTCCAAGACTCTGTGACGGACAGATTACAAAAACTTCCCCACGGTCGGCCTTTGCAAAAACATCTGCTGTTTCTTCATTATAAACTGTGTGGCGCATAGCCATTGCATCCAGTAATTTCGGGTACTTACGAAGCATAATCTTCATCATCCCCATCAAACTTGCAGGCTTTTTCTGATAATCACGAGGCTGAGTCAAAATCACCACATTTTTGTCATAACCCAAAGATTCAAAATATCTGAGGGGAATTGAATCTGTCATTCCGCCATCAAGCAGTTTATAGCCATCAACTTCCACCACCCGGCTTGCAAGCGGCATTGAGGCAGAAGCACGCATCCAGGTAAGGTCATTAGCATCGCAGGTTTCCAGCTTTTTATAAACCGGCAGCCCCGTCTGGCAGTCAGATGCCACACACCAGAATTCCATCGGATTTTTGCGGTAAGTTTCCAAATCATAAATATCAAGTTTATTAGGCAGAGTATCGTAGCAGAACTTTGCCCCGTAAAGGTCGCCTGTAAAAATCAGGGAACGAAGGGAACAGTAACGCCAGTCATGAGAAAAGCGTTTATTATAGCGGATAGCACGGCCAATCTGGCGGGATTTAAAATTGCAGCCAAAGGTTGCTCCTGCAGAAACTCCGATAGCCCCGTCAAAATCAATTCCGTTTTCCATAAAAACGTCAAGCACGCCAGAGGTAAACATTCCCCGCATCGCGCCGCCTTCAAGAATCAAGCCTTTTTTCATTTTTAATCCCTTTACCTTTTTTCTATTAAAAGATCTGGTATATTTTCAAAATCGCTGTCTGCCGTTACTAGAGAAAGATTTGCAGTAAGTGCCGTAGCAGCAATCCAGATATCATTTTCTGGGATTGGATGACCTTTAGATTTTAACACGGATTTGATTTTTCCGTATCTTTTGGCAATCTCCATATCAACATTCAAAACTTTCATCTGTTCACAGAAGCTATAATATCCAGCTAAATTATAATCTTTTTTCTGAGAAAGTTCTGCTCCATACATCAGTTCACCAACAGATATTGAAGAAACATAAAGATTTTCCATATCATCAAAAAGAGAAAAAAGTTCTGTTTGTCCTTTTAAGAAGCGAATAATAACATTTGTATCTACAAGCTTACCATTCATTTAAATCAACCTTGCGACATTCGCTGACTGCCTGCTCCATTAAATCAGCTTCTACAGAAGCAATACTGCCAAAATAATCACGGACAGATTTTTGTGATGAGGCTTCTGCACGCATTACAAGCTGTTCATATTCATCATAAGATAAAATGACGGCTTCCATTTCATTATTACGGACAACCGCAATTTTATCGAGAGTCTTATTTACAAGACTACTCATAATGGAAGAGAACTGACGTACAATTTGTGTAGCTGAGACAATTTCGTTTCGATTAAAATTTACCATAAATCACCTCATTTTATGTATTATTATACATATTATTTTACGTATTGCAAGTTTTTAAACTCTAGTCAAATCTAAAAGTTGTATTGCTCCTGGCTCTTTTGCTATTCTGATTATTGAGTTGAAATAATTTCGTAATACTCGCGGCCAGCTAACTTTTCGAAGTAGGCTTTGAGTTCAAAGTTTTTATCCCACTTGTCCTGTGGATAATAGCCGTAGCGCGCTTTTACGTCGCCCATGCGCTCTTCAAGATTAAGCGTCCCGTCTGCTCCACAGGTAGCATCCAGAAGCTGAATCAGGCGGTCGTAATCGTCGTATTCGACTGCTGCCAGAAGCTTTTTGATTTCTTCCATCTGTTTATCAGAAATATCGATTTTTCCAATATAGTCTTCAGTTGTCTTCAGATTAAAAGAATGAGTCAGACAGATTTGAGCAGCTTTTTCATAGCCCAAGGACATCAGAAAATGATAGCCGTCGTAAACGTGGGCAATATAGGTGTGACCTTCCTGGCGGCCTATATCATGAAGAAGACCATAAACATATGCCAAGTCTGGATTCATTTTTTCTTCGCCGCAATTCTGATTTACAGCACGCGCAATTTTTTCCGCCGCTCTTGCCACTGCATAAGAGTGCTCTCGCCAGGGGCCCGGATTTTTCTTTACCCCCTCTTCAAGTAAAAGCTCTGCCATAGAGCGGGAAGGCTCTGAGTCATCACCATTATTTTTTAAATCATTTGTAGAAAGCTGCTTCATTTTTAATAAGTATATAAAACTTTGAACTCCTGTGCTATAATTACATTATGAAAACAATCACTCTCGGTTCAACCGGAATTACAACTCCTCAAAATGCATTCGGAGCCCTTCCTGTTCAGCGCGTAAATATGGAAACTGCCGTTGATATTTTACACAGAGCTTATGACGGCGGTATGACTTTTTTTGATACAGCACGGGCTTATTCCGACAGTGAAGAAAAAATGGGGCAGGCATTTGGACGCGGCGGCAACGGAAGCTACCAGCGAGAAAAGATTTTTATTGCAACAAAGACAACAGCCGAAACTCCCGAAAAACTCAAAGAAGACTTGGAAACTTCTCTCAAAAACTTAAAAACTGATTATATTGACATATACCAGCTGCACTGCGTAAAGCAATGCTACCGTCCCGGTGATGGTACCGGTCTCTACGAGGCACTGCTTGAAGCTAAAGCCCAGGGAAAAATCCGCCATATTGGCATTACTGCCCATAAAATTGGCATTGCAGAAGAGATTGCGGAGAGCGGACTTTATGAGACGCTGCAGTTTCCTTTTTCTTACCTTGCCACAGACCGCGACCTTGCCCTTGTAGAAAAATGCCAGAAAAACAATGTTGGCTTTATTGCAATGAAAGGTCTTTCTGGCGGACTTCTGACAAATGCCCGCGCATGCATGGCTTTTATGAGCCAGTACCAGGTTCTTCCAATCTGGGGCATTCAGAAAATGAGCGAACTTGAGCAGTGGCTGGCCTTTTTCCACGAGTCGCCAGCCATGACACCAGAGCTTGAAGCCGTCATAAATAAAGACCGCTCAGAACTTCTCGGTGAATTCTGCCGCGGCTGCGGCTACTGCTCCCCTTGTTCTGTAGGCATCACCATAAACCAGTGCGCCCGCATGAGCCAGATGATTCGCCGCGCCCCTTCACAAAGCTGGCTCACTCCCCACTGGCAGGAAGAAATGCTCAAGATAGAAAAATGCGTAGACTGTGGAGCCTGCTTAAAACGCTGCCCTTACGAGCTGAACATCCCAAGCCTGCTGCGCAAAAATCTTGCAGATTACAAAGAAATCCTCGCCGGCAAGGTCAGCGTTTAATCTTTACCATCTCTGCATACTTGCCACCGGCAGCCACAAGCTCCTCGTGATTTCCGCTTTCCACAATCTGACCATGGTCTACATAGAAAATCACATCCGCATTACGGATTGTAGAAAGGCGGTGAGCAATAATAAAACTGGTACGTCCCTTCAAAAGCTGCCCCAGCCCCTGCTGCAAGGCCTTTTCAGTCTGAGTATCAACAGAAGAAGTAGCCTCGTCCAGAATCAGAATACGCGGGTCACTCAAAAGAACTCGGGCAAAAGAAATCAGCTGTTTCTGCCCCTGCGAGAGCCCGCCTCCATTTGCGGAAAGTTTTGTGTTATATCCGTCAGGAAAAGCGGAAATAAATTCGTGAGCCTGAACTGTTTTTGCTGCGGCAATACAATCTTCATCACTGGCATCAAGCCGTCCATAGCGGATATTTTCCATAATCGTGCCGCTGAACAAAAAGGAATCCTGCAGCATAACGCCCACCTGCTTACGGATAGACTTAATCTGCAAATCCTGAATATCCAGACCGTCAATCAGAATTCTTCCTTCATCAGGATTGTAAAATCTGGTCAGAAGATTTACGATTGTCGTTTTTCCAGCCCCCGTAGGCCCCACAATGGCAACCGTCATACCCGGAGTAATTACAAAGTTCACATTCTTTAAAACAGGATTTCCCTCTTCATAAGAAAATGTAACATGGTCAAAAGTAACATGTCCTCTGATTGGCGGCAGTTCCACAGCACCAGACTTATCTGTAATATCTTCCGGCTCATCCAGAAGCTCAAAAATACGTTCTACATAAGCCCCTGTAGTCACCATGGAATTATAGAAGTTTCCAAGATTCTGAATAGGGAACCAGAAACGCCAGATATAGCCTGCAAAGGCAACCAGGGTTCCAATCGTAACAGTGCCGCCCATTCCATCACCCAGCCATGCAATACCGGCCATATAAACCAGAGCAACCCCCAGAGTAGAAAGATTATCTACAACCGGCCAGATGATATTATTGATATTTACAGCCCTGATCCAAACAGTCTTACACTTACGGCAAAGGTCATTAAAAATCCCCTGATTAACTTCTTCGCGGGCAAAAGACTGGGTAATCTTCATTCCGTTAAGACTTTCAGATATATAGGCCGTAAGATTAGATCTTTTATAACTTTCCTGCTTCCATGCTTCATGCTGCTTTTTTTTCATAGAAATAAGAACAAGAAAAAGAATTGGAAGAACTGCCATACAAACCAAAGTAAGCCGAACATCAATTGCAAGCATAAAGCCTATAATTACAATCAGCGTAAAAAGGTCAGAAACAAGCTGAATAATTCCGTTGGAAAGCAAATCAGAAAGAGAGTTTACATAATTTACTACGCGGATAAGGATTTTTCCATGCGGTCTGCTGTCAAAATAAGTAAATGGCAGGCTCTGCAGTTTTGTAAATACATCTTTTCTGATATTTACAATTATTCTCTGGGCAACCCTTGTCATAATCTTAAGCTTCTGGGCAAGAAGAATTCTTACTACCAAAGTAGAAAGCAGAAGAATTACGGCAAGAATAATCAGCATCCTTACATTTTTTGAAGGAATGGCCGTATCAATTGCCATTCTTATAAGATAAGGACTTGTTAAACTGATTGCCGAAGACAAAAGCATCAGAAAGCAGGAAAGAATCATCTTACCTGTAAAAGGCTTTATCCATTTCATAAGCCTTAAGATTATATGAGCATTAAACTTGCGTTCAATTTCTTCATCAGCATCAAATTTATTACGTGCCATCAGTTCTGCTCCTCCCACACCTGTCTGTAGTAGCCGTCCTGAGCCATAAGCTCTTCGTGATTTCCACACTGACTTATGCATCCGTCCTGAATTACAAGAATCATGTCTGCATTTTCAAAAGAAGACACCCTGTGACTTATGATAAAGGTAGTGTGTCCGCCGCTTTTTTCTTTTATAGACTCGCGGATTTTCTTTTCAGTGTCGTTATCTACCGCACTGGTTGTATCATCCAGAATCATAATTTTTGGATTCGCAAGGAAAAGTCTTGCAAGGGCAATCCTCTGTTTCTGACCGCCGCTCAAACCAACACCCCGCTCCCCTACAATAGTGTCATAGCCGTCTGTAAGGTCGCCAATAAATTCCTTAACGCGGGCAAGTTCGGCAGCCTTTTCAACATCTTCAAAAGAAGCATCAATATTTCCAAAAGCAATATTTCCTTCTACTGTATCGCTGAACAAAAAGGCTTCCTGCATTGTAATTCCCACATTTTTGCGAAGATACTGCAGATTGTAGTCGCGCACATCTATTCCGTCTATCAGAACCTGTCCGTCACTTGTGTCATAGTAGCGGCAGAGCAGATTTGCAATGGTAGATTTTCCCGCTCCCGTCGGCCCAAGAATACCTACCGTCATACCAGGCTTAACAGTAAAGCATACATCCTTTAAGACAGGAGTTTCGTTATAGGCAAAATGCACATGGCGGAATTCAACTTCCCCACGAACACCTTCACTGCCATCAGCATTTTCAGCACAAATTCCCCCGTCTTCCCTGTTTTTAATCTTAGGTTCTGCACACCACAGTTCATAAAGCCTGTCTTCCGAAGCCGCAAAATTCTGAAAATTATCAACCAGATTTCCAAACATATTTATAGGCTGAGTAAAAGCCCACATCAAACCGTTAAATGTTACCAGCTGACCAATCGTCATCTCTCCCTTCATTACAAGCCAGCCGCCAAGCAGAATAAGAATAACAGGAAGGATTCCGCACAAGGCTTCAATCCATGGAGTGTATTTTACGCGCACATCTGCATTTTCTACAGCTACATCCCTGTAAGCCTCATTTTCCGCATCAAAACGCTCAATTTCGTAATTTTCACGGACAAAAGCCTTTACAACGCGGTTGCCTTCAATATTTTCACCAACCCGGGTATTTAAAACCGCAAACTGGTCACGCACCGCAAGATGTGCCGGCCTGATGTGAATCTTAAATTTCTGCACCAGAAACAAAACAGGCGGGGCTATCACCATAAAAGCCAGAGTCAGTTTCCAATTTATAGAAGAAAGCGTAATTATAGAAAAAATATAAATCAGAGAATTTTCCAGAATCTGATACAGAACCCAGGCAACAAAATGACGAACCTTATCCAAATCAGAAGTCAGAAGAGTCATCACATTGCCCGAATGAGCCCCATCATACCAGGAAAAATCCAGAGTCTGAATATGAGCATACAAATCCTGCCTCATTTTCAGAATTACATTCTGCGAACAGTGCTCAAAAATTACCTGATAAGTATAGCGAAGCACAGATTTTCCAAGCGTAGTTCCCACCATAATCAGAATAAGTTTCAGAAGCAGGGAATGCTGCCCGCCCTGAATAACCTTATCTACAATTCTTCCCGTAACCAGAGGATTTATCATGTTTAAAGCCGCAACACACACACTCAAAGACAAGCCTGTAATCATTAAAAAGCGGTAACGGCGCACATAAGACCAAATCCATGCAAAAGCAGTTTTCTTTTTCATAAAATTACTCTAGCATTACTTTCATTTCCGTGATATAAAAATAAGTGAGAATAATTGTACAATTCTCTATTGAAAATTATTACTTCTGGTATGGGGCTTCCGCCGCTTTGCCTTGCAAAACGCTCCACCAGCCTGTTCCCGGAGGGTTTCTGATGGATGACTTATTTGAAGAAAGCGACAGCCTGAACGCACCTTTTCAAGCCTTTTCTGGCGACTGGAAATTCGTAAAGCCTCACTGGCACTATTTTACAGAAATGGTTTATCTTGTAAGCGGAATTCTTTTTGCAGAAGTTGACGGACAGAAATTTACCATGAATCCTGGAGACATGATTATTTTTCACCCGAAGCAGGTTCATGCATTTTTGGACTACCCTGTAAAAGAAGAATATCCCGATAAACCATTTTTTTACGTTGTTAAATTTGATGACATGATTCTTTCAAACACAACGCCAGGTTCCCCTAAACTGCCAAAACTCCTTGACCGTGCAAATAAAGATAATGCCGCAACAAACCTCATCACCGCTCATGACCTTCGTTTTAACCCGGTAAAACTCTTTTTTGAAAACTGCATCTGGGAAACAGAAAACAAGGAATTCGGCTATGATATAAAAGTTGCTTCAACCATAAGCCTTATCATTACGGAACTTATCAGAATATGGCTAAGACAGGGCTTTCATTTTTCAAGTAAATCCACCTTTGACCAGTTTTCTACAAAAGAATTCTCTGTACTTGAATACATAGACAAACACTCTTCAGAAAATATTAATATAGAAGATTTGGCTTCAAAATGCGGAATGTGCTATTCAAATTTTGCAAAACAGTTTAAGGCTCAGTTTGGAAAAACCTGCAAGGAATACATAGAATTTGTCAGAATCTGTAAGGCAGACACCCTTCTTCTTTACACAGACAAAACGCTTGATTACATCAGTCAGGAAACCGGCTTCACAGATGCCAGCCACTTTATACGAACTTACAAAAAAATAAGAAACATTACGCCTAAACAGAGACGCAATTCTAAAGAATAAAAAAAAGGATGACCGATATGTCCAAAAAAACTTATCGGTCATCCCCAAGGCAATCGATTTATTTACATCAGTATTTTACTGCTGGCTGTAAATATCATTTGTCATCTTAACAATCTTGTCTACATTAAGGTTCTTACAAGAAGCAACATATTCATCCCAGTCAGCATTAATATCTTTCTGTCCTGTTATAAACTTCAATGTATAAGCGTTGATGTTGTCAATAAGAGGTACAGCCCAGAGTGTAAGCTGTTCACGCTGGTCTTCTGTCGGCTTAGCCTTAGGCTCAACCTTTGCTACTGTCTTATATTTTCCGTAGCGGGCATACAAATCCTGAACTTCCGGAGTAAAGTTATCTGTAGATTCAGCAGTAGAATGTCCGTAGAAATAGTTACCGCCTGCATATCCCCATTTAAGACGAATATCAGTATCTGTATCAGAGCCTGCAATACCAAGACCACCGCACTTAAAGCCAGGAAGGAGTTTTTTAATCTGTTTTCCGTCTATTGTTTCATAGTGCCAGGTAACGCCTTCTGGTCCCCACTTACAAAGTGAATAAGCTTCCTTAGAATAGAACATCCAGTCTACAAAGCGCATCATCTTAATAAAGCCGTCTTCTCCCAGTTCATCAAGAGCCTTCTGAGCAATCATAACACCACATTCAAGACGTGAAGTTTCTGCAAGATTCTTGTTTGTTCCGCTTGGATATGCAGTTGTATAAACAGAGAAGTTTCCAGCTCCAAGGATTTTTTCAAGACTTGCCTTATCGTTAGACATCTGGCTTCTGTTTGTAGACATAATAACAGTCTTTCCGTTGTAGAACTTGTTGTGTGCAACTTCATCAGACTGAGTGAATGTTTCAGGGTCAAGAAGTCCGTCTTTTACAAAGCTGTTGGCAACAGTAATAAACTTCTTAAAGTCAGGACTGATTGAAGAAGAATAGAATTCCTTCTTATCCCAGTCATATTTAATACCGCCGTTAGAACCTTCAATAGCCCATCCGGAAAGTACATTGTAAGAAGCACCCATCAGTTTAAGAAGGTTTCCACCCTGTCCTTTTCCAGATTCACCGCACCAGAGGTCAGACCAGATATAATCGCTTTCCTTGCAGAGACCTGCAGAAACCATATATTTCTTAACGCCAACAAGTACGTCATGCAAAGATTCCCATGTCCAGTCTTTTTCAAGTTCGCGAACATCATATCCTGCAGCAGCAAAAATATCATCACGAACCATAATTGTATAATCCTGCAAAGCAGCCTGATGCAAACCTGGCAGACGATAGAATTTTCCATCGCTCTGTTTGATTGTATCAAGGTCAGGTTCCATAGCATAGTTTTCTACAAATGCAGAAAAATTAGGCATATATTTTGTATAATCTGAAACAGCAACAATTCCGCCACCAGCAACATACTGATCTTCAGAATAAATCTTTGGAATGATATATGTAGCAGAACCAGAGTTGATAGCAAGATTTACCTTCTGATTATAATCGCCACTGTCATAAGCAGTAATTTCCAGATGAACATTTGTCAAATCTTCAATCTGCTTGAAAATACCTTCACTCTTCCATGTATCAACCATAGGATACCAGGAAGCATCGCTGAAAGAAATTGTATAAGTAACAGGCTCTTCTGAACGGAAAGTCTGTTCCTCACCAAAAGTGTAACCCACTGCAGCTCCAGAACTGGCACTGCCCTTCTTGCTTCCTCCACAGGAAGTAAGAGCCATCGCAGCAATAGAAACAAGAGCTGCAATTTTTAAAGTTTTTTTCATTTTATCCTCCTCTTTGATAAAACTTTTTATTTTCAATTAACTGATAAGCCTATTTTCTATTCCTTTACGCCACCAAGCATCATGCCCTGAACATAATACTTCTGGACAAAAGGATATACACAAATAATAGGCAGAGTCATTAAAACCATGGAACAAGACTTTATGTTTGCCGCAATCTGCATTTTTTCTGCAGATGCTTCACCAGGGTCAGCAGAAGTAGAAGCCCCTGTAATAATAGTCTTTAAGTAATAGGCAACAGGCCACATATCTTTTTTATCAAGATAAAGAAAAGCATTGTACCAGTTATTCCAGTAGCCGACAGCATTGAATAAAATCATCGTTGCAATAATCGGCATTGAAAGAGGAATCACAATCCTTATAAAGCATCCTATAGGACTCAAGCCGTCAAGTTCTCCCGCTTCTTCCAGTTCATGCGGTGTTTCAGCAAAGAAAGACTTCATCAGAATTACATAATAGGTACTGATTAATGAAGGCATAATAAAACCAGCCATGTGATTAACAAGATGAAGCCTTCTCATAAGCACATAGTTAGGAATAAGACCGCCGGCAAAATACATCGTAAAAATTACAAATTTTGTCAGGATCTGCTGGCCTTTCAACTCTTTTTTAGAAAGTGGATAAGCAAGGCAGCTGCTGAACAAAAGTGAAAGAGCGGTTCCTATTACAGAATATACAAGGGTATTTTTATATGATTTCAAAAAATCCCCCTTTGCAAGAACTGATTTATAAGTTCCTATGTTAAAGCCTACAGGAAGAATAGAAACCTTCCCCTGCATAATTGCAGCCTCAGATGAAAATGACTGAGCCACAAGATATAAAAAAGGATACAGAGTAACAGCACATACAAGAATCATAATAATTGTATTTATAAGTTTAAAAATCAAATATCCTGTTGATTCCTTTACCTTCACACTAGTATTTGCCATATAATTACCTCTTAACTCTATTAATCAATTACCACAGACTTGACCCTGACAGTTTTTTAGACAGTTTGTTTGCAAAAGTCAGGAGCGTAAGATTCAGAACAGCTTCAAAAAGTCCTACTGCAGTAGCATAACTGTAATTTCCTGAGCCCAAACCAAGCCGGAATACAAAAGTCGAAATAATGTCTGCCTTTTCATAAGTCATAGGATTATAAAGAAGGAATACCTTTTCAAATGAAGCCCCGGAACCGACCAAACCGCCAATATCCAGTATCAACAAGGTTGTAATAGTCGGCAAAATACAAGGAATCGTTACATGCCACACACGCTGAAAATGATTTGCACCGTCTACAGCAGCCGCTTCATAAAGAGAAGGATTAATTCCAGATATTGCAGCCAGATAAAGGATTGTACCCCAGCCTAAAGACTGCCATACACCAGAAATGACAAAGATTGAAGAAAAATATTTAGGAAAGGCGATAAAAGAAACTGGAGTTCCACCCAAAAGCTCTATCAGATGATTTATAGGGCCTGTCGTAGAAACCAGTTCCCTAATCATTCCTGTTACTATTACCATAGAAATAAAATGAGGAAGATAAGACACAGTCTGAACAAACTTCTTCCACCACAAGGCTTTTATTTCATTCAGCAAAAGCGCAAAAATCAGTGTTAATGGGAAACGAACCAGTAAATATGAAATATTCAAAACCAGAGTATTACGGAACGCACGCCAGAAAGTTTTATCTGCCACAAACTGACGGAAATACTTAAGTCCGCTCCATTCATCGCCAAAAATACTGTGACCAGCGCGATAGCGTCTAAAGGCAATTATATTTCCAGCCATTGGTACATAACGAAAAATAATATAATACACAATCGGAATAAGCAGCAGCAGATAATACTGCCAGTATTTTTTCAGGTATTTTTTCATGCTGCCCTTGCCGGCTAAAGAAACTGTTGACAAATCCTTTTTTCTATTCATATAATTATCCTCAGATACGCATACTAACATACTAGTACATCTGTACAAGTAAATGATAAAGGATAATCCCAATTTGTCAAGAAAAAAAGAGATTTTTAGATAAATTTCCTACAATTTTTAGGACTTTTTTGAACCTTATTAGGAAAATCACTTATCAAAGCCGTCTATTGCATATTATTGACGGATTCTTGAATGTACTCTAGAATTAGGAGAAAAATGAAAAACATTAAGAAACAATCAAAAGAATCAAACAGAGAATTCGCACTGCGCGTAATTCGGGAAAATATAATCAACCTCGAGCTGAAACCAGGCAGCATGATAAGTGAACAGGATCTGGCAGACGAACTTGGTCTTTCAAGAACACCGGTTCATGAAGCCCTTCAAGAACTGGCACAGACAAAGATTATAGAAATTCTTCCCCAGCGCGGAAGCAGAATCAGCCTGATTGACATGAATCTTGTAGAAGAAGCCGTATTCATCCGTTCAACTCTGGAAGCCGCCATAATTGAAACTGCCTGTAAAAATGCAGGTGATGAAGACATTCAGCAGCTTGAAGAAAATGTAAACCTCCAGGAATTCTACCTTTCAAAAGGGAATCTCGATAAAATCATGGAACTGGATAATGCCTTCCATAAATACATATACAAAATGACAAATAAAATGCAGTGCTACAGCATGGTAAAACTGATGAACATTCACCATGATAGAGTCAGGGAATTGCATCTGCATACTGCAAATATAACTACAATTATAGAAGAACACAAAAAGATTCTTGAACATTTTAAAAATCACAACAGTTCAGGTGTAAAAGAACTTATAGAAACACATCTCAAACACCTGTACCTTGATGAAAAAGAGATACGTAAAAAATATGCAGAATTTTTCAGTAAATAAAATTCACTTTTTTATAGAATTTTGCATTTTAGTTATTGACACAAAATGCAATTTCCTTTAATATAACAAACATCACGCGGGCGTAGCGAAGCTGGTTATCGCGCTGGCCTGTCACGCCGGAGATCGCGGGTTCGAGCCCCGCCGCTCGCGCTAAGCCTTCCGCATAAGGAAGGCTTTTTTATTACTAAAGCAAATTTTTACGGGCAATAGCGCAGCTGGTAGCGCCAGCTCGTAAGAAGAACCTGAAAAATTGCTCCATGCATTCGCAATTTTTCTTAACGGTTCTTCGTTTTTATAAGTTCGGGACGTTGAGGTCGCTTCCAGCGACTGAAAACATAAGTAATTTTTACGGGCAATAGCGCAGCTGGTAGCGCGCGACGTTCGGGACGTTGAGGTCGCTGGTTCAAATCCAGTTTGCCCGACGCATTTTAAGACGGAACCACCGAAAAAAGGAGGTGAATACAGTATGGCAACAATCATGGTTGACGATTCAGAAAACCTTGAAAAAGCAATCAAACGCTTTAAGCGCATGGTTGAAAAAGAAGGTATTATTCGTGAATACAAAAAGCGCGAATACTTCGAAAAACCGTCTGCTACCCTCCATCAGAAGAAAACAACACTTGAACGCAAACTTCTGAATAAGAGACGCAAGACAGAAAGAAAAGACTACTAGTTCTTTACTAAAAACTCTTCCACAATCGGAAGAGTTTTTTTTATCCCTATTCAGCTTACCCTCTCTACAAAAAAATTGCACCCCTAAAAATGAACCTTCCAGTCCACTTTTAGGGGTGCACCTCACCAAAAGAAATGATTTTTAATCAGGCTAAAAAGCCGGATTCATTAATCCTTTGCACGTTCAAGGAATGAACCGTCACGTGTATCAATTACAATCTTGTCATCTGTGTTGATGAACAGAGGAACACGAACTTCAATTCCTGTATCCAAAGTTGCAGGCTTCAAAGACTTTCCAGAAGTATCACCTTTAACACCAGGTTCACAATATGTAACAGTACGGGTAACGCGAACAGGAAGGTCAATACCAACAGGCTTTCCTTCATAGAAGGTAAGGTTTACTTCAAGATCATCATCCGGAGTAATGTATCCGGCATAATCTCCAAGATCTTCCTTAGCAAGTTCAAACTGCTCATAAGTATCCTGATCCATAAATACAAAAGTATCACCATCGATGTAAGAAAGCTTTGTAACATGTGATTCCAAATCAACTTCATCAAACTTTTCGCCGGCATCAATACCAAGATCCATAGTTGAGTTTGTAACAAGGTTCTTAACGCGGAAGCTTGTTACCATTCCGGCACGTCCTGAACGCTGACCAAGCATCTTCTGAACGATAAGAGCATTTCCTTCATACATAAAGGCTGTTCCAACTTTTAACTGTGATGTCATTAACATAATATAAAACCTCTAAAAAAGAATTTACAAAGATATTGTTACATTATACCGATTTTCTCAATAAATGTCATTAAGTTATTACAAAGGTCTCCATTTTTTCTTAAAGATAGCGAAAATTCATGAAATCCATTTTCAAATTTTTCCAGATCCGAAAGAAACTCAGTGCATTCCCTTTCAAAATTATATTCGTTACGCTCTGCAGCAGGAATATTAAAATCCATCCATAATTTATGCAGAAACTCATAATCGTCGGGCTCAAAGAAAGCCTTCATCACTTCAAGTAAGGCTTCAACCTTCACCATCTGATATTCTTCACTCTGCGGGTATGCCTGCCATACAAAAGGAATGCCGGAAAGACAGGCCCTGGAAAGGGATTCTTCCCCCCTGATAAATAAGGCAGAACAAGACCGCATTGTCTCGTCCCATTCATTCTGATTCATAAAAGGAAGAATATCAACATTCCTCATTCCGCAGCGTGAGCAGGCATCAATAAAACTGTCCCGACCTTTCCCCTGCCCTACAAGAACATTTTTTTCCAGTTTCCGCAAAGCCTCTGCCAAAGGCAGCCATTCATTCTCATACATAAAAAATAAAACTGGGCCATGAACATTTCTTTCTACAGGCTCTTCCCACCCTTCATCAATAATCAGCCCGCCAGTTTTATCAGTAAATCCCGGCATAAAATTAACTTTTTGCACTTTAGAACTGCGAGTAAGCGACTGAAGACAATGAAAATCATCAGCATATTTTTCTGCTGTAAGGTAATCAATCATTATAATCTGAACAGTTCTCTCTAATTTATCCTCAAAAAGGATTTTTTCCATCCACTCGGGTCTGCCACACTGAAAACATTCTAAAATTACTGACAATTTTTCGCCATCATCTGCACTAAAAACTTCGTGGCATAAAGAAAAATCATTCCAATCATAAACATCAAGCCCCTCTACACTTTGAAATGACTTTTTCTCATCTATTTGATTATTAATGTCGTGAAATGCTTCCAGACCAGAAACAACAAGATTTATAGAATCAGCAGGATGCAGATTTTTAAGGCGGCGGGACATTCTATAACATACCCCTATATCACCAAAATTATCTACAACCTTACAAAGTATTGTAATATTCATTATTTTATCTGACTGTAGAGGCCGCTCAATTCACTTCTCCATTCTGAAGTCTGATCCCGGTCTTCCCATTCAATAATTTTCTTAATTGTAAAATGACGCTGATCCCTCATATTATCATAGTGAAGGACTGCAAAACGTCCCTGGCCAATATATGCAATTTTTTCATTTTCATTAGTCGGCTCAGTTTCTTTTATTTCATTCAAAACACAGTCAAAATGAACAGGCTTACCAGTAGCCCTGTCTGCAATAGAACTTGCAATATCAGTAATCAACTCTCCGCACTTTGCACAGCGGACTTCCCGGCTCTTTATATCTTGAATCGACTTCTGTCTTTCTTTCTCTGCGGCAGGATCCTCGTAAAGAGTATGATTAAACTGAAATCCAGCTTTTTTCTGTTCAGATTCCTTTGCCTGAGCGTTCTTTTTCTGTCCGTTCCAATTCCCGTTGAATTTTCTGTTCCTGCGTCTGTCCATACTAATCCCTGAACTTCAGTTCATCAGGATCATCAATAAGATGATTACTTATTACCTGAGCAATGCGCTGTATGGCATTATCCAGATATTCCTGACTCTGAATCTTCTTCCTCAATTCTAGAATTCGGGGCGGCAAATCCATTTCGACAGGTTTTTCAAGAACCATGGTCTGAGCCCCGCTTATTTTTCCACCAGAAAGCATAGAATCTCCCTTTATTACTCTGAAAATGCATTTTCAATATGATAAACCGGTTCCATACCAGGCATATCAATGACAATCACATCAAATCTCACATAACTGTCATTATATTGTCGATGATTTAACAGGTAACATTTAGAAGTTTTTAAAATTCTTTGCTGTTTCTGATGATTTAACTCCTTTTGAATCATATCAAGGGTACCGTTCGGAAGGGTTTTTACTTCCACAAATACGATTGTATCATTCTTAAATGCTATTATATCAATTTCTCCGCGTCGTGTCCGCCAGTTTCGTTCTTTTATTTCATACCCCTTTTCAATCAGATATTCACAGGCTCTTTTTTCCCCTTCATTGCCAACTATCTTTGTATTCATCTTCATTCCTGATTTTTATTTTCCGAATCATTCTTCATCGAAAGTATAAAAGAAAAAAATTCAGCAAGAGCAGTCCAGGTTTCTTCAGGAACAAAGTCTCCCGCATTATGAAGACCAAGCATATCAACTAAAACTGTATCTTCTTTTATAAATATATCGTTTTTTCTGGCTTCTTCAATAATTTTTTCAGCAACTTTCCCTTTTCCCTTTGCAACTATTATAGGAGCTTCTACTCCTTCGGGATATTTCAAGGCAACGGCTTTTTTCATGCCTGACCTCCAAAAGAATACAACTCTTCAAAAGCACAGGCAGAACCTTCAACATCATCTTTTTCTGACCACTCAATTTCTGCATCCGGCATTTTTTTATGAATTCTTTCAGACAGTCTCATCACTGCCTTTTCAACATCAACAGTTTTCCCCTGTATATTAAAACGTATCTTTTTACAATACCCCTTTTCATAATTAATACTAAAATAATAGTCCTTGCCGTCGTCACACTTACAAAAAAGATTCACCAGTTTTAATTTATCACGCTTATCAAAAAGCATCCTCAAAGAACCTGAAGCAAAAGCCCTTTCCTCCTGAACCATTTCATAGGGAAAAAGATACCAGCTTCCTTCCTTTGAATTTATTTTATTAATAAAAGCCTCTTTTTCTTCTTCTCCCTTATTTCCAGAGCCTTCACCATCACCTTCCAGATAGCGAAGCAGTTCCAAAACATCATCTTCGTCCGCAGGAATTCCCCTTTCAGCAAGCATCATGAGCACTTCCGCGGCAGACTTCTGTCTGCCACCAAAGCGCAGGGCTATACTGCGAACTTTTTGCAGCAAAGCAGGATCAACCTTCATTTCCATCTGCTTTGCCATCTGCAAAAGAGCCAGGGAAAGTCCGTCTCCAGGCAGTCCAATCTCCTGAAGCAAGACAGAAAGATTTGCAGAATCAAGAGTTTTAAGACCACTTTCTGCCTGCAAGACCCCCTTCATCATAAGCTGGTCGCCTGAAATGCCCTCCTTAGGCACAAGAATAATTGTATTTCCCTTTACTGATACCGTTGCAACAAAAGTAGAACCAGGAGAAAGCGGACGCGCAGAAGTAAAAGAAACCTTAACGCCAGAAACAGTACCTTCATAACGGCCGCCCCCCTTATCTGCCAGAACCCGCACATAAGATGACTCTCCGTTCCTCAGGAGTTTTGCGGCAGTATTAGCCTGAAACGTTTTGGCAGTCTGAATAATTCGGTTTGCATCCACATAATAATTTTACATAAAAAAAGGGATTTGTAAAAGATTACAAATCCCTTTGATATAAATAAGTTCTATGCTCTTTCAGCAAGCAATATCAACTTATTTTGCAGCAGCAGCAGCCTTAGCTTCTGCAGCTTCAATTCTTTCTTCCTTAATCTGAGCTTCTGTTGCGGCAGCGGCAGCTTCTGCACGAGCATTGCGGGCAGCAATTTCTGCAGCAATTTTTCCACCAACCAAGGTCTTAACTTTAGCATCCTTACCTACCTTATCGCGGAGGTAGTAAAGCTTAGCACGGCGTACTTTACCAGGGCGAACTACGTCAACCTTTACGATACGTGGGCTGTTATAAGGGAATACACGTTCTACACCTACACCGTAAGAAATCTTACGAACAGTGAATGTCTGGCGGGCACCAGCGTTCTTCTTACAAAGAACGATTCCTTCATATACCTGGATACGTTCTGTTTTACCTTCAATAATTTTGAAGTAAACTTTTACAGTATCTCCAACATTGAACCCCTGAGCACCAGGACGCTTCTGAGTTTCTTCAATAGTCTTAATAATATCCATGACAATTTCTCCTAAAACCCCCGTCACCCCGAACCAGTTTCGCAGTCTTTTCTATAAGATGCTGAAACAAGTTCAACATGACGGCATTTAGTTTTTCTTACTATCTTATTTCCGACGCTTTTTCTTCTGCTTCTTCAAAAAGACAGTTTCACATATTTCCTCAATCATCTTTTCGGCTTCATCAGAAAGCTGACCTTTCGCTCTAGCCGCCGTAATTAAATCCGGTCTGTTAGACAGCGTTTTCATCAGCCGCTTTTTTAGCCTCCACTTTCGGATTTCCTCATGATTTCCGCTCAACAAAACAGAAGGAACTTTCATTCCCTTGTAATCTTCCGGACGAGTATACTGAGGATACTCCAAAAGTCCGTCACAATAAGACTCTTCTTCAAGTGATTCGTGAGAAATAACACCATCTACAAGTCTGTAAACAGTATCAATCACAACAGTTGCAGCAACCTCTCCAGAAGACATCACATAATCTCCTATTGAAATCTCTGCGTCAACATACGAATCAATTATTCTCTGGTCAATACCTTCATATCTACCACAGATAAAAACAAGTTCGTCTTTGTGACTTAATTCCTGCGCCATCTTTTGCGTAAGCGTCTTTCCGCTTGGAGTAACATAAATTACATACTTTTTGCGGGCATTCACGCTATCCAGCGCATTTCCGAGGGGAACAGGCATCATAAGCTGTCCTGCCCCGCCACCGTACGTTCCGTCATCACAGGTATGGTGTTTATCAGTAGCAAAATCCCTGATGTTCACCAAATCGTAAGCAATAATTCCCTTTTCTACAGCCTTAGCCATGATTGAGTTTTCAAAAAAAGCCTTAACTATATCCGGGAATAAGGTCAGCACAGTAAATTTCATGGAATTACTCCAGAATCCAGAGGTGCATCAATTGCACAGTACCGTTCTTCACATCAACCTTTCCTATAAATTCATTATTAAAAGGCACAAGAACCTTCCTGTCACAACTTTCGGCAAGAGACACTTCAAGCAAGTTACCCCCGCCGCCTTCCAAAACGTCTGTGATTGTTCCTACCACTTTAGGCGCAACCGACGTTGCCGGCACGTTTTTCTCTTCATAAACAAGAGAACAGTTTCGTAAATCTTCTATATACCACTCGTCTTTTTTCAAAGGCTTGCAGTATTTTCTTGGAACTTCAAGCTCCCAACGAATAAGCTTCTTAGCAGCCTCGTCAGAATCAATTCCAATAAATTTAACATAGGCAACTGCATTTCCAAGAGAAACCGATTCAACCTTTGTTTCCCTCTGCTCATTACCATGTCGCAAAGTTACTTCTTTCAATTTAAGCAAATGCTCATACTCACCAGAAGAACTCTCTACTTTACATTCACCCGAAAACCCGTGAGTTCCGCGAATGAATCCAACTACCAAACGGCTTTTTTCCATCAGCTGATTCCAGATTAATTATCAAGAATATCAAGACTGTAACGTTTACCGTCTTTTACTGCCGATGCGCTCAAAACAGTTCTCATAGCTTTGGCAATTCTACCGTATTTTCCGATAACTTTACCAATATCGCCATCAGCAACCTTGAGCTGCAGAACCATGCCTTTCTCGCCTTCAGTTTCATTTACAGTAACAGCTGACGGATCATCGACCAATGATTTTGCGATGTATTCAATCAGGTCTTTTTCCATTTTCTGCCCCTGTAAACTACTTTGCCTGCTTAGCAGACTGAATGTTCAACAACTTCTTTACAATGTCTGTTGGCTGAGCTCCGACACCGATCCAGTACTTAGCACGATCCATATCGATTGAAACCTGAGCTTCTTCCTTTTCGATAGGCTGATAAGTTCCGATTTCTTCGATACATGCTCCATCACGTGGCTTCTGTGAGTCTTGAACAACTACACGGTAGTACGGACGTTTAGCAGCACCAAATCTCTTAAGTCTGATTTTGACCATTTATATCCTCCATAGCACCCATAGGCACTAAAATTGCATATTGAACCATTATTTTATAAGAAATAGCAGTTTTAATCAAGGGTTTTACCTCTCCATAGCAGGGCAAACGCATTTATAAGCCGAGGCGAAGCCTTTTTTATCATTTTCCTATACGGCTTATACCATGCGGTTTGCAAGAACGTGCAGTGGTAGCACTTTTTACAGTTTCGGCTCTTTTATAATGCGTTTGCCCTGCTCTCCATAGAGCATCAGTACATAGCCTTGGCAAAAAAAATCATTAGAATTAAAGAATTAATACGAAGAAAAACGAGCCAGAAAAGCCTTCATTCTTTCCGTCTTAGGATGATTAATTATCTCTTCCGGCATCCCCTCTTCTACAATAACACCACCATCCATAAACATTATGTGAGAAGAAATATCTCTGGCAAAAGCCATTTCATGAGTAACAACGACCATTGTCATCTTTTCATCTGCCAGTTCTTTAATGACAGTCAAAATTTCTCCTGTAAGTTCAGGATCCAAGGCAGATGTAGGCTCATCAAAGAGCAGAACCTTAGGTTTCATTGCAAGAGCACGGGCAATAGAAACACGCTGCTGCTGTCCTCCACTTAATTCACAAGGATAACTCTTTTCCTTGCCACTCAGACCCATTCTTGAAAGAAGTTCCCTGGCAGTATCTTCCGCCTCCCGCAAAGGTCTTTTCAGCACACGTACCTGAGGTTCTGTAATATTTTTTAAAACTGAATAGTGTGGAAAAAGATTAAAATTCTGAAACACAAGTCCGCTGTTAAGTGCTATTTCATGACGTTTTTTCTTATCAGCATACAGGCCGTCTTTTACAAGGGCATCTGTGCATATATAAATAGAGCCGTCACTAACAGTTTCAAGCTGAGAAATGCACCTTAATATTGTAGATTTTCCTGAACCGCTTGGTCCGATAATGCCCAGCACTTCGCCTTTTTTTACAGAGAAACTTATTCCTTTTAATACTTCTAGACCTGTATTAAATGTTTTTTTTAGATTTTCAACTTTTATGATTTCTTCCATACTTCCCCACAAAAAGTTCTTTCTTACATCCAGCTTAAAAATTACATATAATATGAAAGTTTCTTTTCCAGCTTCTGAAAGGCAAAGGAAACTCCCCAGTTCATTATAAAATAAAATACACCGGCAATAAAAAGAGGGGCAAAAGAAAACATTGCTCCCTGTCTTTCTTTTGCAACCATAAGAAGTTCTGAAACACCAATAACAGAAACCAGAGCCGTATCTTTTACCAGAGTAATAACCTCATTTCCCATTGCAGGAACAATTCTTTTTATAACCTGAGGCAATATTATCCTAAAAAAAGTTTGAGATGAAGTATAACCAAGAACTTTTGCAGCCTCATACTGCCCCTTAGGAATCGATTCAATTCCACCGCGGTAGATTTCTGCAAAATAAGCAGCATAATTAATTACAAGAGCAACAATTGCAGCAACAAAACGGTTCCACCTGAAAGAAATACTATAACCATGCAAAACCAGCTGACGAATTATCAATCCAGGGCCAAAATATACAACAAGAAGCTGCAGCATAAGGGGAGTACCCCGGATTATCAGCAGAAAAACATTTGTGGAGGCAGATAAAATTTTATTTTTTGACATACGCCCCATTGCAATAGGCATAGCCAGAGGAAGAGAAAAAAGCAATGTCAGAAAAAACACCTCAAGCGATGTAACAGTTCCCTGCAGCATCGCAAGAAGCATTTTCAGATATCTTTCTGAAATCATAAATTACAATACTTATTACTGAATAACTGTAATATCTTTTCCGAACCACTTTGTAGATATAGCAGTTACAGTACCATCTTCTTTCATTTCACGAAGAATATTATATACTTCATCGCGTAATTTTGGTTCTGTCTTTCTAAAACCAATTCCATAAGCCTCATTAGAAAGAGCTTCAGATATAACATAGAAAGGCTTCTTTGTCTGTGCAATAGAATAATTTGCAACAACACTATCCATTACAACACCGTCAACACCGCCAATATCCAAATCATTCAAAGCAGTAATGTTGTCGCGGAACATTACAACTTCTGCAAGACTGGAAGCAAAAGTAGGATTTCCGTCAACAGCTTCCTGAGCGCTGGAACCTCTCTGCAAACCAATCTTTTTTCCAGATAAATCAGCAAGGGAATTCAAGCCGCTGTCATTTCTAACAACAACAACCTGAGCATTATTCAAATATGCATCTGTAAAAGAAAGAGCTGCTTTTCTATCTTCTGTAATAGTAAAACCGTTCCAGATACAGTCAATTTTTCCAGTTTCAAGTTCCATTTCCTTGGCATCCCAGTCTATAGGCTGAGCCTTAAATGCAACTTCCATTCTGGAAGCAACTTCTTTTGCAAGATCAATATCAAATCCTACAATCTCGTTGTCATCATTGCGGAATCCCAATGGTGGAAATGAATCATCCAGACCGATGACAAACACTCCCCTTCCTTTAAGTTCAGCAACAGGATCTTCAACCTCTGCCTTCTGTTTTTTACAGCCCAATACAGCAAGCATACTTACAGCCATCAAAACTGCAACAATAATTTTTTTCATATTCAACCTTCCTTTATAAATTATTAATTATAATAATTCTCAAATATCAAATCCCAATCATCATCATCTGATGCCACATAATCATCTTTACAAGCCTTTACAAAAGCATTTAATGACTCAATCTGCTTCTCTACCATTTCAGGAGCAGGACCGCCTGTTGTTTTTCTAATTTCAACGCACTTCTCAGGCGGAATTACATCAAAAATATCTTTTTCAAAAAGCGGAGATTCATTTTTATAGAAATCAAAAGCTAAATCTTCCAGTTTACAATTATTTTCAATAGCTGCACGAACAAGCCTTGCCGATACCCCGTGTGCAGTTCTAAAAGGCATTCCCTTTCTAACAAGATAGTCTGCAATATCAGTTGCATTAAGAAATCCACCATAGCACAATTCATTCATGCGCTCAGTATTCCATTTTGCAGTTTTTACCATTTGAGTAAAAATTCTTACACTGGAGATTACTGTATCATAAGCATCAAAGAAACTGGATTTATCCTCCTGCATATCCCTATCATAGGATAAAGGCAATCCTTTCATCATGGTAAACAGAGCAACCATATCTCCATATACACGACCTGTTTTACCACGAATAATTTCTGCAAAATCAGGATTTTTTTTCTGAGGCATTATAGAACTGCCTGTTGACCATTTTTCACTAAGTTCTATAAAAGAAAATTCTGTAGTTGACCACAAAACGATTTCTTCACAAGCTCTTGAAAGATGCATCTGCACTAAAGAAAGTGCGGAAGAAGTTTCAAGATAGTAATCCCTGTCAGAAACTGAATCAAGAGAGTTTTGAGTCACGGCTGCAAAATCCAGCAAAGAAGCTTCATACTCCCTATCCAAAGGAAGGCCACTTCCGGCAAGAGCACATGATCCGATAGGAGAAAGATTAATCCTCTTGTATGCATCTGAAAGACGGTCTATATCACGGCAGAACATCCAGGCCCAGGCACAAAGATGATGAGCCAGAGTAACAGGCTGAGCATGCTGCATATGGGTAAATCCCGGAATAAGAGACTTTTTATGTTCAGAAGCGATTTCAGAAAGAATGCTTACAAGCAAAAGCAATTCTTTTTTGAGCAGTTTAATCTGATGCTTGAGATACATTCTTTCATCAAGCGCAATCTGGTCATTACGGCTTCGACCGGTATGAACTTTTTTTCCTGGCTCACCTATTCTGTCTGTAAGAGTTGCTTCAATAAAAGAATGAATATCTTCTGCAGAAACATCTACCTTAAATGCGTTTCCAGATGAATCCTTTCCCTGAAGTAAATCTTTTTTTATGGAAAGAAGACCTTCTACTATTTCATTTTCTTCAATTGCAGAAATTAAGCCAACTTTTGAAAGCATTTTTGCATGAGCAATACTTCCTTCAATATCTACCATTGCCATGCGCATGTCATCATATATAGAAGTTTCAAAAGCTACCGCTGCAGCATCAGGTCCTTCCTTAAAACGGCCATGCCACAAAGCAGCGTGATTATCTGATGTAATTGTTCCGTGATTTTGCATAGAACCATTATATAAAAAAAAAGGCTGTCGGTAAATATCCGACAGCCTTATAATCTAAGAGTCAGCTAAGACTAAGCTACAATCTTACTTGTTGCAGTCATCGATAAGTGACTGCCAAGAGTTCTTGCAAGCTTCATAAGCTTCCTGTGGAGTCTGCCATCCACCGCAAATACCCCAAATCATATCTCCCTGGTTAAGACCAGAAATGAGAGTATCAAAGCGTGGGTTTGGAGTATCCATCATGAGCTGGAGAGTTTCATCTACAGCACGTGAATCGCGGAATCCAGCATAGTATCCGTCTTTCCAAGAATCTGGAGCATCATATCCAGGAACATCATCTGTATAGAAGTCAACAATCTTCATAATCTTGTTAGCTCTATCATCGTCATAAACACTTGGGAGAACCCACATGTTTGTGTCATGAATTGTGTGGTATTTTCCGTCTCCAGAAGGTCCGAGTGGGAAGCAAACAAATCCCCAGTCGTCTTTCATAGCAGAGAAACGTCCGTTTGGCTGAGCATTGTATTCCTGGTCAGCAAGGAATGCTGTTTCACCGTTGATGAATGCTGTATAGAAGTAATCCCAAGAAGCACCTTCACCCTGAGGGAGCTGATATGTAGCAAACATTCTTGCAATCCAGTTCCAAGCTTCCATAGCTTTTTCTGAACCAGCATTGTTGAAGTAGTTACCATTAGCATCACGACCGATGATAGAAGCTCCGTTTGAGTCAAGAGCAGCATAAGTAAATTCTGTATTGAAAGAAGACATAGCATACTGATCAACAACACCGTCGTTATCAGTATCTTTTGTCAATTTCTTACACATTTCTTCAAATGTTTCCCAAGTCCATTTTCCTTCTTTCTGGAGGTCATATGGATAATCTGGATCATATCCATTTTCCTGAAGGATTCTCTTGTTGAAGAACATACCGTTCTTTGGTTCTGGCTTACCATAAGAGAAACAGTAGAATGAATTGCCCTTCTTAAGTTTAGCAATAGCACCCTGATCCCACTTTGGCTTTGTCCAGTCGATATTCTTGATTTTTGAAAGATCATAGAAAAGTCCAGCTTTTACACCAGAGTTTGCAGAACGACCATCAATGATGAATACGTAGTTCTCGTCTCCACCTGTTACACAGAAGTTAGAAACGAACTTTGGATGTTCACCCCATCCAGCACAGTCAGACTGAACTGCCTTGAAATTGTATGTTTCACCAAGCCAGTTTCTGAAAGCCATGGTATCTTCTTCCTGTTTTGAACCTGGTTCTCTGTCAGGATTTGACCACCAGTCACCAATTATAACTTCCATTCCACCAAAGTCATAGAGCTTCTTTGTTTTAGGATCTTTTTCCTTTGTTACTTCTGCGTAAGCTCCATCACCCTTTCCTGCTCCAGCACTAGCTGATCCACTTTTCTTGCTACATCCAACTACTGTAAGAGACAATACAGCAGCAAGAGTAAGCACACTGCCTGCAATTTTTTTCATAAAAATTACTCCTTTTATTTTTTTATAACGCTATTCCTAGCAAACTGCATATATATTATACCACCATATTTCATGATTACAAACTTTTTTTTACAATTTTTTATAAAAAAAAGAGAATATCTTATAAAAGATATTCTCTTTTTCGTTTGTTATTTTCCTTTTTCTAAGGTTATATTACTTAAAAATTAACCTTACATCTTTACACCGGTACTTGCAAGACTTTCAACAAAGAGTCTCTGGGCAAATATATACAAAAGAATAAGTGGAAGAATAACAAGTAATACACCTGTAGAAAGAATTGCCTGAGCATATCCCTGTGGCGGAACCGTTGAAGCACCGTTTATAATAGTAAGGTATGCACCAAATCGGTCTACAATACTTGATACTCTAATTGAAAGTAACTGAATCTTTCCCAAGAACAAACTTGAATAGAAACTGTCTGTCCACTGCCATACAAAAGAGAAGAGAAAACATGAAGTAATAATTGGTTTTGCTCCCGGAATCATGATTCTAAAGAATGTCATAAATGGACCACAGCCGTCTACATAAGCAGCCTCTTCAAGTTCAAACGGGAAGCCAAGGTAAAACTGACGAATCATAAAGATATACAATCCGTTTTTAAGCCCCATACATCCAAGACACATCATTAAATAAGGAATCATTGAACCTCGCAGGTTCAGCTGTTTTCCAAAGAAATTAAAGTATCGGAAATGAAGGAAGAGAGATGTAGAAATTGTCTGAGGAGGAATTACAATAATAAGGATTACACAGAAGAACCAGAATCTCTTAAGAGGAAACTGGAAACGTGAAAAACCATATCCTACCAGACAGCACATAAAAACTTCAATTACAGAAACAAGTACAGAAACCCATATTGTATTTATAAGAGAAGTTTTATAATCCAGAAGGTTCATTGCAATACGCCAGTTGTTTACAGAAAAGTGCTTTGGTACAACAATGATTGTAGTATCGTACAAATCCTGTTCAGCCATAAAACTGAATGAAATTTTATTCAGAATAGGCTGAATAATCATAAAACACATTCCAAACAGCAAAATTGCGCGGAAAATAGAAACTGTATATTTCTTTACAGTTTCATTGAGCAGCATTCCGCCGGAAGCTTCGTTACGCTCCCAGAAAGAACGTTTTTCAACAACAGGTTTTACATCTTTATTAGTCATAATTATACACCACCTTTGAAATAATCAATGAGCTAAGACCTATCAAAGCCATACAAACAAGGAAGTAAATCCATGCCATTGCAGAACTAAAGCCATAATTAAGCTGTATAACCATCTGGTCATTAATTTTTGCCATAACCTTGTTATCAGTCTTCATAAAGAAGTCAACAATTGTATAAACCCAGCAAACAAGCATTAATGGACTTACCATTGGAACGGTAATCTTCCAGAGGCTTTCCCAAGAAGTACAACCTTCCATCTGGGCTGCTTCATACATACTTGGTGAAATATTCTGAAGACCAGAAAGGAAGATAATAATCTGAATACCGGAAGCCATGGCTACATCATAGATAGAGTCAATAATTTCAAACAAAATCTTGAAAAGTTTATCCATCTTACCTACCCCACCAACGTTCGTAACAAGAATCTGTTCCAGAACTTCGGTTATGGAGTTTGTATTACCAGCCTCTTCAATGGTTGCCTTAAGCTGCTGCATCAAGGTATTGTTGTATTCCAGTCCAACAAGAACACCAGAAGAAAGAATAACAGCAAGGAAGAAGATAGAACGAGCCAGGGTTCTTCCCTTAAACTTCTGATTCAAAAGAAGTGCAACAAAGAAGCTGAATACGATAGTTGCCAGAGAGCGGTAAATCATCGTAGTAACAGATTCGGTAAGAAGTCTGTTAAACTCAGGGTCAATAAGAAGAGCCCTTTTATAGTTTGCCAGATGATTTAAGTTCATTGTAAATCCCTGGTTAGAAATAACTACCTCACAGAAACTCATCTTTAATGATTGAGCCAAAGGCTTAATCATAAAGAAGATGAATCCCAGAATAAAAGGCAGGATAAATATATAGCCATACAAGGCCCTGCGGCTTGTTAAACCGACTGTTCTTTTTTTCATCTTTTACCTCCTAGCGCACAACCTTGTAGGCTCTTGAAGGAATCACAACACCGTCATCAGTTGTGAAGTCCACATAACCAAAGTTTACGAGCACCTTGTATCCATTGTCAAATACAGTTTCTGAAACATTTTCATTCAGATGCCTATAATCTGAAATTACACTGTTTTTAACTTTTCCAATTTCTTTATTATATGATTCATAGAGTGAAGCAAGATTGTCTTTCCATCCGTCAAAATTAGCAGAATAATATTCTGTATAATTTGATTCCTGCAGTTTCTGTTCAGGAGCGCCCATAAATACAAAATAAAGACCTGCACCACTTTCTGCAGACTCAAGAATAAGCTGGTCTGTTTCATAACTTAAGTTGATAGGAAGACCTGCATATCTTTTATATCCATGCAAAGCAATCTGATAGAAAGGAATAAGTTCATCCAGAATAGCATAACTGTTTCCATGAAGAGTCATATTTGTAATGAAATCAGAAGACTTAATGGCATATGCATTGCCACCATTAATCATAATGGAAGTTCCGTTTTCTTTTATCTGATTCATTTTTTCAACATGCTGCCCCTTAACTTCGGCACGAGATACACGTCTGTCATCATTAAAATCAGAAGAAAGAAGATAACCATTATCTCTGAATGAAATATTCAAGCCATATTTTTTTGCATTCTTAATAAGAACATCTGTATTATGGCTTATAACTTTTGGACTCAAAAGATAATATGAATCCAATGTCTTCATCTTGCCGTACCAAATTGGAGAATACTCGTTAAGTTCTGCAAGCTCATCACTGGCAAACTTTGCAGCATCACGATAATTAATAAAGCCGTCAAAGAGAGTTGACCGATAAGAAGTCTGGACAGATGCATCAATATAAAGATTTGCAGATGTATCAGCAGTATTTTTAAGCATTTTATTAAAAGCAGATTTTCCGCCCAAAGTTTTAATCAATTTGAAATGCTTAAGAATCTTCTGTTTTATACCATGGTTGATTATACCAGAAAGCTTAATATTTGCATTCTTGATTCCCATCTCATCAATATCATTGATAATTCTTTCAGACTCAGAATATGTAGTAAGAGCATAAGGAAGATTCTTTGGAATTCCTGCAACCTGCTGAACTTTGTCAATTGCCCCAACAATTTCTGCCGCAAAAGGAATTTCTGAATCAGAAAGTTTCTTTTCACCAGCAAAAAGGTAATTACGGTATTCTTTAGCCATATCTACATAAGAACCAGAATCAACAAATGTATAAATCTGATGGATTTTCTCATTCTGAGGAAGTCCTTTTTCATAAGAATACTGAGCGCTGGTATTACGGGTAGTAACTTCAAATTGCTCACGATGAAGCATTTTATAGTCAGCCCTTACATAGTTATAACTGGCAAGTTTACCGGCAATTTCAGCTGTAATGCCTGCATACTCTGCAGAATCCTCTATAATAGCGATGAAACTGCTGTCTCCATAAGAAACTCCAAACACAGGGAAAGAGTTACGTGTTTCTGTAATAAGAGCCTTGCGGTCTGTTGCGTAATCCCATCCATAAACATCAGCATAATAACCATTCTGTTTTGTTTTACCGTTATTAAAGTTTATGATTGCTCCACTTCCTTCAGGAACAAACATAAATCCAGTATCGGAAGTTCCTGCTGCAGCAAAATATGGAAGAACAGAAACCTGAACAATAGGATACTTTGACTTATATGAAATTTCAGAGAATGGAATATCAACTATAAAGTTTTTTCCATCCAATTTGTAAACAACAGAAAGATTGAATGCAGGAACTTCTTTTACATTGCTTTCCTTATACATCTCTTTATGACGCAAGTAATCATCATAAGTATAACCAAGACCTTCAAAGATTGTTTCCATCTGCTCTTTCAAATATGTTTGAATATTTTCAAAAACAAGATAGAGTTTTTCATCCTTCAGCTTTGGATATTTAGCAAGAAGACCTTCAACATCATCTGTTGGTTTCATTTTGTTTATATCATACTCATGATATGCACGATCCATTGCCCTTTTTTCACTGCTTGAAAGTTTTTCCTTATATGCATTTAATTCTTCTTCATAAATAGCAAGCGGGAAAATGTATTCACGATCCATCTGACCAATTGTATAGTCAACACGAAGTTCGTTTCCATTTTTTGTTACATTATAAAACGCTCTTTTTACAGAATTTGAATAAACATCATAAATATCATCAGAACCATTTATTGTAGAATACTTGATAAGGAAAGGAGAACGCATATTGTTCTTTTCTTTACCAAGAGCAATAGGGTCACTGTCTATATCCTGAGGATTTGAATACCAGACATGACCTGTATTTTTCTGCAGAATTGAAAACTGAGTTGTAGCTGGATCAAGTTCAAGCTTTAAATAGTTATTTTCAAGAACATAACTTTCAGGCTGCTTGTCTGCATCATAACTGTAATACTCAAAATCCAATTCATGCTGCTTTTCTACATTTACAAGGCGAATCGCAATGTAAGTTATAAACCCAGCAATTATAAGAAAAATTCCCAAACCAATATAATTTTTAAGAGTCGGTTTATGAAATTCAAATTTTTTTGTTTTCATCGGCTTTGGACGACCGATATATCCTTCCGGATACTTTGATTTTTTTGCATTTTTTGCCATCTAAATATCCTCCCGTCAATTCAATCTGAACATAATTTCTCGTGCGAGAGAAACAAAATATGCTACACCCTGTGAAATCATACTAAAGAAAAGAAGAAGGATAAAAATAAATACCAACATTCCAAAAATAGTAATGATTGTAAACAGCAGAGTCTTCGCAAAACTATATTGATGAATCATCATCATCGCCATAAATATCAGCATTGCACACCATAACAATGAAATATCATTGAAAACAGTATAGAAAGTGCCTTCATCAACAGTAACAAAATTACTGATAATGATTAATGGGAACTGAATGAGTACATAAGGAGTAAGAGCATATGCCGTTCCCATATATACATCACCTAAATGACCTTTTCCATCAAAAAGTGTAGTACAAGCCCAGTTACAGATACAGAAAATAGCCAGAGGAACAAGAATACTTGCAAGTTCCATAAGGATATTTACCTTTTCCCAGTTTTTTTCATTAAAAAGGAAACTTGTAAAATGGAGCTTCCAAAGATGAATAAAAAGAGTAAGGATTACAAGCACGTTCGCAGCGGCATAAGAACCTCTCTTTGCATGAATCAAATCCCAATAGCCGTCTGCCGGATGAAAGATAACATACAATGAGTAACGCAAAGTGCTCAAGAATCTTTTATAAGTTTCTTTATTTTTTAGTTTTTCTAATTTTGTTACTATATAACTCATAATGACATCAGCTCCCGTCTGAACGCTTTTACACGTTTAATAATAAATGGAACAAGGAAAAGAACCAAAACGACAATCAGACATTTTCCGATATTTTTTTCAATCCATTCCTTTCTATAATACATAAAAGCTTTAGAATAATACTTCTTCTCTCTTTTGAGCTTAAAATAATCCATAGCTTCTTTATAACGGTTCTGTCTGAGATATGATTTTCCAAGACCAATATAGGCAAGATCGTAGTTTCCATTTACAGCAAGAACCTGTTCCCAAGTTTCAGCAGAGCCGTCGTAATCACCTTCTGCATACTGTTCAGTTGCCTTATAAATAAGTTTTCCATATTCAGTTGGAGTAAAGACTGTAATTGATGCATTCTGTGAATCAAGAACGAACAAATCTTTACCTATATGTTCAATTGAAACTGGAGCTCTGAAATATCCGTCAATATTACCTTTGTTTCCAAAAGCAAACAGAAGGAAACCCTGATTATTATAACCAAAGATACGGCCTCTAGATTCATCAATAGCAACATACACTTCATTGTCAAGGACTGTTATGTCATTAAAATGTGAAGGGTCTTTAATTCCTGCAGCATTATCCCATTTAAGATCTCCTATAGGAAGGTCTGTACCATTTTTGATAAGAATATCACCACCAAGTGCATTAAGACGGCGTATTGGTTTAGCCTGATCTCCTAAAAGAGTCCATTCATCAAATGTTTTTGTTACAGCATAGATAAAGCCTTCATTATCCATATAAGCATTTGAATATTCTGTAGGAACAAAAGATTCCATCTGTTCACGCTGAGCACGGGTAGCAAACTTTTTCCACAAAAGATCCAGCCAGTTATAAGTTACTTCGCTTGCACCAAAAAAACCTGTAAAGGTTCCATCATATTCATATTTGATAAAACCTTTGTTTACGTTCTTAGCAAGAACATAGGCACGTCCCTTTGAATCTGCGACAACTTTCTGAGGATAAAAAACCTTACCCTTTTCATAAGTTGGATCATCAGGCTCACGGAATTCCCGGATAAAGTTTAGTTCAGAATCCAGATGAACTACTCTACCATTGTTTGTATCTGCTATATAATACTCACCATTTTCTGCATTGATAAATATATCCATTGGAGCAGAAAAAGTATTAATAATTGACTCATCTTCTGTATTGAAATGGTCAATTACGCGTATAAGTTCTACAGCTTTTTTATCAGTATATTCAAGTTCAATAATGCGGTTATTTTCTGTATCGCATACATAAACAAGATTGCCGATTGCAAAGAGACTTGACGGATTTCTTAAACCAACTTCAAGGTCAAGATCATCTGCATACAATACATTTGAAACACGATATACATCAGGAGACTTTTCTATATCACCCCAAATATCATAGATATATGTATCACCCTTTGCAAATAGTCCTGCACATAATGTGAAAAGACTTGTAATTGTAAGTAAAATTTTTCGTCTATTCATATCGCTAGTCCTTAAGTCCAGATGAAGACATTGTATCCAGAATCTGATTCTGAGAGAAAATAAAGAAGATAATAGGCACAGCCATTGTAAATACAATTACTGCCTGAGCCTGTCCAGTACGGGCAATACCACCAGCTTGAATCTGACTCAAAGCATAAGCCATCATCTTTTTACTTTCTGTATAAATATACGTTGTCTGAGGGTTGTTCCACAAACCTGTAATAGAGAAGATTGAGATTGTAAGCCATGCAGGTTTTACATTCGGCATAACAAGTTTCCAGAAAATCGTAAACTCGTGAGCACCGTCAATCTTAGCAGCTTCAATCAAGGACATAGGGAATCCTTCCATAAACTGCTTCATAAGGAAGAGTCCGAGAGAACCTCCGATTGCAGGAAGAATTAAAGCCCAATATGTATCAACCATGTGGAGGCGGCACATAATCATGTAGTTTGGAATACCAGTTACATAACCGCTGAACATCAAGGCAACAACCGCAACACGGAAGAAAAGATTTCCACCAGGGAAGCGGTATTTAGCCAGAACGTAAGCAGCCATGGAAGCGATAATTACGTGACCTACAGTTGCAACAACAGTTACAAAGAGAGTGTTATATACATATCTTGAGAACGGAACCCAAGACTGGCTCAAAGTAATGAACAAATCAGAGAAATTCCTTAATGTAGGATTTCTTGGGAAGAATGTTGGCGGCTGTTTCAGCAATTCGTCAAGAGGCTTCAAAGCCAGACAAATATTGAACACCAACGGAAAAACCATAATTACAGAGAAAATTGCAAGGAAAATATATACTCCAATATCTCCACCAACAGAACGGTTTGGCTTTCTTCTGTATTTGTAGTGATGAATTACCTGTTCATCTTGAAGATACTTATTCTTTTTCTTCATTTTGTCCCCCTTCTATTAGTGACCTACTCTGTTCAAGAGAGACTGGATAATCTTATTACAGATAATCATAGTCAGGAACAAGATAGTAGCAATTGCAGAAGCATAACCCATTTCAAAGCGTGTAAAACCGTAGTCAAACAAGTGAGTAACAACAGTTCTTGCACAATAGTCTGTTGAAGGATAGCCTGCAAGATTCATAGGTACATCACATACATTGAATGCAGATGTAATAGACATTACAGCTCCGAACAGAAGCATAGGCTTCATATTTGGTAAGGTAATATACCAAAGTTCCTGCCAGCGGTTCTGGATTCCATCAATATATCCGGCTTCGTACTGAGACTTATCAATACCTTTAAGACCAGCTACAAATGAAAGGAAGCCTGTTCCCAATGACATCCAGAGGATTACAGGAACAACTACTTTCATTACATACTGAGGATTTGTAAGGAAGGTAATAGGCTGATTTGTAATACCAGTCTTTAAAAGCCATGCATTTACCCAGCCATAGCGGTCATCACTGAAAACTGTCTTAAAAATCAGATAAGCACTACCGGCTATAGATGGTGTATAAAAGAAGAATACAACAAAAGATCTGATTTTGTTAGGCAATTCATTAATGAGCCATGCAAAAAGGAAAGCCATAATGTATCCTACAGGACCAGTAATGATGGCTACAAGGAATGTATTCTTTACAGCCGTCTGGAATACTTCATCCTGAAGGAAAAGATTCATATAGTTTCTTGCACCGATGAAATCCGGCTTTTCCAAAATATTAAAGTTTGTAAAACTGTAATAAATGGAATTTATCATCGGGAGAATATTAAATGTGATAAACAGAACAGCATAAGGCAGAAGGAACAGATAACAGATTCTGTTTACCTTTGCCTGACGGACAGTGTCCGACACAAGCATTCTTTTTTTCTTAAAATATTTGCTCCAAACTTCATTCATTTTTTTTACTCCTAGTCTATCGGAAGATTGAATTCCTGGCGCTTACGCATCAACTCTTCATTAACCTTACGTGTATAATCAATAAGAGTTTCGCGAGGATCTTCTTTCTCATTGTAAACCTTGCGGATTCCGTTGGAAACGTGACGCGGTGTATAATAACTACCTGGAACTTCAGGAATACCGATTGATTCATCAAGAGAGTTTTCAAGAACTTCAATCTGATTTGACTTCCATGAAAGCTGACGAAGAGCTTCTACGTTTGCTGTAGGATAACGTCCAGAAGAACCGAGAACGGCTTCCTGTTCACGTCCGAAACGAACCTGTGTATCTGTTGAAACCCACCACTTTAAGAATTCCCAGGCATCATGCATTCTGGTTTCATTCTTCATTACCTCGCGGTAAGTTTTTTCATCTACATTTGGAGCGATTTCATCGGCAACCTTTTCTGCAAATACAGAATCATAAGACATATTTGCTGAAGTTTTTGTTGGGTCAATATCAGAAAGATCAAGACCCTTCTTAATCATCATAGAACATACTGTACCGGCAACATTACTTCTGTTTATATTGCCAGACTCATCTTCTGTTCCAAGAATGTAGGTAAAATCCCACAAACCACGAATTTCAGGAGCAGAAACAGTAAGTGTATTGTATGCTGTATAGTTCTGAATTCCTAAAGGCATTTCACCAGTACGGAAACGGCTGAGGAAGTCAAAAATCTGAGGCAATCCATAGCTGTTATAGAAACTTGTATACTGCTTGAATGCAGCGATTCCTTCTTCGCTATCAATAATAGATCTGGTTCCTTTTTCATTATAAACGGCACCACCTCGCTGATAAATCATTGAATAGAATGTAACAATGTCTCCTTCAGCAGTAGCCAGCTGAGGATAAGGAATACCAACGGCAAGGTTCTGCCCCTGTAATGTTGGAAGAATTTCTACAAGTTCATCCCATGTTTTAGGAACCTCAAGACCAAGCTGCTCAAGAATATCCTTTCTATAGAACAGAAGGTTGAAGGTTTCCTGTTCAGGAAGAGCGTAAACTCCACCATCATATTTATAGGCTTCGTAAGCACTTGGCTTAAACTGAGAGAGAACTTCATCACAATCTGAGAAACGCTTAAGGTTTACTACTGCATTACGAAGTGCATAGTCTACTGGAGCACGTGAATATGTTGAAACAACGACATCAGGTCCGTTTCCAGCAACTACTGCAGTAAGGAGAGCATTCTGGTTAATAAGCTTTACATTTACATTAATTCCAGACTGAGGAGTAAATGTATCATCAACAATATTTTTGAGAATCTGGCTCTGGTCTCGACCGGCCATTACCCAAACTTCAATAAGATGCTCAGCATTTTCATCATAAACGTTACCGATACTTGTTGAATCTACAAAGAAAGAAGACACAAATGAAGCAATTTCATGAGCTGCATTCTTAAAGAAGTTTGCACGAACAGGTCTGATTTTGTCATTTGCATTCTGAACAAGAATATAGTCAACGTCCAGTTTTGTTTCCGTCATTGTAAGCAGAGAAGAACCTAAAGATGTAATATTGTCTTTAAAGTTTGAAAAGGCTTTTGTAATTCTATCTGGATGATTATAGAACTGTTCCAGCTGAATAGCCAATGTTTCTGCAGGAGCAATTTTATCTGATTTTTCTCCAGTTATTTCTACAAAGCGGTCTACAGCCTTATAAAGACGGCGGCTTTCCAGCATCATTGCTTCAACTTCATTTGGATAAACCTTATGAATTTCATAGTCACGATACTGATCAGGGTAAGTACCTGTAAGAACCAGAATAGTTCTGTAAATAATATTCAAACGGAAAATACTATCCTGAAGGTCGTTAATAAGGTTCCCGATTTCACCAAGAGTTGCTTCAAGACGAATTGAGTGTGTTCCTTTCTTAAGATAGAATCTGTAAGGTTCACGGTCTTCATCTGCAAGAGTTACCAGTTTCCAGTCTGAACTATAAGCAAATCCAACAGATTTAAGTTCTTCCATTGGAATTTCACCGTCGATATAAACTGAACGGCATGCTACATAACCGCGCTGATAGAACTGACGGCCTTTTATGGAAACTGTATACCAGCCATCTTCTGGAACTTCAAAATTCCATTCAATCCACTGGCCTGGAGCCTTCCATGAATCACCACCGGAATAGTTCAAAATTGTATTTTTTACACTATTTGGAGAAGTTGTAGCAGAAGAACGGTCATAACGTGCAAACAAAGAAGGGTCTGAACGTACAACTGATTTTTCACCTTCTATAATTGCCTTATAGCCAGTTCCCTTATCATCTTCTGGCTTAGACTTAAAAGAAGCCTTATATGCATCATAATTTTTATAGGACTTTACAGGAACCAGTCTAAGTGAACTTATTGCCATCGGTTCGTTTGTTGATTCCAAAGTAATTGTATTTACACCCTTATTAAAATAAAACTTATAAGGATCTACTTCATATCCTAAATCGCTCTTAAAAAGAACTGACTGGAATGCAAAATGCTCTACTTGAGAAGGACGAATATCGTTGCCCTGATTATCTTTATTAACGGGACCGCCATCTTTCCAGAGACGATAGAAAGAAAGGATATCTGCCCCGCTAAAAGGCATTTCACCATTAATATATAAAATACGTTCCATGTTTACATTTCTTGATGGAACAGCTATATATTCCATAGAAATGTTATAAAATCCTGCCTCAGGAACATCCACAGACCAAGTTACAGAAGAACGGTCTTCCGTAACAACGACATCTTTACCATGAAAAGCAGATTCCGTATGAGTTCCAAAAGAAACTGATGAATCAAAAGTTAGCACATCAACATCAACTGATACAGAAGGATTTTTTGCATTTTTGTGTTCATTGCAATATTCCGCATAAGTCTTTGTGGTAGATGTAGCACCAACAGATGTCATCAAGTCGAAACCTTCATACTTTTCTTTAAAGCTTTTTTCAGGCAAAAGACTTGAAATTGCGAAAACCAGAATAATCGCCGCAATAACGATTATGGTGTTGCGCAAAGTTTTGTTAATTTTAATTCCTACCATAATATTTTATTTTAGCACATATTACGGAATATTGCATAATTTTTTTACTAAAAATAGCAAAATTTAACACTTTTTTCTGAAAATTTCATCAAATTCTTCATCAGTGTGAATTCCGTCTTTTTCACTGTCATTTATATTGGCACTTTTCAGATTTTCTACATTTTCATCAGCTTCATTTGAATCTGAACTGCCGTCATCCGGTTCTCTAGGAATAATAATGCACGCAATTATATATAGAAGAATTCCCGCTCCTTTTAGAATTACAGCAAGTGCAAAAATCAGACGGATTATAGTTGCATCGATACTGAAGAAATCTGCAAGACCCCCGCAAACACCATCTATCATCTTGTTTTTACGTGATTTATAAAGTTTCTTTGACATAACAAACTCCTTTTTATTTTATATTGATAAAGACACTGCCCATTCCGCAGTTTACTGAAAAATGATTCGGCTTTTTTTGATTATTAAGTTCCTGGCAGACACCAGACTTCTTAATGTCATTCAGACGAAAATCTCCAAGACCAACCTTTGCATCATAAGAATAATCATCCTGAGAACCACGCAAATTCAGTTTTACGCTACCCATTCCGCAATCTATATTGGACTTTCCGCTTATAGTTCCTGACATCTGAAGATTTCCCATTCCGCAGCGGAGATTTATTTTTCCCCCACACAATTCATTCATCTCAAGATTGCCGGCTCCAACTTCCAGATTTCCATTTTGACAGCGAAGGGAAACAGACCTTGTCCTGAAATTACCTGCCCCAAGATGAAGCGTGAATTTATACAAATCGGCATTTTCTGGTACTGTAAGCAGGATTCTTGGAACGGCACGTTTTCTTCTGTCATGGCTGAAAAAATTCAGATTAATACGTTTTAGATTTTTAATGGTCAGAGTACCTTCTGAAGAAAGAAAACAGGATAAATCTGTTTCTTCCATACCGCGGGTTTCCACTGCAAAAGAATTTCCTGAAATCATCACAATGTCTGCGGCCCCAAATTCAAGACTCAGATTCTTTACTTGCGAAGATTCAAAAGAATGATACAAAGCATCAGTTCTTTCATTTTCTGCCTCACTTTCAGACTTGTTATCCTCAGACTTTGACTCCTCTTCTTTTTTAGCAGGTGCATTTGCACATTTTTCTACTATTGATTTTGCAAGTTCTTCCGGATTTCCAAGTTCGCTCATAACTTTTTCATCGTCACCGGCTTCTTCAAAATAGTCTGAATAATACTGCAAGGCTTCTGCAAGTTCATCTGTTGTAAGTGACTGCAAACGGCCTTTAAGTTCTTTCAAATACTCTTCTCTAGTCATCTTTAACCCCCATTAAAATTTCATCTACACCTTTGCGGAATTCAAGCCAATCCCGGCGGTTTCTGTCCAGCAAAATCATTCCGTTCGCAGTGATTTTATAATACCTTCGGTTCCGCCCCTGAAACTCCATATCATATGTTTCCAGATAACCTTCTTTCTGAAGCCTTCTGAGAACAGGATACAGTGTGCTTTCAGAAACATCCATAATGCTTCTTACATCCTGGGTTATTTTATATCCGTAAGTACCTTCCCTACTCACTACAGACAGAACAACGGCATCCAACAAAGCTGCGCCTGCCGTAAAAACCATTGTTACCTCCTGAGGTTCATTTTACATTTATAATATTATACATTATATAATATTATGTCAAGAAAAATATTATAATTTTTAAAATATGATACACAAAACTGTATTGCGAGGCCCTTCATTACAAGGCCTGGCAATACAAGCCACTGTATTACGCAATCGTTAGACTTGTTTCAGGGAGTGTTTTTATAGAAAGTGATTCTGAAGCAAATTCACCTTTATGAAGAACGAAAGAGGTAACTTTGCCATCTTCCCAGGTTAAATCTGCTGTATAACCGCCTTTTATTCCCACTCCGCACAAAGAGCCTGACTGCCATTCTTTTTCAGAAGGAAGAGCCGGAAGAAGTTTGATTGTAAGGGTATTTTCTTCAATTTCACTTTGAACCAACATTCTTATAATTGCAGCAAGAGAGCCGAAATTTCCGTCAATCTGGAAAGGAGGATGATTATCCAGAAGGTTTGGAAGAGTTGAATGGGTAAGCAGCTTTACAATTGCAGACAAAGCTTCGTCTCCCTCTTCCAGCTGGGCACGGAAATTTATAATCCAGGCCTGACTCCAGCCGGTATGCCCGCCCCCGTTTGAAAGGCGTTTTTCCAAAGTCTTTTTTGCAGCTTCTATCAACTGAGGAGTTTTTTCTTTTGAAATTGTATGTCCGGGGTAAAGACCGTAAAGATGGCTTATATGACGGTGTCCCGGCTCAACTTCTTCAACCTCTGTATTCCATTCCATAAGAGAGCCGTCTTTATTAAGCTCAGGCTTTTTTAAATGGTTAAGAACATATTCAAAGTCTTCAAAATCGCTCTGTTTGTATTTTTCCCCTTTAAGGTTTCTGCAGTCATTCTGTAAGACTTTTGAAGCATTAAGACAGCTTGTAAAGAGATGTTCCAGAATCATGTTGTCCATTTCGCAGCCTTCTGAAAAAGCACCGACTTCTCCTGTCTTTGTTACATAGGAATTTTCAGGAGAAACTGAAGGATTAACCACAAGGTAAGGCTTTCCGTCAGAAGCAATAATAGAAGACGGCTGAAGGAAATCTACAAAAAACTGACAGGCTTCATGAATCAGATAGTAATATTTTTTAAGAAGTGAATAATCCTGTGTATATTCATAATGCTCCCAGATATGAGTTGCAAGCCACGCTGCACCAAGAACCCAATAAGTTCCAGGAAGCCAGTTGTCCTGAGGAGCGGCATCTCCCCAATAATCAGTATTATGATGAAGCATATAACCACGGCAGTGATACATTTTTTTTGCAGTCATACAGCCATTTTTATAAGAGCGGGCAAGAAGTTCAAAAAGAGGCTTTTCACACTCAGAAAGAGAGGTAAGATTTACAGGCCAGTAATTCATCTGAGTATTTATATTGATTGTATATTTACTGCCCCAAGGAGGATCCATATAGCAGTTCCATAAGCCCTGAAGAGTAGTTGGAAGTTCACCAGGAACGCGGCTGCCAGAAATCAACAGATAGCGGGAAAAGTTTGCATAAAGATTTATAATTTCTGTATTTGACTGAGATGCAGTTTTCAGCAAATCAGGAGTAGCGAAAGCAGAGGAAGAAGTCTTATTACCGATATTAAGAGTAAATCTTTCCCAATAAGTCTTGTATTCAACAAGATGCCATGCAAACAGATCTTCTGCCGCAACAGAAAGTCCATGAGAGATTATAAAATTACGGACTTCCTGCAAATGTTTTTTTACTGCCAGAGTCCAGACATTTTTCTTGATTTTTTTATCGTACTGTTTTTTTGAGAGAGGCTTTTTATTCCATTTCCAGCTTCTGATGTCAATAAAAAAGAGGACTTCATCACACCCCTCCCCAGTAAGACAGAATCCTTCAGCTTTTACACTGCCACCTTCAGAAACAGCTCCTGCTCCATTTGTAAATGGAATTCCATGGGAATCTTCAAGAAAGATAAAACCGTCCTGTGCATAAACAGAATCAACCCAAATTCCCCTGTCAAAATAAACCCTGAAATTGATGGAAGATTTTTTATCAGCCTTAACGTGCATAAAAAGCATATCATCTACAGCACTGATCCAGGTTCTGCGGGTATATGATACACCATTTTCATCAGTGTAGGTAACTAAAGTACAGGCTTCTGAAAGATTTAGAGATGATTTATAGGAATCAAGAGATTGCGGAGAAGTTTTATGACAAAGAGGGAAACCGCAGGGGATTCCGAAATTTTCCTTTGAAAAAAAATCAATTTTGAAATCACCAGCAGTCTGATAAACTCGTTCATTAAAACAAGTGCCGGAAAGAGCCTGAAAACAAAGTTCCTGAGCATCAAGAACCTTTCCTTCTTTTACGAGGCTGCGAATTTTTTCAAGATGATTAAAGGCGGAGTTATTTACACGGTCTATAGGGCCTCCAGACCAGATTCCCTCTTCATTCAGCTGTATTATTTCGTTACAGGGATGGGCTTTAACCATAGCACCAAGCCTGCCATTTCCTAAAGGAAGATAATGCTCCCAGTTTTCAGGAGGTTCATTAAAAGTCAAAATATCATTCATGATGAGAATTATAATAGAAAAAAAAGATTTACGTCTAGAAAAAAAATTAAAGAAGCGGAATGTGTGGCAACGTTTATCTAACACTGCACCGCGATAGCAATAATTGCTTCAGAATATTCAGTTTTACAAAAGTCAGACGGTCGGTTACATAGAAGAAACAAGGCAGAATAACAAAAAAAAAGCCCGGCAGCTACCTACTTTCCCGCCGCAAAGGCAGTATCATCGGCGTAAGAGAGCTTGACTTCCGTGTTCGGAATGGGAACGGGTATTACCTCTCCACTATGGCCACCGGGCAAATAAACAAAGGACGG
>JAFUYH010000003.1 GCA_017470605.1 Treponema sp.
AAAGGCTGGTTTTGGTTTTGCCTTTGTACCTGAATATCTTGCCCTTCCGGACAAAGAGCTGATTTTTTTCCCTTTTAAGGAAACTCATCACGCGCCTTTCGGCATCTACTACAGAAAGGAATCTCTGGAAGCCAAGGATTCAGCGGTAAGCCATTTTTTGCAGGCGGCGTGGGAGATTTATGAACTCGGAGGTTAAAAAATAGCAGTTTTATTATTCTACTTGAAATATCAACCCACAAAAGAAGCTGCGCAGGATAAAGTTTGCGATGTATTTCTTGTTATTCTGTCCTGTGGTGATTGCACTTAGCCTCAAAGTTTGGTTTGAGTTCTCCCTTTGCAAAAAGCTCTGCTGCTTCGTCGGCTCTTCCAGTGATTCCAGGCATTTCTTTTAAGCCGCTGGCAGCAATGGCCTCAATGGCACCCTGTCCGCGGTTTCCGAGAATCAGAGTTTCAACTCCAAGGCTCTTCAAATATGGTGGAATGGCGTGATGGCTGTTTCCACCGTTGTCAATCACTTCTGAAGAAAGAATTTTGCCGGCTTCAATCTGATAAATCTTAAAATACTGAGTTTTTCCAAAATGCTGGAATACATTTCCGCTTTCTTTTTCGTAAGTTACTGCAATTTTCATTTCTATGCTCCTTATGATTCGTTCACCAGCTTGCCTGTTATATGCTCAATTTCAAGTTCAAGGCACTGAACGCGGGGCAGGGCGCTTTTAAGTTCCTTTTCAAGATACTCCCGGTCGTCTGTAAATTTCTGGGTAAGTTTTGTACAGATTTTGCGGGCCAGTTCTTCATCGGTCACAAGGCGGATTTTTCCAAAGACGATTACACTTTTGATGTTCAAAGCCCAGTCCCCTTCCTTGCGGTAGCCTGAATCATAAACGCAGAAACTTGCCTTGTCGTAATTTTTTATGGCATCAATTTTGTGGCCTTCTTTTGCGCCGTGAAAATAAATCTTATTGTCTTCTTCGCTGTAAAAGTGGGAAAGGGGAAGTCCGTAAGGATATCCGTCATCACCAAGGAGCGACAAAACTCCCCGCTTTTCATTCTTCAGAATCTCTTTACATTCGCTATCTGCAATCTGCTGCTTGAATCTTCTCATTGGTCTGAACATATAATCTCCTGTGAAAGGCCTCTGGCGGCCAAAAAATGAAATTAAATCAAATTATTTTCTATTAATAAAATACAATCCCACAAGGCAGATGGCAACTCCCAGAACCTTGCTCCAGCTGATTGCCTCGTGATAGCCGATAAGTCCGACAAAAATCAGAATGACTGCCAGAGCCGCATTGGAAACTGTTGCCAGGGTGCTCACCTGCCAGCCGGCCTTGTAGGCAAAGATAAAGCCCACTTCAAGCCCGGTAATCACGATTCCAAGAACAATCGTTGCCCAGTTGGTGTGGGAAAACTCTTTGAATATGTTCCCGCCTCTTGTGGTGACAAAGAAAGCGACTGCCGAAAAAAGCGTTGCCACAGCATAAGTGATTGTCATGCTGGCATAAGTGTTCATCTGCGGCGGGATTCCCTTTGCGCAAATCTGATAAAGTGTGTTTGCAAAAACAATGATTAAAAGCGGCCAGATGTAATTGAACATGGACGACTCCTTAGAGAAAGATTGCCCATCTTCACGCCAATACATTGACCGACCTACTGATGTGGCTGAATGTTATAGGGACTCGGAAATCCCGGCACATTCCTACCCGGTGGCAGACGGAGCTATTATATCAAAAAATGAATTTGTTGTCAGTTTGCTTTTTACAATGTATAGAATTATAATGAATAAAGAAATTTTTTCAGAGGAAATTGATTAATGACTGACTATACACGAATTATCAGTATAACAGCACTTATTTTTCTTTCTTTTTTTTGCTTTCAGGTTGGCATCTTTTTGTTTTCAGGGCATAAGATTAAGTATAACGGCAGGCGGACTCTTATTATTGTTGAATTTTTAACAGGTTTCCTGCTGCTTTCTGACGCCCTCGCTTATATTTTCAGAGGAAATTCCAGCAATCTTGGCTATTACATGGTGCGTTTCAGCAATCTCTTTGTTTTTATATGCAATTTTGCTCTGCCTTTTTTCCTTTGCTTCTATATATGTGAATTCATAAAGCAGTCCCGGCTGTCTTTTTCTCTTATTTTAAAGATGAAATCTTCTGTAAAAGACGGAATTCCTCATCTGCTTTTTGTAGTCCTTTTTTTCTGCTGTTTAGGCATTGTGCTTACAGTTATAAGTCAGTTTACGAATTTATTTTATTTTTTTGACGAAGATAATCTTTACCACAGAAGCCCCCTTTATCCTTTAAGCGTTGCCATGGGCTTTTTACCCGGACTCATTTCTTTTACAATGCTCTTACAGAACAGAAAAAAGCTTCCTGAAAATGTTTTTGTTACCCTGCTGCTTTATTTTATTTTTCCTCTAATCGGGGTCGTGATGATTCTTTTTTTCTATGGCTTTCCATGGATAAACATTTCTCTTGGCCTTGGTGCCCTGCATCTTTTCTATTCTTCCATAAAACTGATGGAAATTGAATTTTATTCAGGGGAAAGAGCGTCTTCTATTTTGACTCCGGTTTATAAAATAATGGATTCTGAAACAGAAAATCGCAGGATAGTAGAAAGAAGTCATTTCTGGCAGACCCTTTCTGTAAGTCTGGGTGGAATCCTTTTGGTTCTTGTGATTGTTTCCCTTACGGGGCTTACTCTTCCGGAAAAAACTCTGATAATTGAAGAAGCCTATACCCAGAACGAACCTGATAAATCAGTTTGCGTAACATTTTCCAGAAATGCAGAAAAACACTGGATTGACGGCGAAGACCCGGACAGAACCGGTGCCCAGTACGACGGCGTGATTTTTAATAATATGTCTTCTACAATCATCACAGACTGGTCTTTTTCTATTTATGTTCCAGATGGCTGTTCTGTGGATCCTGGCCCATGGAACGGCACTTTTATGCTTTCAGACGGAAAACTGAATGTCAGAAAGCCTCATGAAGGTGATAAGGAAAACATTCATGGAGAAGATTTCTATAAAATCAGTCCTCTAAAAACTCTGGGATTCGGCTGCATTATGTATGCTCCTCACGACTATCAGCCGCTTGACCAAAAAATCGTCTTTACCTATTCAAGTACTTTAAAGCCTCTTACAAATCTGATTTTTAAAATTTTCCTTGCCATTCTTTTTGTTTTATTTATCATTTCTACAACCATTATGCTTTTTGAAGGCAAACTTATCCGTGTAGAAGAAGAAAACCGAAAACTTGAAAGTACCGTAAAGGAAAGGACAAAGGAACTGGAAACAGAAAAGAACCGCTCAGAAAGTCTTCTTCTGAATATTCTGCCAAAAGAGATTGCAGAAGAACTTACTGCTCACCCGAACAGTACTATAGCTAAGGAATATCCGAATGTTACGGTTCTTTTTACCGATATTGAGGGCTTTACCAAGATAAGCGGCGGACTTAAGGCAGAAGAAGTTGTTACCATGCTGAATAAAATGTTTTCTATGTTTGATGAAAGGGCTCAGCGGGAAGGTATTGAAAAAATCAAGACGATTGGAGATTCTTACATGGCGGCCGCAGGTCTTACAGAAGAAGGTAATAATGACGGTGCCGGCAAAATGATTACTTTTGCCCGGGGGCTTCTGGAAGATGTCCGCCTCTTTAATGAAAGTTCTCCTGTAAAACTGCAGATTCGTCTCGGAATAAATTCAGGCCCCCTTGTTGCGGGAGTAATCGGAAAGACAAAGTTCATTTACGACATCTGGGGCGACACTGTAAATGTTGCAAGCCGAATGGAAAGTACCGGACTTCCTATGAGGATTCATGTAACAGAAAATACCAGAGTCCAGACTTCAGACCTTTACCAGTACAGTGAAAATACTGAAATTGACGTAAAAGGAAAGGGCATGATGAAGACTTACTTCTTATAGGAAAAGCGGGCTTGAAAAATAAAAATAAATATCGAATCTGTCTTTTATCCTGCTTTTTATTAAATCTTTTTTATCCTCTTTCTGCCCTTAATCCGGAACTGGACTTAAATCATCCTGAAAATTCTCCGCTTTTTTGGGGGAATCCTTCTGACGCCCTTTCTGATTTTGAAAATGACGGTGCGGAAGAAAACTTTTTGATGGAAAAGGCTCAGTTTACGCTCAGTTATAACAACAGGACTCATAATCCTAACTGGGTGGCCTGGCATCTTTCTGCAGAAGATTTGGGAGAGGCCGACAGGGCAAATAACTTCCGCCCGGATACTTCCCTGCCCAAAGACTGGTATGCGGTGCGTAAAGCTGATTATAAATTTACGGCTTATGGTTTTGACAGGGGGCACCTTTGTCCTTCTGCTGACCGTACTGCCACAGCGGAAGCAAACAGCGAAACTTTTTTGATGACTAATATGGTTCCTCAGTCGCCGGATAATAACCGCATTGTCTGGGTGGCACTGGAAAAGTTTGAACGCGAGCAGGTGCTTGCCGGGAAGGAAGCCTATATTTTTGCGGGGCCTGCAGGGCGGGGCGGCAGCGGAGACCGCGGATATTTTGAGTCCATTCCAATCGCGGAGCCTGGCGGGGAAACTGGCGGGGAAACTGGCGGGGAAACAGGCACTATGGAAATAACGGTTCCTTCCCACACATGGAAAATCATTCTTTTTCTACCCCAGGGCGAAGATGATTTTGAACGGGTTTTAAGTCAGAATCAGGCTCAGCTTCTTGCGGTAAATGTTCCCAATATAAAAGGCTGCGCAAAAGAGGGCAGCTGGCAGCAGTATGTCTGCAGTGTTAATTATATAGAAGAAATTACCGGTTACGATTTTTTTGAACTTTTAGATGATGAAATTGAAGAAGAAATTGAAAGCCTCTTGTGGACATGGTAGAATAAAAGAATTATTAATATAGGAATGAATATGAACTCTAAAATTAAAGATTTACTCTCAAAACTTACACTGGAAGAAAAAGCAGGCCTCTGCTCCGGTAAAGATTTCTGGCGCACAAAGAGCGTAGAAAGACTTGGAATCCCTTCCGTAATGGTCAGTGACGGCCCTAGTGGGCTGAGGACTCAGAATGAAAACGGTGTAGATGAAAACGATTCCCGCACTGCTGTAAGTTTCCCATCCGGCTGTGCAACTGCTTCATCATTTGACCGCTCCCTCCTGCAGCAGCTGGGAGAAATTCTTGGTGAAGAAGCAAATGATTTCGGCGTTTCCACAGTTCTTGGCCCTGCAATCAACATTAAGCGTTCACCACTATGCGGCCGTAACTTTGAATATTTTTCTGAAGACCCTTATGTTTCTGGCGAACTTGGTTCAGCCTATATAAAAGGCGTTCAGTCTAAAAATGTGGGCACTTCGTTAAAGCATTTTGCCGCCAACAATCAGGAAACAAACCGCTTTTCTGTAAGTGAAGAAGTAGACGAACGCACTTTGCGCGAAATTTATCTTGCAGGCTTTGAAAACTGCGTAAAGAATGCCGCTCCAACAACAATCATGTGTTCCTACAATGCAATCAACGGCGAACTTTCCAGCCAGAACAAATGGCTTTTAAAAGATGTCCTCCGCGACCAGTGGGGCTATAAAGGCATGGTCGTTTCAGACTGGGGTGCTGTTTACAATCGTGTAAAGGGAATTAAGGCCGATTTAAGCCTTGAAATGCCTTACAGCGGCGGCCACACAGATAATGATATTGTGCAGGCTGTAAAGTCTGGCGAACTTTCCATGGAAGAACTTGATGAAGCCGTTTCTCATGTTCTTGAAATGGTTTTGAATTATACTGAGCACAGGCAGGGCGGCACTTTTGATATGGAAAAAGACCACGCCGCTTCGGGAAAAATGGCAGAAGAATCCTGCGTACTTCTTAAAAATGAAAAACTTTCTGACGGCAAAGCCTTACTTCCAATTTCCGCTGCCGCAGAAAAGGTTCTCTTTGTAGGTTGTTTTGCAGAAAATCCCCGCTATGGTGGCGGCGGAAGCTCAAAAATCAAATGCTATAAAATGACCAGTGCCCTGGACTCTGCCCGCGAACAGAATCTGAATGTAAAATACGTAAAGGGCTATAACGAAGACTTTGTAACTACAAACGACGCCCTGACTCAAGAAGCTCTGGACGCTGCCCGAGAGGCAGACTCCGTTGTTGTTTTTGCAGGTCTCCCGGAATCTTTTGAATCTGAAGGTGCTGACCGCACAAATCTTGATATGCCTCAGGTTCAGAACGAGCTTATAGAAAAATTGGCTGCCGTAAACCCCCGCATTGCCGTACTTTTGCATAACGGTTCTCCTGTTGCAATGCCTTGGGCAGATAAGGTGGCTGCAATTCTTGAATGTTATCTTGGCGGAGAAAATATCGGTTCAGCCCAGATAAATCTTCTTTTTGGAAAGGCAAATCCATGCGGAAAACTTGCCGAAACATTCCCTCTGCGCCTTGAAGACACTCCTTGCTATATGTACTACCCAGGAAACGGCCGCACCTGTGTCTATGCAGAAGGCATTTTTGTAGGCTACCGCTGGTACGACAGCCGCAAAATGCCTGTTCTTTTCCCATTTGGTCACGGCTTAAGTTACACAAGTTTTGAATATTCAGACCTCAAAGTGTCTTCCTTAAAATTCAAAGATTCAGAAGAAGTAGAGGTCAGCCTTACAGTAAAAAATACAGGCAAGATGGACGGAAAAGAAATTGTTCAGCTTTATGTCAGCGATAAAACTGGTGTAGAAATCCGCCCTGAAAAAGAATTAAAAGGATTTGAAAAAGTATTCCTGCGTGCCGGCGAATCAAAAAACGTCACCTTTAAGCTTAATCAGCGCTCTTTTGCCTACTGGAACACAGATACTGACGAATGGTATGCGCCATCTGGAACTTATGAAATAAAAATTGCCGCTTCCAGCCGCGATATCCGCCTTAGTGCACAAGTAGACCTTACATCAACCGGCAAAAAAGCCTTTACAATCACCCCTCAGACAACATTGGGAGATATGCTGCGCAATCGCGAAATGGCAAAACTTATTGATGCTGATTTTAAAAAAGCCTGCAAGTTCATGGACGAAATGACAGACGAAGAGTTTGAAAAGAAATTCCCATTCCCAAAAGTAGCCATGAAAGGAATGATTTTAAGCAACCCCTTCCGCTCCAACCGTGGCCGCGACGGCAAAACCATGGAAGACATCCTGAAGCAGGTTGCTGATTACAACAAGGCTCTGGATAAGTAAGCCTTCATAAAATTAACCATATAAAACAAAGCCCCGCTGCATTCACAGCGGGGCTTTTCATATATAGCGGGAAGTGTTAGACATCAACCTGAACCATGGTTGCAACGCGCTGCTGCTGGGCGGAGGCGTAAACGCTTCTGTTGTTTTTGTATGGATTCTTGAAGTTTGACATCTGGTTTTTCAGCTGGTCAATGTGAATCTTAAGAAGATCCCGGTTGATTTCGTTCTGGCGCAGAACCTTCATCTGAAGGTCAGACAGATCATCCTGAATCTTCTTGATTTCTGCATCTTCCTGTGCAGCATCTGCACTAGAATTTGCATTATAGAGTTTTTTCATAGGAACAATAACTTTCTGCAGACTTGAAAGGTTGCGGACAATCTGCTGTTCAAGTTCTGTATGTGCCAGAAGATTATCCGGGTTTTCTGCAGTAATGGAATCCTGCTGTTTTTCCAGAACTGTCAGATATTCCTGGAATTTGCCCCTCTGCTGTTCAAGCAAAGCCTTAAAGCGGTGGATTATTGCTACTCTTTCTTCCAATTCTTCCTGCGAGATTGCTGCCATCGTTTTACCCCTCGATATTTACTGCTTTAGAGATTGTTGCAGCAGGAGCATTTGCAGTGCTGCTTGCGACCATTCTCCATGATTCAGTTAAGTCTGTAATCATTTTTAATATAAGCTGAAGTTTTGCCTTGTCATGTGAAATGGATGCAGTCATCAGCTCCTCGTTGAAATATACATACAGCGACATAAGATTTCTGGCTATGTCACCGCCTTTTTCCATATCTAAAGATACCTGAAGTTCTGTAACAATTGCCTGAGTCTTCTGGATATGAATTCCAAACTGCTCAATATTGTTTGGTTTGATTTTTGAATCACTTTCAATCAGGTTTATAGCCGCAGAAAGGTGTTTTACGGCTCCTTCATACAAAAGCACTACCAGTCTTCCCTGACTTGCTGTGCTTACATTTGTTCTCTGATATGCAGTATATGCATTCTGGTACCCCATAGAAAACTCCTGAGTAAGTTAAAATCTTATTCAATCTGATTGTCGGAATTTTAAAAAAAAAAGTTAAGAAAAAAATTAAAAAAAAATTATTTTGTCGACAATTACTTTTATTATCAGTATATTTATAATATGAATATGAACAACGAAGATAACAAGAATAAGAAAGACGATGAAAATGATCCTTTTGGATTTTTCAAATTTGCCGGACCTTCTGATAATTCAAATAATGATAACAAGGACAGCCGCAAGAAGCCTCCAAAAAAGGGAAAATCTTCTTTCTGGATTTTTCTTATTTCAGCTGCCGCAATATTGATTCTGTTTGATGTTTTTGCATTTTCTAAGAATGAAAATCTGACTGATTTCTCAGAGTTCCGTGAAAAAATTGAAAGCGGGGAAATAAACTATGTAGAAATTGGAGAATCTTATATAGTCGGTTATTCTGATTATTCTGAAAGTGCTTCTTCTTTATCAAAAGGACGGCAGATTTTTCCTGTACAGTCCAGTTCCTATAAGCGGCAGTATAAAACTACAGCTGTAATTATGAGCAGTTTTATAGAACTGCTTGATTCTAAGGGTGTCAGATATAAATTTGTCGCTAAACAGAACAACTATCTTATTCAGCTTTTAATTAATCTTATCATTCCTTTCGGACTTATTTTCCTTATGTATTTCTTTATCTTCCGCAGAATGGGCGGCGGTTCCGGCGGTGGAATGGGAAGCATCTTTAATGTTGGTGCTTCACGCGCTAAGGTTGTAGAAGAAGGAAAAATCAAAACCCGCTTTGCAGATGTTGCCGGTGTTGATGAAGCAAAAGAAGAACTTGTAGAAGTTGTAGATTTCTTGAAGGAACCAAAAAAATATACAGATATCGGCGGAAAGATTCCAAAGGGAGTCCTGCTTGTAGGTGACCCTGGAACCGGTAAGACACTTCTTGCCCGTGCGGTTGCAGGTGAGGCCGGAGTTCCATTCTTCAGTATTTCCGGTTCAGACTTTGTAGAAATGTTTGTCGGTGTTGGTGCCAGCCGTGTGCGAGACCTTTTTAAGCAGGCCCGCGAAAAAGCTCCTTGTATCATCTTTATTGATGAAATTGACGCCCTGGCAAAGAGCCGTGCAAACGGTTTCAGTTCTAATGATGAACGTGAACAGACCTTAAATCAGCTTCTTGTAGAAATGGACGGTTTTGATAACGAAAAAGGTCTTATAGTTCTTGCAGCAACCAACCGTGTGGATGTCCTTGACCCTGCAATTTTGCGTCCGGGTCGCTTTGACCGTCAGGTTCCTGTAGAAAAGCCGGATGTAAAGGGACGCGAGGATATTCTGCGCATCCATGCAAAGAACGTTAAACTTGATAAGGACGTTGATTTTGAATCAATTGCTCATGGAACTACAGGCTTTGCCGGAGCAGACCTTGCAAACGTAGTAAACGAAGCTGCTCTTCTTGCTGTCCGCAATGGCCGAAAGAAAGTTACTATGGAAGACTTTAATGATGCCATTGATAAAGTAAGTATCGGTCTTAAAAAGAAAAGCCGCAAGGATAATAAAAAACAGATGCGCCTTGTTTCTGTTCATGAAACAGGACACGCTCTTGTTGCAGCCTTTAATCCTGACCATGAGCCTGTAAATAAAATTACAGTTGTTCCACGCAGTCATGGAGTTGGCGGTTTTACCCAGTACCGTGAAGAAGGGGAAGAAAAATTCATTCAGACCCGTAAGGATATGATGGATGAAATTGACTGTCTTCTTGGCGGTCGTGCCGCAGAAGAGGTTGTTCTTGGAGATATTTCTACAGGTGCTTCAAATGACATTGCCCGCGCAACAGATATTGTTAAGCGCATGATTATGGATTTCGGTATGTCTGAAAAGTTCAAGAACATGACTCTTGGTAAGGGTGTTCTTGGAAACCGTGGCGGTGATGCAAATCTTATCCGTGAATTCAGTGAAGAATCTCAAAACTATATAGATGAAGAAATTGCCCGCATAATGAATGAACGCTATGATTATGTCCTTAATCTTCTTAAGGGGCATAAAGATTTGCTGGAATACATTGCTAATCGTCTTATGGAAATTGAAACTATGGACGGTAAGGAATTCTATGAAATTGTGAAGGGTGAACAGCATTGTCGTGAACTTACAGAAAATGCCGCTTCCGAAGATTCTTCTAAGTCAGAAACTGAGCCTCAGCAGCCTGAAGGTCTGCCTGAAGAGCAGCCTGAATCTTAGGATTGAAAGTAAATAACTGATACGCTATAATATTTAGAATATGAAAAAGACTTTACTTTTTAGTGTACTGCTTTTTGTTTCTACAGTTTTTGCCCAGAGTATTACTACGGCAAGTGCATATTTTAAAACTATATCTGAATATTACGGAACTATAAAAGATTACGAAGCGGATTTTGAAATTAAAGTTGGTAAAACAGAATCTGCTGGAAAACTTTCGTTTAAGGCTCCTGATTTAATGCGTATGGACTATACGAATCCTCAGGAGCAGGTAATCTGTTTTAATGGTGATACTCTTACAATCTACCTGCCGGATTCAGATGCCGCCCTTCAGCAGCAGGTTTCTCCAGACAGTTCTGGCGGTGCCGCAAATCTTTCTACACCTCAGGGGCTTTCTTTAATGAGCCGTTATTATATGGTAGCCTATGAAACAAGCCAGAACGCAGAACCTTTGGATGAAGGTTCTGATGAAATGGTCGTAAAATTTATTCTGACAAGAAAAAGTGCCTCAGAGGCTTTCCGTTATATTAAGGTTGCCGTTACGGAATCTACAAAACTTATACGCCGTATAGAGGCAGTAACTCCAAAGGGCGAAGAATTCATCTTTAATTTCTTTGATTATAAATTGAACCAGAATCTTACGGAACAGCGTTTTATTTACGATGCTCCTTCTTCTGCAAACAATTATAATAATTTCTTGTTCTCGGAGTAGTGGGATGGAAAGTTACGGAAATCTGCTTCGAACTGCACGCGAAGAAAAAAATCTTGACCTTGATAAAATCAGCCGCGAAATTTCTATAGAACGCCGCTATCTGGAAGGTCTTGAATCAGAAGATAACGGAGTTTTTCCCGGCGAAGCCTATCTTACAGGCTTTCTGCGCAACTATGCAAATTATCTGGATCTTGATGCGGAGTTCCTTCTTAAACTATACCGAAACAAACAGATTCAGGAATCTCCATTACCCCAGGGACTTTACGGAAAGAGAAGGCCCCGCTTCCTTATTCCGGGTATAATCATACCTTCTGTTTTGCTGGTCGGCTTTGTAATTGTACTTTCAATCCTCCTGCTTGAAAAGAAAAAAACTGATGTTGATTCTGATGTAGTAATTTCAAATAAAGTTCGCAACAAGCAGTATGAACTTACAGAAAAGAAATTTACCCAGCGTGTTTATAAGGGAGACCAGCTGCTGGTTCCAAGTGCAGATGGAGAAGGTCATATTGTTCTTACCGTACGAGATACCCTTTCTTCTTTTGGTCTTGATACTCCTTCTGGCATATATTATGTTGAACTTTCAGAAGAATCAGAAATTGATTTATCAGGTAACGGCGTTTCAGACATGATTCTTTATGTTTCAGATATTTCTTCTACAGATGAAAGCCGCGGAGCGGAAATCAGCGTGCTTTTAAGGCAGGGTGGCTTTGTTCAGGCTTCTACTTCTGTAGACGAAATCCCTCTTGCTTCTGATTTAAAATCTGCTCATCAGCCAAAAGTTATTCATGAAGACAACAGAGCCTATCCTTTTACTATTAACGCAAGTTTCCGTGGTTCCTGTCTCTTTAGAAGTAAGGTAGATAGAAGTGATTCTGTAGAAGGTTATTTTACCCGGGGTGAAGTATTTACTGCAACTCCGCAAAATGGTATTCGCCTGTGGATTTCTAACAATAATACTGTAAAATTTACTATTATTGCGGACTCTAAATCTTATGATATTGATATTGGTTCTGCCGGACAGATTTTTGTAGAAGATATTAAATGGATTAAGGATTCTGACGGCCGCTATAAACTGGTGGTGATTGAACTTGACTAAATTCTTTATTGACCAGCATGGTTGTGCAAAAAACCAGACTGACGGCGAGCTGATAGTAGGTTATCTTTCAAAAATTGGTTTTGAACTTACGCAAAATCCTGATGAAGCCGCTTTTATTATTGTGAATTCATGCGGCTTTATAGAATCTGCCAAAAAAGAATCTATAGACGCTGTTTATTCTATTCATAATAATTATCCGGATGCTAAAATTATTCTGACTGGCTGTCTTGCCCAGCGTTATGCAGAAACTCTTGCAGAGTCCATGCCGGAGCTGGACGGAGTTTTTGGAAACGGAGACCTTTCAAAAATAGGCGAATTTATGAAGTCTCTTTCAAAAGACTCTTCTGCTCATCCTTTTCAGACCTTTCCGCAGACAGGAGTCTGCAGCGGCGACCGTCCTGTTCTTTTTAATTATCCTGCTTCTGCTTACGTTAAGATTACAGAAGGCTGCTCAAACCACTGTTCTTTCTGTGCCATTCCCCTTATTCGCGGTGAACTTCGCAGCCGCCCTCAGAAAGAAATTATTGAAGAAATCCAGAAGCTTGTAAAAGACGGAATTTATGAAATAAATCTTATAGGTCAGGATCTTGCCGCATACGGCAGTGAGCCTGGTTTTGAAGGGAACCTTTACTCCCTGTTAAAAATGATTTCTGAAATTCCAGGTGACTTTATTGTTCGTCTTTTATATATTCATCCAGACCATTTTAATTCAGATATTCTTGACGTAATGAAAAAAGATTCTCGCTTTCTTCATTATTTTGATATTCCTTTTCAGAGCGGTGATGACCAGATTATCAAAAAGATGAATAGAACAGGAAGCAGAAAACTTTATGTTTCACTTGTTGAAAATATTCGTCAGTTATTACCTGATTGTGCACTTAGAACAACCTTCCTTACCGGTTTTCCGGGAGAAACAGATGCAAATGCCTCTAATACTTTAGATTTCCTTAATGATATAAGGCCTTCATGGTCAGGGTGTTTCCCTTACAGCAGGGAAGAAGACACTCCTGCATATAATTTTAAGGGAAAAGTTTCTTCAAAAACTGCACAGAAAAGGGCTTCAATATTGGAAGAAAGACAGGCTCAGATTACAGCTGAATATTTAGGCTCTTTTGTAGGAAAAACAGTTTCTGTTCTGATAGAAGAGGTAATTGAAAGTCCTGAAGATGACCTTTCTGGAGAAGGACTTGCAATAGGAAGAGCCTGGTTCCAGGCTCCGGATGTTGATGGCAGCGTTGTGGTCAGATATGATGCAGATGATGAAAATCAGAAAAAGGCCATTCAGCCGGGTAATGTTGTGAATGTAAAAATCCTTGCAAGTACCGGTGTAGATTTGGATGGAAGATTTGAATCTCTTTTGCGTGAATTCCCTAAAAAAAGTGAGCATAAATTCATATTTTAGTGTATACTTTGATTGGTAGGTTTTCATATGCATACAATCGGTGTCCTGATTCCAACATTTACTATTGAATACAGTTTTGATGTGCTTGCTGGAATTGCAGATTTTTTCCGCGATAAAAATGTCAGGGTTTTAATTGCCCAGACTAACTATCATCATAATAAAAAATCAGCAAATGATTATCAGTATTGGTCTGCTGTTGAGTATTTTAAGTCTGCAGAAGTTGAAGCTGTAATTGTTGTAACTGGAGTTTTTCTTTCTCTGATGGAAGAGAAAACCGTTTTTGAATTTATTTCAAGTTTCTATCCAAAGCCTGTCATTTCTATTGCAGTAGATTTAAAGATGGATAAAACCACATCTCTTCTTCTGGACTGCAAAAAAGCATATTCCGATGTTGTCGGCCACTTAAAAAAAGAGCATGGCTGTAAAAACATCGGTTTTATTTCTGCAAATCTTACAAAGTCTGCTGAAGCCTTAGACCGCTATAATGCCTTTGAGTCTGCCCTTAAAAAACATCACCTGCATCTGAATAAAGACTTTATTTTTGACGGAAATTTTACAGATGTTTCTGCAGTTGAAGCCCTTTCTAAAAAAATAAAGAGCAAAGATGACGTAAAATTTGATGCCCTTGTTTGTGCAAATGATTTAATGGCCTGCGGAGCAATGGCATATCTGAAGAAGCTGGGGATTTCTGTACCGGCTGATGTTAAGCTTGTCGGCTTTGATGATTCAATTGCGGCAAGTATTTCATATCCACGTCTTTCTACAATTAATCAGGATATTTATCGTCTTGGAATTAAGGCTGCAGAAGTTGCCCTTAATACAGTAGAAAAGGGCTGCATTGAAAAAGTAATCTACATTGATGCAGAACCAAAATTCCGCCAGTCCTGTGGCTGTATTCCTATGAGTAACAGTGAACACGTTTTTAAGGATTATGATGGAAAAGTAAATATGGATAAAAACGAGAGAATGGACAATCTTCCTCGTTTTATGAATGAAATTACAGAAAAAAACAATGTTGTTTCCCTTATTGATATTCTGCGCGGTTCAAATACTCTGAAACAGATTTTTTATAATCTGCGCTATATTATCCGCCAGTGTGATATGTCCAGCATATATATCAACTTTTTTAAGGAAGTAAAGTTCCTTGAACCTGAAGATGACCTTCTTCTTCCTGAAAAAATGGAATTGTATATGATTTCTGATGACATAAAGGGTGTAGACCTTTTTAATCCTGAAATAACCTTTAATCCTGCAAAAAAACTCTTTGCTTCAAGAACTGCAAAAAAAGATGCCGGCGTATATCTTTTTCAGCCGATTTTTTCTGGTGATGCTAATTATGGTTTTATTGCCTGTGCAATTAAAGGGGTAAAATTTGCAGATTATAATGTATATTTAAAGATTATTGTCACTGAACTTGCCAGGGCATTTGAATATACAGGTCAGCTGATTCAAAATCAGAATCTTGAACATGAAATTTCAGACCTTACAATTCAGTCCAGAACAGATGACCTTACATCTCTTTTGAACAGAAGGGGATTTATGGAAAAGGGCCAGATTTGTCTGGATATGATTCTTGAAACTGACGGCTGCGGTCTTGTTTTCTTTGCAGATATGGACGGCCTTAAAAAAATAAATGATACCTATGGTCATGACATGGGAGATATTGCAATAAAAACTCAGGCAGAAGTCCTTTCTGAGATTTTTGGAAAAGAGGCAATTATAGGACGATTGAGTGGTGATGAATTCGGTATAATTGTACCTGGAATGCAGCTGTCTTCTGTAAAAAGAACCCGCTTAAAACTTGACTTACTGAATGAAAAATATTCGGCAAAAAACGGACTTCCTTTTGTAATTTCAACAAGTCTTGGTCATGTAGATTTACAGAATTCCAGCAGGCTAAAGGATTTGCTTTCAGTAGCAGATAAGTCTCTTTATGAAGAAAAGCGAAGAAAGCATGGCGAATTATCTTGATGTTCTGAATGAAGAACAGCGTGCAGCCGTTGTACATGAAGGTTCTCCTCTTCTTATTCTTGCTGGTGCTGGTTCTGGAAAAACTCGTGTAATTACTACAAAAATAGCCTATCTCATAAAAGAACAGAATGTGGAACCATGGTCTATTCTTGCCGTAACTTTTACAAAAAAGGCCGCAAATGAAATGAAAGAAAGGGCAGTTGCTCTTGAAGAAAAAGCTGCGGACGCCCAGATACGAACTTTTCACTCTTTTGGTTCCTGGTTTTTAAGGCGCTATGCGGAAGCCGCAGGACTTTCTCCTTCTTTTACCGTTTATGATGATGATGACATGGCAACCCTCTTAAAAAAGGCAGTTCCTTCTCTTTCTCAGAAGGAAGTTCGTGCTGCTTCTCGCCAGATTGCCCTTGCAAAAGATTACTGTCTTGGTCCTGAAGATGATCTTTCTTTTATGGGCAGTGAATTTGATATTAATTCAATCTATTCAGAATATCAGAAAAGGTTGCTGGCTACAGGAAATGCAGATTTTGGTGATTTGATTATGCTGCCTGTTCTTGTAATGCAGAAAAATCCTGAAATTGCAGATTATATTCATAACCGTTTTAAGGTTATCATGGTAGATGAATATCAGGATTCAAACATTGCCCAGTATAAACTTTTGCAGATGCTTTCTGGAATTGATTCTGGAAAAGATTGTTATGTATGTGTTGTTGGTGATGATGACCAGTCAATTTATCATTTCCGGGGAGCAGAAGTAGAGAACATCCTTACTTTTCCAGAAAAATTTCCGGGAACCCAGATTATCCGGCTGGAGCGGAATTACCGTTCTACTGCAAAAATACTTGAAGCGGCAGAGCTTGTTGTAAATAAAAATGAAAAAAGGCTTGGTAAGCATCTTGTTGCAGATAAGGGGAATGGCGCAAAACCTGTCCTTACATTTCTTCCAGATGCTTCTTCTGAAGCGGTTTTTTGTGCAGACCTGATTCAAAAATCCCTTTCTTCCGGCCAAGGCTCATATTCAGACTGGGCATTGCTCTACAGGACAAATGCTCAGTCCCTTGCCTTTGAAAAGGAATTTATTCATAGAAAGATTCCTTATGTAATTGTAGGCTCCTTAAAGTTTTATGAAAGAGAAGAAATAAAAGACGCTCTTTCATACCTTGCCCTTTTTGCAAACCCGAAAGATGAAATATCATTCCGCCGCATTATAAACAAACCTGCAAGGGGGCTTGGAGAAAAAACTCAGGATAAGATTCTTGAACAGGCAGCACTTCTTTCTGATGATGGAAGTTTAAGTTACAGAAATCTTATTGAAACTGCAAAAGAAGCCTCTTCTTCATTATCAAAAAAAGCAAAAGAAGGTGCAGAAAACTTTGTAAAACTTTACGAAACCCTTGCTGCATATCTGGATAAGTCCGCTCCTCTTTCAAAATTCATAGAAAGAATGATTCAGGATTCTGGTCTTGATGAATATCACCGGGCAGGAGATGAGATAGAAGGTACCGGGCGGGTGCAGAATCTTCAGGAACTTGTAAACAGTGCGGTTGTGTATGAAGGTTCTATGGAAGGTCTGCTTTCTTTTTTAGATGCCATTAATCTTGACCGTACTTTAGACCTTCAGAATGAATCTTCTGCAGAAGATTCCGTTACATTAATCACACTCCATAATACTAAGGGTCTGGAATATAATAAGGTTATAATTACTGGATTGGAAGAAGGTGTCTTTCCAAGACAGGATAAGGTTGGCGCGGAGCTGGAAGAAGAAAGACGTCTTTTTTATGTAGGTATAACCCGGGCTAGAAATGAACTTTACGTTACTTCTACCGGCAAACGCCTTATGTATGGCAGCTGGCAGTTTATGAGGCCGAGTCCTTTTTTAAAGGAATCCAGTTCTGCCTTTACGATTCTTGGAAATAAACCTTTTGGTTTTGAGCAGAAAAAAAATACTGCGCCCCTTAATTTTGGCAGATCAGCAGATGCAGAATTCTGGCATAAAAGCGGTAAGGGAAATCCTGTTCCACAGTCAAATGCCCAGGCCGGCTATGGGGCTTCGGTCTATGAGCTTGCAGAAAAATGGAAAAAAGGTATGAAAATTTACCACGATGACTATGGATATGGTATAATTACTTCTGCTAGTGCAAATGGTGCAGAATATGTTATTGAAGTGACTTTTGAAGGCGGCGGAAAAAAGAAATTCCTTCCGGCCTATCAGGCAAAGTCACTGGAAATAATAAAGGATTAGGGCAGGGGCATCACCGGCCGCCAGCGGCCTTACTTGAGTGGACAAGCTAAAAAACGCCAGCGCGTTTTTTTAAACGCTTTCCAATTTATCACCGGCAGCCTACCGGGCGGCCTTACTCAGGAGGAAAAATGAAACATAAAATAAGGTTTTCTGCTCTTGCTGTAAAACTTTTGATGGGTGCCATTGTTTTTGGACTCCTTATGTGTCTTTTTAATATAGTAACAGGCTATAATTATTTTAAAAAGCAGATGGAGGCAATGTACGCTACCATAAACTGCCAGCTGGCAAAAACAGGTTCTTCATATATAGAAGGCGATTATATTTCTGACTGGCTGGAAAATGGGCCGGATGAACACTGGGGCTCGGCAAATGAAAAACTGCAGGAACTTACAGAAACCGGAGAACTGGCCTTCATTTATGTTACGGTAATCGCTCCTGATTATAAATCCAGAACCTATATCTTTGATACAATAAATGAACTGGTAAGCAGTGAAGAATATAAAATCATTCCTTTTGGAAAAGTCAGTTCCCTTGAAAAAAAAGAAGCGTCATATATAGAAAACCTCCGCCTTGTAATAGAGGAAGGAGCCTCCTACAGTTCCTTTGTCTACAATAAAACAGGCGGCCACGTTACCACCGCAGTTCCTGTTTATGATTCAGAAAAAAATGTCGTTGCCATAATGAGTGCCGTAAAACCTATGAACGAGGTAAAGCTTTACCGCACAAATTACCTGCGTTCTGCAATCTGGACGGCCATAATTTTGACCCTTGTATTCCTTATAATCTATACTTCTTCCCTTTATTTTGGTGTCATTAAACCAATTGTCCTGATAAATGGAGAAACAATTCACTTTGCAGAATATCACGGTGAACTTACAGGAATTCTTAAAAAGATAAAGAATCATGATGAAATCGGAACCCTTGCAAAATCCGTAGAAAAGATGAGTATAGACATGAACCGCTATATTTCTGATTTAACACATGCCACTGCAGAAAAAGAAAGGCTCGGAGCAGAACTGGGGGTTGCTACCCACATTCAGGCAGAAATGCTGCCCCGCGTTTTTCCGCCTTATGAAAATCATCCTGAACTTGAATTGTATGCAACCATGGAGCCTGCAAAAGAGGTTGGCGGCGATTTTTATGACTTTTTTATGATTGATGATGACCATTTTGCTGTTGTTGTGGGGGATGTAAGTGGAAAGGGAGTGCCTGCGGCCCTCTTTATGGTTATTGCAAAAACTCTGCTGAAAGATGCCGCCATGCACAGTGATTCCCCGGCAGATATTTTTAGCCGCGTAAATGACATTCTTTGCGAAGGAAACGAAAGCGGACTTTTTGTTACCTGCTGGCTTGGAATCCTGACAATTTCTTCTGGAGAACTTCAGTTTGCAAATGCCGGGCATAATCCTCCTGTATTCTTTCATGATGGTAATTATTCATATCTGAATTCAAAGCCAAACCTTATGCTTGCCGCAATGCCCGGCATGAAATATGCAACGCATTCAATGTCTATGACAAGTGGAGACCGGCTTTTCATTTATACAGATGGTGTTACAGAGGCAACGGATAAAGAAAATGAATTGTATGGAGAAGAGAGACTCCTTAACATATTAAAAATGACTACAGGAATGTCTTCAAAAGAAATTCTTTCTTTTGTTCGTGATGATATAGAAGGTTTCGTAAACGGGGCTGCTCAGTTTGACGATATTACAATGCTTGAAATGGCGGTAAAAAAATGAAATTAGAGAAGTCTATTATGCTTCCTGCAGATGATTCAAACCTGCAGAACGTTAACGATTTTATACACTCTTTTCTTCCTGAAAACTGTGATTCTACTGTTTTGAATCAGATTGATTTAGCGGTTGAAGAAATTTTTGTAAATATTGCCCATTATGCTTATGGAGAGCAGGGCGGAGAAGCCTCTGTAAGCTGCTCTTTTGCAGAAAATGTTCTTACGGTAACTTTTGAAGACCGTGGCATTCCTTTTAATCCTTTAGAGAAAAAAGACCCCGATATTACACTTTCTGCAGAAGAACGTAAAATCGGGGGACTTGGAATTTTCCTTACAAAGAAATTTATGGACAGCATTTCTTACGTTTTTAAGGACGGAAAAAATATACTGTCATTCAGTAAGAATATTATTCAATAGTTAAAACGCCATCCATACCTGTTGCTTCAAATACCTGCTTGCAGAATTCTGAAGGTGAGCGCAGAATCATCTTTCCGCCAGAAGCCATCATCATCTTCTGTCCAAGCAGAACAATGCGGAGTCCTGCACTGGAAATATAATCTACATTCTGCAGGTTCATGTAAAGAGTAACCTTTTCTTTTGCGATTTCCTTTACTTTTGTTTCTAACTGTGGGGCTGTTGTTGTATCAAGCCTTCCTGATACAAATAATTCTACAACTCCCTGAGACTTGTTTACTGTAATATCCATACTTCTATTCTCTCATGTTTAGTTCATTATATCAAGTTTTATATTGCTATTCCTATTTCAGATCTGCAAACCCTAAAGCCAAGGCTGCTGCTTTTTCCATGAGGGGCACTGCCGCTTCTAAAAAATACTGTACACTGCTGGGGGTCATCAAGCCAGCTGCCGCCGCGTTTTACGTGCATGTTTCCTGTTGTAGGGCCATGAGGATTTGTCTGTTCCCCTGACGGCAGTTCATTTGCAAAGTAATCCCAGCACCATTCTGCAACATTTCCGCACATATCGTAAAGACGCAGACTGTTTGAAAGTTTTGTTGCAACATCATGTGAAGAAATGGCACTGTTTTCGCCGTACCAGGCAACTTCATTTATGTTGTCGCTTCCTGCATACTGGTAAGTTCCAGGATTAATTCCCCCGCGTGCGGCAAATTCCCATTCAGCTTCTGTAGGCAGTCTGAAGCCGTTTGCGGCAAAATTACATTCAATTCTCTTCCATACAGGGCTTGTTGCAGCAAATCCGCTTAAATCTGTATGGTTTCCTATGCTGTAGCAGGGCATCAGTCCGTTCATTATGCTCAGCATATTGCAGTAGATTATTGCTTCACACCAGTTAACTGATTCTACAGGTCTGTTATCGCCTTTTAATTTTGAAGGATTCTGACCCATTACGTAGGCATACTGTTTCTGCGTTACAGGAACTTCTCCCATATTAAAACTTAGAAGGGTTATGAGGCTGTTTGAAGTTCCGCTTCCCATTACAAACTGTCCGCCATGAACTAGAACTGTTTTTGGAATGTGATTAAGGACAACTTTTGACTGTTCCTTTGGCTGATTCTGAAGAGTTCCTGCTTTTATTACACGGACTGGCACTCCACACTGTGAACAGAATTTATCTATTGTTGAAAGGGCATTTCCGCATTCCGGGCAGGAACGGAAAACCTGAATGTCTCCTACCGGAAATCCGCAGTTATAACAAAAATTTGATTCAGCAGTTAATTCTTTACCGCATTTTATACACTTAGCCATAAAATGATTATAACATACTTTCTAATTCCAGTCACGCTGAATATAGGTCTGGCGCGGTCTTGCCGTTATTTCAACACGTCTGTTCTGGGCCCGTCCGGCTTCTGTTTCATTATCTGCAACAGGCATTGTTCCGCCAAATCCCTTGTAACTGAATAAGGATTCTTCAATTCCTTCATTTATGAGGGCATTCATTACGGTTCTGGTTCTTTCAATAGAAAGGTTAAGCTGACCGACCGGTTTTCCAACATCTGCCGTGTGTCCTTCTATTAAAATAGTATAGCCGTCATTTACAAGCAGAGTCTTTAGATTTTCAGCAATCGCTTCAATTCTTGTCTTTTCTGAAGGCAGAAGTTCTGGTGAATCAGGATAAAACTTTAAGTCTACAAAGAATTTGATTCCGTCAATCGTGTCGCTTACTGTAATATCAGGCACCTTGTTTTCATAAAAATACTGCTTTATGCTGTTGTACTGAACATAATAAGAAGGCTGCTTTTCCGGGATGGAAATTTTATATATAAGTTCTTCTTTGTTCAGAAGGATGACCACTTTTCCCTGTTTTAGTAATTCTACATTTTCAGGAACCGTAAAGATTTTAAGGGCATCTTTATGCTTGATAATCGGGTCTGTCCTGTTTCTTCCAAATACTTGGGTTGCCTTGATGTAAAGGGGATCCCCCCCGATACGATCTTCATACAGTGTTATGTCATCTGAATAATGATAGGCAACCATGTCTTTTTCTCTGATAATCTGTGGAGAAACTATATCTTTTTCATAGACGCTCTCCATGTCTTCATCCCAAACTTTTGGAAAAAAACACGGGAAGGTCTGACTTTTTACGTATTCGCCATGAACAGGCAGAGCCCCCCTTGCATCAATGATTATTCCTGAATAAGGGCGGGAGGCTGTAATTTCTATGGGCTTAACAGGATTATAAGACTGATTATGACGGACTAACTGTTTTGTAAGGTTGATTGTGTTTACTGTATTCCTTGTCTTTAAGTGTTTCAAATCCTGGGAAAATACATCAGGAGTTTTATATCCGCCCATTATAAAATGGTATATCTGATCAAGGGTCAGCTGCTCGTCAATCACCATGTCAGAAAGGTTTCTTTCTGAATTTTCAAAAAGGGAAAGAAGGGGGCCCTGGATAAGAGGAGGCATTTTAGACTTTATCTGCTGGGAGGCATATTTTTTTCCGGAAGGCATTTCAAGACCTGCCTTCTGGGTATCCATTGTGAGTTCAGTTGTAAAATCCCTTGTAATCCAGTTAATGCTGCTTACTGCCTCTACTGCCGGTTCAAGAGCCGGGGCAGAAAATGCGGCAAGGGAAAAAAATCCTATTGAAAAAAGTAATTTAGCGTTCATCACTTGATTTTCGGTTTATTTTGCGGGAATGTAAAGTGTTTTCCCTATTTTAAGTATGGCATTTTCTTCTATATTGTTCAGTTCGCACAGGGCTTTTACCGTTACTTTGAAACGGCGAGAAATTGACCACAGGGAATCTCCTGCCGTTACCGTATATTTCATCGGGAATTCAATCGGTTCTACTTTTTCCAGAGCATCAAGAGCACTTTGTTTCATTCCCAGTGGAAGTCTGATTTCTGAAGTTTTTGAAGGATGAGTCATGCCCAGCAGGTAAGATGGGTTCAGCCGGCGCAGGGTTGCCGTATCCATCCTCATTTCCTGTGCAAGCTGGTTCAGTGAATATGCTTTGTTTACACTGATATAGTCAAAGTTTCCGTTTTTTTCGTTTTCAAGCACTTCAAATTCTTCTTCGTGAGAAGGAAGGTTTATTCCGTAGTATTCACTGTTTATGGCAAGGTCTGCAATTGCCAGAAGTTTTGGAACATAATCTGCCGTCTGGGCTGGCAGAAGATTGTTGTCTGCAAGATACCAGAAATCCTTTTCTCCGCCTGCTTTTTTTATGACCCTGTTCAAGGCCCCCATTCCGCAGTTGTAGGCGGCAATGGCAAGCAGCCAGTCGTCAAAAACTTTATAGTTGTCCTGAAGTTTTTTTATTGCTGCATCTGTTGATTTCCATGGGTCAAGGCGTTCGTCCACATAATCATTCAAGGTCAGAAATGGCCATACGCTGTTTGCCATAAACTGCCACATACCGATTGCCCCTGATTTTGATTTTGCAGATGTTTTATAGTTGGACTCAACTACAGGAAGGTATTCAAGCACTTCCGGTACTCCTGCGTCTTCTACTGCTTTCCTTACATAAAGTCTGTATTCCATTGCATTTTCAAGATAGGTACGCAGGGCGGCTGCCCATTTTGGCGAAAGGTACTGGCGGCGGAATTTTTCTACATCCGGGCGGGCAAGAATTTCTTCAGAAGCAAGGCTTATTTCTTTTCTTACGGGAACTTTTTTTACTTCTGCCGGGTAAAAATCAGGGTATGATTCAGAAAAAAATGTAAGGGCAGGGCTGTTTTTTGAAGAATCTGCCTGTTCGTATGTAATTATCTTTTTTAAGTCAGATTCAAGCCCTTCACCGCTGGACTCAGCATCAGTATCAGCCGCAGACTGTGCCACGGACTTTGCGGCATCATCTGCATCTGCAGCCGCATCTTCCGCCCCCCCGGACACTGCCTCGGCTTCCGCCATTCCATCCGCCGCCCCCTCGGCCTCCGCCAGAACTTCTTTTTCAACAAGTTCTTCTGTTACTTCTTCCATAACCGCAGGCTCTTCTTCTGCCGCAATAAAGGCTGGAGTGAGTAATAATAGGAAAAGGCAAGGCAGGAATCTGCATTTCATTACAGTTTGTTACCCATATATATACCTGCCCATTCCCAGTTTCCATGAATGTCTGAGTCTACAGGAAAGTTTACTTTTCTAAAATACAGGTACCAGACCGGAATGTAGGTGGACCATCCCCATGTTCTTAAGTAGGCTTCATTTGGATTTGACGCTTCATCCAGAGTATCACTTACACGGATTCTGTTCCCGCGCATAAAACTGCGCATTGAAAATTCGCTCTGGGCATTGGCATCCATTTCATCCTGTTTCCATGACATAGAGAAAAAGTTTACCTTTGCCTTGTATTTATCCAGAGCCCGCCAGTCATAATTTCTGATTGCTTTTCTTACAGCCTGTTCAAGTGCAGGCAGACTGTCAAAGGTCCAGTCTTTTGAAGAATTGTTAAAATCTACAAAATGGCGGGCATTTTTGTAGGCATCAGGTTCGCCGGGAATCTGAATTGTGGTTGCATCTGGCTGCTGAAGAAAAAGAGTGTAATTTTTAAGTGCCTGATTCCATTGGCTGTCTTTTTCATATTCCGTTGCAAGGTGCAGATATAATTCTGTAGTGTTGATGTTTTCAGGAAAGCGCGTAATTAAGTCATTAAAATATTTGATTCTGTGGGCTGGTGTCTTGCTGATTTGAATCAGATTCTGAAGGCACATAAAATGAACGGAATTTCCCTTTACAAGTAAATCCTGACACTGCTGTAATATCCGGTCAAAATAATATTCTGCAACAGGTTCCGCCCCCATGGAAAGGTAGGCATAGGCAGTCATCAAAAGCCAGTAGGAATTGTAGGTATCTCCAGGATTCTGTTCTACCCGGTCAGTAAGGAAGAGTACAAGTCCCTGGTAATCTTTTTCCTGCAGATAGGTGTTTGCAAGCTGATTAATGATGGAATACTGCTGTTTTTCATTTAAGGTAGAATCCTCCAGAAGCATTCTGAGCTGTTCCTGAGAATCATCCTGGCTGTTTTGCGATTGAGAAAATGATGATTTATTACAGGATGTAAGGAGCATGGCGCATAAAAGTGCTGCACAGACTGGAATCTTCTTTAAATTCATAATTTTGAATTTATCATAGTGAAAAATTATTGTAAAGATTAAATTTAACCAGTATTATAAATATAATGAATAAAAAGCATTTTTTGATTAATTATATATTTATTCCTCTGGGAATCCTCTTTACGGTGCTTAACGCGGTAATTCTTTTTATGAATTCCCGCATTGAAACTTTTGATTTGTTTATCGCTTTTATGCTTTCAGTTCAGATTATTATATCTCTTGTAATTCTGATTCTGGATTTAAAATTCCAGAAAAAGGCAGTTTCCCTTTATATATCGCTTTTGATTTTCTTCTGGGGGCTGCTGGCCGTTATTGTCTATTCAATGCCTGCTTTTGGCATTTCTGAATTCTGGCCACTGTATGTAATTATGGCCGGTATTCTCTTGATTGTTTCGGGTGTCTATAAATATAGGAGGTTAAAGTTTGGATTTGTGATTCCGGCTTTTACTCTTATTGGAATGGGTGGGTGGTACATGCTTTTTTCATTCAAGGTTATAAAAATTTCCTTCTTGACTGTGGCTGCCATTCTTGGACCAGTTTTTATGCTGTCTGTTGCAGCCTTTCTTGTTTTATTTTTTCTTGCACAGCAGAAACATAAAGAACTGGTTATAAAAGATGACGACACCGGTACTTTTGATGATGAGGATGTTCCTTTAAACAAAATAGGTGAATAATCAGGTGAGCAGGATTGTTTAAGTCTTATGCTTCAGGATTCAGGATTCTCTTTCTGCTGATTGCAATCAGTCTTTGCAATCCGCTTTTTGCTGCCAAAAAGAAAAAGAAGGCGGCTGATGAAGTTGTGTCCCTTGAAGAATCGGCAAAAGGAGAAACAATAAAACTTCCTGCAACTAATAAAAAAACATACTTTTATAAAGTCAGTCCGGAAATTCTTGCCGGTGTAGAAATCGGGTCTCCAGAAAGCCTGCGTGCCGCAATGTCTGCAATCAGAAACGCAAAAGGGGATTACGAAGAAAATGAAAAAGTCCTTATAAATATTTCTACAGAAATAATGAAATATGTATGGCCTTCTGAAAAAATAAGCTGGGATACACCGAATTTTTCTTCAGACAATATATATCTTGGCGCGGTTTATATGGCAAAGCAGGGAGTTTTTGATTCCAGTACGGGAAATGTGGATTTTCTTTCGATTCTTCTTCCTTCACTGGTTGTCTTAAATCCAATTGCGTCACCTTCTGTTCTGGCACAATGTGAACTTCCAATACGTTCTGCTCTGGCAATCAGACCGGAATCTGTTCTTGCCCAATACCTTATGGCTGTATTAAAAGACAGAAATGGCTCTTATTCTGAAGCCTGTGATTATATGGAAGGAGTTTATAAAGTCTGTCCTACTGTAGAAGAAGTTTCTCTTTACTATGTTGATTTGCTTAGGAAAAACGGCAAATATGATAAGGCTCTTGGAATTCTGGGGTCTGTAAACGGAGATTCTAACGATATTCGGATTTTAAAGCAGAATGCATACATCGCTTTTGAAAAAAAAGACTATTCTTCTGCGGAACTTTACGTTGCAAGGGTTTTGCAGCAGGCACCAAATGATTTGGAATTCGTCCTTTTCCGTGCAAAAATTCTTATAGAAAAGAAAGATTATATTCATGCGGTTTCTCTTCTGGATATGTATGCACGTCAGGATAATACTTCCCTGGATTATCTGATTCTGCGGGCCAGAGTTCAGTTAGACTGGAGTAAAAATACTGCCGCTGCTACAGAAACTGTAGAAAAAGCCCTGCAGTTATATCCTAATGATAAAAATGCCCTTATGTTTGCGGCCCGTATTTCTTCCATGACGGATTCTCCTGTTGCCGGAAAGTATGCTGATGAACTTACTTCCCGCATTCTGGAATCAGACCCTGAAAACCTGGAAGCCTTGACTTATGCTCTGGAAGGTCTTGTTCAGCGGGAAAACTGGCAGGAGGCATATACGATATGCAGAAAACTGGTTTCTGCCGGCACTATGACTTCTGAACTTGTAGAAAAATATGTAACAATCTGTATAAAAACAGGTAAAAAACAGGAAGCCTTTGATTATGTCCGTAAGGTTTATGATGCAAATCCTTCTGATGAAATAATAATGCAGGCTTATGTTCTGGCCTATTGTCAGGTTGGTAACAGGGACTCTGTATTGCGTTATCTGGACAGTCAGATTGCTTCGGCATCACCTAAAATGAAGAGTTATCTTTTATATAGAAGAAGTTATCTGCAGCTCACAGAAAACAACATTCTTGCAGATTTACGTTCAAGCCTTATTTCCAATCCTCGTAACAGCGATTCGCTTTTCCGCCTTTATGAAATCTATTACGACAAGCAGGATTACCGCAAGGCTCAGTATTATCTGCGTCAGGTTGTGGCAATCAACCCTAATGATTCCTCTGTCAAAAAATTAAACGAAGCATTGACCAAGTTGATTCAATAAAATAAACTGATTTTACATTAATTTTGGTATAGGAGTAATAAAATGGCTAGAACACATTATATCGCCGGAAACTGGAAAATGAACACTTCTAAGGCAGAGGCTGTTGCCCTTGCAAAAGATCTGGTTGAACAGCTTAAAGGCAAAACAAACAAGTACATGATTGGAGTTCCTTTTGTATATCTTGATGCAGTTGCACAGGTTGTAAAAGGTTCAAACATCATTCTTGCAGCTCAGGACGTTGCCGCTACTGATAACGGAGCTCACACAGGTGAAGTTTCTACTGCAATGCTTAAAGATATCGGCTGCCAGTGTGTAATTATCGGACACTCAGAACGCCGTCACGAAATTGGTGAATCAGATGAACTTATCAACAAAAAGGTTCGCAAGGCTCTTAAAGACGGTCTTGAAGTTGATCTTTGTATCGGTGAACTTTTGAGCGAACGCGAAGCAGGTGAAGCAGAACAGGTTTGTGCATTCCAGCTTTCTGCAGATTTGGCAGGCGTTACAGAAGAACAGATGAAGAACGTAACAATTGCTTATGAACCTGTTTGGGCTATCGGAACTGGCAAAACTGCAACTCCAGAAGATGCTCAGGCAATCCACAAGTTTATCCGCGGTTACATTGCAAAACTTTACAATCAGAAAGTTGCTGATGAAGTAATCATTCAGTACGGCGGTTCAATGAAGGCTTCTAATGCTGCTGAACTTCTTGCACAGCCTGATATTGACGGTGGTCTGATTGGCGGTGCTTCTTTGAAGGCTGAAACATTCGTTCCTATCTGCGTACTCTAAGCTGACGTAGAAAAGAATGAAATAAAAAAGGCGAACGTACACTTGAAGTGCAAAACGTTCGCCTTTTTTGCTTTTTTTGTATAATGCTATTTAAGCATATCAAGCAAACTTTCTTTTGGCTGAACGCCAACAGAAGAGTTTACAACTTTTCCGTCTTTAAATACTGCAATAAAAGGAATGCTCATAACTCCGAACTGCTGAGCTAAATCAGGTTCGTCATCAACATTTACCTTTCCAACTTTGATTTCGGGGTGTTCTTCCGCAATTTCGGAAATAACAGGTCCCAGCATCTTGCACGGACCACACCATGGTGCCCAAAAATCTACGAGAGCAGGTTTGTCGCTCTCAAGAATCTCACTCTGAAAATTAGCCTGTGTAATTGTCAGTTCTGCCATAAAATCACCTCACATCAATAAAATTATCTTGTGTACAATATAATAGTAAACGAATAAAAATGCAAGAGAAAAATAATTTATTTCAGAATAAAGTTTGGGGGAGGGGACGTATAAATGAAAAGAAAAATAACTTAAAAAATTAAATATTTTTAAAAAATCTATTGACTAAAAATCAATTACCTAGTATATAAGTGGGTAATAAAAATCAAATGAAAAGAGGTATGATTATGAAAAAAATTATTGCTTTGGCAGCTGTTCTTGTGGCAGCCGCATCTTTGTTTGCTCAGACAGTTTTGAAAGTTGGTGCTACCCCTGAGCCTCATGCTGATATTTTGAATCTTATTAAAGATGATTTGAAAGCAGACGGTGTGGATCTTAAGGTAATTGAATTTACAGATTACGTTACTCCAAACGAAGCGGTAGAATCTGGCGAAATTGATGCAAACTACTTCCAGCACATTCCTTATCTTGAATCTTTCAATAAAGAACGCGGCTATCACCTTGTAAATGCCGCTGGAATTCATGTTGAACCATTTGCTCTTTATTCAAAGAAAGTAAAGTCTGTAAAAGACCTTAAGAAAAAGGCCCGCATTGCAATTCCTAACGACCCTACAAACGAAGGCCGTGCACTTCTTCTTCTTGCAGATGCAGGTCTCATCACCCTTAAGCCAAATGCAGGCATTACTGCAACAGTTCAGGACATTGCTTCTAATCCTCTTAAACTTAAGTTCAGCGAAATTGAAGCTGCTTCTCTTCCTCGCGTTCTTGCAGATGTTGACGCTGCAGTTATCAATGGAAACTATGCAATTCCTGCTGGTCTTTCTGCCAAAAAAGACGGACTTTTTGTTGAAGGTTCTTCATCTCCTTATGTAAATGTTCTTGCTGTAAAAGAAGGCAATGAAAATACAGACGCTATTAAGGCTTTAGTTAAGGCTTTGAAGAGCGAAAAGGTTCGCAAATACATTGAAGAAAAGTATCCTAACGGCGATGTAGTTGCTGTATTCTAATTAATTTCGAATTAAAAAAGAGCTAAGTCCATATTAGTCCTGTTGCATGCGTAAAGTGTGGCAGGACTTTTTTATTGAAGCTTCTCTTTTTCTGAAGTATTATAAAATTATGTCGCTTATTCACGATATAAAAAAGTACTGGCCGCTCCTCCTTGCAGACGGCTTTTACTATCTCTTTACCGGCCTTTCAGCCGCAGTAATCAATAAAGAAGTTTATGCAATCCTCTCTCCCCGCTTAATTTCCCTGCAAAGCATAATCGGCTGGGGCGGGGGAGTGGTGCTTGGCTTTATGTGGTCTAAGTGGAACAAAAAGCTGCTTCCTCTTATGCTGCCCTTTTTCCTCATGCAGGCGGTGGCCAGCGTGCTTTATTTCATCTATTCCGAGGCAACCCTCAACATGTTCATTTTCTGGGTAATCAGCATGGGAATGTATGTTTTCTTTGGCTGAATCAGCGACAAGATTTTTGAAGGTGCAAAAGCCTGGTTTTTTAAAAAGAGCCAGGAGCGAGCCTCTTACGACAACCTCATAGACATGATCGGAACTATTGCAGGTTTTCTTGGCTATCTTATTGCACTTGTTTATGTTCCATCACTCCGCATGGCAATTTTCTTCAATTTTATTGCAACTTTTTTCTATTGTCTTGGAATCATCTGGTATACCTTGCGGCATAAGGATGAGTTTAAGGAAGGTTAGTCCAATTATTTTACTGTGCATAACTTTTTTTATGTCAGACATGCCAGTTACTTAGCCATTAAATGACTATTCGCTCCCTTTTTTTTTGAATTTTCTGTAATTCTGTGATATATTGTTTTTATGCCCGGTCATAAAACAACGCATACACAACTGGAACGCTTTCGCCTCATCGACAGTATGCTTGCTGACGGTGAGGCCTTTTCTTTTGAAAAAATTCTTGATTCTTTGCGGCTGGAGCTGCGCGATGATTTGCTTTCTGAAAGTTCTCTGCGCCGCGACTTTCGCTACATGAAAAATGAACTTGGTGCTCCTCTTGCCTATGATAAAAAGCTGCACGGCTGGCATTATACCAAGCCTTTTAAACTGCCGGCAGAAGGCTTTAGTGATGATGAAATTCTTTATCTGGAGCTGATGAAATCTCTGGTGAATCAGAATTCAAATGATGATTTTTTATACAAAGCCTTTGATAAGCTGCTGGAAAAAATAACCCCGAAAAAAGCGGTGGTTGAGCCAAAAAATGCGGTGGTTGAGCCTGTCGAAACCACCTTACGCGACCGCTTCTACATTGCCCCGCGCCCAAGACCTCTGATAGACAAAGGTGTGGTTGAAAAAATTCTGGATGCCATCAAAAATAATTATCTGCTTGATTTTAATTACTTCAGCAAATGGGAGCCGGAAGAACGCCACAGAAAAGTCATGCCCTTTCAGCTTGTTTTTGACGACGGAAGTCTGTATTTATACGGTGCTTCAAAAAATCCAAGAGTGCCGGGTCCCCGTCTTTACAAGCTTTCAAAAATGCACAATGTTGAGCTTGTAAAATCGCAGCCTTTTGAGCTGCCTGCAAATTTCAGATTCAGGGAAGATTTTGAAGAGGGGCGTTTTGGAGCTTTTCAGTATGACGAGGCTTATGATTTTAAGCTTGAATTTTCTGGTGAAGCCCGCAGCACAGTCAGGGAGTGCGTCTGGTCTGACAATCAAAAAATAGAAGAAAATCAGCAGGCCGATACAACAACAATTTCCTTTACAAGCTCCCAGTGGATTCCAATTTTCAGATGGCTGCTTTCCTTTGGCGAAAACGCCCGCCCTCTTGAGCCTGACTGGCTGGTAGAGCAGTGGAAGGAAAGCATAGAAAAAATGTACAAAAATTTATAAAAAACATTTACTTGGTCATTAAATGACTACCCCCCCCTATTACACTGTCTTAAAATCTTATAAAAAATTGGGGGAATCCTATGAAAAAAAAGATAAGTGTATTTTTATTTTGTATTTTAGCAGCAATGTGTTTTAATACTGCCTGCAAAAACCCTGCAAATTCCGGTGGTTCCGGGAATGATGACAATTCAGTTGCTCTTCAGTTTTCTGTTGACTCTGATTTGGACGGAACCTATGAAACAAGCGGACCTAAAGGTGTAGAAGGAATGTATTATATTACCTTGACATCTTCTAACGAATGGGAATTTGGGCAGAACTCTTCTATGAGTGTTTCTGATAATAATTCAGGAGCGTCTGCTTCAAGTCCTATAAAGCTTGCTTTTTATAAGGGAACTTTTGAAAAAGAGGATGATAAACTGATATTTACCAAAACTCATGTAGCAAATGGTCTTCTCGGCTGGAACGAAAGTAAAGTTGATGATTGGAAAACCGGCAGTCTTAAAAAATCAGAAACAATTCTTGAAATGAATTTTACTGAAAGTGACTTGAATCCATTTACATCTGGGCAGGATAAAACTGATTCTTCTGATGAAGCTGCAGATTTAAAGAATACGATAGTATTCCCTATAAAACAAATCTACAAAAGCAGCAGCTTGAATGGAAAAACATCTTCTCTTACGGTAAATAATAAAGAGTCAGCAAAGTATTATATGTCATTTAAGGATGAGGGCTGGAGTGAAAAGACCTGGGAGCTTGGTATTAACGAAATTGACAGTAATGGTAATGAAAGGGAAGAACCTCTTTATAAAGGATCTTATACAGCCTCTACTGTTTTAGGGATGCTTTCCATGAGTAAAAGTATTGAGTTAAATATTACTCATGTATATGAAGTAAATGAATGGGTGGACTTAAAAGTAAATAAATGGAGAGTTGGTTCATTTGACGAAGATGAGAATAATATAACTTTTAAATTTTCGGATGAAGACTTAGTTTCGTCTTCAGAAGAAATTCTTAAAAACAATGATTTAGTTGAAAGTGAAATTAAGGCAATTACAGAAACTTCTACCTATTCTCTAACAAAGCACTGTAAATTAAGTGCGGTAAAAAAAGGATTGGATTACTTAAAACAGAATAAGCCTGATATAAAAATTGATTTGGATTTATCTCAGTTCCTGGTCTTTCAATTGGCGATAATGCATTCAGTAACTGTACAAATATCAAATCAGTAATTTTTTCAGAAAAACTTTTAAGTATCTGTAAAAATGCATTTGAAGACTGTACAAGTCTTGAAAAGATAACAATTTCAAAAAACCTTGCTTCGCTTGATTCTTCTGCTTTTGAGGCTTGTACCAATCTTAAGAGTGTATATTATAAGGGAAGTCTTGAAGACTGGTGTAAAAATACCTGGTCATCAAGCTCAACGTCGTATTCTTATAATTCTGTTTCTGCAAAACCGTATTTTCCTGTTGGTTATGACTTGTATTTTGAAGATAAAAAGCAGACTGAAATAAGCATTCCTGAGACTGCTCAAAAAATTGGTTATTGTCTATTTGCAAATTGTAAAAGCCTTACAAAAGTAAGTCTTCCTGAAACTGTAACTGAAGTATTGGCTGCTGCTTTTAAAGGCTGCAGCAATCTTGCAAGCATTGAAATACCTGCTTCGGTTGTAAGAATCTCTTCTGATTCTTTTGAAGACTGTACAAATCTTTCTTGCATTTACTATAAGGGGTCTTTAAGACGCTGGTGTACTTCTGAGTCATCATATTCATATTCGTATTCATATTCATCTTCTTATTCAAATGATTCTAAATCATGGAATGCTTCAGTTTTTTCTACAGCCTATGACCTGTATATCGACAATAAGAAAATTACAGAACTTGATGCTGACACACTGAATAATATTACAAGTCTGTGCGCTTCTGCATTTAAAAACTGTAAGAGTCTTACAAAGGTAACTGTACCAGATACAATTACAAGTTTTGGTTCTTCTTCTTATTCAGGCAATAATATATTTAATGGTTGCTCTAACCTTACTTCTGTAAGTGTCGGACAGAATGCTCTGAATAAATTCAGCAGTATATTTGACAGTGAATATATAACAGACGTTGTTATTCTGGATGGAGTTACTTCTGTAGACAACTATTGTTTTAGTAACTTTAAAAAGCTGGAAAGCATAACTATTCCGTCCAGTGTGAAAACTGTTGGTTACAATGCATTTGATTGTGATGTTTTGACCAGCGTGTATTACGGTGGTACTTTGGAAGACTGGTGTACAGCAGATACTTCTAATGATGCTGCTGGAAAATCATGGAATGCTTCAGTTTTTTCTACAGCCTATGATTTGTATATAGGTGGCAAGAAAATTACAGAACTTGATGCTGACACACTGAATAATATTACAAGTCTGTGCGCTTCTGCATTTGAAAACTGTAAGAGTCTTACAAAGGTAACTGTACCAGATACAATTACAAGTTTTGGTTCTTCTTCTTATTCCAGTAATATATTTAAAGGTTGCTCTAACCTTACTTCTGTAAGTGTCGGACAGAATGCTCTGAATGAATTCAGCAGGATATTTGACAGTGAATATATAACAGAGGTTGTTATTCTGGATGGAGTTACTTCAGGTCTTGATTATAGTAATCCATTTTCTAGCTTTTCAGAACTGGAAAGCATAACTATTCCGGCAAGTGTAACCAAAATATGTGATTATGGTTTTCCTTCAAGTCTAAATAGTGTAATTTTTGAAGATACTACCAGTAAGTGGTATAAAGCATACTATTATTCTGACTCTTATAAGGAGGATGAAAGCAATAAGCCTATGTCTCAGGATCCTGCTGAAAATGCAGAACTGCTGAAATCTGGTGGTTCTTATAACAGTTATTACTACATAAGTGAAAAATATACTGCAGACTAATTCATTTTAATTTACATACAAAATCGCAGAGAGTACAGATGTCGCCTGTGGTTCCGGGAAGCTTTTTTTTCTGGGACCGCAGGCATTTTTTTAGTCCGTGGCGGCGGTAGTGGGAGAGACCTTCTTCGTAGCAGATTTTTATCATAGGATTGGAGGTGGCTTTCTGCATAATTTCTTCGAAGCTGTCGTGAATTGTGCCTATGAAAAGTGCCGGGTTTTCGTTTGCAAAACCGCAGCAAGGCGCTATGTTTCCATCGGCGTGAACGTAGAGTATGTTGCCGGGGCCCTGACAGTAGTCTTCACGGAACCAGCGGCGGGACTGCCAGGCGCGGGGGTCGTCGTTAGGGTATGTGCGGGGCAGGGTGTAGACGGGGATATTTTCGGAGAAGCAGGGGGCGTTACGGGGGGCGGAGCCACCCGTTAGAGGGGGTAGCGGAAGACCGCTAGCGGGCTGGAGCGAGGGGGAGTCTTCCCCCACATCTTCCACTCTCTGAATATTTATCGAATCCTCACCAAAAATCTCCAGAACGGTGCTGATAAAAGTTTCCATACGGTCATCAGTCTGTCCGTGGTAGGAATCCCAGCTGAGTCCGATTTTCCCGTCGTAGCCGGCGTCGTAGAGAGTCTGAAGTTTTTCGCAAAGCTCTGCCTCGTCCCGCCACCAGTCGCCGTTTGTCATAATCTGGTCAAACATAAGGTCGTTAGAAATTGCGGCCTTGGTAACTTCAATCAAAAAATCTATATACAAAAAAGGCTCGCCGCCCGAAAAACCTATGCGGTCAATTAGAGGCAGTGGAGTGCCGTCCGGGCCTGGCTGCCCGCCGCTTTCCACGCAGCTTTCAATCAATCTTACTGCGTCCGCAATTTCCAGCCTGCGTGGAGTGCGGTTAATAAAACAATGCTCGCAGTGAAGGTTGCAGGCAGTGGTTGTTGAAAAAATAATTTCGGTTGGGTGAAAGCCTTTTGATTTCATATAATTATTATGTAAAAGAGGGCTTGTCGGGTCAAGGCTTGTCAGAGCAGGACGCAGGGCAAAGGCATTATAAAAGAGCCGAAACTGTAAAAAGTGCTGCCACTGCACGTTCTTGCAAACCGCATGGTATAAGCCGTATAGGAAAATGATTAAAAAGGCTTCGCCTCGGCTTATAAATGCGTTTGCAATCCCGTTCCGTTCCCGCACTTTTTACAGGACAGACGCATTATAATGCAGTG
>JAFUYH010000036.1 GCA_017470605.1 Treponema sp.
TCGGGGTCGGTGTAACTGCTGTTGTTGAGGGCGTTGTAGAGGTCAAGCCGCCACCTTTTGCTCCGCGGGTCGTTCTGCCCGAAGATGCACCTGAAAAGCGAATCCTTGTATTCCCTGTTTACGTTCAGTGTTTCTGTCATGATTCCTTTAATAACTCCTCGTTAGAGGCGCTGCAAGGATGCAGCATACCTCCAGTTTGATTAATAAACTTGCAGCAAATTGATTTGATTCATCCTCATCCATATATTTAATAGTCTGCGATATGTCATTTTCTACAATTTTTCTGAAAAAAAATCAGAAAAAAATCTATATTCCCGCCACCCCTTTCCACGCACCTGCTTTTCCTTTAAAATGGCAGTATGGATTCCAAAAATAATTTTGACGACAAGACTGTATATATTCTGGACAGCTACGGACTGATTTTCCGCTGTTATTTTGCCTTTATTTCGCGCCCCCTTACAAACAGTAAGGGCGAAAATGTTTCTGCCGTATTCGGATTTTTCCGCAACCTGCATTATGTCTTGCAGCATTACAAGCCCGGCTATATTTTTGCCGCAATGGATTCTAAAACAAAGACCTTCCGCCACGAAATGTACGACCAGTACAAGGCCACACGCAATAAAACTCCAGATGACCTTCATGCCCAGGTTCCATGGATTTGTGACATTCTTTCTGCCCTTGGAATTCCTGTCCTTCAATGTGATGGCTATGAAGCTGATGATATAATTGCAACCGTTGCCCGCAAGTGCCAGGAATCTAGTCGTGCCTGCCGCATACTTAGCGGAGATAAAGACCTTATGCAGCTGGTAAATGAGACTACCCAGATTCTTAAGCCGGAAACTGGTGCTTCCACATGGAAGGTCACTGGAGCAGATGGCGTTGAAGCTGAATGGGGAGTAAAACCTGCCCAGCTTTTAGATTTGCTTGCCCTTTATGGCGATACTGCGGATAATATTCCCGGCGTGCATGGCATTGGAGTAAAAACTGCCGCCAAACTTTTAAATGAATATAATGATTTGGACGGAATTTATGCTCATATTGAAGAAATAAAAGGGGCAAATCAGAAAAAACTTATAGAAGGCCGAGAAAATGCCTATTTCAGTCAGAAACTGGTCCGCCTTTGCGACACCGTTCCCTGCCCGGAAATTGACGCCGCCCTTTCTTCCAGTCCAGTCACTTTTAATTATTCTGCCGCCGCCAAAATGCTTTCTGCTTTTGATGTTCCAAGCGTTGCAAAACAGTACGCTTCTATGGGTGTAGAAGAAGGACAGACTGCTGTGGAAATGCCGGTTCAGGAAAGCCCTGCAGTAGAAGTAAAGCAAAATAAGGGTAATTACCGCCCGATTCTTTCTGAATCAGAACTTTCTTCCTTTATAGATGAAGCAATTGCCGCCCGCACTCTTGCCTACGATTCAGAAACAGATTCTCTTGATACAGTTAATGCAAAAATCATAGGATTCAGTCTTTGTATAAAAGCCGGTGAAGCCGTTTACGTTCCGCTTGAAAAAGAAAGTGATGACCTCTTTGCTTCTTCAGAAGGATTGCCAAAGTCTTTCGTTATGCTTCAATTGCGCCGCCTTTTTGAAAATCCAGAACTTACAATCATCTTTCATAATGCAAAATTTGACCTTAAAGTTCTTATTTCAAACGGACTTTTTGCCGCTTCCGGCAGTCAGAGTCTTTTTCAGATAAAAGCCCGGATTCAGGATACAATGATTGCCGCCTGGCTGCAGAAACCAGACCGTACCGGCAAAAACGGCTATTCCCTTGAATATCTGGGAGAAAGCCTTCTGGGACTTCATGGAATTGAATATGATGAAGTTGTTTCAAAAGGGCAGACCTTTGCAGACGTTCCTCTGGAAAAAGCAGTGCCTTATGCCGCAGAAGATGCAGATTTTACCTTCCAGTTATGGCAGAAATATGCGCCGGAAATGGAAAATAATGAACTTTATAATAATGTAGAAATGAAAGTTCTGCCTGTACTTGCCCAAATGGAACTTGAAGGAATCCACCTTGATTCTGCCTTCCTGAAAAATTACAATGCAGAACTTACCCAGGGCATTGCTGATATAGAAAAAGAAATCTACAAAGAGGTAGGGCACGAATTCAACATTGCTTCTCCCTTGCAGCTGCAGAACGTACTTTTTGAAGAACGCGGACTCACTCCAGGAAAAAAGACAAAAAGGGGATATTCAACAGATACTTCTGTTCTGGAAGAACTTTCCTATGTAGATAAAGTTCCCCGCATGATTCTGGAATATCGCGAAATGGCAAAACTTCAGTCTACTTATGTAGAAACTTTGCCAACCATGACAGACAGAAATGGACGAATTCATACTGATTTTATTCAGACAGGAACTGCAACAGGCCGCCTTTCTTCCCGCGACCCAAACCTGCAGAATATTCCTGTCCGCAGTGATGCTGGCCGCCGAATCCGTACAGCCTTTACCGCCCCGGAAGGCAAGGTTCTTATTTCTGCAGACTACGCCCAGATTGAACTTGTGGTTCTTGCCCACCTTAGCGGCGACCCTAATATGTGCCGCTCCTTTATAGAAGGAACCGACGTTCACAAGACCACTGCCGCCTTAATTTACGGAGTTCCAGTTGAACAGGTTACTCCAGAAATGCGCCGCACTGCCAAAACAATCAACTTTGGCGTAATTTACGGTATGAGCGCCTTCCGCCTTGCCCGCGACCTTGAAATTTCCCGAACTCAGGCTTCTGACTTTATCAACAACTATTTTAAGATGTACTCAAAAATAAACGATTTTATAGACGAAACCGTTCATTTTGCAGAAGAAAACGGCTATGTAGAAACCATTTTCCACCGCCGCCGTCCTATTTTGAATATCAACAGTAAAAACAAATTGGAAAAATCTGCCGCAGAACGCGTTGCCGTAAACACACCTGTGCAGGGCAGTGCGGCAGATATTGTAAAAAAGGCAATGCTTTCTGTAAGTCAGGCCCTCCGCGAATCAGCGTCTCCAGCCCGCCTTTTGCTCCAGGTTCATGATGAACTGATTTTTGAATGCCCTGATGACCAGACAGTCATAGATCAGACTCTTGCCCTGATAAAAGACAGGATGGAAAATGCCGTAAAACTTAGCGTGCCTCTGCGCGTAAGTATTGAATACGGCAAAAACTGGGGAGAATTCCACTGATGCCAAAGGTGCTTGCTGTAGTGGGGCCCATGGCTGCCGGAAAAAACTATATCTGTGCCCAAATGGAAAAAGAAGGCTGGTCTTCTGTAGATGCCGACCTTCTTGTTCACCAGGCCATAGAAATTGCCCGCGACCGCATTCTGGAAACCTTTACACCCTATGCTGTTCAGCACAATCTGCAGATTGCCCGCGCAGATGGTTCTATAGACCGCAGGGCTTTAGGTCAGCTGCTTTTTGCCATCCCAGAACTGCTGAAAGTTCAGGAATCAATTGTTTACCCGATTATTACAGAAAAGATAAACGAGTTTATAGAAAGCCACGAAAAAACAATCATAAACGCTACGGTTTTGTATAAGACGCCGGAACTTTTAGACCGCTGTGAAAAAATCCTTTTTGTAAAGGCCCCTTTTTTTACCCGCCTTTGCCGTGCCCGCCGCCGCGACCATCTTTCTTACCGCCAGATTTTCCGCCGTTTTCATGCCCAGCGCAATCTTTTGCAGGAATATCAAAAAACAGGCAAGGAAATTCAAATCATCAAAAATTATTCCTAAAGTAAAAATTCTATCTTCCGATAAGTAAAACAAGGTGGCTGGTATTTTACCAGTGAAAAGAGGAATTTTATGGAACAGAAAAAAACTTTATGGATTATCGCCGCTGTAGGAGCTTTTTTATTGGTTGTTTTGGGAACTGCCGGAATCCTTTATTCTCCGGCCAGAAGTCCTGCTCCTGCCATTGCAAGCGTTGCTCCTGTAGAAAAATCAAAGACTCCGGTAACAGAATCTGCAGGTAACGGATGGACAAGCCAGATAGACGTTCAGCCTCCAGCTCCGGTTCCTGTAAGTGCCCAGAAGGTAAGCGACATGATTGTGCTTGCTGATAACACTACGGTATACGGTGGCGCAACAACAATTGACCTTAATGCTCTTAAAAACGGATATGCCGCAGAAAGTCAGGTTCAGGCCGCAAGCCAGCCACAGAATATTAATATTACAGTGAATGTTCCAGAGGTAAAGGAAAATCCTTCTTCTATTAATATTGTTGAAAATGATGATGTTGAAAAGGCAGCTCCTGCAAAGAGCGCTGTTTCAAAAGCACCTGCTAAGGAAGCTCCAGTTAAGGAAGCACCTGTTAAGGAAGCGCCTGTTAAGGAAGCGCCTGCAAAATCCGCTCCTGCCAAAGTTTCAAAGCCAAACGTAACTGTAAAAGGTAACGCTTCTGTAACAGTAGAAACTGAACCAAAGAAAACTCAGTTCTGGGTACAGGTTGCAGCCTACAGCAATAAAAAAGGCGCAGATAATGCCCGCTCAATCCTTGATGAAAACAAGATTCCTGCAGATGTATTCACCTATCAGGATAACAAGTCTAAACTTTACTATCGTGTAAGGGTTGGACCTTATACTACAAAGAGTGAAGCCGAATACTGGCGTTCAAGAATCGTAAAGATTGATGAATTTGCAAAGGCTGAAAGCTTTGTAACAAGCACAACGAATTAAAAAAACATAATAATTACTCCTAAGTCCCCGGCTTTGTAAAAAAAAATGCAAATCCGGGGATTTTTTTTTCAAAATCATTTCGTGTTTTAACATTTAGCGGCAAGTATATAAGTATGGGCTATATGTTAAAAAAATATATGATGATGATTTATCTGTTTCTGGGGATTTTGCCTTTGTGCCGTCTTAAAGCCGCAGAAGGACTTTTTTCAAAATATTTTTCTCTGGAATTATATGACAGTCTGAGCCTTTCAAATACTTTTGGCTTTAGAAGTAAAATGCCTGTAGGAGAAATCCGTTTTACTCTTTGTGAAGATGATTACAACTTTGGCCTTACTGCCACAAACGACAGGCTTTCAAAAAATTATCCCTTTTATTTTAAATGCGGAAATCTTTCTGCCGGCGGTCTGCTTTCAAAAATGAATAATCCCCTTATTTCTGCTTCGGCCTCTCCCTTTGCGGGCAGTTCTTCTTCTGCATCCGGCATTACGGCTTCGCTTCCAGGCTATTCATCTTTCTCAAAGCCGGTAAGCCTCTTTTTTCAGGGCGGATTCAGCCGCAAAAAATTTTCTGTAAAAAGCAACTGCTGGTATTCACCTGAAGAAGAAAAACTTGCTGCAAGTTTCTGTCTGCTTTTACCGCCCCTTTGGGGCACTGCTTTTTCTCTTTCTTCTGCTGCGGGGCTTTTTCCTTACCCTGAATTAAAAAGTTCTTCCTGGTTTTTAGAGGAACCCTATTACGCCGCAGGCGGTCACTTTTGTTCTGCCTTTCAGCTTTCTGCTGTAAATTCTGTCTTAAAAATCTGTATTACGGGCGGGGCAAATGAAAGTCCTTTTGGGCCCTATAAGGGCTGGCTGCGTACAGAAAGCCGACTGTCTTTTTCCCGTTTTTCTTTTACAGCTTCTGCCTTCTATTCTGATTCATCATTTCTTTCTGCTTCCGCCAAGGTGATAGAACCCCAGTGTCAGTTCCGCATAAATTTACGTTACAAAACCGTTTATAAAGGAAAGAAGTTTCCTGTTTTTATTAATTCAGGACTTTCTATTTATAACGGTCTGAATCTTTGTGATGAAGAACATGCTTTTAAGGCAGGAATTGGCAGTCAGTTTTTATTCCCATTAACTATGATTCAGCTTAGCGCAGTGGCAAATATGCAGTTAAAGACAGAATTACCTGAATTTTTTGGAGAAGTGCCGGTCTCAGGATTTTCTTTTTCTTTTAACAGTGCCACTTTGCAGGCAAAAAACGTCTGGTATATAGGAAAATTTTCTCCTTCATTAGCTGCCGCAGTCACGACATCTCCTTCTGAAAACTATAACTGTATTACAAATACTTACAGGTTTTCTGCGGCCCTTAATTATTCAACTTCTTCAAAAGTAAATATTACTTCAAATGCCGCCTTTTCCCTTACAGAAAAGAATTCAGAAATCTCAAAGCAAAAACTTACCCTTTCTGCTTCTGCCGCTTTCTTATGGAAAAAAGTAAAATGCACCTTCCGTCTCTCTTTTGACTTTTAGGTCGGGCGAGGGTTGAATTTAGTCCATTTTTTCTGTAGAATATCCCGATAAGTATAATCTACGAATAATTTTTTTAAAAGAGGTATTAATATGGCTTGGGATATTTCAAAAGTAAGAAATATCGGTATCAGTGCCCACATTGACTCAGGAAAGACAACAACTTCTGAACGTATCTTGTTCTACTGTAACAAGATTCACGCAATTCACGAAGTTCGTGGTAAGGACGGTGTTGGTGCTGTAATGGACAACATGGAACTGGAACGCGAACGCGGTATTACAATCCAGTCTGCTGCTACACAGGTTCAGTGGAAAGACTACACAATCAACCTTATCGACACACCGGGTCACGTTGACTTCACTGTAGAAGTTGAACGTTCTCTTCGCGTTTTGGACGGCGCTATCATGATTCTTTGTGCCGTTGCCGGTGTTCAGTCACAGTCAATCACTGTAGACCGTCAGCTTAAACGCTACCATGTACCTCGCGTTGCATTTGTAAACAAGTGTGATCGTCAGGGTGCTAACCCACTTCGTGTACGTCTTCAGCTCCGCGAAAAGCTCGGTTTGAACGCATACATGATGGAACTTCCAATCGGTCTTGAAGACAAACTTGAAGGTGTTGTAGACCTGGTTGGAATGAAGGCTATCTACTTTGACGGACCAAACGGTGAAGACCTCCGCATTGCAGAAATTCCTGCAAACATGCAGGCTGATGCAGAAAAGTATCGTGAAGAACTTCTTGATGCTGCTTCTATGTTTGATGATTCTTTGATGGAAGCAATCATGGAAAATGGTTACGATGGAGTTCCAGAAGAGCAGGTTATTGCTGCTATCCGTAAGGGAACTCTTGCTGAACAGTTTGTAGGTGTATTCTGCGGTTCAGCTCACGTAAACAAGGGTATTCAGCCACTTTTGGATGCAGTTATCCGCTATCTCCCTGCTCCAAACGAAGTTCGCAACGTTGCTCTTGACCTTGACAACAACGAAGCAGAAGTTGAACTTGAATCAGTTGATAACAAGCCTTGTGTTGCTCTTGGTTTCAAACTTGATGACGGTCAGTACGGTCAGCTTACTTATACACGTATTTATCAGGGTAAGATTAAGAAGGGTGAAGAACTTTACAACACCCGCAATAAGAAGAGATTCAAGGTTGGACGTCTTGTCCGCATGAACTCTGCTCAGATGGAAGATATTAACGAAGGATGTGCAGGTGATATCGTTGCACTCTTTGGTGTAGACTGTGCTTCTGGTGATACATTCGTAAACGGTGGAGTTAACTACTCTATGGCTTCTATGTACGTTCCAGAACCTGTAATTTCTCTTTCCATCACTCCAAAAGACAAACAGGCTGCAATGCAGATGTCTAAGGCTCTTAACCGCTTTACTAAGGAAGACCCTACTTTCCGCGTATACACAGATCCAGAATCTAATGAAACAATCATCAAGGGTATGGGTGAGCTTCACCTTGAAGTATACGTTGAACGTATGAAGCGCGAATACAACTGTGAAGTTATAACTGGTGCTCCACAGGTTGCTTACCGTGAATCTATCACTCAGCAGGGTGACTTTAACTACACTCACAAGAAGCAGACTGGTGGTTCTGGTCAGTACGGTCGTGTTGCCGGCTTCATGGAGCCAGATTCAGAAAAAGACTACGAGTTTGTAGACGCAATCAAGGGTGGAGCTATTCCTAACGAATATATCCCTTCTTGTGATAAGGGCTTCCAGAAGGCTATGAAGGAAGGTTCTTTGATTGGAGCTCCTATCGTAGGTGTTAAGATTACAATTAATGATGGTCAGTATCACCCTGTAGACTCTAACGATAACGCATTCCAGATTGCCGCTATTGGTGCTTTCCGCGAAGGTTACATGAAGGCTAAGCCTGTAATCCTCGAACCAATCATGAAGGTACAGATGACAGCCCCTACAGAGTTCCAGGGTAACCTCTTCGGTCTTATCAACCAGCGCCGTGGTGTAATCGTAGATTCTACTGATGAAAACAACACTTCTACTGTAAACGCAGAAGTTCCACTTTCTGAAATGTTCGGATTCTCTACTATCCTCCGTTCTTCTACTCAGGGTAAGGGTGAATTCACAATGGAATTCCTTAAGTATGGTAAGGTTCCAAACAATGTTTCTGAAGAGCTTCAGGCTAAATATAAAGAAGCTAAGGCTGCAGGAAAGAAATAATAAGGAGACGGTCTAATGGAAAAGAAAGATTTAATCCCACACAGCCCTGTTCGCTATTTTGATGCAACAAATGCTGCACTCAAAGACGGAGAAATGGGTCTTGTAACTGCAAAAAAAGGTCTTGGAAAGACTTCTGTTCTTGTTCAGTTCGGAATTGATTCACTTTTGAACGACAAGGCTCTTGTTCATGTTTCTTTTGATCAGCAGTCTTCAAACGTAATTGCCTGGTATTCAAGCGTTCTTGCAGAAATTGCTAAGAAAAAGAATTTTAACATCTCTGATTTGAATGAAGAAATCGTACGCAACCGTACAATTTTGAACTTTAATCAGGAAACATTTACTTTGCCAAAGGTTGTTAACACTCTTAAATCTCTTAAAGAGGGAGGAATCAAACTTGATTCTGTAGTTGTTGACGGTCTTGACCTTGCTAAAGTTGCTGATGCAGATCTTAAGTGCTTTGCAGATTTTGTTAAGGCAGAAAAAATGACTGCATGGTTCAGCTTTACAAATGAAGCTTCTGATTTGAAGAGCACTTTGGATGCTGCAAAACTTGATTCTTTTGCTACAGTAGCTCACCTTGCAAACGAAGGAAATTCACTTTCCCTCACTCTGCTTAAGAATGGCTCTGGAAAAGTTAATCTTGATGCTAAGACACTTTTGATGTGCAAGTAAATTAATGTATTCTGGTGGTTGAGCCTGTCGAAACTACCTCAAAAAAGGGCCGTTCCTTTTGGGAACGGCCTTTTTTTATAGTTGTTTGTTTTAATTCTGTTCGTCTTTCCAAGGGAAAAGGAAACTGCGGAGTTTGCGGGGGCCTAAGGCTTCGCGGTCGTCATAAATGAGTTCTTCCCAGGGAATCTGGTTTCGCTGACGTTTTGTCTGCAGTTCAGGGTGTTCTTCCAGATAGTCATATTTGTATAGGCGCAGACGGAGGGCGTTTGCACGTGCAATTTCTATTCCTGCAATGGAAGGCAGAAAACCTATAAAGAGAACTGAAAGAATAATCAGAATCAGGGTATAAAGTGCCGTCAGAACAGAAAAGGCTGTGTTATCAAAAAAGATGATGAAGCATTTTTTCAGGCACTTTGTAAAATTATTGTGCATATTTGAGCGCAGGGCAACAAACCACTGAAGAGAAAGAAGAATGAATACGTCTATCCAGACGATTGCTACTCCCAGCATAAATGACATTGTAGTCTGCTGGGAAAAATAATAGCGGATTGAAAAGCCTGAAACTATTGTTATAAAAGCACACATTAAGCCAAAAAGGACTGCATCTTTTAGAACCCCTGGAATAGCCTTAAAGAAATCTGCATAGTGAATGCCGCGGAAGTCTGCTATGGCGGCTGCAGAATCACCATAGGCAAAAATTACAATGCTTACAACAATAAAGGAAATTACAAAACCCAAAACTGCAAGAATATCGCTGTCTGTTTTTGCAAAAAAAGCATTCATGGCTATAAGACCAAGTCCGACAAAAAGAAAGATAACATTTGTTATGATAACAGAAAGAAGGTTATCCCATCCATCGCAGAAGTTTTTCTTAATTAAAAATCCGTACATATTTAAATGGTAACAATTTTTTCTGCTAATTACAAGAAAATAAATGCAAATATGTGATAAAATAAGAGACATGGAAATCAATTCTTCTATTTCTTTACTTTCGCATGTTCATTCTCTTTCTTCAGATTTTCTGATTTCGCGCTTAAAAGAACGCGGACTGCCGGATTTTGCTTCTTCTCATGGAAATATTCTTTTTCAGCTGTGTAAGAAGGGCAGCATGACAATGGGAGATTTGGCCCGGGCAATCAACAGGGATAAGTCTACTACAACGGTTCTTGTGCGCAAACTTGAGCAGGAAGGGCTTGTTTCTTCCAGAGCTGATGAAAGCGACCGCCGTTCCCGCATCCTGTCGCTTACAAAAAAGGGCAGCGAATACACCGAAGTGACCAGCGGAATTTCAAAGGAACTGATTTCTACATTTTACAAAGGCTTTTCAGAAAAAGAAAAAGCTGAATTTACTGCCATGCTGGAGCGTATTGAGGAAAATTTTTCTTAAGTAATGCGGTGGTTTCGACAAGCTCAATGCCCGCAGGGCTGCCAGCGGTCTTACACACATTGACAAAAGTTTTATATAAAACTATTATATCCTCATCCCAAGAAAGGGATATGTGAGGATAAAATGAAAAAAAATATTTTGCTTGGAGCCCTTGCTGCGGCTTTAATTTTTACTTTGGGCGGATGCTCTAAAAAGGCGTCTGAAAAGACAATAGCGGTTTTTGTACCTGGAATTATAGATGACAGTCCTGTTTATTCCATGCTTGTTTCTGGAATAAGAAAAGCGGTGGACAAATATAATGACACTGCGCTTTTTGTAATGGAAGCCGGAACAAATCAGGCTGAATGGGGACAGAAAATTACTGCCCTTGCGGCAGAACAGAAGTATGAAGTAATTATTTCTTCAAATCCTTCTTTACCGGATTTGGTTGAACCTGTTCTTGCTCAGTTCCCGAATCAGAAATTCATTCTTCTTGATGCAACAAAAGAAGGAAACGAAAACATTCATACAGTCTGCTATAATCAGTATGAGCAGGCTTATCTTACAGGTTATATTGGCGGACTTATGTCTAAAAGTCACAAAATGGCTTTGATTGCCGCCCAGGAATATCCTGTTATGAATAATATAATTCTTCCGTATTTTACAAAGGGAGGTCAGGCTGCCTTTGAAGGAACAACCGTTGATTTCAGGGTAATCGGCAACTGGTATGACGCAACAAAGGGCGCAGAGCTTTCTGATGCCGTAATTAAAACAGGAGTTGACGTGCTTCTGCCAATTTGCGGAGGTGCTTCTCAGGGTGTTATTTCTTCTGCAGTGACAAACGGAGTTTATGTAACATGGTTTGACAATAACGGTTTTGCAAAGGCCCCGGGAACTGTAATTTCCAGCAGCATTATGGAGCAGGAAAAAATGGCAGAACAGGTTACGGCAGAATTCCTGCGCGGGGAAACTCCGTGGGGTACTGCAAAAATGGTTGGAATTAAAGAAGGTTTTGTGGATTTTGTTCAGGATGATGAAAACTACATTGCCGCTGTTCCAGCTGATGTTCGCGAAAAAATGGCAGCCCTGCTTGATGATATAAAAAGCGGTGCGCTTGAGATAAAGTAAGTTTAGAGAATTAGGGGAACTGGTGCCTGACCTTGCCTGCCAGAGGACTTTAACAATGCTTGAATTAGTAGATATTCACGTAAAGTATTCATATAAAAGTGTACTCAACGGCATTTCCCTGGCTTTTCAGGAGGGAAAGATTTATTCCCTGCTTGGAGAAAATGGTGCTGGTAAATCTACTGCTGCCAGAGTGATTTGCGGCAGTGTAAGGCCCACTTCCGGAACAGTGCGCATAGACGGGCGGGATGTGGCTTTTGCAAGCCCGCGGGACGCTCTGCGCTGGGGGATTTGCTGTGTGCAGCAGAGACCCGCCCTGGCGCCGGGGGTTTCTGTGCAGGAAAACCTTAAGCTGGGGCAGGGGAAATTTGACGGAGAGAGGGCTGCAGCACTGCTGGGGCAGTGGCTTGCGGGAAGAAAATCAAGTACGCTTGTAAAGGAACTCTCGCAGGAAGACCGCTTTTTTGTGTCACTGGTAAATGCCCTGCTGAAAAATCCACGCGTACTTATTCTGGATGAACCTCCTTATATTCCGCCTGAAAAACTGCGAGCCCTTACAAAAGACGGCATGATAATCATTCTGATTACCCATCATCTTCGCGAGTCATTGCAGGAATCTGACCAGATTATTCTTTTGCAGAATGGGCTTGTGCTGGAAGAAAAGGCTGCGTCTGAAATTTCTGAAAATTATATTGCAGAAAAACTGTATGGCCTGAACAGCAATGGAAATACAGATAATGATTTTGTAAGTGTTGAAATTTCAGAAGATGATTTTTTTGCAGGTTTTGGAAAAAATCCTAAGGTGGGCTATATTCCTTCTGAAATTGCCTTGCGTTCTTCAAATCCCAACCTTACGATTCTTCAGCTTTTAACAGCCCGTCATTGTGATTTGAAACAGAAAGCGCTTGTTGAATATGCGGTAAATCTGTTAAAAAAAGCTGATGTAAACATTCGCCTTAATGAAAAGGCTTCCTGCCTTTCTGGCGGAATGCTGCAGAGGCTGGTTCTTGAAAGGGAACTTGCAGAAAAACCTGAAGAACTGTATCTTTTTAATCCAACTCACGGGCTTGATGTTCAGGCCACAGAAAGACTCTTTGCAAGGCTGCACAGGCTTGAAGCGGGCGGCACAAAAGTGTATTTTGGAAAAGGTAGCAGAACGGATTGATAATGAACGTATTTTATTTAGGAACAGCATTAAATCTGGCTTCTCTTTATATGGCGGGCGGTCTTGGAGCCGCCGTTTCCGTAAAATCTGGGGAATTTAACCTGGGTGGGGAAGGTCAGGTTTACGCGGGCGGCTTTGTGGCGGCAGTTTTTCTTGCGGCTGCTGTGCCACTCCCCCCCTTCATCGCCCTGCCTGCCGCCTTCCTCCTTTCATTCCTCTCCGCCGGGCTGCTTTCATTTTTCTGCGCATTCCTGAAATTCCGCAAGCGGGCCGACTATCTCTTTACCACATTCATTACTTCTGCAGCCGTTATCCCTTTTGTAGACGGCCTCATAAGCGGCCCTTTCCGCAGTAAAAGCGACAACTTACTGGCAACGGCCTTTATCCCGGAGAATTTCCGCCTTACAGGAATCCTAAAGCCTTCTCCCCTGAATATTTCTTTTTTCTTTACGCTGGCACTCTGCATCCTCTTCTTTTTCTTTATCTATCGAACCGCTTATGGCCGACGCCTGCAGATTTACGGAATCTCCCCGATTTTTGCCCGCTACTGTGCTTATAATTCCCGCCAGCTTTTTTACACTTCATCTTTTATTTCTGGCGGAATGCATGGAATTTGCGGTGCCCTTGCAGTTTGCGGAACCTATTTTGCTTGTCATTCAGGTTTTTACGGCGGAATGGGCTGGAACTCTCTTTCTGCAGCCCTGATTGCAAAATCAAATCCGCTTCTTTTAATTCCTTCTTCACTTCTGCTTGCTTTTCTTACAACTTACGCAAACAAGGCGGCCTTGTATCACAACTTTGGCTTTGACATAAGCGCACTTATTCAGGCTCTGGTTCTTTTTCTGATAGCTTTCCCATGGAGCCTGCCCCACCGTGCGGGAGGCAGTAAATGATACTTTTTGACATGATTTCTTATTCAGTTCCTCTTATGCTCGCTTCAATCGGCGCTCTTTTTAGTGAATATGCAGGAGTTCTGGCTCTTTTTCTGGACGGTCTGATTTCTCTTTCTGCTTTTTTCACTTATGCTTTTACTCTGGGCACTGGAAACGCTTTTCTGGGTGTCATGATTTCATCTATTCTTTCTGTTTTGATAACTATGGGCTTTTCCCTTCTTATAGAAAAATTCCGGGCAAATCAGTTTATTGCGGCTATTGCCCTGAACCTGCTTTTTTCTGCCCTGCCTTCCTGTTTTTCTTTTCTTTTATTTGGAACCCGGGGAGTTCTGGCTTCTGACTCTTTTGTATTTAATCCACAAAACGTAAAACTTCTTGCCCTGCTTACAGCACTTATTCTGATTACGGCTGCCCTTATTTTTCTTGCAAAGTCCAGGCCCGGCCTTTACATCCGCATTACTGGTTCTGATTCTTTGGTTCTGGAGCAGAATGGTGTTGACCCCCGCTATATGAGGATTTTTTCATGGGGACTTGCAGCCTTTTATGCAAGTTTTGCAGGGTCCTTCCTTGCAATGCGCATTTCTTCTTTTGTACCGAATATTTCCAGCGGGCGGGGCTGGATGGCTCTGGCGGCAGTTTTTCTGGGCAAAAAAAAGCCGCTGCGTATTGTGGCAGCGGTCTTGATTTTCTGCTGTGCAGATTTCTTTTCGGCATACCTGCAGAATATTCTGCCTGATATGCCGTCTTCATTCTTTATTTCTTTTCCTTATCTGATTATTCTGATTCTTGTGCTTTTTAATTAGTATACGCTAAGAATCTTGCTCAGACGGTCTTTTCCGATAATTCTGAAGAAACTTCCAAGGCGTGGCCCCTGTTCCTTGCCAATCAAAGCCTGGTAAAGTGCTGTAAAGAGGGCTTTTGATTCAATTCCCATTTCGGTAGCAATGTCATACATAGCCTGCTGACATTCCTTGTCCATCTGGAAGGTATCGAGTTTTGGAAGAACCTCATCGCGAACGCGCTTAACGGCAGTCAAAAGGTCGCCACTCAGGTCTGCCTTGCTTCCGTCGCTACGGAGTTCAAAACAGAAGTCCGGTGCACAGTCAGGAGCAGAATGCTTTACCCAGAACCATGCACATTCAATGCGGCGGCGCAATCTTTCTTCCTGTTCAGGCTTTACATCACCAAGAGCCTTAATTACGGCATCAATATCACCAGAATAAATCTGGAGCAGTGTTGTAAGCTGGCGGATTGTAATCTGATACGGCATTGTTTCTGGAATCTTGCCGTCAATCTGGCTGAGCATGTAAATGCGCTTTTCCTTGTTAAAGTGGTCGTCGCTCTTTGCCTTGTCAATTCCGTAAACAATACGCTCAGTCTTGTCGTAGTCCTCATAAACCTTAAGAACGTCCATATCAAAGCTGATGGCAAATTCTGTATTAGGTCTTGTTCCCGCAAAAAGGTAGCGGAGAACTTCTGCCTGGTAAACGTCCAGAGCATCAGGAAGAGCAATTACCTTACCCTTAGAAGAAGACATCTTGCCTGGAACGCCTTTAAGGTTTACAAAGTCGTAGCGCATTGTAACAGGAGCATCCCAATTGTAAATACGCTTGCTTACGAGTTTTGCAGTATCATAGCTTCCGCCCGGGCTGATATGGTCTTTTCCACCCGGCTCAAACACAACCTTTTCTTCGTTCCAGCGCATTGGCCAGTCTACACGCCAGCCAAGTTTTGCGCCCTTAAAGGTACGGATGTCAGCAGTTTCGCAGTTACCGCATTCGCACTTATAAGTAATTCCGTATTCGCCGTCGTAGTCTGTAATTTCAGTTGTGTCCTTCTGGCACTTTCCGCAGAAAATTGCCACAGGCCAGTAAACGTCTTCAGGCTTCATCTTGTGGGCATCGTCGCGGTATTCGTTAAGACATTCCTTAATAACGTCGCGCTTCTGCATGGCCTTTTTCATGCCTTCTGCATAGCGGTTTGCACGGTAGCGGCTTGCCTGATACAAAAATTCCGGCTGAATGCCAACGCGTGGCAGCTGAGTTTCAATATCAACCTCATGGTGGCGGGCATAGTTTTCGTTGCGGCCGGTTGTGTCTGGCACTTCTGTAATAGGATAGCGGAGATATTTTTCAAGAATTTCCGGGTCTGGCATGTTGGCTGGAACCTTGCGGAAAACATCGTAGTCATCCCATGAATAAATAAAGCGTACATTCTTGCCACGGTCGCGGAGGGCACGAACTACCAGGTCTACAGTAATAATTTCGCGGAAGTTTCCAAGGTGAACGGTTCCCGAAGGTGTAATTCCTGATGCACAGGTGTATGAATCCAGATCTCCCTTTTCGCGGATAATCTGGCTAGCCATCTGATCTGCCCAATGACAGAGCAGCGGGTCTCTCTTTTCGTTATTGTGATTATTCTGATTTTCGTTACTCATAGGAACATATTATAGTAAAAAACTTCAAGTGTAGGAAGTAGGGGTAAAGTGATTTAAAGACTAGGGGAATTTCCGTATTGAATTTTGTTATAAAACTTAGTAAAACGTTTAACAGAATAAAAAATTATGAGGTTCGTATGAAAAAAGCTGTTGCAGGAGTTGTGATTTTTCTGTCACTTTTTATTTCATGTTCAGGGAAAAAGGAGCAGGCTGTGAATAATCAGATTGAAGAAGCAATTAAAGAGGAGCATAAAGTCATTACAAATTATGATTTTATCCCTGCGGAATACAGAAGACCCGTAAAAGAAGGCGGCGGGAAAATTGAGCACATTACCTACATGTCAAAAAAATATTATGGTGATGGTTCTGAAAATGAAAAACATGCAAATGTCTATCTGCCGGAAGGTTATGAAGAAGAGAGTGCGGCAGGAAAAAAATATCCTGTCTTGTATCTTATGCATGGAATTGGGGGAAATGAAAACGAGTGGGGCATGAAAGACAATGATTCCCTTGTAAAAAAAATTATGGACAACATGATTCAAAAGGGAGAAATTGAGCCTTTTATTATTGTAACTCCAAACGGACGTTCTGGAACCGACCCTGATGCAAACAAGGCTTATCTTGCTTTTTATAAATTCGGACAGGAACTTAGAAATGATTTGATTCCTTACATAGATTCTAATTATTCAACTGAAACAGACCGTCAGGGCAGGGCAATGGCAGGACTTTCTATGGGCGGAATGCAGACTATAAATATCGGAATCTGCGAATGTCTTGATTTAATCAGCTGGTTCGGGGCTTTTTCTGCGGCTCCTACTTCTTATGATGCATCCAGAGTTTCAAATTATGTAGATTCACACCCTGAATATCCTGTAAATTACTTTTATAATATTTGCGGAAAGGAAGATTCAATTGCCTTTGGTTCACATTCAAATGCCGCCAAACTTATACCCCGTCTTTCTTCATCTTTAAAAGAAGAAGAAAACTTCCGCTGGTATGAAACTTCCGGCGGTCACGATTTTGGAATCTGGAATCTGGGCTTTTTTCATTTTGCAAAGATTTTTGGTGAAAAAAAAGAGGGATGACTAAGAGTGGTCCTTGGGGCGCAAGTCTCAATTGACAGGTCATTCCCTTTCTTATCTAACAACCATGACTTTTCGGGTTTCGTCTATGCCGGAACCTGTTACGCGGATAAAATAGAGGCCTCTGGCAACAGGTGAACCGCGGCGGTTTTTTCCGTCCCAGGTAAAATGATGGCTTCCTGCAGAAACATTTCCATGAGAAAGGTATTCAATTATATTGCCGTCCAGAGTCATGACCATAACATTCAGACGACCTTCTTCCGCCATATCAACCTGAAGGGTAAGGGATTCTCCCTTAGAAACATTAATTACATTATTAAAGATTGTAATGCCCCCCCTCTGCAAGGTAAGCCCTTTAAGCCTGAAAGACCACAAATCCAGAGAAAGAAGGTCAGAAAAATCAAGCTGGCGCAGGGCAAAAAGCGGAATCCTGTTTGACGATGTAACGTCGTAAAGTCCTGTAGAAAAATCATATTCAGGAATATTGCAGATTGTAAGGGGGCTGCCGCTTGAATCTGTAAGGGCATAAAGGAATAAGACCTGACTTCCCGCTGTAATTTCGCTGGTCATATCAGAAGGAATTGTGTGAATCAGCTGATTTTCCTTCTGCAGGGCACTTACACTTTTATAAGAGCCTTCCTGACTAGGGGTAAAAGTAAAGGCCGGCAAAGAAAATCCGCCCAGAGCAGGCAGCCATATTCTGTAAGAAAGATTCAAATCCTTATTGATTTTTGTAGAAACAGAAGCTTGATCTGGGGAAGTTGCAAAGCATAAAAGGGCACCTTCTACACCTTCTGCAGTAGAAGCAACAATATCATAATCATGATTAAGAGGAAGGGTTCCAAAAGACTGCTGGTCTGCGTTCCAGTCGTGAACTGACCAGCCTATGTCTGGCTGACTGTCTGAAGTGTAGGCATACTGAGCTTCAATTACGTTTACTGCAAATTCAGAAAGAGCATGGGCTTCATACATATTCATATAGTTGCCGATTTCATCCTGAATAAAAGTTACCCTGGCATTTTCAATTCCTGTAATAGGGTCTGTAGAAAATTCTCCGTAGGCATCCGGGTATTTTATTCGTATAAAGCAGTTTTTAATGTCATCATAAGAAATGTTTTCTTCCATTCTAAGGGTGATTATTGTGAATTCCTGACCTGATTCAGAATCTGAGCTTATGTGCTGAATTTTTGCAGGAACTGAAGTGTCTGGCTGCAGGGAATCTTTTTTAACCGCTGAGCCTGTTGAATCAATCGTAATGATTTCAAAACATGACGGAATAAGGGAAGCAAAAGATTCCTGAATCTGAACTTTTTTTCCGTCTGAATCATAATATTTTATTTTTGAGGAATCGGTTGCAATGTTTTTATTAAAGACAAGGCAGACTTCTTTCTGGTTTACAGGGCTTATCGTTATGTCATAGGAAGGCGGAGTTCTGTCTATTGTTTTAACGGTTGCAGAACGAAGGCGGTTGCCTGCAAGGTCAGTTACAAAGCCTTTTGTGTCATCATAGGAAACTGTAAAGGAATCTGCAAATGTGTATTTCTGTGATTCAATTTCAAGTCCAAAGTAAAGGCCGTCATGGCGGTCGGCGGCACGTCTTGTTTCTGAGGAACCTGTAAAAAGAGTTCCCTTTGCCCCCTTGTAAGGCAGGGTATCCTGAAAACTGAGGTCTGGTGTGGCACCGCTTAGCTGGCTTGGCGTGTATTTAAAGGCAGAAACTGCATCTGCAAGTGAAGAATATCTGATTCCGCCTCCTGTTCTTCTTGATGAATCTGAATCAAATCCTCTTGCTCCTCCAATAATATCTGCGGCATAGGAATAGTCTGTATACAGGGTGTCAGATGAATTATTGTAAATCCATCCTCTTTCTGTGTGCCATGCTGCTTCGTCATTCTGGCTGTAAGAGGGCTTGTTGTCAAAAAGATGGAATTCAATTTCATTTATATAAAGTTCCCCGGAAAGGCTGTTACCCAATGCTTCATTATAGCTGCCTTCTGCCCATTCAGAAGAGGCTTCCAGCCTTAAAGGTGCAAATGCAGGTTCTGTAAGATCCCATTTTCCGTAGAGGCCGTTTTCTGTGGAATCCACTGTGATTTCTGATTTAGGTGCGGACTGAATGTTTCCGGCTTTATCTTTTATTGCTCCTGTATTAACAGAATTATCAGAAGAAGGGAAGGTGACTGTGCCGGATGGCTGAACTGCGCTTTCTATATAGCCCTTCCACTTTTTGTGGGCATTGCCGCTTCTGTCTGCAAGGCTGCCTTCCGTGAGGCCTGCAATGGAAAGTCTTATTCTGTCTAAGGTCTGAGATGAAGGAATATAAAATGCGTTTATGTATTTATCATCACTTCCCTGGCTTGCAGTGTGAATCTTTCCCTTTTGAATCTGGCAGAGGCCTGCAAGCGTAAGGTTTTCCTGGTCGCTAAGACTGCCTTTTACAAGGCCCAGACTGTCTGTTACAGGAATATTTTCTGAAGTTCCTGTGATTCCTGATGTGCCGGCGCTTCCCCATTCTTCAATTACAATTTCTTCGGAATAGCGGAATTCCAGAAAGTTGTGGGCATCATAGGAATGCTGGCTTGCTTCGCCTTTTGTAGAATCATATTCGTCATGAAGTTCCTGGCCTGTAAGAACTGCTATAAGGACAGGACTGCAGCCGTCTGTGATGGCGGAATATGGGCTGTATGATGCAGTGCCGCCTGCGTAGTGGCGGAGCCGTTTTCCATACAGGTCTGTTATAAATGATGAAGAAGTTGCTGAATTTCTCTGGATTCCTATGGCTGGAATTATAGATTTTGTAATTCCAGATTTATCGCTTCCTGCTCCAGAAGAAGAGCCGTCTGCATCTGTATTCCAGCTTTCTGGTGATTTAAGGTAAACCGTATCATAACAGTCTTCTGCACTTGTGGCAGAATCTGTTGAAGGGAGGGTGGTAGAACAGTTGCTGTCTGTGTAGATTCCAGAACATTCAAGAGAAGAAGTGGAAATGATGATTTTTGAGGCATTGTTGCTTACAAGGCTTTCTTTATTTCTTAAAGGTCTGTTGAATTTAACTTTAAGTACATCATCATCACTTGTACAGGCTTCTTCTATTATAAAGTCTTCCCAGTCCCAGCCGTCTTTATAGCCTTCTTTTAGGGAAGTTTCTTCTGCTACGATTTTCAGGGCGGCTTTTGTGTCTGTGCTGGCCACTTTGCAGGCTGAATCTGTAAAATCACAGAAATAAGCAAGGGCGAATGTTGTGTCCTGATTGAAATTTGAAGGAAGGTTCAGGCTCCATTCGTCACTGCTGTCTGCCGTAATTCCGTTTGCATAGAAATTCTTTGCTTTTATAGAGGCCCCTGCAGAACAGGTCAGGCTTGCTGAATAGGCAGAATCAGAAAGCCGGGTAAGGGTACATTCTCCCGGGTAGTCATAGATGCCTTCAACTCCAGTCTGCTGGTCTTTTGTGCTGTAGTTTTCTCCCAGAAGAATTATGTCTTTGTCTGCCGTAAGAGCTGCAGAAAGTCTGGTATTTCCTCCACGCAAAAGAATATAATTTGCAGAAACTGCTTTTGCAATTATGGCATTTGTTTCAATAATCAGATTGTTTAAAGAAATGTCTTCTGTAATCTGGGTAAAGTCCAGAGGGCTGCCGCTTTCTGAAGCTATGTGGATGATTGTGGCGGAGGCGTTGTTTATTACAGGGGGCACTGCAGGCGGGCGGGCAGAATTTCTTTTTAGAGACCAGTTAAGCCTGTCTGTCCAGTCTGAAGAAATGGAACCTGTCCAGTAAAATATTCCTTCAAAGTTAAACCAGCCGTCTGTACTTCCTTCAATTTCTTCATGAGAATCAAAAACCAGGCCGGAAATGTCGCTTTCTGCATAGGAAGAACTGACTCCTGCATAGTGAACGCTTGCATTCTTTGGAATTTCCATATCCAGAATCCACCATGAAGCCTGGTCTGTGCTGTCTGTCTGTGAAGCAAGAATTACTGGGCTGCTTTCGCTTCCTGTGACTGTAAAAGTTCCTTCTGTGCTTCCTTCTGCCTGAATTCTTTGTCTTGAACCGTCACCAAAGGTGAGCCTTGTTCCAGGCTTGTTGCAGGTAAAGGTTGTAAAGGTGTTGTCTGCAGAAAGGGTAGTGTCGGCTTCAAAATTTGCACTTGTAAAGGTGTTGCTGCCGCTAAAGGTAATGCCCCCTCCGTAAATGTTTGCCTGTCTGAATGTATTGTTTCCTGTAACCCGGGCATTAGCGCCGGAAAAGTTCGCATTATAAAAGGTCTGATTGCCGGCAATTGTGGCTTCGGCGCCTGTAAAGTTTACGGTGCTTGTGCCGCAGGTGAAGGAGCCTGTGTTAGTGGTAGTCCAGCTTGCAGCAGCGGTCAGGCTGGCGTTTGCGAGGGTCAGGCTGCCGGCGTTGGTGATGGTGCCGCTAATAGTGACGCTGCCTGGGTTGGCGCTGGTGTCTGAAATAGTTAGACTTCCGCTGTTGTTTAAATTTCCGTTGACCGTGATTGGGCTGGTGCTGCTGCTTGCGATGGACAGACTGCCGGCATTTGTGAGGGGGCCTGCTACTGTGAGCGGGCTTGGGCCTGTGGCGGTGACGGTGGCACCTGCGGCGTTTGAGAGGGCTGTGGCGTAGGTTTCGCTTGGCAGGTTCAGGCTGCCGCTTTGTACAGAAAGGCTTGCCAGCGGATTTGTGCTTGTTGAAGAAGAAAGGGCAACTGTGCCGGAGTCGGTGATTGTCAGGTTGCAGGAATTCCAGCTGGCGTTCCCGACAGTCAGTGGGGCAGTGTCGCCAGCACTTGCCAGTGTCAATGTTTTTCCGCTTGTGGCGGTAAGGTTAGCCAGACTAAGCGCCGCACTTCCGTTATTTGTGATTGTACAATCCCCACTTGCAGTAAGCGAACTGATTGTGGTTGCAGTTCCTGCATTAGAAATTATGCTCGCCCCGCTTGTTGAAATGCTTCCACTTCCGCTGTAGGCTGCAAAGCTCATTGTTCCTGAATTAGCAAGTACAATCTTAGTGTTATTTGTGATTGTACCATCAGAAGTAAGATTGCCGTTTACGCTTACTCCGCTAGCAGAAGTATTTTCAAAAACAATATTATGAAAAGTCTGATTGTTAGTTGTCAGACTCTGGGTTGCACTTCCCGAAAGCTTTACAGTGTCGCCGTTTGCTGTGAAAGTTCCAAAAATTACATCGCCCTTAAATTCAATTGTAGGGTCGCTGCTTGTAGAGCCTATCAGGCTTCCACTTGTGCCTGTGTAGCTTTCCAAAAATGTTGTAGAAGCTGTATTTGTGATTGTACCAGTGTTTGTAACTGCGCCGGTAAAAGTTGCGGTGTTTGCTAAACTTGTGGTGCCGTTGTTAGCAAAATTTCCGCTTACTTTTAAGTCTGTAGAAGAGCTTGCGCTTCCGCTTACAATCAGATTTGCGTAATTTGTATCGCCTATGGTCTGCGCACTTCCGCTGTATTCCACAGTGCCGTTGTGAGTTATGTCGTTTATCGCACTTCCTGTGCTGTTTAAAATTCGACCTTCTCCACTGTAATTTACTGTCCCGTAAATTGTAAGTGGAGAGGAAGCTGCTGTTAGTGTCAGGTTATTGCTGCCAGCCAGTGTGAGTTTTGCATTGTTATCAGAAGAAGAGCCCACCGAAAGGCTTTTTATCGTCATTGAAAGATTGAGCTCAGGTTTATTTGTTGTATTTGGGATAGTTACACTAGCGTCTGATGTATAAGTGCCTCCCGGAACAATTCCTATGTCCCAGTTTGTGGCGCTATTCCAGTCTGTATCTGTGCTGCCTGTCCATTCGAAGTTTGTCATTAAGTCAGAGATTTTCCAGCCGTTGTTAAAAACCTGAGCGATACTTACTCCGCTAGCTAGTGAACTGTCCGAAATTGTAAACTGTCCTCCAATCACAGAGGCGTTGGAAGCAGTTTTGATTTTTATGTTTGAATCAAGGGTGAGAGATGAAGCCTCAAAGTATGTTGAGCCTGTACCTTGAGTTATAAGAGTAGAACTGCCAGATAAACTTACATTAGTGAGGGTGAGTTTGCCAGTTACGGTTTGAGTTTTTCCATCACCAAAAGTAAGTGTTGTTCCCGAGCTTGTAGACGTGAAGTTTGTAAAAGTGTTATTTCCATCAAAACTTGTCGCTGCAGAAATGTTTATATTTCCAAAAATGTTATCATCAGCAAAGTTTGTCGCTCCGGAGATTGTAACGTCTCCAAAGGTATTTTCTCCCGAAACCGTGTTTCCACTACCGGTAAATTCAACATCCGCAAAAGTCTGTTTGCCGCCAACACTTTTTCCGCTGCCCGCAAAACTCACCACCTTTGAAGTGCCAGCCGAAAGGCCGCCGCTTGTGTTATTGTTAGTCCAGTTTCCGTAAACCGCAATATCGCTTTCAAGGGTAAGAGTTGCGCCGCTGTCTATCACAATATCATTAAAAAATGAATTTGCTGTCCCGGAAATAACGTTTAAACTTCCGCTTCCAGTAAATTCTAAAGTTCCGGCCTTTGTGCTATCATCACCAAATTTAATATTACTTACACTCAGATTTTGTGTTTTAATCGTGCTGTTACTGAAAACAGAGCTTGCTGTAATATCACTTGCAGTAAGACTTCCTGCATTAGTAAGACTTGATACTGTAAATGCTCCATCTACATTAATCTTTCCCGACTTTATATTTACAGAATTAAATTCTGCTCCGCTTGCCAAGGTTAGGGTAACTGTCGCATCAGATGAATTAGTAATTTCCAAGCCCTTTGGAGTATTACCTGTTTTTACATTTGATATTACTAAATCAGAAGAAATTGATGATGGAAAGGTGACTTTTGAATTTATCTGTTCACCCGGATATTTTGCAGGATGCTTTGTATGGTCACTTGCATCTACTGTCCAGTTAGTTTTGTTTGTCCAGTCTAAATCTGCATCGCCTGTCCAATAATAATCACTACCCTCGTAGTCTGCAGGTGGGGTAACTTCGATATCTGAAGAACTATCAATTACAGCTCCTATGTCGGGTATTGAATACTGGGAGTTTTGACTTGCAGATGAAAGATCAAGAGTTCCAGACCCCGTGATAGTAGTTCTAACGTTAGAATCTCTATTCAGATAAATAGTTCCTATAACTACGACTTTTGCCCCTTCTGCAATTGTCAGGCTCGTATCAACATTATTTGCAACATCATAAGTTCCCACCACGGTAAGGGTACCACCTGTTACAGTAAGGTATGTGGCTTCATCTCCATTGTAATCTCCGCCAACCAGAAGAGTTCCAACAGTTAGTGAGTGACCCTCCAGGTTGATTGTAACAGTTCCTTTGACAAGAAGTGTAAGGCCTCTGCGTTCTATATCTGCATCCAGGGTGATGTCTGAAGCAACGGTTTTCTGTCCGTCTGTAGGCCATGTCTGATCCGCAAACCCTGGAATCTTCAAAAAGAATAAGACTGCGCCCATTGCAAGCAGGCGTGGAAAAGAGGCGAGGAAAGTGCGAGTTTTTTTCTTCTGTTTACACAAATAATCTTTCATGCTTTTTTGCACTATTATAGATAATATTGAATTATAGCATACTTTTTTGTTTAAAAAAATCATTTTTGGTTGTACAATTACTTTTATGGCATCACGTGTAATTAATCCTGTTCTTTCTGGTTTTTATCCAGATCCTTCTGTCTGTGAGGCAGAAGGAATGTATTATCTTGTATGTTCATCTTTTTCTTATGTGCCCGGACTCCCGATTTTCAGAAGTAAAAACGGAATAAAATGGGAGCAGATTGGCAACATTATTGACCGTCCTGAACAGCTTAATTTTGAAGGGCAGGGTGTTTCCCGCGGACTTTTTGCGCCTACAATCCGTTATTATAATAAAAAGTTTTACTGTATCTGTACTCAGGTTGATAAACTGGGCAATTTTTTTGTTACTGCAGATGACCCTGCGGGCCCCTGGTCTAATCCTATTCCTGTTTCTGGAGCAGAAGGAATTGACCCTTCTTTATTTTTTGATGATGACGGAACTTCCTGGTATGTTGGAACCCGCCCTGCGCCGGAAGGCCCAAAATATAACGGAAACTGGGAAATCTGGATTCAGCGGATAAATCTTGAAAACGGACAACTTCTTGGGGAATCCAGGGGAATCTGGCGCGGAGCATTAAGAGACTGCGTCTGGCCGGAAGGCCCTCATATCTACAAAATCAACGGAACTTATTATCTGCTCCATGCAGAAGGCGGAACCGGCCCTGACCATGCGGTTTGTGTTGCCCGCTGCCAGACTATTGACGGTGTCTGGGAAGGTAAAAAATCCAACCCGATTTTAACTCACCGGCATCTGGGGCAGTCTGCCGGGGTTCGCAATGTTGGTCACGGAGATCTGGTTCAGGCCACAAGCGGAAAATGGTGGATGTGCTGTCTGGCTTCCCGCCCTTATGGAGAAGGGGAAAACCGTTTCTGCAACATGGGGCGAGAAACTTTTTTTGTTCCTGTAAAGTGGGAAGACGGCTGGCCTGTCTGTTCCTGGGAAACAGGGCTTATAGAGAATGCCTACAGTCTTTCGGGGCACGTTGTTGAAAGGGCAAATGAAGATGCAGACGCTGTTATCTTCCCATCCATTGATGACTTTAACACAAATAAACTTGCCTCTTACTGGCTGAGCCTTAGGGAACGCAATGATGAATATATAAACTGCACGGACAGTTCAGGGCAGCTTAGAATTTATGGAGGCGAAAGCCTTAACGGAAACGGCAAAGTTCACATGGTTGTGCGCCGGCAGACAGCATTCAGCTTTGAAGCATCTACGGTAGTTCATGCAAACATGACAGAAGATAATGATGCCTGCGGAATGGTTCTTTTCCAGAATGAAGGCTTCCACTTCCGCCTGCAGATGATAAAAAGGGGTAAACTGCTTGTTCTTCAGCTGATTCGTGTGGCAGGAGGAAAAGAAGAACTTGTAGCAGAAGACGTGCTTACAGGCGGTGATTCTGCTTCTTACTGCGTACTGCGTATTGTTGCAGAAAAACAGAAGCTTTTCTTTGAATACGGGCCGGATGAACGCAATATGCATCTTTTTGTAAAGGATGTTGATGCCAGCATTCTGAGTCAGGAAAAGGCAGGCGGCTTTGTGGGTACGGTAATCGGTGTATTTGCTGCCAGCGGTAGCGGAATGGAAAGCAGAAGCTTTTATGCTGATTTTGACTGGTTCAGATATGAAAATATTGGCCGGGATTGGATTTGTAAATAAGCAATAAATAAGGGAGTAAGTAGAATGAAAAATAAGTTGATTGTAAAAGGTCTTTTTGGTTCAGGAATGGTTTTGCAGAGAAACAAAATTAACTGTGTTTACGGAACTGCAGACGGATATACCGATATTATGATGACTTTCAGGGGTGTTACTTCCATAACTCAAAGTGATGAGTTTGGAAACTGGAAACTGGAATTCAGCCCTGGAGAAGCAGGCGGCCCTTTTGAAATGGTCATTAAGGCAGATGCTGAACGCATTGAATACAATGATATATATGTTGGTGAAGTTTGGGTCAGTTCAGGTCAGTCAAATGCCCAGCTTCCTATGGAACGCATGAAATTTACTTATCCGCGGGAATTCAAACTGCCTGAAAATCCAAAAATCAGAATGTTTACAGTGCCAATCCGCTGGGCTTTGAACGGCGAAGAAGATGATTTTGAACATGGCGAAAATGCTCCTGCCTGGATTGCGGCCAGTCCTAAAACTTTAGGCCAGATGTCTGGAACAGGCTACTTTTTTGCAAAGAAACTTTCAGAAGAACTTGATGTTCCTGTTGGAATCATAAATGCAAGTCAGGGTGGTTCCCCGATTGCCTCATGGCTCAGTAAGGCGGCCCTTGAAGAAATGGGAGATAAAAATGAATATCTCCGTCAGCTGGAATATTATGAAAATCCTGAAAATGTAGCAAAGAAGCAGCGCGAAGTTTCAGAAGCCCAGAAAAACTGGGATTTTGACCTGAACCGTCACTGCGTATTTCCTGATACAGAATCTGATGAAGGCTGGCAGCCTTGTACAATTCCTGGCTATATTGATGAACTGGACAGTGCGGGTGTTGTATGGCTTAAAAAAGATATTGTCCTTACTGCAGAACAGGCCGAACATTTTAATTCTCAGAAAACCTGGCTCTGGATGGGTACAATCATAGATGCAGATACTGCTTATGTAAACGGTTCTCAGGTTGGAAATACTCCTTACTGTTACCCTCCAAGACGCTATGAAATTCCTCATGGAATTTTACGAGAGGGCCGTAACGTCATCATCATGAAGATTCAGAAAAATAATAAGAATGGTAAAATCCGTTTTTATGAAGAAAAACCTTACTGTCTCTTTACAGATGGAGTATATGTGCCTCCTACAGCAGTGCGCAATATAGAAGGGCATGAAGAAAGTCTGGCTCCTTTGGACGGTGAATATATTGACTTAAAAGGTGAGTGGAAACTCTTTGTTGAACGCAAGATTCGTGACTGTCCTGAGCAGGTATTCTTTGAATGGATGCCTACAGCTCTGTATAACGGAATGCTTGCTCCTTGTTTCAGATATGCAATTTCCGGCGTGCTCTGGTATCAGGGGGAATCTGATGCTGGTCATCCTGCAGAATACAAGGCCATGCTTGTAAAACTCATAAATCTCTGGCGTCATAAGTTTGTTTATGGTGCTAAGGATTTGCCATTTGTTGTTGTTCAGCTGCCAAACTGGAGCGATGGTCACGGAGAAGATACTGCTGTAGTAAATGGCGGCTGGGCAGAAATAAGACAGGTTCAATCTGATGCGGCAGAAATTGCCGGTCGTTCTGGTCTTGCCGTTACTATTGATGCCGGTGAATGGAATGACCTGCATCCGGAAAAGAAAAAGACTGTAGGAAGCAGGGCTGCCATGGAGGCACTGCGCATTGCTTATGGCAAGAGCTTTATTTCTGCGGCTCCTAAGGCTGACCTGTGTGAATTTAAAGACGGAAAGTATATTGTTCACTTTGACTGCGGAAATTCAGGGCTTGTGGCCTATCGTGTTACGGAAGATGATAAGGCAGATTTTTCAAAAGAAGATTCTGCTGTACAGGGCTTTAGCCTTCTGTATGAAAATAAAGGTGAGCTTGTTGCTGTAGAAACTGCGGCAACTCTGGTTGATACGGGTACTGTAGAAGTTGCCTTGCAGCCTTCTTACGGAAAACTTAAGGAACTGCGTTATCTGTGGGCCGACAGTCCAAACCCGATAAACCTTTATTCTCAGAATCAGTTGCCTGCAATGCCGTTTAGAATAAAAACAAACTAGTTGCTTGTAGATTCCCACGCTTTTCTGTATAATCGCTTTATGAAAGTTGCAATTTTTTTCGGTTCTAAGTCTGATAAAGACACCATGAAAAAGGCGGCCGACATTCTTACAGAATTCGGCGTGGACTACAAGGCATATATCATTTCTGCCCATCGTGCCGGGGCTTTACTCAAAAAAACAGTTGAAGAAGTTGAAAAAGAAGGCTGTCAGGTAATTATTGCCGGGGCTGGTCTTGCTGCGGCTCTTCCTGGTGTAATTGCAGGCATTACTACATTGCCTGTAATTGGTGTTCCCCTTGAATGTGTTAGTGAAAAATCAAACGGACTTGGCGGAATGGATGCTTTGCTCAGCATTGTGCAGATGCCTCCTCAGATTCCGGTTGCAACTGTGGGAATTAATTCTTCCAAAAATGCGGCTTATCTTGCCCTGCAGATTCTGGCTTTGCAGGATAAAGCACTGGCTGGTAAGCTTAAAGCTTTTAGAGTAAAATTGGCTGCGGATGCAGAATCATCTGGCATTGATATAAAATTTTAAAAAGGTAAAGCTAAAAAATTGCTGAATCGCAATTTTTTTTAACGCTTTGCTATAGAACACCGGCGGCTCTGACCGGCCGCCTTACACAGGAGCAAACAATGGCATCTTACAAAGAATCAGGTGTAGACGTAGAAGAAGGTTACCGCGCGGTAAATAAGTATAAGGAACACGCAAAACGTACTGCAATTCCTGGGCTTTTGACAGGTCTTGGAAGTTTTAACGGAATGTTTGAAGTTCCAAAGGGATACAAGAATCCTGTAATTGTAAGCGGAACAGACGGCGTTGGAACAAAACTGGACATTGCCTTCAAAATGAAAAAGTATGACACAGTTGGAATTGACTGCGTTGCCATGAGCGTAAACGACATTCTCTGCTCCGGCGTTCAGACTTCTTTCTTCCTTGACTATGTTGCCTGCGGAAAACTTGATGCTGATGTTGCGGCTGATCTGGTAAAGGGTGTTGCAGACGGCTGTGTTGATACAGGCTGTGCCCTTCTTGGCGGTGAAACTGCCGAAATGCCTGATTTTTACGATGACGGAAAATACGACCTGGCCGGTTTTGGTGTAGGTGTTGGCGAAAAGAAAGAAATGATTACCGGCGAAGAAATCCGCGAAGGTGATGTTCTTATTGGCTTGAGTTCTACCGGCGTTCACTCTAACGGTTTCAGCCTTGTCCGCAAACTTGTTCAGAATTTTGATGACCCTTTTGTAATTGACGGAAATGATACTGGCAAGACAATCGGCGAAGTTCTGCTTACTCCAACCCGCATTTATGTAAAGCCTGTAATGGAAGTGCTTGGAAAATACAGAAAAGCCGTTCACGGAATGGTTCACGTAACTGGCGGCGGATTCTACGAAAATATTCCTCGTATGTATCCAAAAGCAAAGGATGGCAAAAAGCAGCTGATTTCTGTAATCAAGCGCGACAGCTGGGATATTCCACCTGTATTCGGTGAACTTATCCGCCGCGGTGCCGACCTTGAAAGCATTTACAACACATTCAACATGGGAATCGGCTTTGTTCTTGCTGTATCTGCAAAAGAAGCAGACAGTGTTCTCGAAATGTTCAATGCAAATGCTTCCAAATATCACAAGGACTACTGCCCTGACATGAAGGCCTACAAGATTGGCCGCGTAGAATACGCAAAGGGCGAAGTAAAAGGCCAGCGCGACGCTGTGCTTTTTGAAGACTAATTTATAAAGAAGTCTGTTTTACAGTTATAAATTATTAAATGAAGATACCCTGTCGTAATTTATGGCAGGGTATTTTTTTGAGCATTTTTTGCCTTTCTGGTATTCCAAAAATTTATAAAAGCATTTATACCCGCATAAATCCCATAGCCACCAAAAACTGCAAGAGCCTTATCAAAAAGATTCACAGGCAGCCGGGCCAGAAAAGCACTTAAAATCAGTCCGAAATTCTGAAGAACCAGGGTATAGGTTAGAAATAAAACCGTGGAATTTTCATTCTGTCCTACACTGCCGGAAAAGAAAAGTGAATAAATAAGGGAACCTTCAAGGCTTATAACAACAGTAGAAATAAAAAACATAAGCACAAGCCTGATCCAGAAGAAAATCCTGTTTTCAAAGGTTTTCTGTCTTGTAATAAAAAGCCAGGTAAGCAGAGTGCCGGTAATGCAGCAGAGCGCATAAAGTACATGCTTAAAAATATGCTGAATTACAATTGCATTAAATAAAGAAGAACATACACCGACAATTATTCCGCAGGGAATGCCAAAAAAACTGGCCGCATAAACAAAAATCATGTCCATAAAAAACTGAAACTGAAAAAACGCGCTTAAATATGAAATAAGAATATTAAGAGGCGCAAAAATCAGGGCAAGAAAAACTTGAGTTTTAAGAGGATATTTCTGAAAGGTCACGGCTTTTATTATATAAAAATAGGACAGGCGGGGGAAGTCCGCTTGAAGGGATTTCGGGGATGACTTTATTAGACATCCCCTTAATTTTTTTTATTTTATTGATGATTTGTCGATAGACCTTTCAATTGTTAAGGCCGGAGTTCCATCATGACGTAATTCGTCGTAAGAAAGTTGCAGAATAAACCAGTCTTTTGCATCTGCAGTAACTTCAAATGTTAAAACTGTATCAACCTTCTGACCGGCTTTTATATCCTTTATGGATTGAGGCTCTGAGAGATTGATAATATTATCTTTTCCCTGAGAATCATCAAGCGGCAGAACTTTTAATTCTGGAATATCAGTATCAGATGTAAATTTCATGTGAACTGTGATTTTATCACCGGCTTTCGGCAGGTTTGCTTTTGTGAGACTGGTCCAATCTGCACCTGTAGATTTTGCCCATGAAGCAGGATATTTAAGGACACCTCCAATTGCTCCGTCATATAAGTCCATATCGTAAGTTGCTGGATGAGAAGCCTTTCTGAATACATCAGTTTCAAGAGGATCTCCTGGTAATTCTTTTATCCAAAGCTTTTTTTCGCTGTCTACGCCTCCAAGAGAAGCATAAGCCCATGAATAATATTTACCGTCCTTAAAACAGGTTCTTTCATAGCAGCTGCCAAAACCGTGCGTAAGTCCTTGAGAATTGAGACGCCAGAATCTGTAAACATCAGTTTTTATGTCAGATTCGTTTTCAAAACCTGCAGTTCTATAAGATGTATAACTTTCTTTCTTTTCTTCAAAACTGTAGAAAGTCCATTTCATTCCGTTGTATTCAAATTCGTAATATCCATTTTTACATTTGTCGCCGTAAGGAGTTTTCTTTGCATTTACAAAAATTCCGGGAACATTAAGATATCCCTCTTTATAATTTCCATTCTGAAAATCTGATTCTGAAAAACAGGTTCCCCATGGAGTATGATATGTATCTGTTGCAGGTGGATTTATTTTAGCTTCTGCCGTTGAAACAGAAATAACTGCATTATTACTTGTTTCCTTTGCAGCTTTTGCTTCATCAAGTATTCCTTCCATATCCTCAAAATAGTCATAGGCCCATGCATGGTAAATACCGTCTGAATTTGTTGTCTTCCATACTTCATTAAAATCACCGATTGCAACTTCAACTCTGAATGTTCCTGTTAAAGTACTTCCGTTCCAGTTCTGGTAACAATACAATGTATCGGCACGAACTTGAGCTTTAGTAGCTTTTTTATCAGGAGCAATATTCTTTTCCCACCAGTCTGAAAGGATTGCATTTTTTGCAATATTTTTGAACCAGGCTGGCATTGTGTCTGCAACTGTAATTTCAATAATTCTTCCGTTTGATTCAGAATATCGGTGGGCAACATGAACTTTTTCTCCATCCTGAACAGAAAGTCCTGTCGCAGAAGTGTCTCTCTCATAGATTTCCGGCTGAACAGGAGTTACAGTTTCATCAACCATACCTGACCACTCTTCAAAGTTGTTCCATTCATAGCGATTATTTTTTGATTTTCCGCCTTCGTCCTTCCAGTAATCTGTAAACTTAGTACCGGTCATAATGGAATTAATACTGAACATAAAATTATCATTGAACTTATTTTCTGTCCTATTCCATGTTCTACCGCAAGAAATTCCGTTTACAAACAAAGGAACTTTTGCGCATTGCATTTTTTTGTATGGTGAAATCTTTTTCCACCAGTCGCTGTCTGTATCCATTGATACTTTTGAAGCAATTTCCTTAAACCAGTCTGGAGCACGGTCATCTACCAGAACTTCAAGAATAACACCGTCTTTCATTGCAACTCTGTGTGTTACAACCCATTTTTTACCATCAATGATTGAGCTTGCAGCGAAAACTTTTCCGCCTAAAGCAAAAATAAACATCAGAATGCTTATTCTCATGATTTTGTTTAATTTAGTCATTTAAAATCCTCCTTTTAGTATTTTTTTCATAAAATGACTTAATTCTTATTCAATTTTTGTGAAAACGAATTTTCCGCTTATGGTAACGGCTGCACCATGACTTATTTCACTTGGGTAGGAGCCTGAACTCATAAAGAGCTTAAAAAGAAAATATGTTCCGGCTCTTTCTTCTGGGATTGTTACAGTCTTTTCAAATGTTTTAGTAGAGCCGTCAAAGCCTTCTTCAAAATACCATCCGTAGTCTTCCAGACTGATCCACTTATTGTTTATTACAGACTGTGTTCCTACGCTTTTTATTACTTTTTCTGAAGCATTGTTTTTCTGAGGACTTACCGTCAATTCAAAAGAACAGGCAACCTTGTCTCCTTCTTTTAATATGAGGCTGTCATCTGTAGGTGGAAAATAAAGGTTGTATTGGTCTGTGCTGGTCAGCTGAACCTTGTTTAGGGTTATGGTCAAGGTTTTGCCGTCGCACTCCGAAGTCATGGATTTATTGCTTTCCTGATTTTTCCACATGACATAGGACTTCTTTCCGTTTGACCAGTAGCTTTTGAAATCAGGGCCCTTTTGTGAAAATGCAGAAATATAAGAATCTTTCATTTCTGCTTTGTATGCCTTGTCTTTGCTGCAGAAAATCTTTTTAGGGGTATAACAGATTTCAAAATACCCCTCCTGACTATACCTGTCGCCATATTCTTTTTTTATGGCAGTTAAATCTGTGTTTGCTCCAAGAACCTTGAACCATTTTGGGGCAGTCCTATTAACCAGAATTTCAAGAACTTCATCTTTTGAATTTTGAATTCTTTGCACAATGAAAAGATTATCAGCATCATTTTCTATTGTTTCTGATTTATCGGGATTTTTTATTTCATCATTTATTTCAGAAAAGTCTGCTATTGCATTGTAAGACAGTCTGTTTTTTCTTGATTGACTTGATTCATCAGTCCAGTAATCTAAGAAAGGCGAGCCCAGAAATGATTTGATTTCAGAATTAAATAATCCTGTAAAGTCATTGTTATTATCAAGTTCTGCTGTACATTCCAGCTGATTGACTATTATAAAGGCCTTTGCTGCCTTGCCGTCTTTGTAAGGAGAAAAATTCTGCCAGGAAGAAGAATTTGAATCCAGAGAAGCATGGGCGGCCGCAAGTTTAAACCATTCGGGGGCTTTTGCTTCAGTACAGATTTCCATAATTACACCGTCGTTCATGACATAACGGTGAACTACCTCGTAGTCTTTTGCTTTTACACCGGCTGCAAAAACAGGCACTGTAAAAACAAAAAGAGAAAGTACAATAAAAGCAAGAATTGATTTTTTCATTTTTTCCTGTGTAAGCAGGCCGGTCAGAGCCTGCGGTGTTCTATAGCAAGCCGTTAAAAAAAAATTGCGATGGAGCAATTTTTTAGGCTTACCACTTTTTAAATTATAAACCTAAAGAAAAGATTTGTAGTGAGAATAAATTAATCAGAATTTGGTGAATTTTTTCACCAAAGAGGCAGGACTGGGATTACAGGTTACGCAATTTATTATCCCCTATACGCCTGTACTCCTCCCCATGTCGCCGAATTTAGCCATCAGCTCTTTTTTGCTGGCTACTCCAAGCTTTGAAAGAATGCGGGTCATGTAGTTGTCTACGGCACGAACTGTAATTCCCATGGCTTGTGCAATTTCTTCTTCAGACTTGTGCTGAAAAAAGAGGCCTGTTAATTCCCGTTCGCGTTTTGTAAGGCTGCGGTAAAGGTTTGTATAAATTACATAATCAGAAGTAAGGCTTTCTTCCATAAAAAAGGAGCCGTCGCCCTTACAGGCTTTTTCCATGGCCTGCAGCAGCACCTCTAAATCGGCATTTTTGGAAACATAGGCAACCGCCCCCGCCGCAACAGCCTGCTCCACAATTCCTGCTCCCTTGAACATGGAATAACAGATGCAGTTAAGCCTTGGGTAATTTTCCTTTATAAAGCGGATAAGGGAAAGTCCGTCTGCATCATCAGACATTCCGCCAAGATTTATATCCACAATGCAGATAAGGCTCTGGTAATCCGGGCTTTTGCAATAATCTGCCAGAAAATTCTTTGCTTCATCAATGGAAGCAAAAGTTCCGCTGCAACGAAAGTCACTTTTTTCTTCTATTATTTTGCTTACACCCTGCCGCACAAGGTTGTGGTCTTCAATTAAAATAAAGTTCATTTTGCCCTCATCAAAAAATTATAGCATATAAAATGGATTTTCTTAAACTAAAACCATCTACTTCCCAATGCAAATCTCCACTTCCGTGCCCTCTCCTGATTCGGAAAAATATTTTATGCTGCCGCCAATTTCGTTCAGGCGCAGTTTGATGTTTTGGATTCCAAAGTGAAGATTTTTTATGCTGGTTATTTTTCTGCTGTTCATCATTTCAAGCGTTTTTGGGTCAAGGCCGTGGCCGTCATCGGTTATAAAAATCATAAGTCCGCGGCGGATTCTGTCGCTTTCAGAAGGATTACGGATTAAAACGGTAACTTCTTTAGCCCCGCTGTGTTTTTCTATATTTGAAAGCAGCTCCATGATAATTCTGAAAAGATGATGAAAGGCCAGCTGTGGCAACACGTCAAAATCTGCATCCTCAGTAATTACAAGCGAAGTATTAATGCCGGCCCGCCTTTGAAAGCTGTCTACGGCATTTTTTAAGGCGGCCGTAAAACTTCCCTTATCCATATTTATAGAAGAAAGTGTATAGCAGGCATTGCGGATATTTTCTATGCAGTCCGTCTGGTTCTTTTTGATTTCTCCTGCCAGCTCCTTATCTTCAATTTTTTCTGCAAGAATGGAAACATAGCGCATCTGCTGGGCAACCGAATCGTGCAGCTCCAGGGCAAGGCGGCGGCGTTCTTCCTCCTGCCCTTTATTTGTTGCCTTAAGTATTTTTTCAATTTCATTTCTGCGGGCATAGGTAAACTGATAAAAAAGCAGAAGCATGATAATCAGAATAAGCAGCAGGCTCATGGAAATAATAAGCTGCATAAAGATTGTTCCGCTTTTCTGATAAACCAGTCCCTTTGAAATGTAAAAGGTAGTTACAAGGCGGGCAAGCTCCTTTGCATCCTGTTCAAGGCAGGCTTTTTCCATTTCTTTCAGCTGATTTTGAATGCCGTATATACTGTCTGCAACCATATTAGGTTTAAGTTTTTTTTCTTTTTCAAGCACCTGCAAGAAAAGGTTCTGGCATGTGGCTATCTTTTCTTGAATCTGATTTGAATTATATTTTTCAGAAGTATCTGCGGCAGATTTTAAACTGAGGGCCTCGTCCAGACTTATCCAGGCATTATAAAGGGCAAAATCAAGACTTTGCGTTATGTAAGCCTGATCAAGAAATTTAGAATTGCTTGTTCCTAAGGCTGTTGTTTGAGAAGCCTTGTTTTTGACATCAGTTATCTGGCTCTTGCCTGTGGAACTGGCATTCAAAGGGCTGGAATCCGCTGAGCTGCCATTTACAGAACAGGAAAAAAATAAAAGCGAGAAAAAAAGAAAAAGAGCAGCCTTGTAGTTTTTCATAATATAATTATATCACAAAATTCAGTACAAATTTAATGAAAAAAATCATTAAAAAACTGTTACTAAAATCTAACTACTTTTTTTATATTATCAGTTATAATATGTAATTGTGAAAAAAGCGGCTACGTTATTTTTATTGTCATTTCCTCTTTTTTTCACCATTCCGGTTTTTGCTCAGTCTGCAAAAGACAAATGGGCAATTTTTGGGATGGGGCTTGGCTCGTATAATCGGACAGAATCTGCATCCCTAAATTCAAATGGAGAAATTGTCTGGACCAACAGTAATCGCCAGTGGGAAGATTTTGGCTGGGATTTGCGGGATATAGACCTTTCTCAGTATGAGGGCATAAAAATTGTTCTGGATGCCGCTTCTGAAATCCCCATTGACGCATTAAAACTTGATAACGGATATTCTCCTGGTCACTGGCTTTTTAGAGAAACTTATCCCGGTGAATACAGACTTTATTTTGACGGCAGAAACAAGAATGCGGTCTGGGGCTCTGTTGATGAAATGGATTCTGCCTACGGCTTTTTAATTTATTTTACGGTTCCGGGCAGCAAGAAAAATCTTATAACAAGAATTAAATCTGTTGAGCTTCTGAAAAAAAGCAGTCTTTCCACGGACAAAAAACTGGCGCCATTTGGAATTCAGCCGGGCACTACAAATCTTAGGGCTTTTGTTGAAGGAAACACTTTTTTCTGGAAAAGGGGCTATAATGATTCTTCTTCTGGCTGGGATTTTACAGGAATTGACCTTTCGGATTATGACAGGGTTCTGGTAGAGGTTGCAGAAAGCGATAAAAACTTAAATCTGATTTTGTGCGACGGAAAATGGAAAAACTGGCATTGCTTTGGTCGCGTTGCCTCCACAGTTTATGAAGCTTCTCTTAGCGGGCAGGGAGCCCGCTGGCTGGACACAGATGCCCATCCTTTTGATTTAAAAAACGGACTTATGGTAATGCTTCAAAAACAGGATGCAGAAATCCGTCAGACTGAAAGTAAAACTCTTGTAAAGAGCATCCGCTTTTTAAAAAAGGGTGAAAAAGGCTTTGACTACGGAAATTTAGGAATATTAAACCGGGGCATTGGGGCAATAGAAGATAATACCATAGTAGAAGGAAATGCCGTTATCTGGCAGAAGGATAATACGGATTTAAAGTGCGGCTGGAATCTTGTTGGTATAGATCTGTCGGAATATTCTGGAATACGAATTGAATTTGAAAAAAACGACTTGAATCTGGAGCTTACGCTTGCAGACAAAGAATGGCAGAACTGGGCTGCATTCAGAAGTACAGATCCTTATTCTATAGAAGCAAGTTTTTCTGGAGAAGGCGCTTTATGGAAATGGCAGGACTTTAAACCATACAATAAAAAAGACGGCTTTCTTATATTCCTGCGCTTTTACAGTGAAAAGCCTTTACGCAAAGACAAAAAGACAATAATCAAAAAAATAGAGCTGATTAAAAATAAATGGTGAAAAAATTCATCAATTTTTGATTAATTTACTCTCACTACAAAACGATTTCCTTATGATAGAATTATACAAGAAATTCAGGAGGTTGTTATGAACTTTTTTAAAAAGTCATTATGGATTGGGATGGGAATTGCAGTCCTTGCTTTTTTTGGCTGCGATAATGGAATGAACAGTAAGCAGGATGGTAATCAGGAAAAGCTTGGCGGTATTACCTTAGATTACAATACTTCTGTTTATAATGTATCTATGAAAGATGCATTGGATTCAAGTAAGGATTTTGTAAATAAGTCTGTAAAGGCTCAAAACTCGAAGGAAGCCTTTATTGAACCTTCAGAAGAAGATTTGTGGCAGGGCTTTATTCAGAACGAATATGGTGAAAACTGGAATGTTCCTTCCAGCATTTATGGAACAAGTCTTGAAGCCGCTGAAAATGAACTTAAAATAAATGGGGAAGAGCTTGGAACTCTGCAGAATCTGGTGCTTCATAAAGATGAAAACGGAAACTTTACAAAGGCTGTATTCCAATACAAAGATAATCTTTATTATGTTCTTGATTATAAGGCAGATAATGGAAGCTATTTGATTCTTTCTTCAGAAGATGATTATGAACACATCTGTTTTACACAGGATGGAAAAACTAATAGCCCGAATTTTTCAAACTTTAAAATTTGGGTTTGGGATTATGCAGCAGACGGTCAGTTGCACAGAAGAGGAAACCTTGGTTATGCCTATACTTTAAGAAATGTAAAAATGCTGGACGATAGTTATGCAACCGTTACAGTTTCTGGTTATAATTATTATCATTATGGCTTTAGAGTCTGGATTAAAGAAACTGTTGGTACTAGTGAAAAACCTGAATACCCGGAAAATACTGCAGATGCTCAGGCTTATGTACCGCAAACCTTAACTGATTTTGCAGAAGACGGCTCAGAGGATTTTATATATAAGATTGTAAACAATACAAGCGGAAAACTTACTGTTGCAAACTATATTCGCGATGTTAATATGCAGACTGAAGATTTTAATTTATCAAAAATCGCTGTTTCAGAAGATGTTGTAATTGAAAAAGGTGAAAGTTACGAATTCAAATATAGTTTGGAAGCTTTGGGAAAAAAATATGGTGCAGATAAATATATTGGCTGTAACTTCTTCCCGGAGGATAAATGGCTTTGTAGCGGTTGGGAAAATTCATTTGATTATGCATACAATACTCATACAGTAACGGTAACAGATTCAACAGATACAAACTACTGCATGAATGCTGAAAACTCATGGCAGATTATAGACAAGGAATTATCGAATGTAGATGATCAGACTTTTGTAAACGCTGTTTATTCAGAAAATCCAAATTGGACAGAAAGTTGGACTGTTGAGATTCCAAGTTCGGAAACAACAAAATGGAAGGTTACAGAAATGTGGTTCTATTCAACTGGAGATAGACTGATTTATAATGCTGCAAATGTTTTTGATTGTTCAGCACTGGAAAAAAAGCTTCAGGAAAAAATTCCAGACTGTAAATTGTGGATTTCAGCATTTGCAAAAAACTCTTATACAGGTTGGATGCCTGGCAATGCTAATTATGCTTTATGCCTGCGCCTGGAAAGCAAGGACTGCAATGTAAAGAATGCATGGTGCGAAACTGTAGATACAAACGTATTGCAGGAAGTGTATGAAATTATGAAAAACAGTGCAGCAGACTTGATACGGAACTAATTACAAAAATCTAATATTCTGGAAAATGGCATCATATACATCAACAGGTATGTGATGCCATTTTTTTTATAGGAGGTATAAGAGTATTGTTAAAACTGGTGAAAAAAATTCATCAAATTTTGGTTAATTTATTCTCACTACAAAAACATTGCCATAAAGTGGGGAAGTACAATTTTATTATCCGTTACACCCAAATTGCCGTCAATAAGTTTTATTCCATATTTTGATTTAAATTTTTCGAGAAAACAATTTAGAGAAGGAGTATCGGAATTTCCAGCCTTTACTTCTACGGGAATTACTCCGCCATCTTTTTCTATTATAAATTCAATCTCCATACTACTGTTTTCCGTTTTGTAATAATGAAGTGAATAACCGAGTTTTATCAGCATTTCAGAAATCAGATTTTCATAAATACCGCCTTTTGCATTTCCCATGATTGTACCGTTTAAAACAGCAAGTTTTGTCTGAAAACCGTAACGTGCAAGCAAAAGACCAGTGTCGTTATAATAGAGTTTGAATTCATTATCTTTTGAATTTGCTTTCAGAGGAAGATATGGCTCATAAACATTCCGGCAGACATGAACAAGATTTGAATCTTCCAGCCAGGTTACACTGTCTGAATATTTTCTAGCTGTAGAGCCCTTTTCTACTTCTGAATATTTAAATTTTTTGTTTTCTCTTGCAAGCTGACGCGGTACGCTATCATAACATTTTCTGACCTTTACTTTTTCAACACCTTTTGCATGATTTGCAATATCATCATCGTAGGAAGAAAGAATTTTTTCCTGAATGCTTTGAACTCGGGTGAAATCTTTATAAGTTACGAAGTCATTTACAACTTCGGGCATTCCACCGACAACTATAAATTCCTTTATAAGGGACTGAAACTTCTGCACAATATCTGATGGTATTTTCCTTTTAGCATCATAAAAACTTTTGAGATATGCTATATCTTCATCTTTATATCCATTAGCCCATAAGAATTCCCTAAAATCCATGGAATACATTATCAACTGTCGTTCAAAGCCTACTGGTACCGATTCAATTTCTTCTACATCTTCATCTGCATCCTGCCCGTAATGCAATCCAAGCAATGAGCCTGAACAGATTATGTCAAAGGAATCATCTTCTGTAAGAAATTTAAGCGCGGTTCTTGCTTTTGCACATTTTTGAATTTCATCTAGAAATATCAGCGTTTTCCCTTTTACCAGTTTGATAGAAGGAAGGTGTGCAGTCATTCTTTTATATATTTCTTCTGCGTTGAGTTCTCCTTCAAAAACAGACCTTAAACTTGGATTCTTTAAAAAATTGATTTCTATAAAATTTTCATATTCTTTCCTGCCAAATTCACGGACAAGATATGTTTTTCCAATTTGCCTAGCCCCTTTGATTAAAAGACTTTCATGGCTTTTATGTTTTTTCCATTCCAACAAGTCATCATAAGCTTTACGTCTGAGCATAGAAACCTCTCTATTTTATTTTAGGATAATACTTCGTTTTATTCAAGAAAGAATGCATATTTTTGGACACTAAAAATACAAGAAAATGCATATTTCTGGATATTGTAAAATGATTTTTTCGCATATTTTTGGACAGTCAAGAATGAGTACTGTACCAGTCAATAAAAGTGGACAAAAAAAATGTTTTTTCTTAATTTTCTTTTTTAAGAGTGGACAATTCCTGAGTTATTTCTTCAGATTCGTTTTTAGAAGTGGACATTTTCTTCTGTACGAATTTTGGTGTTTAAGTCAATAAAATGGTGAAAAAAATCATCAAATTTTGGTTAATTTATTCTCACTACAAAAACATTTTCTTGAATTAAAATAATAAAAGCAAAACTTTCAGGAGATGTATATAAAATGAAAAAAATTGTTTCAACAATTTTACTGATTTCAGCTGTGCTGGCAACAACTTTTGCGGCACCAAAAAAGGGAAAAAGCAATAACATTAAGCTGGATCCTAAAAAGAAGTTTGCCATTGAAGGGGTGGAACTTGGTTCTTTAGAAGAGGCACAGGTTTGCGCTAGTGTAAATAACAAAGGCGAAATAATCTGGAATCAGGATTGTGACTGGAATTTCTTATTATGTGGCTGGGAACTTCGCGGCATAGATATGAGTGAATATGCAGGCCTTAAATTTGAACTATCCTCATCAATGGAACAGAGAGTTAGAATAAAGGTTGAAAATCCTGCCTGTACAGGAACTTCAGCCGTTGTTTTTGAGGAAAATAACCAGGCCTATGTCTTTTTTAATGGATCTAATGCTTCATGGCATGAAGGAGATGCCTGGACTGATATAAATAAACCAGACCCGGCAGAAGGATATAAAATTTTTGTTGCTATTGAAGCAAAAGACAAGGCAATTAATACAGTATTTAAAAGTATTGAGCTTCTTTCAAAAAAAGATTACCCGGATGCAGATGAATTGAAAATTCTTGGAGTACCTTTTGGAAGTCAGATTTGGAAAGCTCGTATTACCGGAAACGAAATAACCTGGCTAAAAGGCGATACTGGTGGTGATGCCGGATGGAATTTTGGGGGAATAGACCTTTCAGAATATGACAGAGTCCGAATTGAAATTGAAAGCAATACAGCAGCTCATCTTGGTCTTAGAATTTGTGATACCGAACATAATAACTGGCATGGTTATGATAATCAGATTGAGCCAAATGTTTATGAAGTAGATTTAAGTGGTGAAGGAGCATCTTGGCTTGGGGATAATGCTGGTCCATTCGATAAATCAAAAGGTTTACAAATCTTTTTGCAAACTTGGGATAGAACAAAAGAAGAAAAGACCGTTGTAAAAAGCATTCAGTTTTTGAAAGGGAAACGTATTGTAAATGAAAACCTTATGATTGAAGGAGCAGCTTTTGGTACTTGTGGCTGGGGTTCTAATGTTTATGATGGCGGCGTTATTGAATGGAAAGGAGATGATAAATATGCAGGTGCCGGCTGGAATGTAAAAGGCGTAGACTTTTCAAAATATAAAAAAATCCGCATAGAACTATCACCAGAATCAGCAAATCTTCCTCTTGTACTCAGATTTGCACAAAATTATGGAAAATGCGAAAAGCAACTTTATCCGGTTGCCCCAAATGTTCTTGAGGCTAAGCTTGATGGTAGCGTTTATGATTTTATTTCTGAAAATGAAAAATGGGATGATTCCATTGGCATTGAAGAAATAAATGTTCGTTTATGGGGTGCAAAAGCTGTAAAAGCTGGCGACAGAACAATTGTAAAATCAGTTACTTTATTAAAAGAGGATAATGAAATTCCTCAGCCAGAAAGTCTTGTTTTGAACGGTGCAAAACTTGGTTCAAAGAAAGAGCGTGCATGGGTGGACGAAAACTTTGCAATCAACTGGTATAATGCAAAAACTGATTACTATATGTGTGGCTGGAAGCTTGAAAAACTGGACGGCGATATTCTTGAAATTAAAGTAACTTCTACAGATGTTCCGCTGCGCTTAAGAATCCGTGAATATGCAAACAGTAATGAGTCCAGCTGGTTAGATGATGGTACTCACATTTTCCGCATTAATCTGAAAAACAAGAAACAGATAAATGCCAAAGGCGGTGAAAAAGCTTCTGAATGGGATAAAATGTCAAAGCCGTTTGATTTTTCACAGGGTTGCGAAATTGTTCTTGAAGCTGTAAACGGTGTTTTCAAGGAAGGCAAGAAAACTGTTGTGGAATACATTAAGGTAGAGTAAAATTAACTTATATTGGCATATAGCCAAAAATCAGGAGAAATAAATGAAGAAGGTATTTTCAATTATTCTAAGTGTTTTATTTGCAGTCTGCCTGCTCTGTACACTGCTGCTTTCTGTCGTGCGTTTCAACTTCAGCTATTCAACAATCATAAAGCTTGCAGGTGAGCTTTTCAGACCTGTTTCCGCAGCTCCAAAGCCTGTGGATGACGGACTTTTTCACCCCGGCGACATTGTTTTTTCTTATGCCGCATACAGTGAAGACGAGTATGATTTAAGTCAGTTTGGAGATTTTGACTTAAGCAGTCTGGATTTCAGTTCTATCGACCTTGCGAATATGGATATAAATGCCATAGTTCAGTCTGTGCTTGATGCAAATGATATTGATGTGGAAGCAGAGCTTGTAGCAGATATTCTTGCTTCTCCAGAAGTTTCTAATGTGGTAGATAAATATGCAGATGAAATCATTAACTACATGACTGGCGCAACAGATGAACTGAATGTAAATCCGGAAGATATTACTGCTCTTGTAAATACTGCAATTGATAAATACGAAGTTGCTACAGGAGAAACTGTTGACCGCACCGGCCTTGAAGAAGCCGTTTCTGTAAGTGTAGAAGCCGCAGTTCCAAGCATCACTGCTACACTTGATACTGCAAAAGAAGAAAATGCAGAAACCTTTGAAGCTCTTAAAAAAGTAAATATTCTGCTTTCTGCAAAGGTTTTTGCTCTTGCAATTGCAGTCTGCCTGATTCTTGCTCTGGTAATCTGCCTTATAAACATGAACATTTTTGTATGCTTCAAATATGTTTCAATTCCTGCTTTGGTGGATGGTTTTATCCTCTTTGTGGCTGCCATTGTAGCCGGACCCCTTGTGCCGGGCATTCTGCAAGGAGTAATTGCTGAGTACGGACTTCCTGCTGCCCTTTACAATGTAATTATAAATTATGTTGCACAGCTTTTGGGACAGCTCAAGATTTATGGAATTATCACAGTTCTGCTTGGAGTTGTTCTCTGCGTATTTGGCTTTAAGCTGGGTAAAGAAAAGAAATAAGATGATTTTTTTTCTGGAAAATGCTAGATTAGGGCTATGGATAATAAAAAATTAAAAACTGCCGTTCTTGTCAGTGGGGGCGGCACTAATTTACAGGCCCTGATTGATTATCAGCAGTCTCAGGGGGCAGAATGCCCTTACGAAATTGTCTGTGTAATTTCTGATACAAAAAAGGCTTTTGCACTGGAGCGTGCTGCAAAAGCCGGAATTCCAAGTGCAATCTGTTCGCCTTTTGCCGTAATGGGAGAAGCCGCCGCAAAAGCCGCCGACCGCGACACAAAGCGGCTTGCAGTTTCTAATGCCATGCTTGCAGCCTGCCAGAAATACGGAGCAGAAGCGGTTGTAGAAGCCGGCTGCCTTACTGTTCTTGCAGGCGACATTCTTAAGGTTTACGAAAATAAAATAATCAACCTGCATCCGGCTCTTCTGCCAAAGTTCGGCGGGGTGGGAATGTGGGGACACCATGTTCACGAAGCCGTTCTTGCAGCCGGTGAAAAAGAAAGCGGCTGTACAATCCATCTGGTAAGTGCAGAATGTGATGGCGGAAAGATTCTGATTCAAAAAAAGGTGCCTGTCAAGCCTGGCGACACTCCGGACAGCCTTTACGAGCGCATTGCTCCAAAAGAACATGAAGCAATTGTAGAAGGACTTTGCCTGCTTGCAAAATAGGGCAGGAAAAGGCTTATTCTTTATTCCAGCCCCTTGTAATAGGCTTCAAGTTTAGGGCGGGCCGCAAGATAATACTGTTCCAGTTTTTTATCAAACTGCTTTCCCATGCCGTCCATAATAATTTTGTCGGCCTGCTCAAAACTCATCTTTTCTTTGTAAACCCTCTTACTTACAAGGGCATCATAAACATCTGCAATGGCCATAATGCGGGCTTCCAGAGGAATTTCTTCTCCTTTTAATCCGCACGGATAACCCGAACCGTCCCAGCGCTCATGATGATAATGGGCAATATTTTCTGCAATCTGATGAAAAGTAAAATCATCAGTTTCTTTTAAGATTTCATGAACAATTTTTGCCCCTTCTTCTGCATGAGTCTTCATTTTTTCAAATTCTTCCGGGGTAAAACGACCCGGTTTTCTTAAAATGGCATCATCAACGGCAATTTTTCCCAAATCATGCATAGGAGCGGCTTTTATTATATCTTTGCAGAATTCCTTTGAAATATTAAATTCATTATGCTTCATGATTTCAGTCATAAGAATGTGGACGCCTTCACTGGTTCTTTTAATGTGACCGCCAGTTGAGTTGTCTCGGCTTTCGACCATGGTCGCAATGCTCAGAATAAGATTATCGTGCATTTTTACAATATGCTCTGTTTTCTGGGCAACTTCATCCTGCAATTTGCTGTTAAAGTTTTCCATCAGCTGAATATATTTCTGGTCCTGCGTATCATCCTGAATAAAAAGCATGTAACCGCGTTTGTACTTGCCGTTGTAAAGGTAATCAATATTTATCTGGTAAACTTTATCACCGTATTTTTTCAGGAAAGTGTTTTTTGAATTGTCGTTAATAAATCTGCGGATTTTTGAAACAATTTCCCTGTCCAGATCTTCATTTTTCGTAACATTCTGGTCTATTCTGATTTCTTCAAGAGATGGAAAAAGCTTTTTTGAAAGAGAATTTGACCCCAGGTAATTAAATTTCTTATCAAGATTTATAAAACCAATTTCTTGATTCAAGGAGATTGTATCAATCACGGTATCTGTAACGTCATAAAGATGAAGGCGAGAAGCAATCACCAGAATAAAAAAATCGTCTATAATATAGCCAAGAGGCGTTAAATCAATATTGAGCTTGAATATTTTAACGACAAAAAATATAAAGACGGTGGTAAGTTCACCCGCCAGCAGATATCTGATTGTGCGGGTTGAAACATCACGTTTTTTCTTCTGACTGTAAAGAATAACGGAGCAGGAAATAATTACATAAGTAACAAGCATTATGTAATAAATGGTGTGTCCCGGGCCGTACACTTTCTGAAGAACAAGTTTTCCGTTTATGAGAGTGCCTTGAATCTCCCTGTAAAAAAAAGTTCCATTCCCAATAGTCAGCACCGGCAGAAAAATTGCGGTTGTAACCAAAAGCAGGGTAAAGCGTAGGGGCTTTTTTAGCTTCAGGTCACACATATTAAAAATCGCAAACATTATGAAAAGCAGAAGATAGCTTCCGCCAATGTACGTAATTTTTATTGCAATCAGATTTTCTGGAACTGTCAGGGATTTTTCTTCAAGAAGATATCCCAGGTTTGCAATTGGAACAAAGCAGAAAATCAGCGAAAGAAAAAGGTCGTAGTGCTTGTGCCAGACAAGGGCGTAGGCGGCGACCATAATAAGCGAAATTACAAATAATGCAGTATAATAAGTAACTATCAAAACAGATACTATTATAAATTAGAAAATTATTGTTGTAAATGTGAAAAGAAATCCGTTTTCTAAGTTAGAGTGATTTGTTAAAATAGATTTATGAAAACTCTTGTAAACACGACCCTCTGTTATATAGAAAAAGACGGCTGCTATCTTATGCTGCACCGCACTAAAAAAGAAAATGATTACAATCATGATAAGTGGATTGGCATAGGCGGCAAATTTGAAAACGGTGAAAGCCCGGAAGACTGCGTGCGCCGCGAAGTTCTGGAAGAAACCGGCCTTGAAATTGCCCCTTGCGACCTTGAATATTGCGGGATTGTTACTTTTGTGGATGTGTCAAATGTTGAGGAGGGTGTGGAAGGCCGCTGGCGGCCGGTGTTCGATAGCAAAGCGTTAAAAAAAATGCGAAAGCATTTTTTAGCTTTACTACATTTATCAGTGGAGAAAGAGAACACCCCCGTAACGCCCCCGCTTCCTGTTCCGGGAGCTTACACAGAGTTTATGCACATTTTCCGTGCCCGCACATTTTCCGGCTCCCTGCGCACCGACTGCCCCGAAGGCGACCTGGAATGGATTCCTCTTGCAAAATTAAAAGACCTGCCCCACTGGCAGGCCGACGAAATCTTCTATGATTTCCTTGCAGAAAATCATCCATTCTTTTCTTTAAAAGTAGTCTACAAAAATAATGAACTTATAGAAACTTATCTGAACGGTGAAAAATACAACCATTTTGCTAAAGTACAGGGCTGAAAAACTACAGCCTGTAGACCTGCACTTCCGCTGGTAAAGGTGTGCGTGTGGTGGTGGTGGGCTTTTTTCCGAATAATTTTAAAAAAAATCCGTCAGTATTTTTGATTGGCTTTATTTTTTATTGCTGATGAAATTTCTTTGCCTTATTCTGAAAATCAGCGAGGTAAAGAATGATAGATTTTAATGCAAATCCCTTTTTTTTGAAAAAAGAAGAAATTGACTGGGTAAATCAGACTTATGAAAAAATGACTCTAAGGGAAAGAATAGGTCAGCTTTTTTGTCCCATTCTTTTTACAAAAGATGAAAAAGAATTAGCAGCCTTTTTAAAAAAGTATGCTCCCGGAGGAATTCTTTATAGGGAATGTTCCGGTCAGGAACTTTTAAAGGCCCACCGCTTTTTGCAGGAAAAAAGCAAAATCCCCCTTTTAACGGCATCTAATCTTGAAACAGGTGGAAACGGTTCTGCTTCAGAAGCTACGTATTTTGGCCGTCAGATGCTTGTTGCCGCCAGTGGAAAGTCAGAATGTGCCCGCGATTATGCAAAAGTCTGCTGCAGCGAAGGGCGGGCCCTTGGCGTAAACTGGGCCTTTGCGCCCGTGTGCGATATAGACAGAAACTATCACAATCCGATTATCAATGTACGCTCTTTTGGAAACAATCCTGATACAGTATGTAAAATGAGCCTTGAATACCTAAAGGCTGCAAAAGAAGAAGGCATAGCCTGTGCCCCAAAGCATTTTCCCGGAGACGGAATTGACGAAAGAGACCAGCACCTTTTAACCAGTGTTAATTCACTCAGCAGAGAAGAATGGGATTCTACTTACGGAAAAATCTATCAGACTTTAATTGATGAAGGAACTCTAACCATAATGGCGGGGCATATTGCCCTGCCTTGCTATGAAAGCCAGAAAGACAAGATTGTCCCTGCAACCCTTTCAAAAGCATTGCTGAAAAATCTTTTAAGGGAAAAACTGCATTTTAACGGTCTGATTGTTACGGATGCCACCCCTATGGTGGGCTTCTGCTCTGCAATGGAAAGAAAAAAATCTGTTCCCCTTGCAATAGAAAACGGCTGCGACATGTTCCTTTTTAATAAAAACATTGATGAAGACTACATGTACATGGAAGAAGGAATTAAGTCTGGACTTTTATCTCAGGAACGTTTTGAAGATGCTGTAAAAAGGATTCTTGCAGTAAAGGCCGCCCTAAAACTTAATCAAAAAGAAAAACTGCATCCTCAGCTTTCAGAAAAAGAAGCCTTAAACATTCTAAGTTCCGCTGACCATGTTCAAAAGGCAGAAAAATGTGCTGACCTGGGCATTACCCTTGTAAAAAACAAACAGAAGATACTTCCCCTTAATCCTGTAAAACATAAAAGGGTTCTGCTGGAAATTCTTGGAGATTTTGAATCCAACGGGCGTGTAAAAAATACCTTTATTCAGGAACTTTCTGCCTGTGGATTTGAGGTGACAGTCTATCAAAAAGAAGGTTTTGAAGTTCTGGAAGACAGCGTAGAAAATTTTAAATCAAAATACGATTTGGTGCTTTATGCGGCAAATATAGAAACTGCCTCCAACCGCACGACAGCCCGCATAAACTGGCATACCATGTTCGGACTTGGAAACAACATTCCCTGGATGGTAGAAGAAGTACCTGTAATTTTTATAAGCCTTGGGAATCCCTATCATTTATTAGATGCGCCAATGGTAAAAACCTACATAAACTGTTATTGCAATTCAGATTTTGTGATTAAAGCGGTAATAAAAAAACTTCTTGGAAAAAGTGATTTTAAGGGCCAGTCTCCGGTAGATGCTTTTTGCGGAAGAAAGGATTTGGAGGCATAAAATGATTAAAGCGTTTATTTTTGATTTGGACGGAGTTCTTATTTCCACAGACAAGTATCATTATCTGGCCTGGAAAAATATAGCAGACAAACTGAACATTCCATTTGATGAAAATGACAACAATGCACTGCGGGGAGTCAGCCGGGAAGAAAGCCTTGAACTTATCCTTAAAAAAAAAGAAGGCACGGCCTTAAGCCTTAGCCCTGCAGAAAAAAAGAAGCTGTTGGATTATAAAAACTCTTTATACCGGGCATCTCTTTCTTTATTAAAGCCAGAAAATGTTGATAAGGATGTCAGAAATACCTTAATCACCTTAAAAAAACAGGGCTATAAAACAGGTCTTGGCTCTTCCAGCAAAAATGCCCGCTATATTTTAGAAAAAGCAGACCTTTTTCAATATTTTGATGCAATAACTGATGGCTCTGATATTTCAAAATCAAAGCCTGACCCTCAGGTTTTTACCATGACTGCAGAAAGACTGAATGTAAAAGCTGAGGAATGTGCCGTTGTAGAAGATTCCAGAAGCGGAATAGATGCTGCTTTGTCTGGAAAAATGCTTGCGATAGGCATAGGGGACGCAAAAGACTATAAAAAGACTCAGTACCCAATCAGTTTTATTAAGGATTTGCTTTCATTGACAGAAATCTTAAAAAATGACGGATTTATTAAAATTGATGACATGGTTTTCTGAAAATTTCACTGTTACAATTTTCTTATAGAGTTTTAGGAGGAATAAAACTATGGAAAAACAAAAGAAAGAAGCCAGTAATGCTTTTGTCTGGTTTCATTCAACATCACTAAGTGGTGGTGCAATGATTATCTCTGCAATCATAGCAACTTATTTTTCTGTCTTTATGACAGATACAATGATGCTTCCTGCTGCAGCCTGTTCTGTAATTATGTTTATTGCAAGCTTATGGGATGCAATAAACGACCCTATTATGGGTGTAATTGCAGACAGAACTCATTCAAAATGGGGAAGATACCGCCCTTATTTTATACCGGCCCCATTATTACTCATCCTTTTTGGAACACTAATCTGGGTTAATCCGCCATTTGGAACTGCCGGAAAAATTGCATGGGTTCTTATTACATACATCGGCTGGGGAATGACAGTTACTCTTTATACAATGCCCCATATGGCACTTCTTCCTGCCTGTGTAAAAAATGATAAAGAACGCAATAAAATTGTTACGATTGGTGCCGGTATTACAGCCATTTCTTTTTCTATCGGAAATACTTTTACCCTCCAGTTAAAGGCAGCCTGCGAAAAAATGTTCAACATCAAAAACGGATACATTCCTTTAATGCTTCTGTTCGGCATTCTTGCCCTTATTTCTTTCTGGGGCTTATTTGCAACTTCAAAAGAAAAGTATCTTAATCCTCATGATGAAAATTCTAAAGGCGCTTTGAAAAAAGTTTTGAAGCACAAGGAACTTATTCCGTTTATTCTGGTCTGGCTTATGGCTTCAATGGGCTACGGACTTATGTTTGCTTCATCTATCTACTATATTACATATTATATCTGCCGTCCTGACCTTATTCCTTTGTATATGGGCATTGTTTCCATTGGTGCTCTTATTTCAATGGTTGTCTTTATGCCGATTGCACTTAAGATTTTCAAGAGCGGACATAACGCCCTCAAATGGACCCAGATTATTTCTATTGTACTGTATGTATTGCTTTTTATATTTGGAGGAAAAAATCTTACCTTCCTTTATGTAATGACATTTATAGTAACTGCAATTTCGTCTATGTCAAATGCCCTTACAATCGTTCTTGTAAATGATGCAATTGATTATATTCAGCTTAAGGAAGGCATTTCTGCTAACGGAATTATTTCTTCTATAAAAGGATTTGCCCAGAAATGCGGAACAACAGTTGTAAGTTCTGGAATTCTTGGAGTTCTTGCAGCGTCAGGATACATTGCAAATGCTATAGGCCAGCAGCCAAAAAGTGCCCTGATTGCCATTAACTTTTTAAGATTCGGCGCACCCTGCATTTCGGCTTTAGTGCTTGTGCTCTGTATGCTCTTTAATCCTATTGAAAAATGCCGCCCGGAAATTGAAGAAATGAAAGCTAAAATGACAGGAAGCGGAGAAGATGAGTAATTTATTTAATGACTTACTTTATTTGCTTTTCTGTATTCTACAGGAGAAATCTGATTTTTTTCCTTGAACATTTTAGAAAAGTGATCAGCTGAATTGTAGCCAACCTGTTCTGCAATTTCGCTGATTCGTAAATCGGTATTTGCCAGCAGTTTTTCAGATTCATTAAGCTTAAATTCCTTAATTAAATCTGAATAATTATAGCCGGTATTCTGCTTAATGAGGGTACAAAGGTAAGGTTCTGTGTAATTAAAAAAATCTGCAAGAGAAGAAAGGGTTAGAGTCCTGTAATTATACTGAATATATTGCAGCACGCGGGAAAAATCGGAGCCCTGGTGATAATCATACATCTGGATTGTTTTGCTGTAATTTCTGAGTATGCTTGTAAACATAAGATTCAGATAGTTTATGCAGCAGGAATTACTGTAAACATCCTGTGTATAAGATTCTAAAACCAAAAGCCTTGCATTGTGCTTAAGAAGGGCATTTTCTTCTGTATTAAAAACTAAATAATTGGGCCTGTCCTGATTTTGTAAAATTGTCCTGAAAAAATTTGAAAGGAGGTCTTGTCTGGAAAGAAGAGAGAAAAAAGTTGCGTTAAAGGTGCTTTTTCTTATTGAAATGGTAAAAACTATAGATTCATCTTCTATAACAACATCATGCTTTGACTTTGGAGAAATAATAAAGAATTCACCTTTAGACATCTTTCGGCTTTCTTTTTCAAAATAAAAAAGACATTCGCCGTTTACAACATAGTTGATTTCAAAATAATCATGTTCATGTAATTTAAGACAGGTATATCTTGGATGCCGTATTACAAAAACATCTCTTTTTTGAGGAATCAGATTATTTTCTTCAACAAAAACAAGGCGTTTGCTTGGCAGTTCCGACAAAGTTAAAGGAATTGAATCTATAACTTTATCGAATTCTGTATCAGAAAGATTGTCATAATCTTTTTCTAAATCTGGAAACTGGGGTTTTGTAGTAAACAAGTCTTTGTGTGAAATATATTCGCATAAATCTTCAAACTGCAGTTTGTTTCCGGCTTTCAGAAAATGAGACTTTAATCTGTTCTGGAATTCTCCGTATGTAATGTAATATTGCATATAAATATTTTAACAAAGAAATTTCTAATTCGCAAACAATAAGAATGAGGTAATAATATGAAAATTGAAAAAATCAAGCTTTATGAAGACAGAGAAGATGTTTTGCTCACTGCATATATTCTGGATGATTCTCCGGAAATGCTAAAAGGGGGCCTGCGTCCTGCGGTAGTAATCTGCCCGGGTGGCGGTTACTTCAGCTGTTCAGACCGCGAGGCAGAACCTGTTGCCATGGCCTTTGCTTCAATGGGCTACCATGCCTTTGTATTAAAATATTCTACTTACGGAATGGACGCTTTTATAAATCATTTTGCAGACATGAAGAGCCGCCCTCACTGCCAGAATCCAAACCCTATGAAGGAAGTTGGAATGGCATTTAAAATTGTAAAGGAAAATGCAGAAGGCTGGAAAGTTGATAAAAACAGGGTTGCAGTATGCGGTTTTTCTGCGGGTGCTCATAATGCCGCCATGTATTCTACAAACTGGTTTAAAGAGGTCATTACAAACGGAGAAGATGAAGAGCTTTACAAGCCCGCTGCCTGCATTTTAGGCTACTGTCTTAGCGATTATATTTACATGAAAGACCACAACACCGACAAAGCCTTTTTTGATGCTTCAAATTTATCATTTTTTGGAAGCAAAGATGTTAGCGACGAACAGTTAAAAGAGGCAAGCCCCGCACTGAACGTAACAGAAAAAAATCCGCCGACCTTTCTTTGGGCAACCAGCGAAGATTCTTTAGTGCCCGTTCAGCATACCCTAAGAATGGCTCATGCCCTTGCAGACTGCAAAGTTCCTTTTGAAGTTCACATTTTTGAAAATGGACCTCATGCTCTAAGTGTTGCGAGCCAGGCAAGTGCCTGTGCAAAAAATCAGATTTATCCGGATGTGGCAAAATGGGTCAGCCTTGCAGAGGCTTGGCTTTTAAAACGCTTTGCCCTTAATCTGCCGGATTCTTTTTCTTACGCAGAATTAGGAATATAATTTTCAGGAGGTAGTAACATGAAACTTGCAAGAATCTTTCAGGACGGAATGATGCTGCAGTGTGGCCGTAAAAATTTAATATGGGGCAGTGCTGAAACAGAAGAAAAAATAGAAGTCAAAATAAATGACACTCTTGTATGCAGCACGCTGGTAAAAAAGGGAGACTGGGCTTTTTTAATTCCTTCTCAAAAATCCATGACGAACGCAAAAGTTCAGATTGGAAATATTACCCTGCAGAATGTTGACTTTGGCGAAGTCTGGGTTGCCGGCGGCCAGAGCAATATGGAATTTGCCCTGGAATTCTGCCAGGAATGGCCTCAGGTGCAGAACGAAGATGAAGATGAACATCTTAGATTTTACACTGTAGGCCAGTATTCTTTTGCAGAAGAAAGAAGCCTTGGCTATAAAAACTGGCACAAAAACTGGGATAAGTGGAAAACTTATTCAAGGGAAAACCGCGCAGATTTTAGTGCCGTTGCAGTATTTTTTGCTAAAAATCTTCGTAAAAATGGAATTCCTGTAGGAATTGTAAGCTGCAACTGCGGAAGTTCTACTGCATCTTCCTGGCTGGATTACAGATATTTAGCGGCCGACAAGGACTTGCGAAGCTATCTTGATGACTATGATGTCCTTAGAAAATATCTTGCAAATCCTGAATTTACAGCCATAAAAGATAAAGTCAGGGAAAATATGTACAGTCAGGCCAGTGTAGAAGCCATGAAAGGCATGATGAAATATACTCTTTCCCAAAAAGAATTCTTAAGCAAAATTCCAAAAATGCCTGCCCTGCCTTTTATTGACCCAAATGTTGTAAATCCTATAAAAGCAGTTACTTGGGGGCCAAAAGACATAAACGCGCCTTCTGCCCTGTATGAAAACATGCTTAAAGAAATAGCTGGATTTTCTGTAAGGGGAGTAATCTGGTATCAGGGAGAATCTGATGATGAAAAAGCCGAAATATACGGCAAACTTTTTACAGCCCTAATAAAATGCTGGCGAGAATTATGGAAAAAAAGAAATGAAGAAATGACTGACCTGCCATTTATTTTTGCCCAGCTTGCTCCTTTGGGAATATGGGGAATGACTTCCGGTGTAAAATATCCTGTAATCAGAAAAAAACAGGAAGATGTAAGCATGAATGTAGAAAATACTTTTATGATTTCAACTTCAGACGTGGGAAATGTTTATGACATCCATCCAAAACAAAAGGAACCTGTAGGGGAACGCTTTGCCTTAAGTGCAAGAAAGCATGTTTATAATGAAGACATTTGTGCAGACAGTCCAAAAGCTGTAAGTGCAGTAATAAATGAGAAAAAAATCATCATTACCTTTGAAAATGCAAAAGAACTTCATATAAAAGAAAAGAATTTTGAAAGCTTTAACGGCTTTAAGTTTGAATCTCTGGCAAATCTTTTTGCACCGCCAATTACAGATAATCTTTGCGGGCTCTGGGTTAATATAAATGGAATTGAATGTAAAGACATCAGATGTTCTGTTCAGGAAAATAAATTAATTTTGCAGTCAGACAAATTTGAAGACAAAGCAAAGATTTCCGTTCTCTTTGCGACAACTCCATTCTACGAAGTCAACCTGTATAATGAAGGAAATCTTCCGGCTTTTCCTTTTTCATTTATGCTTTGATTGAGGGTTTATTACAAAACCCTCAAAACGGCGAAGTCAAGGCTTTAAGCGTGAGCGTGCCTTGACTCGACGTATTTTTTATAAGACCTGAGCTAATCTGCTGAAAAGTGCGTGATCTGAGCGGGCTTGCAAAGCAGTCCATCAGATTTTACGTCTTGGCGATTTTATAATGCGCAAGACTTATGAAGAATGGAGTCCCTGGGTTGCTTCTGACAGAATGATTAGTCAGGGGCAGCTTATTTGTGATTAGGTAAAAATTACTTAAGACTGAAACTTTCTGGCAAGAGTTCTGCCAGGGTAAAGACTTTCTGTTCGCCCTTGCCGTTGGCAAGGATGATTTTAAAGTCGCGGGTGCAGAATTCGCTTAGAACCTGGCGGCAGACTCCGCAAGGTGGGCAGAAATCTTCTATGATTTCCTTGCAGAAAATCATCCCTTCTTTTCCCTGAAAGTAATTTACAAGGATAATGCCCTGCAAAAAGTTTATCTGGCGGGAAAAAGTTATGAGCATTGGGGGTAGTTCTATTTTTTCTGTATTGAAAAAGAATTAAATGTTTTTTTCATCGATTTTATAATTTCAGTAATTATTTCCAGTTCTTCTAAAGAACAGTTTTTAAGGATGTCTGGAAGATTATTCTGGATGGAATTGTCTTTTTCTCCAAAGAGAATTTCATCTGTTGAAATTTTTAATTCCTCTGAAATTTTTACAAGCACAGGAAGGCTTAGTTTTGTACTGCCTGTTTCTATATGACTCATGTGAGTTGTAGAAATATCAATCTTTTCTGCAAGTTGTTCTTGTGAAATATTTCGTAGTTTTCTAAATTTTCTTATCTGCTGACCAATTGCTGTATAATTCACTACTCATGCCTTCATAGTTAACTTTACCTTGAAGTTTATAAGCACTTAATTTATAATTTAATAAACTGTGTAGGCAAATAAAAGTAAATACTGCTTATATAGTTAAAAAGAGGAGGAAAAATGAAAAAACTTATTTTATTTATTTTTGCTTGCTTGCTTTTCAATTTTATCGGATGTAAGAATCCATCTGGTGCAACAGTAGAACAGGAAGATGTTCAGAATGAGCCCCAGAATGAACAGACAGAAAACAATGAAAATAATGAAAGCGATAAGTCTGACTCACTATTTAGCAAAGGAAATATTTACGCTGTAATAACAAAGGAAGACGACGAAATAACAAAAAAAGAATACCTATCTTTTTCTACAGAAAATAGAGGCGATTATTATGCTGATAGCAGTTTTACTCCTACTTCTGTTTTTGAATTTGATGAAAGTTTAAATGTAATTATTGTAGGAAAAAAGCCATATTATATTATTTCTCACAAAGAGAATCTTTATTGGGCAGAGGGCTATGGAGTAGCAAAAAACGGAACATCTCTTGTTGGAGAATGGAATATAGGTATTGCAACCGTCACTTTTAACAGTGATGGAACATTAAGGGGAAGTAATACTCAGGGATATACAATAAGCGGTACTTACACCAATAAGGATGGTCTGATAAATTGTCTAATAACAGCAAACAAAGCTGATGATACTGTTGAAAATGAAAACACAGTGCTTTTTTATACTTCCGAAGGACGCATGTATATAGATGTTCAGCAGTTACAAAAAGTTTCATACGTTGGTGAAGTTCCTGCAGAGCCAGAGCCAATTGCCCCATTAACAGATGCAGATGGAGTTGAGTATGCTGTTTTGTCTGATATAAATCTTTCTTCTGGAATTTATGCTTGTAATGTTTACAATTCCATTAACTCTAAAACAGTAAGTTCAAAACTGTACTTTGATTTTTCCAAAAAACAACTTTACAAAGGCAGTATTTTGACATCATCCTTTAGTGCAGAGTCACTAAATGACAATAAGCTCTTGAAAGTTACTGTTTCTTCAGACGGATATGATGATGTATATCTCCTGAAGTTGTCTGACGAAACTGTTTACGGAATAAACGCTTCTAACTTTGAGAATATAGAAAAAACAGGTTCAGCAGACTCATTTTATGGTAAACATATTATTAAAAATAATGGAGCTACTCTAAATTTAAGTTTTAATAAGGATGGCTCAATTAATGGTACAGTTGATGTTTCTGTTTCTGGAATCAGCCATCATGGAGAATTGACAGGAAGTTTTTCAGTAAACAAAGGTCTTGTTACAAGTGTGCTGACTTTACTTGATGGTTATGATGTTTATGAAACTATCGCAGCAACTGGGATTTATTATTATGATGGAGAAAAACCTGTTTTTATTTTTTCTGCGGAAGAATTTTATAAGGCTTATGGGGTAGGTGGAAAGTTATATCCAACATCGGAAGAAGCTCTGGATTTGGTTAACTATGTAGCAAGTGACTATGAGCTTCCTGCAATTACAAGTTATGAAGTTGGAGATATTATCTGCGAAGATGGCAGTGTAATCAGAAATCAAGACGAAAAATATTCTATACCTTTTGGAAAAGAACCGATTGCTGTGATTTACAAGGTCTCTGATAATGGAAAAACAGGTGTCGGCATAGGTCTGAAAGAAACTACAAGCAGATGGGCAGTAGAGGATTCTACTGGTTATAAAACATTTCTTTCTACAAGATTAAATGATGGTGCTGGGAACTGGGATATTATTTGTGCTTCGGATCCTATAGGAACTGCGGCTGCTGATCAGAATTATCCTATATTTTATTGGGCTGAACAGTATGGAATAAATAATTACCCTGCCTCTGTCTATTCAGATGGCTGGTATATTCCAGGTTTAGGTGATTTTAATCAGATTTATAAAAATAAAGAACTCATTGATGATATTTTAAAAGTTCTTGATGGAAGTGGATTATCAAATAGTTATTGGACTTCCTGCCAATATCAGGATAAAAATTCCAATTATTATGGTATCGTCTTTAGATACTCTGATCCACCTTCTGATTCTATATTTTCATATGCTGGAACTTCAACCTCTATGAATAAAGCCAACAGCAGCAAGGTTCGCGCGGTTCACAAGTTTTATCTGGATTAATTATTTGATTTTTCTTACTTCAAACTGAAACTTTCTGGCAAAAGTTCTGCCAGGGTAAAGACTTTCTGTTCGCCCTTGCCGTTTGCAAGAATGATTTTAAAGTCGCGGGTGCAGAATTCGCTTAGAACCTGGCGGCAGACTCCGCAAGGCGGGCAGAAATCTTCTATAACGGCCTGTCCGTCTGAACCTTCCGGGCCGCCTACTACGGCAATTGCTTCAAAATCGCGAACACCTTCGCTCACGGCCTTAAAAACAGCGGTTCGTTCGGCACAGTTGCTTGGGCCGTAGGCGGCATTTTCTATATTACAGCCTGTCCATACCTTGCCGTTTTTGTCCAGCAGGGCAGCCCCTACATGAAAGTGAGAGTAGGGAACATAAGATTTTTTTGTCATTTCTACAGCGGTTTTTACCAAATCATCATAATTCATAAGCCTATTTTAGCACATTTTTGTTTTATTTCATCAAAATTCTTGCTATATTTAACTTATCAAATACAATTTCAGGAGTGATTTATGGCAAACGACCTTCAGGTAAATCAGGCATTAAACCTTACAAATCAGCTTATTTCTTGTCTGGAAGACGCAGAGCGTCATCTTTCTTCTGCCCGCAACTGGGGCTTTCTGGATGTTCTGGGCGGCGGTTTTATTGTAGATTTAATCAAACATTCCAAGCTGAATAACGCAAAAGTTTCTATGGACCGTGTGAATTACCTTATGCAGGAACTGCAGCGTGTTCTGGGCGCAATTTCCATTCCGGGCGACTATAGAATGGAAGTAGGCGGTTTTGCAACATTTGCCGATTTCTTTTTTGACAGCGGAATTGTAGATGTTTATATGACGGCCAAAATCATGAGCAGCCTTAGCGAAGTACGCCGCCTTAAAGAAAAGTGCTACGACCTCAAAAGCCGCCTCTCTCAGCTCCGCTAAGGTGGCATGATGCACGGTGAATGTCATGCCGGCGGGTGCGCCCAGATAATCTTGTGGCATAAATGCTTGACGGTAGGGCTATATTGCATTATATTTTAGCTGTAATCGCAAGATTACATTGGGCTGGTCGAAAGATCTGGGTCCACCGAAAGGCGGGGAATTACCCCGCCAATTTTTTTTCTGGAGAGAAGTTTGAATCAGAAAACACTCAGCATTTTTGTAGACGAATCGGGAGATTTTGGAAAATATGATTCACACTCGCCGTATTATTATGTCGCAATGGTTTTTCACGACCAGTCGGTTGATATTTCTGAGCATATTTCAGCAATAGATGAACATTTAAGAAAATCCGGCTTTTATTATCCAGTTTTCCATGCCGGACCTCTCATACGGCGCGAGCAGGTCTATAAATATGAACAGATGGAAACAAGAAAGTCATTGTTTAACTCTCTTTTTCATTTTTTACGCAAACTTCCAATCCGTTACATCTGCCCAAAGATTAACAAGGCAGAATGTAAAGATGACCCGATGATGATATTCCTAAAACTTTCTAAAGTAATCTCTGACGAACTAAAAGCTCATTATGATTATCTTAGTTCTTTCGACTTACAGATTATTTATTACGATTACGGACAGAGCGAACTTACAAAAATTATTCTTTCTGTTTTCAGCAGTCTTTTTCCGAATGTCGAGATGCGTAAAGTAAAGCCTGCTGATTACAAGCTCTTTCAAGTTGCCGATTTAATCTGCACGATGGAACTTACCAACGACAAAGCAGAGCGCAATGCACTTTCAAAATCAGAACTGGAGTTTTTTCATTCCGCTCGAGACTTCAAGAAAAACCTGTACAAGTATCTTGTGAAGAAAAAATTATAGCAGTTTCTGGAATAACTATAAGAAAAATGATTCCAATTGCGTTTGTGAGATGCGGAAACGAAGTCATATTGTTTTTTCTTCTTTCAAACTTTCAATGACCCGGTTTATGGAATTAATAAAATCTGAAAGTTTTTCCAAATCTTTGTGGAGGGCCAGTTTGTAGAAAATCTGGGTGCCGATTTTTTCAGGCGCAATCATTCCCATGTCTTTTAAAACTTTAAGGTGATGCGAAATGGCGGGGCGGCTTAGTTTGGAATTTTCTGACAGGTCGCTTACGTTAATGCCTTTTTCGCCGGCGGCGGCTATGTCTATAATCAGCTGCTGGCGGAATTCATCTCCCAGGGCAATAAAAAGCGGGAGACATGAGTGCAGAATTTCTCTTGTATTGTGAAGTTCTTCCTTGGTAATCATCTTTTTAATTGTAAGGGTAGGCAATAATTTTGTCAACTTTTGTTCAAAGGTTTAAAAAATTAAACATTTAATCAGATTTTTCTTGACCTTTTTATTTTATATCACTATATTCTCTGTATAAATGATTAAACGTTTAAGAAATTAAACGGATAAACATTTATGGACCAATGTAATGTTATGGGACGCGAGGAAAGTTTTTCCTCCTCCTATTTTACTAAGCAGTTTAAATAAACGCTTTATAAATATGTATTTTGAGAAACAAAAGGTCGCGAGCGAAGCGGAATCGAAAAATCGCTTGCAAGCCGGCGCGTAGCGCAGTTTATAAAATTCTTATACGGCTTGCACCGCGCTATTTTTCGAGGACGCGCAGCGGAAGACCTTTTGTTTCTCTGATAGAGATAATTATAAAAGCGCTTAATTTGAAATGGAGGGCAAATAATGAACTTTGCTAAAAGATTTTTCAAGCATCCGCATTTTATCATCATCCTTTGTGTGATTATCACCGGATTGCTTGGCTTTTTTATCAAGGACTTACAGATTGATAATTCAATCCGTCAGTTCCTTCCTCAAAAAGATGCTTCTTACACCCGCCTTTCCCAGACAGAAGAGCAGTTTGGAAGCATGATGGTTATCGGTATCAGTATGGAAGCAAAGGACGGCACAATCCTTACTCCAGAATATATCGACGTTATCAGAAAGATTACAGACCGCGCTCTGGAACTTCACGAAATTGATGACGTAGATTCCCTTACCCACATTGATTTTGTGTGTGAATCAGACGGTTCAATTTCTGCAAGTCAGCTGATTCCAGAGAGCTACACTGGTAGCCCGGAAGACATTGAGCAGCTTAAAAGCCGCCTTGCCGAATGGGATGCAATGTACAATCGTGTTGTTATAAACGACAATCAGACTGGAACTCAGATGCAGCTTACATTGAGTCCTTATGATTTGGACTACGAAAAAGAACTGGCTGACAGCCTTGGCAAAAAGAAGATTCGTTCAGAAGCCGAAATGCAGGAAGCCGCTTTGAATGCAGTTACAAAAATTGCAAATGAAGAAGTGGCAGGACACAATCTTGACCTTAAGATTTACGGAAACCCTACGGTAATGCAGAATTCCCGCGTCTTTATGCTTGCAGACCTTACCCGCCTTATTCCTCTGGTAATTGTGGTTGTACTTCTTTCCCTTTACTTCAGCTTTAAGACAATGGACGGAACTCTTCTTCCTTTGATAACTGTAGTAATGGCAACAAGCTGGACTATGGGCCTCATGGCACTCTTCCACGTAACCTTCACTCTGGTTTCCAGCGTAATTCCAGTTGCCCTGATTGCCGTTGGTTCTGCCTACGGAATCCACGTTTTGACCCATTATTACGTTGCCCTTGATATGACGGAAGGCGAAATGACTCAGGAAAAATACAGGGATGCTGTTTTCAGCGGTCTGCATGAAGTTATGGGAGCCGTTCTTCTGGCTGGAATTACAACCGTAATCGGTTTTATTTCTTTGATTTCAAGCCCGATTGCTCCACTTCACAGTTTTGCAGTATTCACCGCAGTTGGTGTTGCAATCTCTCTGCTTTTGGCAATTACTTTTATTCCGGCAATTCTTTTGCTTAAGAATCCACAGAAGGTTCAGGCCAGCCGAAATAAAAAACATAATATCAGCGAAAAGCTTGCCCGCAAACTGGAGCATGCCCGCCGCCTTCGTGGTGGAAAATCTGCTGATGAAGCACAGGGCGATACCCTTTACAACATCTATCACTTTTTCTGCGGCTCAAAGCCTCGTCTTTTCCTTTCAATCATTGTGATGGTCGGAATTTCTGTATTGGGCCTGCGTATGCTCCGCATTGATACTGCCCTTGTAAATTACTTCCCTGAAAGCTGTGATATGCGCCAGGATATGAACTACATAGACAAGCAGTTTGCCGGTACAAACAGTCTTTACCTGAACGTAAAGGGCCCTGAAAAAGGCAGCCTTACAAATCCGGAAATCTTAAAGGCTGTAGATGACCTGCAGAATTATATGGAAAAAGAATTCCCTGATGTGGGAAAGATTGTTTCCTTCACAGACTTTATAAAGCGGATTAATCAGGTATGGCATGTGCCGGTTTCTGCAGATCAGGCAGATATGATTGAAGCAAATACTGCTAATCCGGATGGTTCGGATGACTTTGACGCCTTTGGCGAGGATGCATTTGGCGACTTCGGTGACGACTCATTCGCCGACGACGCTTTTGCTAGCGACACATTTGGAGATTTCGAAAGCGACACCTTCGGCGAGTTTGCAGATTCTTCTGACGAAAGCACTGAAACATCTAGCTTTGACCCATCAAGCTGGACTGACCCTAACACCGCCTACGCAGCCGCTCTCCAGCAGAGTGTAACCGTAGAAGACGTAATTGCCATGATAAACAAGGCCTACGTTGATGCAGGCGGAAAAACAGCCAGTGTAGAAGATATAGTAAACGAGTTGCAAAAACAGGTTAATTACAACGGAACCGCATATTACGAGATTCCATACGATTACACAAAATATCCTGTTGCAAGCCGCGAAGAATTGGCAGGAGTTGTACAGGGCTATCTGACCCTTCTTTCAGGTTCTCTTGACCGCTTTGTTGATGACGATATGAACCCACAGGTAATGAGGATTACAGTTCAGCTGAGAAACCATTCAACCCAGACAACTGGCGAAATTATTGCCGCAGCCCAGAAGTTTGCTCAGGAACACTTCCCTGAAGGCTACACTCTGGAAGCAACAGGAACTGCCGAAATGGAATACACAATGACAAAGATGATTGTATCAAGTCAGCTTACAAGCCTTTTGATTTCACTGCTTTGTGTATTCGTAATTATCGCCCTGGCCTTCAAGAGTGGCTGGGCAGGACTTCTTGGTGCCGTTCCACTGGCTCTGGCAATCATTCTGAACTACATGGTAATGGGCTTTGCCGGAATCAATCTTGACCTGGTAACAAGTATTATTGCATCTGTAGCAGTAGGAGTTGGAATTGACTACACAATCCACTTTATGACCACCTACAAGGAAGAACGTGCAAAATCTGATGATTTGGAAGAAGTTACAAGAATGACCTTCCGCAAGAGCGGCCACGGAATTGTAACAAACGCAATCGCCGTAGGCTTCGGTTTCCTGGTACTCTGCTTCAGTAAGTTTGTAGTTTTGCGCTACATAGGAATCCTGGTTGCAATCGTAATGTTTACATCAAGTTTCCTTGCAATGACAGTTATTCCGGGATTCTTGAATATGTATGCCCCAAAATTTATCAGCAAAAAAACAGAAAAAAAATAACAAGGATTAAAAAGATATAAAAGATATGAAAGTTAAAAGAGATTTAATTATCTTTTGAAATCCTTTTAATCTTTTATATCTTTGTAAAATATTTTTTAGAAACAGGAGAAATAATATATGAAAAAGACAACAAAATTTGTAGCAATGGTCGCAGCTCTGACTGCTTTGAACGGCTTCGCCTTTGCAGACGAAAAGGGTAACGAGATTATGAACAAGGTTGCAGACTTTAAAAAGCCTGCATATTCAGTAACCGACGTTTACATGATTTTGACCGATAAAAACGGAACTTCCGATGCAAACGGCTTCCGCGAGTACGGAAAAGAAGACGGTGCAAAAACTTACATCGTTATGGATTTCAAAACCGGAACAAACAAGGGAACCCGCTTCCTTCAGATTACAGACGACAATGGACCGGACGAAAAACACATTTATCTGCCAGCCCTCAAATCGGTTCGCCGAGTAAATTCCAGCGAAGGTTCTAAGGCCTTTATGGGTTCAGACGCCAGCTACGACGATCTGACAACCCGCGATGTTAGCGAAGACGAGCACCAGTACCTGCGCGACGAGCAGAAACAGGTAGAAAGCGGCAAAACTTACGACTGCTATGTTATTAAAGAGATTCCTCTGGATAAAAAGGGCACTCAGTACAACTACCGCATGGTTTGGGTCGACAAGGAAACAATGTATCCAATCCACACAGAAATGTACGACAAAAACGACAAGCTCATTAAGGTTCTGGAGGTTCTGGACATTCAGAAGATTCAGGGCTACGACATGCCAATGGAAAACAAGCTTACAAACGTTCAGACCGGCCACAGCACAACTCTTAAAATTGCCAAGGTTGTCGCTTTGGACCAGGAAATCCCAGCCCGCTACTTCACACAGAACTTTTTGACAACAGGTAAGTAGGGGTTAGGTGATAGGTTTTAGGTTATAGGGGGTAGGGGCGTTCCCACCCGCTCCGCCTTGCTTCGCGGGTGGTCGCTACGTCCGCCCTTCGCTAACGCTCACCGTCCTCGCAGGCAGTGGTTTCGATACGGCTGCGCCTACTCAACCACCGCCCGCTGCGGTCGGCTGCTTCGCAGGGGCTCCCATCGCTAACGCATTTTCTTAATTTACATTTTTTTGAGGCATAAAAATGAAACAAACAAATAAACTTTTATTACTAACCGCCGCCCTTACAATGGGGCTTGGTACAAGTGCCGCCTTCGCCCAGGATTTTGGCGACTTTGGCGGATTCGATGATTCTTTTGGCAGCGAAGATTCTGCTGCCGGCTCCCTGGGCTCTGGCTCAAAACTGGAAGTAAGCGGTTCTGCTTCTTTAGACCTGCGTGCCTACGTAGACACCTCTTCCGATGACGACTCCGATTCTGCCGCCGACAAAATTGAAATGGAAGCAACTCCTTCTGCCACAGTAGACCTTAGCTACAGCGGCAACAAATCTGACATGGAGCTTTCTCTTTGTGTCGATGCAGACCGAATCCAGGCCCACCCCGAAGACGTAATAGACGAGCTTGTTTTGCGCGGCCGCTTTGGAGACTACTTTACCTTAGAAGCCGGAAAAATGAAGCTTGTCTGGGGTAAAGGCGACAAACTTCATGTCCTTGATAATTTTAATGCCGATGACTATTCAGACTTCATCATCCCAGATTACCTGGACCGCCGCATAAGCACCCCGATGGTCCGCGGCATTGTAAGTCTGCCTTTTGCAAACCTGAACATAGAAGGCGTTTACACTCCATTCCTGCCGGTAGACCGTTTTGCCACAAGTGGCCGCTGGACTCCCGCTCAGGTTGCTTCCCTTACTGGCCTTGTAACTGCAGATGCAGAAGGCATGGTTGCAGATTCCTTTACCCGCTACACTACTGCTACTGCAACTGCCGGAACTCTTACAGCCTTAAATGCAGACTATCTTGCAGCGCAAAAAGCCTATTCAACTGCTTATGACGAGACTTATCAGAAAGCCCTGGATGCCGGAAAGCTTCAGGCCGCAACAGAATTAACCAAGCAGGGGGTAACTGCCCTTTACGGTGCGGCTGCCTGGGATGCAATGGACGAGGCTACAAAAACAGCTGCTATCCAGAAAACTTTGACAGAAAATGCTGCTGCAATAGAAGCTGGTGTTGCTGAAAAACTTACACAGGAAACAATAGACGGACTTCTTCGTGCTAACGGTTATGGTTATTACCTTGATAATCTGACAGTTTCTAAGGAAGAATACGAAGCCGCCTGCAAGGAAGCCGGTTTTGACGCAGAAAGCATCAAAACAGAACTGGAAGACGCCGGAAGTGCATATATGTACGCCCTTACTTATGCAAGTTCCCTTTCTGCTGACCCAAGCGTAATCTACCCTGACCTCTGGACTCTTAAATATGGTCAGTTTGGTGGACGTGCAACCTGGACTCTTGGCATGGTGGACATGGGAATCAGTTACTACAACGGCTGGTACAAGCAGCCAAGTTTTAATGCAAGTAAATTAGACTCCTTCATCTCTACTTACCTTGCAAACGGCAGCGTTGATGATAAAGATAAATTCCTTGCTTATGACAAAAAGCAGACTTTCGGACTGGAAGCTTCTTCTATCATCTGGCACTTTAATGTACGCGGCGAGTTTGCCTATAACCTGACTGATGATACAGACGGCACAGACCCTTGGGTTCACAATAATTCCCTTGCCTGGCTTGGCGGATTTGACATTGACCTTCCTTTCTGGAATGCTAACCTGAACGTTCAGGAAACTGGTACCTTCATCCTTCACGGAAGTGATTGTGACACAAACCTTGATTCAGGACTTTTGGATGTAGATTATGCTGCAAACGGTTATTCAAATAACAAGATTGTCTGCAATTTTACAGCCAGCTTTATGAATGACAAAATTGCGCCGGAAGTAACTGTAATGTACGGAATTGAAAATAAGGATTTGGTTGTAATGCCAAAACTTTCTTTCAAAGCAGATCAGAATCTTACTCTTGCTGCAAGCGGAATGTATATCTGGTGCGGTGATGATAACAGTGAATTCAAGTCTTGGGAAAAGAATTCATTTGTAAATATTGCTGCTGAATATAAGTTCTAAGTAAAAAAAACGCGGTGGTTTCGACAGGCTCAACCACCGCATTTTCAACTTCTTAAACATCCTTTTTTTATAAAGTCTTAATCTGCGTTTTGTATACGTTTTTAAATCCGATGACACAGCAGATAAGAGAAGCGGTTTCTGCAATTACAAAGGCCCACCAGATGTTGTTAATGTTTCCTGTAAGGGACAGCAGATAGGCTGCCGGAAGAAGAACGATTATCTGGCGGATAAAAGATGTAATCATGCTGAATAAACCTCGGCCCATAGACTGGAATACCGAAATAAAAGTGATGGAAAGGGCTGCAATAGGGAAGTGCAGGGCAATAATTCTGAGTGCTGGAATTCCTATGCGGAGCATTTCTTCTGAAGCGTTGAACATTCCTAAAAGGAGTCGTGGCAGGAATTCAAAAATCAGTAAACCAATCATCATGATTGTAAAGGCGGCAATAGCACACAGTTTGATGGCGCGAAGAATGCGGTCTTTGTGTTTTGCTCCGTAGTTGTAGGCAACAATCGGAACAATACCGTTGTTCAAGCCGAATACAGGCATAAAAATAAAGCTTTGCAGCTTAAAGTAAACTCCATAAACGGCAATTGCTGTTGTAGAGAAGGCTCCCAGAATCAGATTCAAAAGATAGGTGAGGAAAGAACCAATTGAACCTAATAAAATTGAAGGAATACCAACCTTATAAATATCCCAGATGATTTTTCCGCTTGGAATAAGTCCTTTAAGTTCAAATTTAATTTCTTTGTTCTTTGTGATATTCAAAATGAGGGAAACAATTCCTGCTGCAATCTGACCAATTACTGTGGCCCATGCAGCACCGGCAATACCCATACGAGGACAGCCCAACAAACCAAAAATCATAATTGGGTCAAGAATACAGTTTGTGATGGCACCGGTAAGTTGGGAAGCCATGGAAAGAACTGTACGGCCGGTAGACTGCAAAAGCCTTTCAAAGGTGATGGAAGAAAAAACACCGAATGAAACAATCATACAGATACGCAGATATGTTACTCCGTATTCAATAATTTCCTGGTTATTAGTCTGGCTTTCAAAATAAGGACGAGGAACTGTGAGTCCAACAATTAAGAAAACTACATAACTGATTGTAGCCAGCAAAATACCATTCATGGCAGTGCGGTCTACAGCTTCCTGGTCCTTCTGACCCAGTCTCATAGAAAGAAGTGAATTAATACCTACTCCAGTACCAATGATTGTAGAAAACATAAGGTTTTGAATTGGATAGGCGAGAGAAACAGCTGTAAGCGCATTTTCCGAAATCTGAGCAACAAAGATAGAGTCTACAATATTGTAGAGCGCCTGCACCAGCATTGAAATCATCATAGGAAGCGAAATCTGAACCAAAAGCTTCCCCACCGGCATAATGCCCATTTTATTTTCTGTTGTATTTTCCATAGTGGAATGATTTTATCAGAAAAAAAATCTTTTTGATAGATAGAGCAAAGATGGCAATGTTGATATTAATTTCTTAAGACTCCAATTGGAACAACGAGAACTCCATCTTCACGTTTATACGGATAGTCACCAAGACCAGTTAAAACCATAAGAAAAGAAGGTTCCTTCATTTTTGCAGTATCTATTGATTCCTTTAGTTTTATTAAATTGGCAGCGCCTTCATTTATAAGGTCTTTTCCACCAAGTTTTATTTCAATAAGGCCATATTTTCCATTTCTAAGGTGAATAACTGCATCGCATTCTAAGCCTGTATTATCTCGGTAGTGATAAACAGAACCATCAAGACTTTCTGAAAAAACTCGTAGATCTCTTACGCACATTGTCTCAAAAAAAAGTCCAAAAGTATGTAAATCATTGATTAAATCCTCAGGTCCAATTCCAAGACTGGCTGTTGCAATTGAAGGGTCTACATAAAAACGAGTGTCACTTGTCCTGATGGCTGATTTAGAACGCAAATTCGGGTTCCATGCCGGCATATCTTCAATGACAAATATTTTCTTTAATGCCTCAATGTAAGAATGAACGGTATCTTCGTTTACTTTTTCTACTTCATTTGCAAGAATATCATTCGCAATTAATGTACATGCTGCCTGACTCGCTTGATTTCTGGCAAAAGATCTCATGATACGTTTTACTCGTTCTGGATTTTTATTTACACCATCAGCACGGTTTATATCAGATTTTACAACTGCATCGTAATAATCAAAGGCTTGCTGTAATGCTGCTTTTCCTTTTAAATCAACAGACATTGGCCAACCACCACGACATATTAAAAAGGCAAGTTTTTCTATGTCTAGTTTGTTTTCTCCATCAACGTCATGATTTCCGTTAAAAAGAGACTTTAGACTAACTTCTCCGGTTGATTCTCCAGATTCAAATAATGACATTGGTCGCATTAAAAGCCATGTAAAACGGCCTGTTCCTGAATGTGTTATTTCATTTGTATCTGGAGGAACTGCAGACCCGGTAAGAATGAACTGTCCCATCTTTTGACGTTCATCTACTTCATAACGAATTGCATCCCATAAAGTTGGCGCAAGTTGCCATTCATCTATAAGTCGTGGTGTTTCTCCTTTTAATAATCTTTGTGGATTTAGTTTTGCCATAGTAAGATTCTGGTCTTTTGTTTCCGGATTATCCATTTTAAGGATACTTGTAGCTTTCTGTCCTGCTGTAGTCGTTTTTCCACACCATTTTGCACCTTCAATTAGAACAGCCCCTTTGGCTTCAAGTTTATCTTGCAATATTGAATCAACAATTCGTGGTTTATATTCACTCATGCCTACAGTATAATGTTTTTCGGCCTTTTGTAAAGTTTTTTTTCGGCGTTTTGTAACGAAATTTTTCGGCGTTTTGTAATTTTTGAATATAAATAAAGGAGGCAAAACAGAATATTACTGTTTTGCCTTAATAATAAAATATTATGAAAAGTTATTGAAGTGATTTAATTTTCTGTACAAGTAAGTTTGCAGCTTTTGCGTGAGTTTTCTCTGTAGGGTGCCAGTCGGCGGCAATGCCGTCTGCCATGCTTTGGTTTGCAAAGCGTAATGTGCTCACTTTTCCATCGCCAGTTTCTGCGGAGTAGATTTTGACTGCTTCTTCGATTGTCGGAAACAAGTCTCCGCCCATAATTCCAAGCGAACAGATAATCTGAGCCTTTGGATTCAATGAGCGAATTTGCTTCAAGAATGCAATATATGATTTTGTAAATTCTTCAGTCTTTTTTGCGTCACCCTTAGTCCAGCTGTTGTCGTTAGTTCCAAGATTTATGACGATAATATCAGGCACAAAACGTGAAAAATCCCAGTTCAGGCTTTGAGGCTGCTTTCCGTTAAACTTGTTGCCGTAAGTATAGCCTGTTTTTCCGTAGATTTTTGGCAGAACAGAATCAGGATTTTTCTGGGCACTTGTGTAGCCGGAAGCAATTCCCCAGCCGCTTACGCTTACCATTGAATAGTCTGCGTCCAGAGCCTGTGCAGTTTTATAGGCATAGGTTTTTGTGTTGTCTTCTGTGGCTGTTGCAAAATGATGATTTCTGTCTTCGTCATCTACACCATATCCGCAGGTAATGGAATCCCCGATAAATTCAATTTTCAGTGATTTTTCTGCTGCAGGGCTGATTTTTCCATCGTCATCTACAGAAATGCATTTGATTCCCGCAATGGAATTTGCACTTTCAGAAATCTTGATGATTCTGACTTCTCCCTCTACAGTTTCTGTTCCATCAAAAACAGTGAAAGTTTCTTCCTGTTTCATAATCAGCTGGTCAAGCTTGCGTTCCCCGTTTACAAAAACTGCGACTCTTGCTGCACTGCCATTGTCTTTTCTCATAGGAGTGCCGCTGTCGCCGGCAAAAGTTACGTCCAGATGCTTTGCCTTTATATTAAAAGCCGCCCCGGAACTGGAAAAGAAAGTCCAGAGAGTGTCTTTTTCCAAATGGGTTCGTCCCAAAAATTTTACATTTTCTGCATTCGGAATATAATCCTTTGCAAATGCCGTAGAAAATGTAGCAACCAGCAAAAGTGCTGCAATTATCAATTTTTTACTTTTCTTCATAACTGTTTCCTCCTTTTATACTGTCATAATCTGCTGAATTTTAGCATGTTCGCTTTCAGTTTTTTCCAGACTGTCTTTCTGCGATGTTCTGAAAGGAGCAAGCGGCAGGCCATCCTTACTGAAAACTGTAACAGGCCCGTAGTTATACCAGGCGTATCGCGCAAATTTCGGCTCCTTTACCTTATCGCTGCAAAGAATAATCTGATTTAAAGCACCGTCACGGCCGCCAAAGGCAAACTTTGCAGGATAATAAATGCAGTCGTCGCCCGCAATTTCAAATCCTGTAAAATCTTCCGGCACTTCATTTCCCTGACCTTTTTCCATCATCTTGTATTCATCAAGCTCTTTTGTGTCATCATGAAGGGTAAAGCCGCTTTCTGCATTTGCAAAAGTCAGAATCATTTTTCCTTCAATACTTAGTGAAGAAGAAAGTATTGGAGAAAGAGATTTTCTGTCTGAATCGCCATAAACTTTTTCCATAGCAATTGCTTCCAGACGCTGACCAACCACGCGTTTTGCCCTTGGGTGAATATCGCTGAACTGTCCCTGGTCAAGGGCACAGGCCATCCAGGCATTTTTTACAGTGTCGCCCACCTGCTGCTGGGCTTCACGGATTAAGCACCAGTGCTTAAAATCCTTGTCGGCCTGGTAGCGGTGTTCCGGCAGCTGAACAAAAATAAAAGGAAGAGAGTCGTCATGCCAGTCGGTGCGCCAGTTTTCTATCATGTTTGTAAAAAGCTTGCGGTACATATCGGGTTTGTGGTCATCACTTTCACCCTGATACCAGATTACGCCCTGCATTGTGTAAGGCATTATCCGCTGCAGCATACATTCATAAAGACCGGTAGGGCGGTATGGATTTTTGCAGGATTTTGGTCCAGGCCAGGGGCATGGCCCCAGAATAGATGTGGCAGTTTCCCAGGTAAGGCTGTTATCTTTTGCAAACATTTCGCCAAACTTGCGCTGCCATTCGTTGTTTTCTATTTCATAGTCATCATATTCTTTGCACTGCTGTTCTATAGATTTTCCGGCAGTTGCCTCTTCCTGTTCTGTAAGGTATGTATTCAGGTCCTGGTCTTTTTCCAGATATTCGCGAGCCATCCAGGCAGAGGCGCTGGTTCCGCCCCAGTTGCAGCCAATCAAGCCCACAGTTACGCCAAGTTCTGCCGCAAGTTTTTTTGCAAAGAAAAAGCCCACTGCAGACCAGGCCTTCTTTCCTTCAGATTCCCAGGTCTGCCAGCAGGTTGCCTTTTCTGCCTCATAAAAATGCTGGTCAATCCAGCCGATTTTGTTAGTATAATAGAAGCGAACGTTTTTTGCCCCGCCTTCCCCTGTGCTGTCGGCCAGTTCTTCTGGCCCTTCCGTACAGTTTTGCAGTTCAAATTCCATGTTGCTTTGTCCGCCTGCAAGCCATACTTCACCAATTGCAATGTCTGTAAGGGTGATTTTTTCGGCTTCTCCCCCTGCTGATTCCTGAGCAGATTCCAGAGTAAGCTGGCAGCCTGTCTGTGCCGTTTGAGGTGCAAGCTGCACTTCCCACCTGCCGCCTCTGGCTCTGCCTGTGTTTTTGCACAGGAGACTGCCGTCTTTTGCAAGCAGCTGAACTTTTACGGCCTTGCCGTCATCAGCATAGCCAAAAATCGTAATATTTTTATTTCTCTGTAATACGCAGTGGTCAGAAAAAACTGACGCAAAGGAAAAAGACATAATTGTTCCTCCAAAAATCATTCCCATAAAAATAATAAAGTTTAATTCAGTTTGCCTAATTATATCCTTTTCGATATGTATTTGTCCTGTAAAGATGGCTTATAAAATTGTATTAATTCATTTATTTTTTAAGGCGGCTTTCTTCATTATAAAATGCTTTTTGTGCATATTTTTCTTTTCAATTGTGCAAAATTGATTTATATTAAATATATGCAGTATAGGAAGAATAAAAAGGGCGAAGACGTCTCTTTAATTGGTTACGGATGTATGCGTTTTACCACTAAGGCAGGACACATAGATTTAGATAAGGCTGAAAGTGAAATTATGGCGGCTTACAATGCCGGCGTAAATTATTTTGACACAGCCTATATTTATTCTGGCAGCGAAGCCGCTCTGGGAGAAATCTTTGAGCGCACCGGAATCCGTGATAAAATCAATATTGCAACAAAACTTCCTCAGTATTTAATTTCAAACCGAGCTGCAATAGACCGCTATTTTGCAGAAGAACTTTCCCGCCTGCGCACTACCTGGGTAGATTATTATTTGATGCACCATCTTACAGATTATTCTCAGTGGGAAAAGTTAAAAGCCATTGGAATTGAAGAATGGATTGCTCAGAAAAAAGCAAGTGGTGAAATCAGAAACATTGGTTTTTCCTTTCATGGAACTACAGAAATGTTCAAAAAGATTCTGGATGATTATGACTGGGATTTCTGCATGATTCAGTATAATTATCTGGATGAAGTTTCACAGGCTGGGGTTGATGGCTTGCATGCCGCTGCCGCAAAGGGCATTCCTGTTATGATAATGGAACCGCTACGCGGTGGAAAATTGGTAAATCTTCTTCCTGAATCTGCCAAAAAGATGATTGCCGCAAACGAACGTGGCTGGAGCCCTGCCGAATGGGGCTTCCGCTGGCTTTACAATCAGAGCGAAGTTACCTGCGTACTTTCCGGTATGAACAGCGTAGAAATGGTGAATGAAAACTGCCGCGTTGCAGATGCTGCTCCGGCGGGGCACTTTACCCAGGAAGACTTTGCCTTCATTGAAAAAATAAAGGCCGAAATTAAGCGTACCGAAAAAGTCGGCTGCACCGGCTGCCGTTACTGTATGCCTTGTCCTAAAGGAATCGACATTCCGGGCATCTTCCGCGGCTGGAACCTTATGTATTCAGAAACAAAAATCTCCGGCCGTAAAGATTACTTCCAGACTACAGCCCTGCGCAAGGATTCTGCTTTTGCCACCGCCTGCGTGGGCTGTGGAAAATGCGAAAAGCACTGCCCGCAGGAAATCCAGATTCGCGACATGCTTAAAAAAGCAGACAAAGCCCTGCGCCCATGGTACATAAAGCCCGTTATCAGCGTAGCCCGAAGCTTTATGCTGCGCGGGAAATAATTATAGGGCAAACGCATTATAAAGTTTGCACATTTAAATCTGATGGATGTCCGTTACACCAAGGCTTGAAAAAGGCGGTTGAGCATTTTTTGCGAGGAAATCCTGCGGTTTTTGCAGGCAAAAATCCTCGGATTTCTTCTATGGCAGTCGCCAAAAATCTCAAAGCCTTTTCAGCCTCGGTTTCACTGCCATCCATCAGATTTTACAGA
>JAFUYH010000037.1 GCA_017470605.1 Treponema sp.
ACGGGATTGCAAACGCATTTATAAGCCGAGGCGAAGCCTTTTTAATCATTTTCCTATACGGCTTATACCATGCGGTTTGCAAGAACGTGCAGTGGTAGCACTTTTTACAGTTTCGGCTCTTTTATAATGCGTTTGCCCTGATCCATGTGGTGATTTTTCAGAAATCGGCAGGGCAACAGATGCTTGAATCCACTATCCTCATCGTGATAAAGTAAGGCATGGTATCAAAAAGAAATTCTTCATCAATGCAGTGGTTTGCTGTAGTAACTGTGATTTTTGTTATGATTTGTGCTTTCCTTATGCATCGTCATCGCAGTCAGCTTACAGAAGCCATGCGTTTACCTTATCACCCTGTAAATCTTGAATTAATAGAAGACGGAACTTATTCTGCCAAAACCTATACAAGTTTTCTTCATCTGCAGCTGGAAGTAACTGTAAAAGACCATTGCATAACGGCAATTAATGTAATTGAAAATGCAGGGGTTGATGGCGAAACTGCCCGTCCCATTATTGACAGGATGATAAAAGAAAACAAAGTTGTTGTTCCTGCAGTTAAAGGCGCAGAAATGGGCAGCATGGTTTACATCAGTTGTGTAAGCATGGCCCTCACAAATCTGGAAAATGATGAAAGTTAATTATCAGAAACTTCTTGATGAAGTCATTAATGCGCTCAGTCAGGAAAGTCCGCAAAAAAAGCCAAGTCTTCTCCTTCATGCCTGCTGTGGGCCCTGTTCATCTTACGTGCTGGAATATCTGGCCGGATTTTTTCAGATAACGGTTTTCTATTACAATCCAAATATTTATCCGCCAGAAGAATATCAGCGGCGTCTTGAAGAACTGAAAAACCTTTATAAACGTTTTCCTCCTGCCTTAGAAAATTCAGTCCGCATTGTAGAGGCTCCCTACATTCCAGAAGATTTTTTTACAGCCATAAAAGTCCGTGAAGAGCCAGAACTTGCCCGCGAAGCCGAAAAAGGAGAACGCTGCCGCCGTTGTTATGCCCTGCGCCTGGAAAATTCTTTCTCCTATGCCCTTGAAAATCATTTTGACTATTTTTGCACGACCCTTTCTATAAGCCCTTTTAAGGATGCAGAGAAAATCAATATCATAGGAGAAAATCTTGTAAAGGAATTTTGCAGCAGTCATCCGGAATCTGAAACTTTTCCCAAATGGCTGTATTCTGATTTTAAAAAGCGTGGCGGCTTTAAGCGCAGTCTGGAACTGAGCGCAGAATATAATCTTTACCGCCAGCAGTATTGCGGCTGTGTCTACTCCTTGCAGAATACACAGCCCCATGAACCTTCATCTACATGATATTAACAGCCCCTTATCATCATCCTCTTATAAATTCTATTTGCGAATTTCCCATAATACTGCTATAATGTTTTGTCATTTAAATATAATAGAATAAAATGAGTTTATTTCAGACCATTTCAAATTTTTTTGATTCATTATTCAGACGCTCCTCTCCTGAAGTTCAGAAAAAACAGCTTTTAAAAAAGCTGGAAGCTGAAATAAAAGAATTCAATCCAGCCCTATGCAGAAACGGAATGTTACTTCCAAATTTTGGAGAAACCATTTTTGCACTCTATAAAAATGCCCGCCCTCTGGATAATCTCTTTAGCGTTACGCTCAGTATAGCAGATATTCCACGCCAGCACCGTTTTGAAGCCCAGCTCATAGTTACCGGCTACAGTCCCGAAAGTCAGGACATTTTAAGCAGCCTGTCATTTGAAAACCGTAAGGAAGAAATTGAAGCAGAACCGCAGCATCAGGATAGAATTTTTATCCGCCAGCGTAAGAATATGGAAAAAGTCATAAAAGAACTTAATACAGAATCTTTCAAAAAAATGGATGCAGACATTATCAACCTCCGTCTTTTTGTAGAATTCTGTCACTATAACTTTATGCCTTTCCTGCAGCTTTTTGATTCTGCTTTTATTCCATCAGATTTTTCATATAAGCCGGTTTATTCAGAAGTTGCCATAGGAAAAACTTCAAATCTTCTGGAAGACCTCTGCTATCATCTTGCTTCTTTTCATATTGATTCAGCACTGGCTTCTGCAGTTCTTGCAGTTGCCCGCCTGCGAAAGGGAACAGACCTTTCTGATGTAGAAAAAGACAACTATCTTGGGAACCTGAAAAAAATCAATTTTGTAATGAATCATGTTCTTACGCTTGATAAATTAAAAGTTCTCCTTCGTCTCTGTCATGAAGACATGAATTACGAACCTCAGATTGCAAAGCCAAGCGGTTCTCCTCGTCAGGAATTTGCAAATATGCTGCAGTCTCGCTATGAAGCAGAAGAACAGCGTATAAAAACAGAAATTCAAAATGAAACAATAACAGAAGAACTTTCAAATCTTTTTCCAAACACCCCTCTTATGGAAGTTGGAGCTTATAATCAGACCTTTAACACAACACTCCAGCAGGAAACTTCACTTTCATTAAAATGGCTTTTACCGCTTAAAGTTCTAAAAACCTTCCTTACAGTTTATGTAACAGACGGAGTAAAAAATCTTCTTAATGATATTTCCATAGAAGGTTTTTTCAATAATCCTGAATATAAAACAAGCTTTTCATCTATGGTTTTTGCCGTTGCAAATGCTTCAGATGAAGTAAAAAACTTTGAAGCCTCTTTTGCAAACGGACAGAAAAATTCTATTTCAGTTCTGCAGGGCTATATTACAGACAGCAAGAGGGATAAAGATTTTTATAACAGGCTTGAAAAAAGCATTACTATAATTAATGAAGAAGCCCATAACCTTCTTCAATCTCAGGTAACTGTTTTGCATAATTTAAGTCGTGAACTTGGAGAACTTCTGGAAGATGCCAAAAAACCTTCATGCGAACTTATTTCAAATCTGAAAGTGCTGATGATGTCTTCAAGAAATAGAGATCAGACTAATATATTGGAATCTCAATATCAGAATTGGAATATTTTTTTTGAAATTATGAAAAACTATGTTATCATTAATACTAGCAATAATAGCGAGATGACTCATGACTAAGTCAAAGGGTATAAGAAATAAGAAAAGTTCTCAGAAAAAAGATGCAGTATCGCAGCAGGCTTTAGAGCAGACTGTTCAGTATGAAAAGAAAATTTATGATTTGGAACAGATGCTTGATATTGCAAAATCATTCTGCCAGAATCTGGATTTTAACAATCTTCTTGAATCTATTGTTTATATCTGTATGGCGCAGATGCACGTTCTGGGAGCAGAAATTTTTGTACGAAACCTTATGAAAGATGACTGTTTCATTCTTGAAACAGAACGTTCCCGCACAGATGAAATTATTACCCTGCCGGTTGTAGACCCTATTTCTGATAAACTTCTGGAACTTCGCAATGCTATTACTTATGAAGAATTAAAAGCCGCCGTTCCAGACAGTCCTTCTTTCAAAGTGCTGGATATGTATAATCCTACACTCATAGTTCCTCTTATTCAGAAAAACCACTTGAACGGACTTCTTCTTTTGCAGGAAAGAATTGCCATAGAAGATGACGTTTCCTATACCGAATATGAACGTGCCCAGATGATGACGATTGCATCTCTGGCTTCCGTTGCCATTAACAATGCATCTCTTGTAGAAACATCTTCTACAGATATGATGACAAAGTTAAAACTTAAATACTACTTTTTTAATGTACTTTCAGATGCAATAGACAACGCCTTTTTACAGCAGCAGAAACTTTCTGTCCTTATGTTTGATATAGATTTCTTTAAGAAATTTAATGATACTTACGGGCATGAATGCGGCGACTTTGTACTTATAGGTGTCGCAGATTTAATTAAGAAAAGCCTTCGTGAATCAGATGTTGCAAGCCGCTATGGTGGAGAAGAATTCACCGTTATGCTCACAAATACAGGAATGGAAGAAGCCATGCTTGTAGCAGAGCGAATTCGTGCTGCCATAGACGAACATGATTTTGTTTTTAACGACCAGCATCTTCATGTAACAATTTCTGTAGGTGTTTCGGTTTTTGATGCTTCAAGCAACCTTGTAAATTCGCCAAGTGAACTGGTAAATCAGGCAGACCAGGGATTATATATGTCTAAGAGCAATGGACGCAATAAGGTGACTTACTTTGAACCAAAGAAGTAAACTTTTCTTCCGCCGCCCATTTAAATATTCCTATTCAAGAATTACTCTTTTATTAATTGCAGTTAATTGTCTGGTTTTTGCCCTGTCATATTTTTTTATGGATATGTATCAGTATCTGCATTATTACGGCGCTTTGAATGCATATCTTGTAGAATACAATCATTTTTACTGGCAGTTTATAACTTATATGTTCCTTCATCAGAACATTTCTCATCTTTTCTTTAATATGGTGGGTCTTCTTATTTTTGGACTTTCTCTGGAGCGGGCAATAGGTTCCAAAGAATTCCTGCTTTTTTATCTGATTACCGGCACTTTAAGCGGAGTTTTTTCTTTTCTTGTTTTTAAATTTACAGGTCAGTACCGCGTTTTTTTAATAGGAGCAAGCGGGGCAATTTATGCCGTTCTTTTTGCTTATGCAGTCTTTTTTCCTCGCTCTATAATTTATATATGGGGAATTATTCCGCTTCCAGCCCCGCTTATGGTTGTTCTTTATGCCATTATAGAACTTGGCAGCCAGTTCTTTTCTTCTGATAATGTTGCCCATTTAACACATCTCTTTGGATTTTTATCTGCCTGGTTATATTTTGTAATAAGGATGGGAATTCATCCCGTAAAAGTATGGAAAAATACCTACAGAAAATAAAAAGCATATTCTTTATCCTCGTTTTTCTCATTTTTCCGGCAGACTTTTTTGCTCAGGTTCCCTCTGTAATTCAGAACATCAGAATTCCACTGCGGGCAGAACTGGATGCTTACCCGGCCATAGTTCAGGAAAAGGACTTAGACCAAGCCCCAGAACAGGAACTGGAACAAGGGGCGGCAAAGTCACAGGCAAAGGAAGATGGTCAGTATGATTACCCAATCAGGAGTCTGAAAGAAACTGCCCCCTACATTATTGGGGGAATGGTCTACGGCTGGGAATTTTATTACACACCTTCCGACAAACAGCGCAATGTAGAAGAAATTCTTGAAGTCACAGAAATTGTTTCTGCAGAATATCTGAAATCAGGAATTGAATATTCTTCTCCCTGGATACAGGACAATTATTTTAACTGCTGGTGCTCCTATCGCCGTAATGAGTCTCAGATTCAGAATTACAATCTCTGGGCTTCCATTCAGAATCCTATAATACAGGGCAGAGGTTACGGCAGTGTAAGAGACGGCTTTGATGGCTTAAAGACTGCTGCAAACGATGCCCTGAAAAATGCAGTCAGAAGCTATTACCGTAATCTTATAAAGAATAAACCAAAGGCAATTACCGGAAAAGTCCTGATTAGAAATCTTCCTCAGATTGGAATTGATGCAGGAAGATATGTTATAAATCTTGATTTTTTTCTGGAATGCGGTAAAATAGTACAGTACGAAGTTTACTAGGAGTGTTAATATGAAGAAAATATTTACTTTACTTTCTTGCCTTTTTATAGCCTCAGCAGTTATGTTTGCTGCACCTGTAGATGATGATTTTACATATGAAGAAGAAAAAGTTACGATGGAAACAATCGTTCCAGAAAATCAGCATTGCACAGATAAAAATGCATCTATAAAAATCGAATATATGCCAATGTATGATGAAATCAGAATCTACTATGAAACTCTGTATGTATCATACGACCGCGGAGAGGCAATGAACTCTGTAATTGCCTGTGTAGAAGATTTCATGAAAGAAAAAAAATATACCCGCTATCGCTATCTTAAGCCAGAAAATCAGAAACACTTTAAAGATGACCGCGGACAGCGCAAGTCTCAGTGGTCAGCTTATATAAAATTAGAGCGTTAAACCTATTCAATTTTTATGTAAAATATTGTAGAATATAAGCCGTCAGTTTTCTGACGGCTTATTTTTTTTATGCCGGTGGTTGAGCTTGTCGAAACCACATTGTGCATTTGGGAAAACAAAAATGGACATAAAAAACATCATTAAAAATCTTCACCCTCTAGAAATCAAGGTTTTATTAAAGTATTCAAAAGATGACGAACTTACTTCAGAAAAACTTCAGAAGGAACTTGCATATAAGGAAGGTCATGCAAATCAGGCTTTTTCATGGCTTTCTGGAAAATCGCTGTTAAAAGAAATCCGCAGAACTCCTCATACTTATTTTGAAATTACAGACATGGGACGTGCCCTTGCAAAGACAGGAACCGTAGAAGAACGCATGGTAAACTTCTTAAAGGCAAACGGCGCCCATACAATGCCGGAAATTGCTGCAGGAATCGCTCTTGAACAGAAAGATGTTGGTTCTGCCTTTGGCCCTCTTGTAAAAGAAGGCGTTCTTAAAATGAATGCAGAAAAGAAGGTTGAATATACAGGTGCCGCACTTCCTGAACGTATTTCCCTTACAATGGGTCTCATTAAAAAGGCCTGTGACGCTGCAGACGGACTTCTTAATAAAGATGACCTTTCTGCCGCAGAAGTGTCTGCCATGGAGGGGCTTGCAAAAAAACGAGGTGCAGCAGATTCTCCATTCAAGATGATTGAACGCGAAACTGTATTTTATAAACTTTCAGACGGTTTTGAAAAAATACGTGATGCCCTTAAAAATGCCGGCGTTACAGGAAATGAAATTGGTGAAATTACACCAAAAATGCTTGCTGCAGGAGACTGGAAAAACGGTACCTTCCGCGGTTACAACATTGCCATTCCTCCAGCCCGCATTATTCCTGGCCGCACAAACCCTTACGTTCAGTTCCTTGAAAGCGTAAAAGACAAGCTTTGTTCTCTTGGTTTCCAGGAATTTGACGGGCCGCTTGTAGAAACAGAATTCTGGAACGGTGATGCCCTCTTTATGCCGCAGTTCCACGCTGCCCGCGATATTCACGATGTTTACCGCATTAAAAATCCTACTCATGCAAAATTTATTGAAGAACCATATCTGAGCAACGTAAAGGCTGCCCACGAAACTGGTGGAAACACCGGCAGCCGCGGCTGGAATTACACTTTTGATAACGAGTTCACACGCCGCCTTATTCTGCGCTCTCAGGGAACAGTTCTTTCTGCACATCAGCTGCATAAGGCAGAAGTTCCTGGCAAATACTTTGGTATTGCCCGCTGCTTCCGCTACGACAAAGTAGACGCAACCCACCTTTCAGACTTCTACCAGACAGAAGGTATTATCGCCGGTAACGACGTTACTTTGCGCGACCTTCTTGGTATGCTCAAAATGTTCGCAACAGAAATTGCCGGAGCAGAAGAAGTAAAATATGTTCCGGGTTACTTCCCGTTCACAGAACCTTCTATTGAAGTTCATATCAAGCACCCTGTTTTGGGCTGGTTTGAGCTTGGCGGTTCCGGTATTTTCCGTCCGGAAGTTACAAAGGCCATGGGCCTTGACTGTCCTGTTCTTGCATGGGGTATCGGTATTGACCGCATGGCCCTTATGGCTCTTGGCCTTAATGACCTGCGTGAACTTTTCTGTGAAGACATTGAAAAAGTTCGTCTTCGCAAGGCTAAGTTCTAGAATAGATTGTCCGGGTGAGCCGGGCAATTACACAGTTATTACTTATGCTTCAACTTTAGACAGAACCCTAAGGCAGGGTTCTGTTTTTTCTATTATAAGCGGAAAGTGAGCCGAAGTAAGCATGGCAACTTCGCCATCGCTCTGAAAAAGAATCGGCTTGTCATAAAAGATGCGCACTTTGCTTGCATCAAATGCTTCAGAAAGGCCTGTATTAAAATGCAGGCCTTTAGCATACCCGCGGCTTTCCTTTATAATTTTCAGAAGATTCATTTTTGGCGTAAGGCAGATGTTTCTGCTGTCTGGAAGAACTTTCTGTCCGCCTCCATAAACCCTGAATCCGCTTACACCAAAGGCAAAAAGCGTAATGGCACCTTCTCTTTCATCAAATTTCTGCCCTTCAGAATCATAAAATTCTATTTTTGCAGTGCCGCTCTTAAAATCCTTATTAAAAACAAGGGCACTCAAAGGCACCGCCGCATGATAAAATTCGCCGGGCATATTCTTTTTTATGGAATTAGTCAAATAAACTACATAAGCATCCAGACCTATACTTACAATGTTAAAGCCATACCAGGGAGCCTTGTAATTAATGTCACCATATTTTTCTGGATTTTTTCCGTCTTTTAGGGCAGCCGTCATTAATTCATCATCAGAAAGGGGTTTTTCCGGATAAACCTTTACGGCACAGGTATTTTTATAAACCAGCTGACTTTTAAGAATGTCAAAAAGTTCTGGAATGGAATGACCATCCGTTCCGTCATTTCCTGTTCCCAGCGGCAGGCGCAGAAGGGTAATGTTATTTAATATTGCCTCTTTTTTCTTTATTTCAGTCTGGGCTTCCTTATAAAGAGTTTCCTGCACTTCCAGACAGGTCCCGTCCCCGCCGCAAGTCACCAGAATCATTTCGCAGTTTTTCTGCTCCAGGGCAATATACTCTGCAACAACTCCGCGTGCCAGCTCCCTTGCATGCCCCGAATACTGCGTAGCAAGAACCTTATAAGAAAGGCTGGCCGTACACTCAGCAGTCTTTTTAGCTGCGGCAATTTCCTCTAAAAACAGCTTCCCATAAGCAGAAGATTTCCTGTGGTTTGTAAAACAGCCTGCCGTCTTATTCACTATAAAGGCAAGCCTTACGTTTTTTCCTGCCCACAGTTTATTTCTTGAAACAAGAGCACTTATACAGTCAGCAACAATTTCTGGTGTAAGAAAAGAATTCATTAAATAATAATATGTATAAAATAAATTGCCTGTCAACAAAAAAAGTCTTTTACATTTTAACGTTTTTAGTCTAGAATAGAAGAATATGATGAATGAGATTGAAGAGCGGCTGGAAGTTGATCGCGATAAGATAAAGAATGCCATCCGTCTTCAGATGCCGATAGAAATTACCTCATATACAATTCCTCGTAATATGGAAGTGTACATTCAGCGGGTTTTAGATTTATTCCTCGATGAATGTCATCAGGAGCATTTAAAGGATGCACTTTCCTTCTGTCTTGGCGAGCTTTTAACAAATGCAAAAAAAGCAAATACAAAACGAGTCTATTTTGAAGAAAAAGGACTTGATATAAATGACCCCGTACAATATGAAGACGGCATGAAGGACTTTAGGGAAGAAACCTTTGATAACATCAACTATTATCTGGAACTTCAGCGCAAAGCCGGTCTTTATGTAAAAATTGTACTCCAGCTTAAAGAAGATAAAATCTACATAGAAATAAGAAACAACAGTCTGCTTACTAAAATAGAGCAGGAACGTATTCAGGAAAAACTGGATAGCGTTCAGCAGTATAAGAGCATGGATGAAGTAATTGGAACCGTTCTTGACCAGACAGAAGGTGCCGGACTTGGAATCATCATCGTAATTCTTATGCTTCAAAAAGTAGGGCTTTCAAAAGAAAATTATCAGGTATTTACAGAAGATAATGAAACAATCACAAGAATTATTCTTCCGGGAAATGAAAATATCTTTGCCGCTGTAGAAATCATGTCTTATGAACTTTCTTACATGATAGAGCAGATACCTGTAATAAAAAATCATTTTAGTGTTATAAATGCTCTTGTTGCTAACCCGGAGTTGGACCGTACTGCAATAAAGCAGGTTATTCGTGAAGACACAGGACTTGCCCTTCTTGCTCAGAAATACGCCATGGAAAAAGACGCTAATGCAGTGGGAATAAAAAAATGTCTTTCTCTTCTTTCAGACCAGGAACTGCGTTATGTCTATTCAGACAGCAATCCTTCCATCCGCATAGTAGATAATACTCCGCTTCTGGAAACTATGGTATTCCATGCACAACGCACTGCATATTTTGCCTATAACCTTTTCAAAAATTATATAGAAAAAAATCAGGCAGAAGAACTTAATGCAGACATCATGTATTCGATTGGTCTCTTTAACAGCATAGGATTTATGCTGATTGAAACTCAGACTGCAGAACAGCGTCAGTATATGGAAGAGCTTTCCCAGCAATATGAAGAAGACTGGAATAAAATTATGGATGTTTTCAATTTTGGAAACACCGCAAACTACATAAAGCGCATTTATGCAAAGAAATTCCAGATGCCTCCTTTTGTTACTTACCTTATTTCCTGTTGGAACAGCAGGCGCGGTAAACTGCCGGAACGTTTTGAATTTGCAGTTGATATGCTCTATATTGCAGAAATGATGCAGTATTATGACGAAAAAATAGCAGACTTCTATCAGATAGATAAAAAGATTTTACGCAGATATGATATTTCTGATGAAAAACAGTTCAAGAGCATGATTACAAAAATGAAGACTTCTCTTGATAACGACTAAAGCAGGCTGGTGCTGCTGCTTCCTGCTTTTTAATTTCCCAGCTGTTCTATCCACTTTTGCATAAGAATACCAAAAGCCACTCCAACATTTAATGAAGCCTTTAATCCTTTCATCGGGATAGAAACCCTTCCGTATTCTGCACAGTGCAGGGCTTCCGGGCTGACTCCTAATTCTTCAGAACCGATTATGCATATTCCCTGCTTTGGAAAAACAAAATCATTAATATCAGTTCCGCCGGTTTCAAGTGTAAAGACAGGCAGATTTTTATATTCTTCTTTTATGCGGAGTTCCTGTAAGGAAAGCTGTTCCCAGCCCAGAGTTTCTATGCAGCCCATTCCAGAACGTATGGCGCGGGGCTGGGTCGGGTCAATGCAGTGAGGGGAAATAAGCACTTTTTCTGCTCCCATTGCTTCTGCTGTTCTAAAAATTGAACCAATATTAAAAGGGGAGCGGATATCTTCTGCATAAACGCATACTCCTGGGAAAAAGTCTCTTTTGCGTACGGTTCCGTCTGCTTCTGTGGCAGAGGCATGAGGAGCAATAACCAGATCCCATTCTGCGGGGAAAGTCCCGATTATTTTTAAAAGATGATTTCTGGCGCAGTTACAGAGCCTTAGTTCTTCCTGTTTGCCGAATGGCTGGGCAGCAAGCAGAACGCTCAGTTCAGCTGCCGCAGATTCCGGAAGTTTAGGGTCTTTTAGCAGGATTCTTGTAATCTGCTTTATGTATTCTTCGCGCGAGATATTTGTAAAAGTGTATTCAGTGCCCTTTTCTGCAATTCCAAGAATATCGCGTTCCAGGGCACCAAATGTGAGTGCAAGTTTACGGCGTTTCTGACCGCCTTCCAGCTGAAATAGTTTTCCTGGTTCTATCATGTGTGTTAGGCCGTTAGTATGCCAGTTTTATAAAGCTGAACAGGTCATCCGTACTCATGCTGCGGGGAAGCGTGTTCATAATATCCATAGAACCCACATCTTCAATTGCAAGAGAAAGATTTTCTACCGTCAGCTGCAAATCCTTTAAACGGGTTGGCAGGGTGTATTTTGCTATTTTCTGACGAACATATTCAATAAGCGCTTTTACTGCATCATCTCCTGTTATGTCTGCAGGGCAGGCACGCAGAAGGCGGGAAATTTTTTCCAGTTTTCCTGCTTTGAACTTGGCTGCATCTTCTAGAGCATAAGGAAGGATGATTGAAGAAACCAGTGACTTACTTTTGTGGAAGCGTGAATTAATGCCCAAAGAAAGAAGGCTTCCGATGCCCAAAGATGCAGTTGCTGCTGCAAGAGAAATCATTACCCCGGCTTGAGAAAGAAGCACTTCTTCTGGAGTGGAAATTTCAAGGGAAGGGGAACCGTCCAGAGCGTAGGAAAGGATTTCCAGACCTTTTTCTACCAGCATGTCACTAAAGAAATTCGCTCTTTGAGAAAGGTAGGCTTCAGTTGCCATTCCAATCAGTTCAAGAGAAAATGTTGCCTTCTGGTTTTCTGTAAGGGAAAGCATCATGTTAGGGTCAATCAGAACCAGTTTGCACAAAGGATTCTGAACCTTCATAATCTTAAGCTGATTGCTTCTTGAATCTGTAATCGGAATTGAAGAAGTAAAACAGTGAGGGCAGCGGAATGTTGTAGGAATGCAGATACATGGAATTGAAGCAGTTGAAGGAATTGCTCCATCAATAAATGAATAAAAATCGTGAGATTCATAGTAGAGTGCAGAAACAGCACGTCCAATATGCATGGCTTTTTCGCCGCCCACTGCTATAATTCCATGAACATGACCTTCTCTGGCCAGACGCAGTCCACGTTCAATTACTCGTGAAGTATTTCCTTCTGCAATTTCTGCAAAAACAAAACTTTCTACTTTGCGGTCTATAAGAGACTGTAATATTTTTTCTGCCAGTTTGGCTTCATTAAGAAGCGGATCCATTACTACCATGTAGCGGGTTCCCCATTCTTTTACCTGCTGACCAAGCCTGCTGATTGTATATGGTCCTAAAACAATATTTGGACTGATTCTGAAAATAAAGTCTGACATAATATTTATTCTAGCAAAAAAAAAGACGGAATTCTACATTCCGTCTTTTTTTAACAGCAAATCTTTGCTTAATTTATTAAATTAAAGTCCGATTGCCGAAAGGAATTTGTCTGCTGCAGAATTGATAACTGCATTGTTCAGGTAGTTAGGATCCTTAATTTTTTCTTTCAGCTCTGCAATTCTGTCTGCACGTACATCAGGAGTTTCCTTTGCAACCTGCTCCAGATAGTAAGCTTCTGCCATTTCTTTTGCTTCTGCAGAAACGCTGATTGAATCAACATCTCTAGAAACTTTTGCAGAGCTCTCTGTTTTGCGGAGATTCTGAACATTGTTCACCTGTGTTACATTGCTAATACCATTTATCATCATAACATCCTACCCCTCTACCTTTTAATTATCGGTAGATTCATCAGAATTCTTAATATTTTTTACACCAGAAATAAAAACTGCAAACTCACCTTTTATGGATTGTCTGGAAGAATAATCTGCGTAAAGCTCTTCTGCTGTTCCGCTGCTTATTTCTTCGTGCAGTTTTGTCAACTCACGGCCCACAACAATGCGCCGCTTACTTTCAATATCGGCAATGTCCGCAAGAAGTTTAGTAATTCTGAACGGACTTTCGTAAATAACTACTGCATTTCCTGTTGCAAGCAGTTCCTTTACACGACTCTTTCTTTTTCCAGGTTTAGGAGAAAGAAAGCCTTCAAAAATAAGTGTTTTTCCGCCTGTTCCGGCCACACTTACCAAAGTTGCAAAAGCCGCAGGCCCAGGAATAGGCACTACTTCAAATCCTGCTTCCCGCACAACATCTACCAGAACAGCCCCCGGATCCGAAACTCCCGGTGTTCCAGCATCGCTGGCATAAGCTACATCGTGTCCTTCTTCCAGCAGTTTTACTACTTTGTCTGCGGCAAATTTTTCATTCTGGGCCCGGCATGAAACAAGCGGCTTTTTTATTTCAAAGTGATTCAAAAGCTGCAGTGTGTGCCTTGTATCTTCTGCTGCAATAAAATCTACGCTTTTAAGTGTTTCTATTGCACGAAAAGTTATATCCCCCAAATTTCCAATGGGAGTTCCCACAACAAAAAGTTTTGCCATATCATATTATATGATGAAAGTGAAAAAAATACAACGGAATGTTTACGGGATTTTTAGATTCATAGGGAATGTCGTCCAGTTCGTAAAAGCCCGCCATTAGCCCATGTATGCTTTTTGAGAGCTGCCTGCAAGTGCCGTTCAACTGCCCTTATCATATAAATAGACCGACTTTAATCATTTTGTTCATTTTTTAGAGAAAAAAAATTTAAAAACTAACGAAATTTTCAATTTTTTTGTTGACAATTAAAAATAATGCGATATTATTATAACTACAACGTTGTAGTAGGTTTACGAAAACGTTGTCAGAAACAAAAAAAACTTAAGCGCCGAAAGGCAAAAAAAACAGGAGAAACTAAAATGACAAAGAAAGTTGTTATTGGTGCTGCTATGATGGCTTTGGCTGTAACATCTTTGGCTGCTAAACCAAAGAAAGGTTCAGAGGGAAAGGTCCTCAACATTTACGTATGGAACGATGAATTCCCTTCACGTTTCAATGATTATTTCAAATCAAAGGTTCCAGCTGATGTAAAGGTAAACTTTGTTCAGACACCTAACCAGGGAAATGCTTATCAGGATAAGCTTGATGAAGCTCTTCTTGCTCAGGAATCTGCAAAAGCTGATGACAAGGTAGATATCTTCCTCGTAGAAGCAGACTATGCTCTTAAATATGTTGACACTGCTTATACATTGGATGTAGTGAAAGATGTTGGTCTTTCAAAGAAAGATCTTGCTAACCAGTTCAAATATACACAGGACATCATGACAGACTCTAAAGGAAAACTTAAGGGTGTTTCTTGGCAGGCTTGTCCAGGTGGATTCGTATATCGCCGTTCTTATGCAAAGGCTGTTCTTGGAACAGACGATCCAGCAAAAGTACAGGAAGCAATTTCTGACTGGGCTAAATTCGATGCAGTTGCTGCAAAGATGAAGGCTGCCGGATACTTCATGCTTTCTGGATACGATGATGACTTCCGCGTATTCCAGGACAACGTAAAGTCTCCATGGGTAAAGGGTAACAAGATTGTAATTGATCCACAGATTAACGCTTGGATTGAACAGACAAAGAAATATACAGACGCTGGATACAACAACAAGGCTTCTCTCTGGTCAGCTGAATCTACAGCTGGTATGATGGCAGACGGAAAAGTATTCGGATACTTCGGACCAGCTTGGTACGTAGACTTCTGTATGCCACACGATGCAGGTTCTGCATTCGGTGACTGGGCTTTCTGTAAAGGACCACAGGGATACTCTTGGGGTGGAACTTGGATCTGTGCTGCTGCTGGAACAGATAACATTTCTCTTATCAAAGACCTTATGCTCACACTTACTTGTGACAAAGACACAATGGTTAAGATTGCTAAGGGTGCTGGTGACTTCACAAACAACGAACCTGCTATGAACGAAGTTGCTAAGTCTGACTATAAGAATGACTTCCTTGGTGGACAGAACCACATGGCATTCTTCATCCAGTCTGCTGCATCTATCGATAAGAGCAACATGACAAAGTATGACCAGGGTATGAATGAAAAGATTCAGGCTGCTATGAAGGAATACTATGACGGAAACGTTGACCTCAACACTGCTTGGGAAAACTTCTACACAGCTATCCTTGAACTTTATCCAAATCTTAAGAGATAGTTTACTATCTGATTAGTAAAAAGGGGGAATGCGTATACGCAAGCCCCCTTTTTTTTAGCCAAAAATAAAGAGGATTTTATGTCAAAAAAGAAGCACACAGTACAGTATGATAGATGGGGTTATTTCTTTATTGCTCCTTTCTTTATCATCTATGTTATTTTCTCATTAATTCCATTACTTACAACTTTTGTTTACAGTTTTTTTGAATATTACAGAGACGGACTTGATATTATTGGTCCAAACGCATCTGTTTCACGCTACTTTAGCGGACAGGAAGAATATTATCAGTGGCAGATTGACGATTCAGTTGATGCCCTAGACGGTCTTTCAGTAGATTATGAAGGAGTTACAGCAACTCTGGAATTAAAAGATGAAATTCTTAATACCGTCACAGAAATTGCAGAAGATATTAATATTGATAAATATACAAAAAAAGTTACTAAAATTGTTGCAGACGGAGCCAAAAAAGAACTTCCTGCAACAAAGGTAATAGAAAGTGCCCGCGACGAGTTAAAGAGTCGCCAGTCAGCAATCACAAGAAACTTTGGCCTTGTTTTTGCTTCTGGAGACAACATGGGCAAATATTTCTGGAACACAATGGTTATGTGGATTCTGGGCTTTATTCCTCAGATTCTTGTTTCCCTGCTGCTTGCAGTCTGGTTTACAAATACAGAACTTCGTCTTAAGTTCCAGCAGTTCTTTAAGAGTGTAATTTACATGCCGAACCTTATCATGGCTGCCGCATTTGCCATGCTCTTTGTTTCACTTCTTTCACCAAATGGCCCGATTAACGGCATCTTAAAGAATATCTATAATTCTATGAATGCTTCAGAAATTGCAGCCGGAACAATGAAGGAAATGGAACCATTCCGCTTCCTTACTTATACAGGCTGGTCTCGTGCAACTGTTGCCCTCATGAACTTCTTGATGTGGTACGGAAACACAACAATCATGCTTATGGCTGGTGTTATGGGTATTGATAACAGCCTCTTTGAAGCTGCCCGCATAGACGGTGCAAGTTCAATGAAAATCTTCTTTAAGATAACAATTCCACTCTTGCTGCCAATCTTTGTATATGTACTTATTACATCACTCATTGGTGGTATTCAGATGTTCGATGTTCCACAGATTTTGACAAATGGTAATGGTGCTCCAAACCGCACTACTATGACAATCATCATGAAGCTGAACAAGCATCTTGCAAGTAAGAACTACGGACCTGCAGGTGTTACTTCTATGCTTATCTTTGCAATTACCGGCGTTTTGAGCGGTTTTGTATATAAGATGACAATGAAGAATTATCAGAACAAGAGATAGGAGAAAGAAAAATGGAAAAGATTCAAAGTCAAAGCAAAAACCTTAATATTCGCCGATTTCTGTGCTATCTCGTGCTTATTCTGCTTACAATCGCTTCGCTCTTCCCATTCTATATTATGATTGTGAACTGCACCCGAAGCCACATGCAGATTCAGAGAGGATTTTCTATTCTGCCAGGCAGCAGTTTTATGAAGAACTTTTTGAACCTTGCAATCAATAAAAATATTGATTCAGAGTTCTGGCAGAGAACTTTGGAAAAATATGGAGTTGCCCTTTCTTCTAAAACTGGTAACTATGCAGAAAACTATCCTATTCTGCGCGGTATGCTGAACAGTCTTTTGATTGCAGTTCTTCAGGCTGGCTTTACAACATACTTCTCTGCAATGACTTCTTACGGTATTTATATGTACAACTTTAAGCTTAAGAAGTTCTCTTTCAGATTCATAATGGCAGTTATGATGGTCCCAACACAGGTTTCTACACTTGGTTTCCTGCGCCTGCTTGATAAGCTGCATCTTATGAATAACTATCTGGCATTCATTGTTCCGGCAATTGCTGCTCCAGTTGTTTTCTTCTATATGTATCAGTCTATGGAAGCAACCTTGCCTTATTCTATTGTAGAAGCCGCCCGTGTAGACGGTTGCAATGAATTCCGAACCTTTAATCAGATTGTAGTGCCAATGATGAAACCTGCATTTGCCGTTCAGGCAATCTTTGCATTCGTTTCTTCATGGAACAATTACTTTGTTCCTGCTCTTGTTATATCAAAGAAAAACTTGTGGACTGTTCCTATCGTAATTGCCAATGCCCGCAATGCTGATTATTTGAATAATGACCAGGGTATAAACTACATGCTTATGACACTTGCAATTGTTCCTTTGATGATTGTTTACTTTGCTCTTTCTAAGTACATCATCGCTGGTTCAACCGCTGGTGGCGTAAAAGAATAATACGTTGTGAAGGCCTATAGCCGCTAAACTACTTCGTTTTTTTCAATCCTCCTAAGGGGATGTTCAATAAAGTAAATGTCATTGCCGCACTTGGGCAAGTCCGAAAATGACACTTTTAAGGCTTATTGAACATCCCCTCTTTTATTTATATTTTGTTATTTAGTTTGTTCTTTTGTTGAATTTATACTGGAAATTCCTTAAATTCATTATAGTTGTGATGATGGGCATTTTTTTGCCGATAATGAAATGTATTTTTATATAAAATACAAAAGGTGTTGCCATGAAAAAGTCTAGAGTTTTTGGAATTTTATCTTCTGTTTTTGTTTTCTTATTCTTATTTTCAACTTGTGAAATTGGTTTGGGTGCTTCTGTAGATACAGAGGCTCCTGCTTTAAGCGTTACAATTCCTTCTGCAGAAAAGGTAACTGTTTTACGCGGTGATTTTCCTGTGCGCGGAAACTATAAGGATGATGGAAGCATTGCATCTGTGGACATTGTTCTTAAACAGAATGATAAAACTGCAGGTGAATATCAGGCAGAAATAACACCAACTCCAAAAGTAGCAGGTGAAGGTACATGGTCAACTGTAATTTCACCTGATGAAGCAGGAATTCCAGATGGTTCTTATTCTGTAGAAATAACAATTTCAGATAAGGCTGGTCATAAAACATCATCAGTCAGTCAGATTGTTATAGATAATACAGCACCAATTATTGTTTTAACACGTCCTTCTACAAAAGAAGGCTCTTCAAGTCCAGATACTTACGGACAGACTTTCTCTCTGGAAGGACAGGCAGCAGATGATAACAATGTAAGCCTTATAGAAGTTCAGATTTATAGTGATGCTGATTGTACAAACCTTGTACATACTGTTCCTCTTAAAAACGTTCCAAATTCCATTAATATGGATGTTGCAAAATTTGTAAAGGATGATGTAGAAAACGACTATTATAAAATTTACGGTTCTTCTACCACAGACGCTGGAGAAAAACAGCTTTACTGCAAGATTATAGCCTACGATGGAGCAGAACATTATCCTGAAGACGGGTCAGAGCAGACTGATGAAGATAAAAAGGGTAACTCTACAGAAGAATATTATCTATATAAAGACATATCTACTTCTATTTTACAGAATTATAAAATTACAGAAGTTTATGAGATGCTGAACGGAACTTATGCCGGTTCAGATTCTTCACGTGCGGCAGCAAGTTTAAACGTAAGGGAACTTCTGAATCAAAATGTAACTAAAAAAGGCTTTTTTGCCTTGAATCCAAAGAATAATCCAACTTTTTCTGTTACCGGGCAGAGTCCTCTTGCTATGGACGGTACAGATTTTACAGGTACTGCACATAATATTTCTAACGGGCAGAGTGTAGTTGTAGAAGTAAGTCCTGGTCTGGATGGTATTCTTCTGGATGAATCAAGCCTTAAAGTATATGCCCGCCTTTGTGACGCAAAGGGCGTAGAAAATACTTCCGCTGCAAAAATCTACATGCCGGTAAAAATGGCTGCAAGTGGTACTTCTTACCGTTTTACTGCAACAATAAATCTTTCTGACGGTTTTAAGATTGGCCAGAATTATGTTTTTGGTGTAGAAGGCTATGACCAGAGTGAAGCAAAAAATCCAATCCTCCCTTCCGGCAAAGCCTACGGCTTCCACATGGCCACTACAGGGAAGGCACCGACACTTGTGCTTACAAATCCTGCAAGCACAACAACATATATTGGAAAAAATAATGCAAAACAGACATTCAGTGGAAGCATAACCGTAGAAGCAGGAACTCCAGTTTTAACAATTTATAATGGAAGTTCAGTTGTAAAACAATTTGAATTTACAGAATCACAGGCACAAGAAGTTGATGCCGGTCTGCAGTATTCATTTTCTTATGAATACACTGCCTTTGGCAATTCCAGTGCACAATATAACTTTAAGGTAGATGCAGTTCAGGATACCCTTAATACAAGTATTGAAAGAACAGTTGTATATGACAGGGATCCACCAGATGTAAACATTCTTAGTACATCACCTGTAGTAGATAATATTCTAAAGTATAAAGAAGATGATGAATCTGGAAATCCTGTTGAAGGAAATAAATATCTTAACGGCAATGTTGACTTTACTGTAGCAGTAGTTGATGATTTTGACGTTGTAAATGCATCATCTGTTATATGGAACGTTTTGAAAGATGACAAAGTCATAAAATCAGCGGTTATTTCAAATCCTACACGTGAATCTTTTACCTTAAATACAACTGAATTTGATGAAGGTAATATTACATTAAAAATTGCTGCTGCAGATAGAGCCGGAAACTCTATTGAAGAATCTTATAATTATATAATTGACCAGAAAACAGATATTCCTGTAATACTGCCTGGAGATTCAGACAGTATTACATTCTTAAATGATACTATTGCAAAATATAATGCACAGACAGGAACAAAAAAAGGTATTGCAACTGTAGGTTCTACTCTGGTATTTAAGCTTCATGATGATGACGGATTAAAATCTATAACTATAAAGAATTCTAAAAATTCAATTAATTCTGATTCTGATACAGTTACTGAATGGGAAGATTATAGTCAAAAAGAAAGTGAGCGTTCAATCATAGAGCCTCATTCTTTATCAGGAACAGATACTACATTCTCTTATATGCTGCCAACAGATGGCGGTTATTACAAATTTAATGTAGTTGTTGAAGATAAAAATGGAACTAAGAATGAAAAAACTTTTGTATTAAATGTTACAAAAGCCGCTGCGGAAATTAAAACTGTAAGCCCAGACAGAAAATATGCAAAATCAGGTTTGAAAATAAAAAATGCAATTAAGATTGTTGAATCACAGGAACCATATATTATTACTAGAACAATAGGTTCCAATACAGAAAAATTTGAAAATCTTTCTAATTCAGCTTTTAGTGATGACGGCTTTATTGATGAAATTGATGTAAAAAGTCTGCTTCAAAATGGAGCAAATACAGTTTCTTACCATATTAAAGACGGCAATGAAAGGGATGGTAATACTCTGGATGTTATATTAACAAGAGATGATCTTGAACCGGAAAAAGTAGTAATAACTTCTCCTGCAGCTGGCAGAACAGGAAATAATTCCCTTACAGATATTTCGTTAACATTTGGCGGAACATTGAATGATAAAGACAGTGAAATAGAAAAACTATGGTATTATTTTGCAAAGTCATCTTCAGGAGAATTTACCCCTCCAGAGGACAGTAATTACCAGAAAATTGATGCCGCAAATGGAAGTTTTGGAATTCCAATGGTCTTTGATGAAAGAACTGCAGAACCTGAAAGCGGACATCTTTGTGAAGGTAAATATACCCTTTACATAAAAGCAGAAGACAAGGCTGGAAATATTACTGCTAATCCTGTTTCTGTAAGATTTGATGTGGATAGAAACCCTCCTAAAATAAATGCGGCAACAATTACTGAAACTGCAAGCACGAAACTTTCTGGTAACGTTTATTACTTTAATGGAGCACTTACAGGAAGTGCCAGTGCAAGCGATACTGCTGGAAGTGCTGATATAACTATTAAATTAGGAAATGAAGAAAAAACTGCTGATTGGAATGGAAGTACATGGACTCTAGGGGCAGACCAATTTAAAGATAATGAATTGCAGACTTTGACTATTATTGCAACAGACAGTGTAGGCAAGACTGCAGACAAAGCATTTTCTATTTATAAGGATGTTACAGGTCCTAGTGTAACTCCTACAAATCCAGGAACTGTATTTGCAGTGCCAACAATAAATGGTTCTGTTACAGATAATAATGGGGTAGGTGTTGCAAGTATTCTTTGGAGCAACAACGGAACAGATTACAGTCCTGTTTCATCTTATACAGGTGGACGAAATGACTGGTCATACAAATTTACTTCTGAAGAATTTGGAAATGCCGAAGGTGAAAGAACTTATTACTTTAAGGCGAAAGATGCTCTTGGAAATGAAGGAAGCGTTCTGTCTGTAACATTTAATTATGATGCAAATATTCCGGAAGTAATAATAGGCGGTTCGTACACAGAAAATAAACAGTATTATGCAAAAAGCGGATTTACTCTTGAAGGAAAAGCATGGGATACAAACCTTTTAAGCGAAGTTATAATTACTCAAAATGGAAGTCCTGTTAGTGATGTTAATCTGACGGGAGCAGAATCAGGGAAATCTTCTGAAAATGCGGCAACCTGGTCTAAGACATTTACAACAGGTACAAGTACGGGGGGGGCATTGGCTGACGGTGCTTATACATTCAAAATAAGTGCCAAAGATTCTGCAGATCGTTCTTCTCAGGAAATATCTAGAAATATAATTGTAGATACTGTAGCTCCTGTTGTTACATTAACAGGCTTGCCTGGAAAACAAGATACAAAGAATAAAGGATATACATTTACAGGAAGTGCTTCTGATGCAACTTCTGGTGTAAAAGAAGTAAAACTTACAATTTCAAATGGAACAGAAACTCACACAGTTACCGTAGATGGAACAACAAGATGGTCATATACTCTTGATTGTGCTTCTGAAGAATGGAAAGATATCTTTGGAGAAAATGGCGACGGTCAAGGTGTAAAATATGTTTATGTTTCTGCAACAGATGAAGCAGGCCTTTCTAGTACAGGTTTTACTTATACAAAAGATTCAACATCTTATAATGATAATGATAAAAAACTAAGTTTCATTTATGATACAGCAGACCCTGTTCTTAGTATAAATGAGTCTGGCTTTATAGAATATATGCCAGCATCAGGACTTACTGTAAGTGGAAGTGCAACAGATACTTACCCTAATGGAGCTTTAACACTTACAATTACTGAAAAAAAAGATGGAAATGAAACTGCTGAAAGTAAAAATGCTGAAAAGAATAGAGTGACAATAGGTTCTGATGGCAGTTTTACAAAGACATTGCCGCTTTCAGGTTCTGTTTCATCAGATTGTAAATATACATATCAGTTTGTTTTAAAAGATGTTGTTGGAAATACAGTATATTCAAAAGAGTTTAATACAACAGTAGATAGAACTGCTCCAACAGTCACAATCACAACGCCTAAAGAAGATTCAACAAAAACTGGTATTAACGCAATAGAAGAAGCCTCTTATAAATTTGAAGGAGGGGTTACAGAAGAAAACAGTCTTTCTGGAATTTATTATGCAATTAAAAAGAAAAATGACAGTGCTCCAGCGGCAGTTTCTGCTGGTATAGATGCTTTGGATTCTTCTAAATGGACAGAAAATGGCTTTACTGGTGCAAATGCAGGAACTGCCAGCTGGAATTTCTACCAGCAGTTTAATAGTGGAACAACAGATGAAAGTGGAAAACTTTCTGAAGGACAAGACTATACATTGTATGTATATGCAGTAGACAAAGCAGGAAATGTTTCTACACAGCAATCTCGAAAGTTTGACGTAGACTTGTCTGCTCCTGCAGTTACTTCTTCTGTTACAAAGAATACATATAATTCTACGGATCTTAGCTCAAATAGTGGAAGTTTTGATGTTACAGGAACTGCTTCTGATACATACGGTCTTGCTTCTGTAATAGTTCATGCTAAAAAATCAGATGGAACTGAAAAAACTCTTACAGTTACACTTAATAGTGATAATTGGTCGCAGACCTTTATTTTCGGTTCATCTGCCAATACAAATGCGGAAAATTATCTTGCAGAAGGAAAGTACGAAATTTGGGCTGTTGCAACAGATTTTGTTGGCAAGTCTACACTATCTGATAAACTTCAGGTAACAATTGACTATACGGCACCTGAGATTGATGAAAGTAGTCTTCTTTTGAATAAACAACCATTTAAAGCAGATAACTGGTATGAATCAAAAACAATTCCTCTTTCTATTTCTGTAAATGATGGAACTGGTTCTGGAATTTCTATGGTTGAGGTAACTTCTAAGCCAGAAAATGCTGATGCTGCTTGGACTGTAGAAACAGCTCCAGATGAGGATTGGTCTCCTCTTTCTCTGTTGAATGGTTCTTATATGGGAACAACTCAGTTATATGGTTCTGATGGAGAAAAATCTTTCTATATTCGAGCCACAGATATTGCAGGAAACCCTGCCACAATAAAAGAAATTTCTATAAAAATAGACTCTTCCGCTCCAGAGTTAGATTTGTATAAATACCAAATTGGCAACGGAGCACTTTCTTCAAATGCGATAGCCTTTATAAATGGTGAAGCAATCCTTACTGTTTACGGAACATATTCAGATTCTCAAAGTGGTGTACAAGAACTGAAATTCACAGGGACAAAGAACGATGCTCAGCCAACCGTAACATATTCTACAAAGACAGTTACTGACTCTATTGATGATGATTATGAAGAATTTGCAGAAGAAAATAAAACAAATATAAAATCTTGGAAGGCCGTATTTACAAACGGTGATTCTGGCATTATCACAACTGGCGACCTAAAAGTAACCGGCTATAATAATTCTGGTACAAGGGGCTTACAGACAGAAAAGAAACTTTTTACCCTTAATCGTGATATAACACCTCCAACGCTGAGTAACTTAAACATTACAGGCAGCTCTACAAAGTATTCAGTTTATAAGACAGCTGATAATTCCTACTATGTAAATAATACAGACGGCAAATTCACAATTACAGGACTTGCAGAAGACCCTGTACCTCAAAACGGTCAGGCTTCTGGTGTGGCAAAGGTTGAATTAACAATAAGCGGCCTTGCAGCAGATAAGCAGCCAGCTTCGTCTTCTACCGCATACTTTAAGGATTTGGATCTTACTTCTTTATCTGGCGATTCAGTGCTTGCAACTTTGACTGTAACCGATAATGCAGGAAACTCTTCTTCAACAAGTCTTACAATTAATTTTGATGTTACAGGTCCTGTCGGCAAACACGAAATTGATAACAAAGGTAAAGATTTATACTTCCGCTTTGGAGAACAAAACCGTGCAGATGATGACGGAAAGTCAGGCAGTACATGGACTCCTTCTTATGATGCTGCTTTAGATGATGATGTAGGCGGAAAATATTCTCCTGATACTTATGGTAATCTTGGAACATTAAAAATCCGCGGTAAATTTGATGATTCTGGAAGCGGACTTGCTTTAATTTATTACAAACTCTTTACAACAGAACCTTCAGAAAATGACCTTAATCAGTTCTTGAGCAATTATAAGTCTGAAAATAATGGATATTTCTCTCCACTTTCTGCAAATGAAACAAGACGTGTATTCTATACCAACGAATCTGGAGTAAAAACTTATATAGAAGTTGAAAGTTCTTATAAAACAACAATAGCAGGCTTGTCAGAAGGACAGAACTATCTTGTTCTGCTGGCAGTTGATAATGTAGGTAATGCAAAAATAGATGAAGTCAAAATAGATGAGTCTACATATAAAAATTACAGAATAAATGTAGACCAGACTCTTCCTGTTGTTTCTGCAGATTCCAGCGAGGTAATTTATACCAATGCAGAGACCAACGAAACTGTTTCTGGAACCTACATTGATGACGCCGCCTGGCTCAAAAAACTTACTATAAACATTGGTTCAAATGCCATACCTGCCTCTTCAACTTCAGACGCAATTGCCAATGTTTCTATAACTAAAGATGGAACTTCGTTTACATCAGATGACTTAAAAGGTGAAAAATATTCATATTTAAAGAAAGGTTCTAGAATTAAAATTGATGACAATTATTATTACGTAACAGATGTTTCTGCCCTTTCAACAAGCGGTCAAATTTCATTTACGCCAGTTTTTGCAAGTGAAACAGGTTCTTATTCAGTATACTTTGGTTCTGGAACATGGTCTGCTGTAATTCCTGCCGATACTCTGAAAACTTATGCAGATAATGGACGTTCGGTAACGGTTTCTGCCGTTGCAACAGACAATGCAGGAAGCGGCAACACAACAACGGAACCTTCTGTGGCAACAATTGTTGTAGACAGAACTTATCCAGAAGTAACAATTGATTCTATTAATTCTATAATAAACAAAGATGTAAAGTTCACTGTAAATGCAAGCGACAGAAACCCTCTGTCTGCCATAACTTTACAGTACAAAAAGAAGTCTGAATCAGATACAGCTTGGAAAACCTATGCTTCAATTACTTCAGACTCAGAAACCTTAAATAATCCGCATAAGTGGGAAATTACTGTAGACACAGCAGATTCTACAAAATTTGATGATGACACAGATTATGACTTCCGTGCTTATGCAAAAGACCTTGCCGGCAATGAAGGAAATGCAGGTACCAGCCGAACCGCTTCTGCCTATTCAAGTTCTAAAGTTCGTTCCGCAAAAGTTTCCCAGGACAGCGACAGGCCAGTTATCAAGATTACAGATTTAACATTGCCAGCAACAGCAGGTTTAACAATAGCTTGCCCTGTTACAGATTTAAGCTTTACAATTTCTGATGATGACGGAGCAATCACTGCTGAAAATGTTTCTTATCAATTGACAGCAATAACAAATGGTAATGTAACAGAGCCTGCAGACTCTGGCTGGATAGATAGTGAAAATGCAGAAAACAAACTTACCTATACAAACGGTTCTTTTGTTTTGAAGAACTTAACCCAAGGAGAACAGGCTCTTTGGTTCAAGATAATAGATAGTATTGGTACAACCTTTGCTTCTGATAATTCTTCTGAGTCAAAGCTTACATCTCCAAGGATTACAGACAGTTCTGCAAATAATACTGTATATTCAGCTAATACGGCATTAAAACTTAAGGTAGATACACAGGCTCCAGAAATTTCAGATTTGAAATTCCTTAGAGTAAGTTCAAGTGCTTCTTATTCAAGTACAGATTGGAATGAAGAGTCAAAACTTAGTTCGCAGGTATTTGGAGGTCCTGATTCTAATTATCAGAATAAATTTAAGTTAAGTCTTTATGCTTATGATGCAAATACTGTAACTTCTGTAAAACTGACTGTTCCTTCTTCTGATGGTGATGTAAGCGGGGCTGTCTATGAATATGAATTCACAAAGGCAGAAACAACTGTTGACGGTCTTACCTCTGCAAAAAATGTGAACGGAAATAATTATGATTTATGGGTATCTCCAGAAATTTCTGTTGAAAAGTTTGTTTCTTCTTCACGAACAGGTGTAATAGAAGTTACAGAAGGAGTAAAGCCTAGAACAGTAAATGTAACATTAAATATAGACAATACACCACCTCATTTAGGAAAGAATTTCACACCAACTGCTACCGAACCTGTAGTAGGAGAAGTAAAAGTTCGTGGTGAAGTTGCAGATAATGATGGCGGTAGTGGATTCAGCAGCACCGGATTAAAATATTATATTCCAAAGAGTTCGGAAACAAATGCTTCATCTGTTGCAGATTCTAACTGGACTGAACCTACATCTCCGGGTTCTTCAACATGGCAGATAGTTTTATCAGATTTAAATTCTTTGCTAATTTATGATTCAGAAAATGAAACTGTATCTGATGACTATAAAAACTATGGAAATGATCTTGATGGTCTTTATAGCATTCCTATCTGGTTTAGATTAGAAGATAAAGCTGGTAATGTCGGCTATGACACAAGTTCTGTTAAGATTCTGTACAATCCTAATGCAGATAAGCCAATGGTTGCCATTACAGAGCCTGTTCATGACACTCCTGCAGATAACCCGACTTATGTAATTGCGGGTGGAAAATTCAAGATTCGCGGTTCTGCAAAAGATAATGTAGGAATTAACGGCGTATACTTACAGTTTGATATGGACGGTGACGGCATTTACGAAAATGGAAATGGAATTACAGGAGCACCTACATTAAACCTTGTTAATATACCAAACAAAAAGACCAATGGCGTACAGGAAAGGGGTGTTCTTGCAAGTGGAACAGATAACTGGTCTTATGACTTTGATGCTATAAGTCTTACAGATAACATTACAATGAAAGTAAGGGCTATTTCTGTAGATAGAGGTCATGATACTGATAAGAATCTTTATAGTTCATGGACTCCTGTTTTGAATATCATAATAGAAAATGTAAAACCGCAATTCTCTGAACCTGAACTTAGAAAATATAGTTCTGCATTTACAGAAGGAGCAACCGCAGCTGCAACAACAAGTGCCGCAGATAATTATATTGCTCAAAAGAACTACCAGAAAAATATGTATATAAAAGAATCAAATACAGAAGGTTCTGAACACTGGTATGTTTATGGTGAAATTTTTGTTAAGAGCGAAAACTATATAACAGAAGTTTCTACTACAGGCTCAAATATAGGTTCTTGGAAAGGTGCTGCAGGTACAAAAACTTCACAAGATGGTATTATTTCCTGGTCAGATAATGCTGGTGTAACTCAAAAATATTTAATTCCTATTGAGCGTGTTAATACAAATTCATGGGAAACAACTGTTACGGCAAAAGGCAAGAATACAACCGATTCAAAGAATGAAAATGAATACACATTAAATATTACAATAGACAATAACGCCCCTATTTTTAGCGATAAAAATGCTGCCGCTGATATTGCAAGCCTAGGAGAAATAAAACTTTACAAAGACAGCTATGGTGGAAAAGTCCTTCTTCCTAATTCAACAGGAGAAAATGCTCTTTATAATAAAAATGCACTTGTTACAATTACTGGAAAAGTTGAAGAAGACGGAAGTGGATTTGAAAAACTTGCTTTCTTCTTTAAACGTGGTGACAAAATCTACAGTGTAAAGGAAAATTATAATTGCACTTTTGAAACCAATTCTGACGGCTTGCCTGTATTAAAAGGTACCGCAGTCGTCAATACAGACGGAATCAGAGCTGATTCATACAAAGTTGAAGTAAGCGGAATATCTGCAAATAAGAACATTCGCAAAGGTGGCCTTGTAAAAATTGGAGGCGTTTACAGAAAGATAACAGATAAAACAGGTGATGTTGTTACTTTTGACACAGAATGTAAGACTTCATTTACAGATGTAGAATTTGTCTATGCTATGGTGGTTGATTCTTCTAAGGAAAATTTAAAACAAGATTATAGCATAGGTGATGATGACGGAGACGGAATGTATGAAAACTTCAGTAATGTAGGTAATTACTACACTTGGGAAGTTGCCGTTGATTCCAAAAATATTCCAGACGGCCCAATTGAAATCGGCTGTGTTGTTTTTGATAATGCTGGAAATATAACAGCTGGAAATACAAAAACTTATATCAGCAATAATCCTCCTCGTATTACAAGTGTAATGCTTGGTACAGACTTGAATGCAGATACAAAATACGATTTAAGTTCTGAATTTGATACATTCTATTATAGTCAGTCTGACAATGGCATTGCAAATAAGAAAACAGGAACTGATATTTGGAATCTTGATGCTAAGAAAAATAATGGAGAATATTGGACTGCAAAGAAAGACCTTGTTGTAATTCCAGAATTTGTTGGTGGTAATGGAAGTATTTATTATACATATTCCAAGAAAACAGGAAGTGCAGGTGCAAAACTGACCGTTGCTGAAAATCTTGTAGAAAGTGATTCGGCTAAATTGATAACTGCACATAACTCGTTTATAGGGGAACTTCCTGCTGCCGAAGAAGGTAACACTAATGGCGCTCTCGTTTTAGTAAATGGAGATACAGATACTCTTGGCTATATTTCAACAACAGGTGATTATGAAAAAGGTTCTAATGACGGTCTAAATGTTTACAGATTCAGCTTCTGGGATTCTACAGCAGGCTGTACTGTTGGAACAGATTCTCAGTGGTCTCTGGTAAATATTACAATGAAGCAGGATTTATCAGACGGAACCGCCCCAACAGGCGAAATTATACCATTCTATTGGAAAAGTAAGGCAGATAATGACAATTCTGTGCAGTGGGATAGTAGCGGAAAAGCTCTTGGACACATAGAACTTCCATCAGATTTGCCTAATGGAACATTTAAAGATGATAGCGGAGAATACGACCGTGACCCTAAAGTTTCCGGTAAGATTGAGGTTGAAGGAACTGCTTATGATGAAACAATGCTCAAGACAATAACAGTTACTTTTGATAACAAGAGCGTTAAGGCAACATATTCATCTTCTACAGGCTGGACTTACGCAACAAATTCAGATGATTTCAAACTGACCGTTACAGATGCCAATGGCCCAACTCAGGAAGGTCACTCTGTAACATGGCTCTACGAAGTTGATACTTCAAAAGCCAGTGCCGTAGCCGCAACCGACCGTGTTATTAAGGTAGAAGTAACAGATGCAAGTTCCGCCAACTCCGGTAATGGAAATGCAAATACCGTGGGCACAACCCAAACCGGTGGCACCGACGGAACTGGCACTAAGACGCCTTATTACAAGGTGGATGTGGTGCCGTATATTACTGAGGTTACAACAAATCTGAGTAGCTTCAATAGAAATAAGCCGTCAGTTTATTCAAGAACAGCAATTGGCAATTATGCTGTACGCTCAGGTGAAAGTATTACAATTAAAGGCTTTAACTTAAAGAATTCTCAAAACAGTGTTGTAACAATTGGTGGTAAAAATAATTCGTTTACTTCTACATCACAATCTGCAACAGAAATTACAGGAACAGTCGCTAACGCTGCAACTTCTGGTGAGCTTGAACTGTATGCTTCTGATGGAACCAATAATATTTATGCACTCAATAATACGAATAATAATGATTCTCGTGGAAAAGCAGCTTCTCTTGGTTCAGATAATAGCAATGGTTACAACCGTCAGCCAAACGGATTAAACAACAATCTGCTTACAGATGATGTTGTACTCGATGTTTATGAATTTACAACTGTTGCAACTCCAAAGAATGGTAGTATTTCAGATCCATTTATGCGAATAAATCCAAAGACTGGACAACCAGGCTTCTGTTTTAGTAATGCAGTTTTGTATTTCAACATGCCTGGTTTTGAACAGACAAATACAACAACTTATAGTCATACAACCTTTGGTGCAGATAACGGTGGTTATGTAAATGGAACATTCGCATGGGATGCGAACGGAAATTCTTTTGGAATTGCAACCTGTACCGATACTGGTTGGCCTGCAGAATCTGTTTCTACTGTTTTGTTCTCGAAGCGTTCACCAACATTAAATGCAAATATGTGGAATACTCAGCAGGCATATAAAAATGCTATCTACCAAAGAGGTATTGAGAGTACAACAATCTGTTTGACAGAAGATCAACCTACTGATTCTTCAAAATACACAACAGATACTGCACGAGTAATGTCTCCTGCAATTGCAACATCTGTTTCTGGCAATACTACCACCTTGTATGTTGCATACTATGATCGTCTTACAAAGCAGGTTAGATTCCGTTCAGGAACTGTTGCAAACGATGCAAATACCATTGGTGGTGCATTACAAGATATTTTCTATAGAACAACAAATGGTTCAACCTTGCGAGGAGCGCCTGACTCTATTTATGTAGATGGTTCTTCAAAATCTGGAACCGATGATTCTTCTACTACTATATCGCAAAACACAGTTACAGGTACTTCAAATGGACGTATAGAAATCGTAGCTTCAAAGAGTCTAGGAGATTCTTATCTTGCAGCTTACAGAAATGATACAACTTATGGTCCTGGAGAATATGTTGATATTGGTATAAGTGGTTCTTATGTTGTCATTACATGGTACGATTCTGTAAACCGTAAGCTTATGGTTTCTTATGAAAATCCTTCAAGCTTACAGCATGATTCAGTTGTTGCAACTGGAACTCTTGCCCGTTCTGGCGACTGGCAGTCAAATGCCTTTGCAGTTGAAAATTCAACTGGTGTTGGTTTGTATGTAAAGATGGCAGTAGATCCTGCTAACGGTATACATCTTGCATATTACAACAACAATGGTGCAGACTTGAAGTATGCTTATATTTCTCAATCAGACCTTACACAGAAAAAGGTAACTAAAGTTCAAACTGTTGATGCATATAATAATACTGGAGCCCGCCCAACAATTGATGTAACTCGTGTTGCAGATACAAGTGTAACTGGTGGTTATAAGTATGTGCCATATATTGGATATCAGATGAATTCAAACTTGAATACAACAGCTTCTGCTCGTGTTGCTTATCCGGTTAAGTTTGATGATAACGGAATCCCTGCTGGTGATGGTGCAGACAGTCAGGATATGTGCACTGGTAACTGGGAAATAAAAACTGTTCCAACACAGAATACACCAATTGATGCAAAGGTAAGTGCTGGTGTCTGGACTTCTGGAACTGACAAAGTTCACACAGCAATACCAAGCGGAACTGATACATTTGAAAATCAGAGTGCCACAAAAACAATCAACGCTCAGGCAACAGGCCAGAGAGCCATTATCTGGGGTAACGGTACATTGTATCCTGTAATTTCTTATGCAGTCAGCGAAGAAGGTAAACTCGAAATGGCTCAGATGAAGTAAGTTAAAACAATGCACAGACAAGCAGAATATCCGGATCGAATTAGCGGTGCCATCTGAAGCTTTATAATCATCCAAAGTTTTTCCTTTTTCAGGTGTTTTTTTAATTATTTTCACAGAATTTTGGTAAAAATGAAATCTAGCGGCCATTATATATATAGGGGGTATGTAAAACAACTAGACATCCAAATTTAAAGAGTTACCCCATCAAGGAGATTTCATGGACACAGAAAAAAGTATTTATCACCACAAACCAATTGAAGAACTTACATTTACAGATGACGGCATGTTTCAAGCCGTGCTACATGAACCTGACATCTGTGCCGAACTGATTGAACGTCTTCTGCACATAAAAGTGCACCACGTAGACTATCCCGAACTAGAAAAACAGATTGCGCCGTATTACACAAGCAAAGGTGTCAGATTAGACGTCTATGTGAAGGATGAGGATAAGATTATTGATATAGAACTGCAGGCACATCCTAAACTGGCTCTAGGTAAGCGCACCCGCTATTATCAGTCGATGATCGACATGGACAGCCTGATGAAGGGCGAGAACTATACCAAACTTAAGGATAGTTACATTTTGTTTATTTGCAAATTCGACCCGTTCAGCGATGAACAAGAGAGAAAGTATGGACTCCCCTGTTACACTTTTAGAAATATCTGCCAGGAAAATTCCGCAGTAAATTTAAATGACAATTCCGTAAAAGTCTTTTATAATGCAAAAGCATACAAAGAAGAAAAGGACGAGCGGATTCAAAAACTGCTCCACTTTATATGCACCAACGAGCCGGGTGAAGATGAATTTTCAAATCGCCTTGCCAGACTTGTTGAGAAAATCAAAGATGATGAAAAATTCAAGGATACCTATAACGCAATGAATTTACATGATTTTGATATACAGATGGCCGCCAAGCAGGAAGGTGAACACGACGCAAGAATTGAAGCTGCTAAAAGTTTCTATGCTAATGGAGCTTCAATCGAGTTGATTGCAAAGTCTCTGAACATGACTGAAGAACAGGTCAAAGAGATTGTCAGCGAAGTTGTTGTCGCACATTAGTCAAAGATGATGAAAAATTCAAGGATACCACCTATAACGCAATGAATTTACATGATTTTGATATACAGATGACCGCTAAGCAGGAAGGCGAACAAGCAGCAAGAGTTGAAGCTGCTAAAAATCTTCTCAAAATGAATCTAGGAACTGTTGAACAGATTGCACAGGCAGAAGGCCTTTCTATTGAACAAGTCAAGGAATTGGAAAACGAAGTGATGGCATCTCAGGCTAACTAATGTTTCGTTAGCCAGCTCCGCAGACAGAAGAAGAAACGTAAGAAAAAAAATAGCACCCGCCGATGTCACAACCACCAACGGGTGCAAAGCCTAGAAAACTAGGTTAACCTATTTGGAGGCAAGACGCTTGATTGCGTATACCTTTCTTTTTAATGTAAAGCACTTACTGTGAAAAAGCAAGTGCTTTGATGGTATATACTTTTAGTGTCCGCTGCCATTACCTACATAGTAAGCAACACGATAGAGGTCTCCAGGTGTAAAGCCAACGGCGGCTTCCCACTCTGCACTTGCCGGTGTCGGGTGAGCTTCAATACAAGACTTTACATTTGAGACTTTCTGGCTCAATGCAGCCGTCATTGTTTCCCATCCGCCTTCTGCCGTGCCATTGCAATCCAAGTCAAGGGTTGAATCCCAGAAAGCAATGTTCATACCGTCAAAGCTGTTGATTCGGCCAAGATATGAAATATAAGGAACGGTTCCTTTCACTGTAAGGTCGATGTTTGTTGCAGAATCAGCAACTACGACACTCTGACCAAAGGTGTACTTTGTAGAACCATCTGCAGAGGTATTTGTTGATTTAATGTAACACAATTCGCCCTTTGTATTCTGGAATACAATGTGAAGATAGCCAGATGAATCAATATCACAGGCAATGTAGTCTACCATGGTTCCATAGTTGTTATCATCTGAGGATAATACATCCTGAACTTTCCAGGTTGTCGCAGAACCTTTTGGCGTTGTACTCAGTGCACGAGCGAGTTTAAGAACTCCATTGTCAGCATCATAATAAACAATTACAGGATAATTAGATTTTGTCAGAGCAAGAGACAATGACTCTCCCGTTGCTTCAGTTCTAGCAGTATCTTCAAACTGATCTGTGCCCAATGAGTAATTATTATTATCAAATTTAATTACATATCTTTCTGAACCGTCATCAGTAGTATATGTCTCAAAATCTGCACAGTCATAATATGTTGCATTCCATCCTTGACCGACCCGATGACTTGTCGTCGTTGGGGTAAGTCTTGTTGGATAATTATCATCCTCAGAATCTTTGCCTCCATCGATATTAATCCATGATATTTCATGATAATCAGCATAATCATAACCTGTATATACTGTATTATTATAATACATATTAAAACTTTCTGAAGGATTATAATCTCCCGCAATTTCAGAATAATGAATTGAATTAGTTACAGTATCATAATATGCAACATGAATGAGTCCATCGTTTGCAGTGTCAACGCGCTTAATGTTCAAATTCTTAAACTGTTGTAACTGCTGATTATGATAGAATAATTCAAACCTAAATGCATTATTATCTTGTCTAGAACAATCTATTGCAGGTGCATTGCTGTCGTATGCATAAAGTCCACCAGCACTAGTTGAATTTGAAGTCCAGTTAAATGAGTTTCCTCCATGATAATTTGCAGAATAGAAAACATTTACTTTATTAGCACCAGCGACTGAAATTGCAGTTTCTTCAGGTGGATCATAGCCATGATAAACTTGTGTCGCAGTCTGGCTTGTTATAGCAGCATAGTAGACATCAGATTTAGAGTAATTACTCCAAGATGCATACAATGTTCCACCAGAGCCCATTGCCATTGACGGATAAATCGGCAGTGTACTTCCTGCAAAGTAGTCGTCTGCATTACTTTGCCATACGCGTACATAACGGGTATCTGTCCAATAGTCTGTAGAAGAAACATTTGCTGTGTTTTCCTTGTTGTAGTCAGCACTGTCTTTATTCAAATTGTTCAAAGACTTAATACTTGTTCCGTCTTTTGTCATAGAAACTGTAAGATATCCGTCTTTTGCAGTTGCAGGCATTGTAAATGAAAGTTTAGAGCCAGCTGTAACTACGGTAGGAGAAGTCAGATTGTAATCTGTTCCAGTACCATCAGCTTTTGTGTTCAAAGTAATTGCAAGTGTATAACCTGTAGGAGCATCCAGGTTAAAGCCTTCAATCGTGTTTTCAGTTTCTCCACGCAGCAATGGAGTTGCACCAGAACGCGCCCTGTTTGTGTTGTACTTGCTGTTTCGGCTTACCTTCGTAATATACGGCACCACATCCACCTTGTAATAAGGCGTCTTATTACAAGGTTGATGTGGGCGCTAGACTTGACAGGAAGAAAAATCACCAGGTTACAGTTTTGTTGATTAGATCTTCTTGTTCTTTGGAGGTTTTTCTAAGGTAGATTCGGGTGGTAGAAAGGTTTTCGTGACCTAATAAATCTGCTAAAAGAGAAATGTCGGGGCAGCGAGATAGAAAATTTTTAGCAAAGAGATGGCGAAAGGCGTGAGGATGAACAGATTTTGGGTTTATTTTGTATTTCTTGGCATAAGTTTTTAGTTGAATTGCAATGCCTTTGGCACTTATTTGCTTATTATATTTGTTAAGAAAGAGGTAGCCACTTTGGCGTCCTTCGGAAATCAGCCATTTTTGTATTTCTTTTGAAAGCTTGTCTGGTAAATAGATTCTTCTGTATTTTTCGCCCTTTGCATATAAATCAATAATGTTTTCTTTGATATCTTCAATTTTAAGTCTTGTTAATTCACCAATTCGCATTCCTGTCGCGCCTAGAACCCAGACTATGAGAAGCCATTTTACTTTGCCGTCTCTTTTCAGTTGATTTTTCAGGAGCTCGTAATCTGTGTTAGAAATTATATTATCAGTAAAGCTTTTGTTCTGAATTTTTATAAAGGATAAAGAAAGTTTTTCTTTGTGAGAAAATTTTAGATATTGATTTATTCCCTGAATCCTTAGATTAACAGTTTGTGCCTTATAATTTCTTGTCAAAAAGTCCTTATATTGAATTAAGTTCTGTTTTGTAATCCATTTATATTTTGAAAAAAAGTGATTGACTGAGCTAGTGTAAGCTGTAATTGTGTTTTTAGATAAATTTTTGTTCAAAAGATAAGTTGTAAAGTCTGAGATATTCATTTTTTTCTCCTGTGAGGTTTATTTGATTTGTTAAGATTATCTAAGGCTATCAGAAATTATTGATTAAGATTTTTTCCCTATTGTTGTTTCGCCTTTTAGGATTTATAATTAAAAGAATGGTGCATCGAAGTATTTCGGTTAGCCATATTGAATTTTAAGGACGATTTTATGGATTTAATGAAATTACAGAACGGTAGTGATATTCGTGGTGTTGCTCTTGAAGGAGTTGAAGGCGAAAGCGTGAACCTTACTCCTCAGATTGCAAAGCAGATTGGCTGTGCCTATGTAAGCTGGCTTGCAAAAAAACTTGATGTGGACGCTGTGGCCCTTCGCATTGGTGTTGGCCGCGATTCCCGTATTTCGGGACCGGAACTTGCTGACGCCCTTATGGAAGGTATGCTTTCTGCAGGTGCTCAGGTTACGGACTGCGGAATGGCAACAACTCCTGCCATGTTCATGTCTATCGTTTTCCCGGAAACAAACTTTAACGGCTCTGCAATGATAACAGCCAGCCATCTTCCTTTTAATCGTAATGGAATTAAGTTTTTTGATGATGATGGCGGACTTGAACACGAAGATATTACAGAAATCTTAAATCTTGCGGGATTTTTGAATCCTGCTCCTGTTAATTTTGATGTTCAGAAGTGTGATTTAATCACTTTGTATGCTGATTATCTGCGTGGTAAAATTGCTGATGCCCTCAAGCCTCTTGGAAAAGGCGAAAAACCTCTGGAAGGTCTTCATATTGTTGTAGACAGCGGAAACGGTGCTTCAGGATTTTTTGTTGATAAGATTCTGCAGCCTCTTGGTGCTGATACAAAAGGAAGCCAGTTCCTTGAACCAGATGGAAACTTTCCTAATCATATTCCGAACCCGGAAAACAAGCAGGCTATGGAAGCAATCCGTTCGGCAGTTTTGAATAATAAAGCTGATTTAGGTCTCATTTTTGATACCGACGTAGACCGAATGAGTGCAGTTTTGAGTGACGGAAGTGAAATTAACCGTGACTCCATTATCGCCATGATTGCAGCAATTCTTGCTCCTGAATATCCTGGCTCTACAATCATTACAGACAGCGTTACATCAGACCGCCTTACTTACTTTTTGCAGGATGTGCTTGGTCTTAAGCATCTTTGCTACATGCGCGGTTATAAGAACGTAATCAACAAGCAGAAGGAATTGAACGCAAAGGGCATTGTTGCGCCACTGGCTATGGAAACTAGCGGACATGGAGCTTTGAAGGACAATTACTTCCTTGATGATGGTGCCTTCCTTGCAGTAAAACTTGTGATTGCCCTTGCCCAGGCCGCCGCTCAGGGTAAAAAACTTGACAGTCTGATTGAAAAACTTCCTCCTCTTGTAGAAGAAGGCGAATACCGCTTTAAGATTAATGATGAAGATTTTAAGACTTACGGTAAACGTGTGCTTGCTGAATTTAAGCTGCGTGCGCTGGAAGCTGAATATGACATGCCGGAATCTTTTGAAGGGGTTCGCATTTCATTTAAGGGGGATGATGTTCAGGGCTGGATGCTTCTGAGACTTTCTCTCCACGACCCGGTTATGCCGCTTAATATTGAAGCTGCCCGCAAGGGTGATTTGCCAAAGCTGGTAGAAATTGCCCGCAAACTTACAGACGGCTTTGACCGCCTTGACCGCAGCTGCTTAAAATAGACAGGAAATACGGTGGTTTCGATACGTCCTTCGGGCTACTCAACCACCGATTCCAACAAACGCCGTGACCGATTTTTCTGGTGCCATAATCAGAGTGTCCATGAGTGTAAGTCCGATTCTGGTGCAGGGAAGCAGGCGGAAAAAGTCCTTCTGCACTTGCAGGGGAACATCGCCAAAGCCCGGGCTGTAACGAGGCTTCGTTTTCAGTCCCTCTGCCGCGGCGATTTTTTTTATCTCTTCGTTTACTAAATCAACTAATTCTTCTATAAACATTGCGCCGGTGGCCTGCAGAATGCTTGCGTAAACAGGATCCAGCGAACTGTGGCGGCGGATGAGGGCATCTACCTGAGGGCCAATTGTGGCGGCAAGCAGGGCCACCTTTGAGCAGCCGGCTAGGTTCCTGCCCAGGTCGCGAGAGTGGAGTGTAACATCTGCAAATCGGAGTGTTACGGTGGTTGAGTAGTCCGAAGGAGGTATTGAAACCACCTGATCTGTCGGCTCATACGGTGGTTTCGATACACCGTTGTCGCGGCACTCAACCACCGATAAATCATATATCTCAAAAACAGCTTGAGGCTTCATGGCCGCCAGCATTTCTGAGGCGGCCTTTTGCATGAGTGCGCTTACTTCGGCATCTGGCGGGGTTGTGCGGCGGTAGCCCAGGTAGCGGGCGGTTTCGCTCATATCTGGTGTGAAGTTTGTTTTGTCGGGAAAAAGGAAATTTACACTCATGGTGGCGATTATAGCATATTTATAGGTGGATTTCAGCAGTGAGAAATAGCTGGCGATGTGTTTTGAGGGCTTGTTTAGGAGTTTGGCTTATAAAAGAAAGCAAGAAAAGACCTTTTGGGGCTTATAAAATGGGAAATTTTATGGAATTTATAAGCCCGAAATGAAAACGAGCCATGAGAAAATAGAAATTTGGGCTTATAAAACCGTTGGAAATTCTGTTTTTATAAGCCCCAAAACAAAACAAGCCCATGTTACAAGGAAAATTTGGATTTGGGATGAGGAGAAACTGCCGGGGCGTTGCGGGGGCGGCTAGCCCCTGCTAGAAGGGGTGGCGGAAGACCGGTAGCACGCTTGCGTGCGTACGGGCTGAAGCCAGGGGAAGACTTTCCCCTCCTTTATCTAAGCCTTCAAATTCGCTAAAATACAAACCATGGAAAATTACAAGAAAGAATTTATTGATTTTATGGTGCGCTGCGAGGTGCTTAAGTTCGGGTCGTTCACGCTCAAGAGTGGAAGACAGTCGCCCTTTTTTATGAATGCGGGGGCTTATGTGACCGGCGGGCAGCTTGCACAGCTTGGTAAATATTATGCGCAGGCAATTCACGACAACTTTGGTGACGACATCGACGTTTTCTTTGGTCCGGCCTACAAGGGGATTCCTCTGGCGGTTGTGACTGCGGTTGCCTACAGCGAGCTTTACGGAAAGGAAATTAAATATTGCTGCGACCGCAAGGAAGAAAAAGATCACGGTGCAGATAAGGGTGCAATCCTGGGCTACAAGATTAAGGACGGCGACCGCGTTGTGATTATCGAAGACGTTACAACCAGCGGAAAATCTATTGAAGAGGTTTATCCTAAGATTAAGGCACTGGAGTCTGAGCCGGGGGCTATCAAGATTGTTGGTGAGATTGTAAGCCTTAACCGCGAAGAGCGTGCCCCGGACAGCGACAAGGCTGCCCTTGATGTTATTACAGAAAAATACGGCTTTCCGGCCCGCGCAATTGTTTCTATGAGTGATGTGGTTGAGGCTCTTTATACAAACGGAGACCGCAAGGTTATTACTGATGAGATAAAGACTCAGCTGGATGCTTACTACTCTGAATGGGGTGTGAAATAATGTGCTTCTATAGAAGAGAGCATTTGTTGAAAAACTTCCTTGTGCTATCAGCATGTTTTGCTCTTCTTTTTGTCGGCTGCTCAAAAAAGTCTGCTGCTGGGGCAGGCGGGGCGGGGACTGGCGAGGCTGCTGACACGCAGGAAATTCCCCAGAGAATTGTCACGCTTTCTCCTTCTGCAACAGAAATTCTTTATGCAATAGGCGCCGCAAATCAGATTGTGGCGGTTTCTGAATTCAGTGATTACCCGCCGGAAGCCTTGCAGCAGCCAAGAGTTGGCGGCTTTGATGGCAAAACTCTGAGCATGGAAAAAATCCTTTCTTTTAAGCCGGATTTTGTTTACATGACTCAGGGAATGCACAATTTTTTGATTGAGCAGCTGGAATCTTATGGAATTGCTTATTATCTTTCGCGCGGAGACAACATTCAGGCGGTTTGTCAGGAAATTGTAGAAATTGCCAGAATTACCGGGCACGAAGGTGAGGGCATGGCCATTGCAAAAAAAATTGAAGGCCAGTGCGAAGAAGTTTACAAGTTTGAAAAGCCTGTTTTGCTTTACTATGAAGTCTGGAATTCTCCTTTTATGACTGCCGGTACAAAATCTTTTATTCATGATGTGATTACAAAGGCTGGGGGGCTCAATATTTTTGCCGACCTTGAGGAGCCTTACCCTATAATCAGTGAGGAATCTTTGATTGCCCGGGCGCCGGAGGTAATCCTTCTGCCTGTTTCAAACGGAATTACGGCTGATGACGTAAAGGCTCGCGCAGGCTGGCAGGACATTCCCGCCGTAAAAAACAACCGTATTTATCTGATAGACGACGCCCTCTTTTCCCGCCCTGCCACCCGCATCGGTGACTGTGTTCTGGAACTGAATGAACTGCTTGCAGGCTCTTTTTCGGAGGAATAATTTGGCAGAATTTTGCGGAAGTGAGACGGAAACTAAATCAATATCTGGGGCTTCAATCAGGAGGAATAAAAATCCCCTCCTCCTGATAATTTCCCTTGTGATTCTTTTTATTTCCCTTATGCTTTCGCTTTTGCTGGGGGCGGAAGCCCTTCCGTTGGGAGTTTTGCTGGGGGGCGGAGACCGTTTTGAGAGAATCATTTTTTTTGATTTGCGATTGCCGCGTTCGCTGCTTGTGCTTGTGACAGGACTGCTGCTTGGGGGGAGCGGGGCTGTTTTTCAGCTTTTTTTCAGGAATCCGCTGGCGGAACCTGGCATAATGGGCATTTCTGCGGGGGCAACTTTGGGGGCGGTGAGTGCCGGGGTTCTGGGGCTTGGCGCTGGCGCAGCGGGTGTAGCTGGCATGGCCACTGGGCTCACAGGAGGCACTGCTGGTTTTGCGGCTCTGCTCCGTCTGATTTCTCCAATCAACCTTTTTGCCTTCTTGGGTGCTTTGGGCGCCGGGGCACTTGTTACTTTTCTGGCCTTCAGCCGTGCAGGGCGTTCTGCAGGCGGAGGTTCAATCATGCTGCTTATCTGCGGAAGTGCCTTGGGCACTTTATATTCTTCAATTTCTTCCATGATGCTGCTTACCACAAACCGCGAATTTCATTCACTTTATACCTGGATTTTGGGCAGTTTTAACGGTCGGGGCTGGAAGGAACTGATTTTTATTCTGATTCCAGCCATAGCTTCAATTATCATAATGTTCTCAATTTCAAAACCTCTTGATTTGCTTGCGGGAGGAGAAACTTCTGCGGCTTCTCTTGGGGTAGAAGTGAACCGCCTGCGTCTGCTTGTTCTGGTAAGCGGAGCCCTTGCCGTAAGTGCCGGGGTTTGTGCGGGGGGAACCATCGGCTTTGTAGGGCTGATTGCTCCGCACGTTGTCCGTAAACTTGCAAGCCCGCGTGCCCGCACTTTAATTCCATTCAGCATGATTTTTGGGGCAATTCTCCTGCTTCTGGCAGACACCCTTGCCCGCATCATCATTATTCCGTCTGAATTGCCAACAGGAATTATCACATCTATTCTTGGGGTACCATTCTTTCTTTCGCTTTGCCTTACAAATTCCCGCAGGACGGTGCAGTAAAAATGGAAAAAATAATTTGCAATAATCTGGAAGCTTCATACTTTGTCAGGAATGAAAAAAAATCTCTTTTTAAAAACCTTTCTTTTCAAGTAGAATGTGGTGAATTTGTCTGCCTCTGCGGGCCAAACGGAAGCGGAAAATCAAGCTTGCTTTCTTTGATTGCGGGGCTTGCTCCCTCTTCGCTAAAAGTTACTGGGGGAACAATCTTCCCTGATGCAAAAAAACTTCCCCGCCGCCAGGCCGCCTGCCTTCTAGCCTATCTGCAGCAGTCAGAATCCTGCGCCTGGGATTTTCCGGTGCTGGACTACGTGGTACAGGGCCGCTATGCACATTCTCAGGGCGGAAATTATTCTACTGAAGACTATCAGCTGGCCCGCGACTCTCTTGCAGTTTTGGAAATCAGCAGCCTGGAGAAGCGTACAGTTCACACACTTTCCGGCGGCGAATTTCAGAAAGTCAGAATTGCCCGGGCCCTTACCCAGGCCCCCCGCTTTCTTCTGCTGGACGAGCCCGCCGCCAGTCTGGACTTTGTTTACGAACCCCGCCTTATGAAGCTTCTTCGCGACCTTGCCCACCAGCAGAAACTTGGAATTCTGCTCTCTGTTCACGATGTAAATCTTGCCGCCCGATTTGCCGATAAAATGATTATGCTCACTTCTGGTGAGTCTGGTGCCCTCTTCGGCAGCCCAGCCCAAATTATGACAGCAGAAAATCTGGAAAAAATCTACGGAGTAAAATTCGAATGCAAAGAAAAAAGCTTTTTTCAATCATCACTATAATCTGCCTTTGTACAGTCGTTCTTATTCCAATAGGGCTTGCCCTAATGTGGTTTACTACCCAGTGGAAAAAGCGCCGTAAAATCATCCTGACTGCAATTCTTGCTCCCCTCTACATTGCGCTTGTTGCATTCCTCCTTCTTCTGGAGCCTTCTTATAATACAAATGGTCTCGGTTTGCCCGGCAGCTACGACCAGGGCTACACCGCCTTTGATTCCACCGGCGGAAAGCCTTCCGACTCTAAAGCACAGCAGGACAAGCGTTCAAAGCAGAAGGGGGAGTCAAGTCAGTTTGATGAAGAAGAAGCAAAACTGAGCCGTCAGGAAGGTGAAGCCGCCCCTCAGGAAGAGCGACTCCCACGCTCCCTGCAAAAAAAGAAGGGCAGAATTGGAACTCAGGTCTGGTATACAATCCTTTTTTTCCTTTTGATTTTGATTTTAATAATTCTGCAGAATCTGCGTAATGGCCGTAAAAAAGAAGGTTACGAAAACCCTTATGTAGATACAAATCAGTACAAGCTTCCTTTTGACGAAAATTCCAAAATGCCAATGGTGCATTTTCTGGGGCTTCGTCTTGCCCAGGGGGAGCGCATTTATTTTGCAGTGAATACAGTTCAAAAAGATAATGAAGGTGATTTTGTAGTGACTAGTCAGCGGGTTTTGATTTATTCAAAGGAAGGTGATTACGAATTCCCGCTCCCAGCTCTTACTGCCATTGCCTCAGTTTCAAACAGCGTCCTTCAACTTACTTCCGGCGACCGCAAATATTATGTTTTTGTCCCGGAAAATCAGATGAAGTATGCCCTGGCAGTTGTAAGGTGGGCTTATTCTAGAGTTTAAACTTTCTGTCCTCTTCTTTTTCTGCTTCACGGAAGAGGATGGCAATGTTTCCGATAATTCTTACCTGCGTTGCATCTGTTTTTTCGCAAAGTTCACTAGTAAGTTCCTGTTTTTCGTCTTTATATTCGTTGAATTTTACCTTGATAAGTTCGTGGTCGGCCAGGGCTTTGTCTGCCATCTGAATAACGCCCTCTGTCATGCCGGCACCGCCAACAATTACAACCGGCTGCAAGTCATGAGCCGCCTTTTCTAAAATTTTTCTCTGTTTACTAGTTAATTCCATAGTCAAATAATACCTTTTATATCAGTTTCACGCAACCGTAAGGAGTGTCGCTGAATTTCTTAAAATCTTCTATTATTTTAGCCGATTTTTGCGAAACTTGTGATAAGCGAACTCCCTTCGTCGTGCAATCTGTTGGGGTGCCAGTGCCCCCCGCGGTGCAGAGTGTGTCCCTCGCGGTGATGACCGTGCCCCCTGCGGTGATTGAGCCTGTCGAAATCACCAGCGGATTGATAAACCTCTGCTTTACCTTCAGATTTACGCAAAAATATTCATCTTCATCTTTTGCCGCATCTGTGTGTTCAATACATGTCATCTGGCGGAAGGTTTGGTAGAGGCGGCAAAGTTTGATTTTCTCGTCTCGCGACGTCACACCCCCCTGCGCCTCGCAAAATCCCTCCAGCTTTTCAATCACCTGGCTTTCACTCAGAGTCATAAAATCATCTTCCGAAAGCACTCCAAGTCTTTCTGCAAGATTCATAATTTCGCCCAGCATCTGAAGGGTAAGTTTATCTTCATTCAGCTGCAGAATGTGCCCAATCATGCAAAATTTTTCACAGTAAAGTTCGGCAGTTTCCACAGTCTTAAAGCCCAGTTCTTCTACTCCGTCTTCAGCTCTAAGCACTTCCAAATCACTGTAGACCGTCTGTATTTCTTCCATAGTCCAGCAGTCGTTCAAAGCCATTCCAGAAGGAAACATATATTCCAGACGGTCGGCACTAAGCTGGGGAATCTCGTTGTCGGCGATAGGGTAGATGTGGTAATCTTCAACTTGCTCTGCTGTAAGGCCGTCTTCTGCAAGCAAGTTCATCAGTTCAGCGTCCTTCCTTATCATCCGGGCAGTTGGTGCTTCGGTAGCAGTCTGGGTAAGGGCATCTCCCTTTCTAAAATCTGAAACATGAGAAAAAACAGGTGTAGAAATATCGTGCAGTAGGCCTGCAATTGTCTGCGCCCTGTCGTGGGTAAAATGCCAGATTATCAGGGCCACTCCCTTACTGTGATCCAGGCGCGAATAGTAAAATCGGTTGCAAAAAAGCTTTGTCCAGTCTGAACCGCACAAAAGCCCGATTCCGCTAAGACGCTGCATTATGGGAAGAGCGATGTATTTGTCTATAAAAGCCGGATAATCATCCTGAGAACACAAAATATTGTGATATCTGCTGATTATTTTTTCACGGTCGCCACTTGCAGGAACAACTTCACCCCCAACGCTCGCCCCACGCGAAGAGCTAGTCTCCAGTGAAGAACCCGAGCCCTGTACATTCAAAGCCGCCCAGTCATATTTTTCAAAAAAGTTCATTTCGGTTACTCCTGCGCATCTGGCACACTCTGCTCGGCTACAACACTTTCTTCTTTAATCTTAACATCCAGCTGATTAAATGGAATTGTAATTCCAGCGTCGTCCAGAACCTGCTTAATGGCGATGTACAGGTCATTTTTAGTCTGCAGGAAATCTGCCGGCTTGAACCAGGCGGCCACAGTCATGTTAATTCCGCTGGCTGCAAAGCCGTCAAACCAGACAGCGGGCGCCGGGTCAGAAACAACAGTCGGGCAGAGGGCAGGAGCTTTTTTCAAGGCTTCAAGCGCAGTCTTCATGTCTGTTGAATAATCAACCGAAACATTAATCGTCATTCTTCTAGTCTGATGAAAGTTTATGTTCGTAAAATTTGAGTTGATGATTGTAGAGTTTGGAATGCGCACCATCTGGTTGTCATAAGTATGAATGTGAATTGAAAGCAGGTTGATTTCATCTACTACGCCGGTCACGCCGTCTACGGTAACGGCATCTCCAATTTTAATAGAACCTTCGGTCAGAACAAAAAGTCCGCTAATCAGATTGCTTACAGAAGTCTGGGCTGCAAAACCGATTGCAACTCCCGCAATTCCCGCCGCACCAAGCAGGGCAGAAAGTTTTATGCCAAGCAGGCTGAGCACTTCAAGCACTACAAGAATATAAAAAATGTATTTTACAAAATGACTGAGCATCTGCTGTTTATGGCTGTTCATTTTTGCAGATGAAGATTTTTTGATTGTCCTCAGGATGATTCTGTAAACTATCCACATTACAAGAAGCACCAGAATGCCGCCTAAAAGCTTAAAGAGATTAGACCATGTTACAAGTCCTTTTACCCAGTTCATAAATAAAGAAGTTTTAGAGATGATTTCTTCGCTTGCGCTCTGTACTGCTTCTGCTGCGGTTGTAGTTGTTTCTTCCATAATATTTTCTCCTGTATTAGAGGCCGGCAATTTTCTTCACCTTATTCTAATCATTATGCTTACAAATATCATTAATTATACATTCTTCGCACTTTGGATTCCGTGCCGTGCAGACGTAGCGGCCGTGAAGCAAAATCCAGTGATGGGCATCGTGCAGAAATTGCGGGGGAATTCGCTCCAAAAGCGAAGCTTCCACTGTTTCGGGAGTATTACCTTCTGCCAGTCCAATCTTTGGCGAAACTCTCAAAAGGTGAGTATCCACCGGCATTGTCGGCTGCTTAAAAATCACATTCAAAACTACATTTGCAGTTTTTCGCCCAACTCCCGGCAGCGTCATAAGCTCTTCCCTGGTGCCCGGAACCTGTCCTGAAAAATTATCCAGAAGTTTGCGGCAAAGCCCCATAACATGTGATGCCTTGCTTTTATAAAGTCCGATAGATTTAATATAAGGAATTAAACCTTCTTCTCCCAGAGCAAGCATTTTTTCTGGCGTGTCTGCCACCTTAAAAAGAGGGGCGGTTGCCTTGTTTACGCTTTTGTCTGTTGCCTGAGCACTCAGCACTACCGCCACCAGAAGCGTAAAAGGATTCACATATTCCAGCTCGGAAGCCGGAGCCGGATTTGCTTTCTGCCAGCGGGAGAAGACTTCGTGCATTTCGTTTTTGGAAAGAAGTTTCATAATTAAAAAATGAGATTGCCCGGTCAAGCCGGGCAATGACACCTAGTGTCATGTTCCTGTAATGCCCCTGTTGTCATGTTCGTGTAATGACAGCTAGTGTCATGTTCGTGCAATGACCCCCAGAGTCATGTTCGGGCTTGACCCGGACATCTTGACCTGGGCATCTATTTTACGGCAGCCTTAAGCTCTTCTACCTTGTCTGTTTTTTCCCAAGGGAAGCCTTCGCGGCCAAAGTGTCCGTAGCTTGCAGTTTTGCGGTAAATAGGCTGCTTTAAGTTCAGAGTCTTTGAAATTCCTGCAGGTGTACAGTCAAAAACCTTCTTTACAGCCTCTTCAATCTTGCTTACGGCAACTTTTTCTGTACCGAAAGTATCAATCATAATAGAAACTGGGAATGGAACTCCAATTGCATAAGCAAGTTCAACTTCGGCGCGGTCTGCCAGTTCTGCTGCAACAATGTTCTTTGCAATGTAGCGGGCCATGTAAGCAGCCGAACGGTCTACCTTAGAAGGGTCCTTTCCGCTGAAAGCACCACCACCATGGCGACCCATTCCGCCATAAGTATCTACAATAATTTTGCGTCCGGTAAGACCAGCATCTCCGTCCGGGCCGCCTGTTACAAAGCGTCCTGTTGGGTTAATGTAGAACTTAGTGTTTTCATCAAGCAGACCAGTTGGTTCAAGAACAGGCTTGATAATCTCTTCTTTGATTGTCTTTTCAAGTTCTTCGCGGCTAACTTTGTCGTCATGCTGATGAGAAACAACAATTGCATCAATGCGCAAAGGCTTGTGGTTTTCATCATATTCAATTGTCACCTGACTTTTTGCATCAGGACGCAGCCATTTGATTTTTCCGCTGTGGCGCAGTTCATGGGCGCGCAAAAGAATCTGATGAGAATAATAAACAGGAGCCGGCATAAGGCTTGGAGTTTCATTGCAGGCAAAACCGAACATCATTCCCTGGTCTCCTGCACCCTGCTGACCTTCGTATTCAGCCAGACCGCTTCCAACTACTCCCTGATTAATATCAGCCGACTGAGCGTGAAGGCGGTTTTCAAAAATACAGTGTGCACCGTCAAGACCAACTTCCGGCGAGTTATAGCCAATATCAAGGGCAACTCCGCGTGCAATTTTTTCAACCTGCTTGTTAAAGGCATCCAGGTCTACATTTTTATCCTGAAAACCGATTTCGCCACCAACAAGAATAAAGTTTGTTGTAGAAAAAGTTTCGCAGGCAACGTGCGCGTTTGGATCAAGTGTAAGACAGTAGTCAAGAATTGCGTCAGAAATCTGGTCGCAAAGTTTATCAGGATGGCCTTCGCCAACTGATTCAGAAGTAAAAAGATATTTTTTTGATTTGTTTGTTAAGATAGCACTCATATTGAGCCTCCTCTTTAGCATGATTTTTCCTTTCATACGAAAGGAAATCCGCCCTGCAATTTGGATAAATCGACGGAACTTAAGAAAAACCCCCTATAAAAGAGACTATCATAGAGAATATTCTCTTCTAATATATTGCATAAAAATTAAAAATTCAATATTTTAATATTATATAATTATATAATCGGTCAGTTGGAGAATCAGAATGTCTTTAAAAAAATCATTTACAAAAGACGGCATTTGCAAAGTTACTTTTACGGTTTCTGCAGAAGCAGCACAGGGAGCAAAAACAATAAATCTTGCAGGTGACTTCAACAGCTGGAGCAGTACAGATACGCCTTTAGAAAAAAAATCTGATGGTTCTTTCTCTGTTTCAATATCTCTTCCGGTTGATAAGGAATTCCAGTTCCGCTATCTTTTTGATGGCTGCCGCTGGGAAAATGATTGGAAGGCAGATAAATACATTCCGGCACCATTCAGTAATGCAGATAATTCTGTAGTAGTTACTTCAAAATAAGCATGATGATTAAGGCGGTTTTTTACTCCAAATGCTTTAACTGCCGCCTGTCATGCACCAAATTTACTTATCGCAAATCTTAAAATCTTTTAATCCCGATATTTTTTCTTTAAAATCTTCTACAAGCTGAACATTGTTCATTTTATCTGGAGTTTTTACGGTATAGGACAGTTCTGCCGTATTTTCTTCTGTGTGATACTTTATTGTCATGTCATGAATAATCATGCCATGAAATTTCATAATGTCCTGAATTTCTTCCGGGTGCAAACTGTCCCAGTTCAGGGTAAGCATTACGGTTTTTGTTTTAGAAGCGGGGAACATCTTTTTTTCCAGTTTATCCATCGTAAACAGAATAACCATTGTGATTATGAAGGTAATTGCTGCGGGAATAAAGAAACCCGCTCCACAGGCCATTCCTATTGCAGATATTGTAAAGATGATTGCTGCGGTCGTAAGCCCCCTGATATTTAACCCCTGTTTTAAGATTGCTCCTCCGCCCAGAAATCCTATGCCTGTTATTACTCCGGCTGCAATTCGGGTAGGGTCGCCTTTCACAATCGGGGCAGCAGCCATTTCTATTGAAAGCATGGAAAGAAGGCAGCTGGAAATACCCATCAAAACAAGAGTTCTGATTCCTACAGTATGCTGGTGAGATTTTCTTTCCAGTCCCAAAATAAAACTGAAAAAAAGGATTAGTGCAAAACGGATTATACAGTCTTTATAGTTCATAATTCCTCCTGTCTTAATCTGCAGAAAGCTGTTGCAGAAAACTGTCCTGTCCTAGCGTGAAAACAGTCCAAAGCCTGTCTGAATCTTTGAACCAGCCTTGTTCCATGTGGAGGCCTGTTTTACGGTTTGCGGATTTTTCTGATTAGAAATACTTTCCATTGCCTCTGTAAGCCATCTTGCCAGAGAAGATTCTGATTTATACAGTTCATTTGTCTGGCTGCAGCGGGCCAGAATAACAGAAAGATAGTTGCGTTCTGAAACATTTGTAGAAAAACTTTCTGCAAGAGAAATAAATGCCGCCTGTGCTGCACTGACAACTGTACTTGCAGGCACTCCTCCTGGTGTTTTTGCAGAAAGCATTTCATGTTTTGAAGGGTATTCCCTAAGAAGAAATGAGACAAGGGTTTTCTCTCTGGTCTGTTCAAGTCCTTTTAAAAGTTCACCACAAGCATACATATATGGATATACCATTGCATCAATAGCGGCTGCAATTTCATCCGTCCGTTCTGAATCAAACTTTGTAGTGAAATAGTTTGTATCAAAATAAAAAATTACTTCGTTTATTTTCTGCAGTTTTGTTTCTGCTTTTACAAGAAATGAATAAGCAGAAACGGCAGAGCCCTTATTCCATGTAGAACCAAACAGTTCCTGTGATTCAAAATTTACAGCATCTGCCTCTGTTTTTGTGCAGGTAAAAATCTTTCTGCCGGTACCCGCAACTGCCTTTGCAAAATCAAGGCCGTCCGGCAAATCTTTTCCAATAACCAATGTGTTAGGCATAAAACAAATTATATCACACTCTGGAATGTCAATCCAGAGTATGATATACTCATCAGCATGAAAGTATGGATAAAATATCTTATTGGTGTTGCGCTTGGTGTGCTTGCCGCATTCCTTTTACCAACAGATAATGCAGCGTTTTTGAGTTTTATATCTTTTTTGTCTGAACTGTTTATCAGAATGGGCAGATATATAATTCTTCCTCTTGTTTTCTTTACTGCAATAGTTTCCTTGAATAATCTGAGAAATTCAAAACTTTTATGGCGCACTGCCGGTTGGACATTTTCCATCATTATACTGTCATCTTTAATTCTTACTGCAGTAGGCGTTATTTCAATCCTTTTGGTAAAACTTCCACGAATTCCTATTACAGTTGATGTTGCTTCTGACGTTTATAAACTCAACGTAAAAGATATGGTTCTTTCACTTTTTCCGGAATCTGCATTTTCTTCAATTCTGGAAGGCTCTTTTCTTCTTGTTCCTCTTGTTTTTGCTTTTCTTATTGGCTGGGAAAGTGCTTCAGAAGAACTTACTTTTAAGCCTCTTTATACATTTGCAGATTCTGCTTCAAAACTCTTCTATGCAATTGCAAATTTCTTTACAGAAATTCTGGCTGTCTGCACTGTAATTATTACCTGCTGTTGGGTCGTAAAATTTCGCGATGTAATTTCACCGGGAATTTACACTCCAATGATGCTTATGTTCCTCATTGATTTTGTAATTGTTGTGGGACTTATCTACCCTCTGATTCTTCGTTTTGTATGTCATGACCCGCATCCATACCGTGTACTTTACGCTTCTCTTGCTTCTTTGATTTTTTCTTTCTTTACTGCAGATTCAAACATTGCACTTTCTTTGAACTACCGTCATGCAAGAGAAAGTCTTGGAATTAGAAGAAGGTGCCGCGGATTTACTTATCCGCTTTTTTCAGTTTTTGCAAGGGGCGGCTCTGCCCTTACAGCGTCAATTTCATTTATATTGATATGGCGTTCTTATTCCAGCCTCAGTATTCCTTTTACAGATATACTCTGGATTTTTGGACTTTCCTTTGGACTTTCATTCCTTCTTGGCGGACTTCCAACAGGCGGCTCTTTTATCCTGCTTACTATTCTGTGTGACCGCTATGCAAAAGGTTTTGAAACAAGTTTCCTTTTACTGCAGCCGGCTTCAATGATTATGTGTTCTTTTGCTGCGCTTTTTGATACTGCTACAGCAGTATTTGGAAGTTATATAGTTTCTGTAAAAACAAAGAGTGTTGAACACCATACTATACAACATTTCATTTAATTATTATCTTATATGGAAAATCACTTAATGAAATCACTTGTCTTTTTTCTGATTTCAATAGATAATTATTAATGAGGTTTTGATTTGGGTATTTCCGTAAAAGAAATAGTAACTGGTAGAAAAACGTTTTTTATAACACCAGACACGTCTTTAATTCCAGAAACATATCTTGAAGATTATTTTGCATTGGGATATGAATGTTATTTTGTAGAAAATGACAAAAGAATAAAAATTTCTAAAAAAGTTGATGTAATTCTCTCTCTCTTTCGTGATGTTATTATTTTTTTTAATATCGATTATAATATCCCGGATATTGAATGGCCTGTATTTATCAAAAATGTCATAGACAGTTACAGCAACAGAGCTTCTATTGGTATTTTATATACAAAACGTCAGTCAAAAGAAGAAAGGGCCCGCCTTGAACATAAATATCTGTATGATATGGGAGTTCAGTGCGGATGTATTCAGCTGGAATATCAGAAAAAACAGAATTTTGAATTAATTGAAAAAATATTATATGCAAATCAGGCACAGGGGCGTCGTAAAAACATTCGTGCCTTGTGTACAAATGCCTGTACATTTACTTGCAATCATGGCGGGGCTTCTCATACAGGAATTTTACAGGATATAAGTCTTTCTCACTTTTCAATTATCAGTCCTGATAATAAATTTAAAGTGCAGCTTTACGAAAAAATACCTGACTTCCATTTTAATATACGCGGTTTTATGTTCCGTTCTGATGCCGTTCTTATTATGGAACGTCCTCTGGAATATCAGTCTTTGATGGTTTTTGCATTCGTTAATTCAACCGGGGCAAATGGACTTGACCAGCGAATTAATCAGCTTTTAATTCCGAATATTTATAAACTGATGTCTGCTAACTGTACTAATCTTTTAAATCAGCTTTATACCAGAATTGAAATGAGTGGTGTAGGTGAACTGGAAGAACTGGACGACGACGAAGTTATCTGATGTAAAAACCGCTGGTAGCTGCCGGCGGTTTTTTAGTTTTAGCATTACTTTTCCTATTCCAAAACTCCCGCTTTTTCACTAAAATTAGCGAACTATGGAATTTACACAAGAAACTATCGACGCACTTTCGGTTAACGAAGTGGAAATTATGAAAAAAATCGCGGAAGAGCTTAATATCCGCGTGCAGCAGGTTTCTGCTGTTATCAGCCTGGTTGAAGAAGGTTGTACAATCCCTTTTATCAGCCGTTACCGCAAGGAAAAGCATGACAATCTTGATGAGGTTCAGGTTCGCGACTGTGACCACCTCTATAAATCATATCATAACCTTGAAGACCGCCGCCTTGAAATTGTAAAGGGCATTTTTGCTCAGGGAAAACTGACAGAAACTCTTTACAATGCGGTTATGTCGGCTACTACAATGACTGCTCTGGAAGACCTCTGGGCTCCATTCAAGAAAAAGAAGAAGACCCGCGGTATGATTGCTGCAGAAAAGGGACTTGAACCATTGGCTGATTTTATTTTAGCTGATAATGATGAGGCTGCCTGCGAGAAAAAGGCTGCCGAGTTTGTAAAAACTGATAATGAAGACAGTGCGCTGAACGTGGAGTCGGCCGCTGACGCCCTTGCCGGTGCAAAAGACATTATTGCAGAGCGCGTTAGCCAGGAAACTGCAAACCGCGAAGCTGTGCACGACCTTTATATGAGAACCGGTACAATCAAGACTAAGGGAATCGTTCCTGAGGGACAGGACGCAACAGTTGCAGAGAACACTTCTACCTACAAAATGTACTGGGATTACAGCGAGCCTTTGAACGAAGTTAAGCCTCACCGCATTCTCGCAATTAACCGCGGCGAGCGCGAAGGTGCCCTGGAAGTTACAATTGATGTTGATGTAGATGCCGCAATTGCAGACCTTCAGCGACGTGCAGACATTCACAATAAGTATCATAAAGACGCTATTGAAGATGGCGTTGTTCGTCTTTTGAGCCCGGCCGTTGTCCGCGAAATCCGCAGTGATGAAGCAGATGAAGCTGATGTTCACGGAATCGGTATTTTCAGCGAAAACCTCAAAAACCTTCTGATGACCCAGCCTATTAAGGGAAGCCGCGTTCTTGGTGTTGACCCTGGTATCCGTACAGGTACAAAGTGTGCTGCCCTCGACGAAACAGGTAAGTACCTTGGTTACTTTAAGTTCTTCCAGGTTACAGACCCTGAAGGCTCTTACAAAATGATTAACGATGCCATCGACAAGTATGATATTCAGGTTGTTGCGGTTGGTAACGGAACCGGTAGCCAGGAAGTTCAGGCAATCGTAAGCAAGGTTATCAGCGATAACTATAATGATGTTGTTTATACCGTAGTTGATGAATCCGGAGCTTCAGTTTACTCTGCAAGTGATATTGCCCGCGAAGAATTCCCGGATCTGGACCTTACAATCCGTGGTGCCATCAGCATGGGCCGCCGCCTGCAGGATCCTCTTTCAGAGCTCGTAAAAATTGACCCTAAGGCAATTGGTGTCGGCCTTTATCAGCACGATGTAAATCAGAAAAAGCTTGCTGAACAGCTTGATGAAGTTGTAGGTTCGGTTGTAAACAACGTTGGTGTAAACCTTAATACTGCGTCCTACTCACTTTTGAAGTACGTTTCGGGCATCAACGCCACTACAGCAAAGAAAATTGTTGCCTACCGCGATCAGAACGGTAAAATCAAGAGCCGCGAAGACCTCAAAAACGTGCCTGGTCTTGGGCCAAAAGCCTTTGAGCAGTGCGCAGGTTTCTTAAAGATTGCAGAAAGTTCTGACCCGCTCGATAATACTTGGGTTCACCCTGAAAACTACGATGCAGCCCGCGAAGTTCTTCCATATATTCAGAATAAGGAAAAAGTTCCTGCCGACCTCATCAAAAAGATTGCAGAAAAATATAACATCGGTGAAACGACAGTACGCGATATTGTAGAGGAGCTTCAGAAGCCAAACCGCGACCCTCGCGACGGCTATCCGGCTCCAATCATGCAGAAGGGCGTTCTGCAGTTTGAAGACCTCAAAGAAGGTATGAAGGTAACAGGAAAAATCAAAAATGTAGTTGATTTTGGTGCCTTTGTTGATATCGGTCTTCACGAAACAGGTCTTGTTCACCTGAGTGAGCTTTCAGACAGCTTCGTTGAAAACCCAATGGACGTTGTAAAAGTAGGGGACGTTCACGAGTTTACCATTATAGAACTCGACCGCGACCGCCGCCGCATTGCCCTTTCATTGAAGAGTGATGCCGCAAGCCGTGCCGGAACCGGACAGAAGAGCACAGCCCGCCGCGACAGCCCTCGTGACGGTGCTTCTGGCAGTGGAAGTGGTACCGGCCGCCGAGTAGTAGTTGTAAAAAAAGGTGGTGCATCAGGAAATTCCGGTTCACAATCCCGCGACCGCCGCGATGATACACGTCGCAGCCAGCCTTACGACCGCAATTCCGGCAGTGACGACGGCATGAGCTACAATCCGTTTGCCGCATTCTTTAATAAAAAATAACACTTGCTTTATAACATCTTTATAGGGTAAAATAGTCAATACAAAAAAGTGCTTTTATCAGATTGCAAAAAAATTCTAGGGTAAAAGCACTTTTTTTATTTATAATAAAATGGAGGATAAGATATGAAAAAAATCTTACTACCCATGCTCGGAGTTGCAGTTTTATTGTTTTCAGCTTGTAGTTGGCAGCTTCCAAAAAAGGTGTCAGTTAAAACTCAGGCAGATTATGAATTAAGTCTCGGCAATGCTTTGTTCGAGAAACTGGATACAGATCAGCTTTTTGCAGATTTTGATTTGAAAACTTCCATTATGGAAGGAATCCAGCTTCCTAATTCTCAAGTCTATGATTATTTTCCAAACAGTAAAGATGAAACCCTGCAGCAGTTTTTGATTAAGATTCCTATTCAGGAAATACCGGTTAATTTTTCTGAATATATGAGCAATTCAGACTTTGCAACCGAAATGGGGGAGATGTCTATTAATGATGAAAAAATAGAAATCCCTAATTTCAATGATGCAGGATTTAAAACTTCGCTTTCTGCAGATTCAGTTCAGACTGCCCTTGCAGCCCTTCTTATAGCAAGTGGTACTTCTGTTGATGGTGAAAAAGAACTGGAATATGAAACTTCTTCTGACAGTTCTTTCTCTTCTATAACACTTTCTTACGGACAGTATTATATTCAGGGTGATTTTTCTGATTATACTACAGTATATCTTAAAAACACTGATGGCAGTGAAAGTGCTTCTGCCACATTCTATGGCGGATTTGCACAAATTAATTTAAATGATTTTACATTTACGCCTTCTACAAAAATCGTAACAGAAGAAGCAAAGTCTTATGACGCTGTGCTTTATGATTGTAAAGTAAAAAATGCAAGTGGCGTTACAATGCAAACCCCTGCACTTCCTGTAACACCTGTAGAATTTGAACTTCTTTCTACAGAGGCTGCAGAAAACTTTAAGAAAGCCGTTATTAAAACCGGTTCTATAGAAGTTGCTGCAACTTATTATTCTACATGGTCTGGTATTACAGCAAAATACGCAATAGGACTTTCTGGATCCCTTAACATTACAAAGCAGATTCTTGCCGGAAATACACTTAATCTTGCTGGTAAAGAAGTCAGCGGAACTTCAGCAACAACGCTTGATGCTGATGTATATCTGACTATGACAAATGCCAGTCTGGATTTTTCAGATTCTTCAAAAGATTACTCAATTTCTATTTCTGCTTCAAATTCAATTTCTGAATTTACTTCTGTAACTGTAAAGGTTGGAAAAGCTGATGCTTTTAAAAAGAGCAGTTCAAATGATTTGCCAGAAGAATTCCAAAAAACTGTAAAAGAAATATGGCTTCTTTCAAGCGGAATTAAGGGTACATACAAGAACACCCTTCCAGAAGGAAATCCAATTAAATTTTCCATTAAGTCTGATTTTCTGGGGCTGGATAAGACAGCAACTCTTGAAAGTGGTACAGAATCCGGCGAATACAGTCTTATGTCTGGATTAAGCGAGGCTATATGCCGCAAAATTGGAAACGGTTCAGGGGAGTTTAACGCAATTGATTACGAAGCCAACATCCTGCTTCCGGGTGCTACTTCTGAAAATCCAAATCTTGTTACTCTTAATAATGTAAAACCAAGTGAAAGCTATACAATTGGAATTCAGATTGACTCTTCTGTTGATTATGAAAAGATAGTAATTGATACTTCTGGATACGAGCAGGAAGGTAAACAGTCTCTTGGATTGAATATTTCTTCAATGTTTGCAGACTTATCATTTGGAGATGTAAATATTGGTGAAAAAGTTCAGCTTTCAAGACTTCCTCTTTATCTTATTGCCGTAAAACCTGACGGTGATAGTTTTGAGAATGTTAAGTTTACTGGTTCTGTAAAAATGTACATGGGTGATGCTGAAAATAATGTTGTAAATGACTCTGAAAATAAGCCAGCCGAACTTGAACTTCTCCCAACCGGAAGCTTAGACTTTTCATCACTTCCAAAACTTAATGAAGATTCAAATAAACTTGTAACAATTGATTTTGCAAAAACAGTAAATACTAAGGGAGCTGATTTAGCAGAACTTCTTAATAAAAAGGTTGATTCAGAAGCTTCTCTTTGTATATCTTACAGCATTGAATTTTCAAATACTTCCGGTTCTTCTGAACTGACCCTTACTAAAGAGCTGATGGAGTCATCAGAAGTTGGTTCCATTGCAATTTATGCTTATCTGGAATTACCATTGGAGTTTAATGTAACAGAAAATTTGAATCTGCCTGTAGTTGAGGCGGATGATTCAGAAGAGTCTTCTGCTTCTTCAGATGAATCTTCAAATCAGGAGTCTGATACACTTGATACTTTGCTGGAAGTTATTAAGGAAATAGGATTTACAATTAAGCCTTCAAAACTTCCTTTCCACTGTGAGCCTGCCATGGAATTTGAGCTTGGTCTTACTTCTGATGTTAAAAAAACACTTAAACTTGGAAATGTAAATGAAGTATCAGAATTTACATTGTCTGGCAGTCAGGCTTCTTCTGTTATAAATGGGCTGGTAGGAGGCTCAAGCCTTTCTCCAACTGTAAACTTGAAGATTAACAAAGGTCTTATCAGCATTCCTAGAGAAATGGGATTTGATGCATCCGTTACTCTTACTTTAAGTACCGACGGCGAAATTGATGTATCAGAACTTATAGGAGGTAACAAATGAAACGACTTGCAGCTTTAATTACTGCCGTTTTTGTATTGTGTGCGGCAGCCTTTTCTAAAGGATTTTTTGATGGTCGCGTCTTTGAATATAAGATTACTGCACCTGTGGATATATCAAATAACGTATTTGCTGTTAATGATATAATGAAAGAAACTGTTGTAATTGATTTAAGAAAGATTGCAGAAAGTATTCCAGATGATGGATTTGCTTTTGTAATGGGCTTTAAGCCAAATATTCAGGTAAACTTGAATATTGCAGCAGTTTCTGTTGGCACCAGAGTTGGTCTTGATGCCTATGGAAAAATCGGTATTTCAAAAGGACTTTTTGATTTTATCGGTAAAGGCTTTAAAACCGGAGATGAACTTGATGTAACTCTTTCTCCTACACTGGACCTTTTTGCATATTCTGAATTAAATTTTGGCTTAAAATTATCCAGATTTCAGCTTTATGTAAAACCGGGTCTTTTTACACCTCTGCTTAGCACTTCTGGTTCTAAGGGCGGAGTAAAAATCCTTAATACAGAAGACGGTTCTATAATCATTAAGACTGATGCTCAGGTTGATGTTTATTCTTCTATGAATATTGAAAAACTCATGGATAAGAATTTTGACCCAACAAATCTGAATGTTAAGAGCCTGATATTTGATAATTTGGGATTTGACCTTGCTATGGGAATGTCTCTTCCTCTTTCAAAAAGGCTTGTTGTTTCTGCAGATGCAAGAATTCCTATTGTTCCTGCAACAATTAATTACAGAACTTCTATGAGCTTTAGTTCAGAGTCAGAGATTTCTATGTCTTCAATGGAAAATGCAAACTTTGAAATGCCTAGTCCTGAGTTTTCTACAACAGAGATTTCCGGTTATAAACTGAACCGTCCAATGAAAGTTCTTGGCTATGTAGATTTCTATCCTCTTGGAAACTTCCTGGATCTTCGCCTTGGTGGTGGTTTGGGCATTTATCATCCGTTTATGGATACTGCAAAGGCTTATCCACAGTATTACCTTGGTATGACCTTAAATCTAATCAACATGCTTAAGCTTTCACTTTCTACTGAATATACAGACCAGGTTTTTGTACATCAGCTTGGCGCTGTAGTTAATTTAAGGCTTGTTGAAGTAGATGCCGGTGTTTCCATGCAGTCAAGTTCATTTACAAAGAGCTGGCTCATTACTGGTCTTGGTGCCTATGTAGTGCTTTGTGTAGGTTTCTAAATTGTAAATTGTCATCGCCGTACTTGATACGGCAATCTAAAAGCCATTTTCGGGTTATGTCTGAAAATGGCTTTTTTACTCAGGGCAAACGCATTATAAAAGAGCCGAAACTGTAAAAAGTGCTACCACTGCACGTTCTTGCAAACCGCATGGTATAAGCCGTATAGGAAAATGATTAAAAAGGCTTCGCCTCGGCTTATAAATGCGTTTGCAATCCCG
>JAFUYH010000038.1 GCA_017470605.1 Treponema sp.
AAAAGCGAATCCTTGTATTCCCTGTTTACGTTCAGTGTTTCTGTCATGATTCCTTTAATACCTCCTCGTTAGAGGCGCTGCAAGGATGCAGCGAATGGCAGTTTTGCAAACGGCAAAATCTGCCATGATAAAAATTACATGGAAGTAATTTTTTATCATACCTCCAGTTTGATTAATAAACTTGCAGCAAATTGCTCTGATTCATCCTCATCCATATATTTAATAGTCTGCGATATGTCATTTTCTACAATTTTTCTGAAAAAAATCTGAAAAAAAATTGGGAAAAAACGTATAAAATGAAATCTGGCGGCAAGTATATATATAGAGGTGTATATGATATTTGCTGATGACCATGAATTAACCCCGGAAGAAAAGTGGAACCGGGCCACCATTGCAAACAACTTTATCTTTTACAAGGTGATGAGGAACAATCCTGACGTATGCAGGGAGCTTCTGGAAATCCTGCTGGAAATGGAAATTGAGCGGATTGAAATGTATTCTGAGGAAGAAATCGAGATTGACTGGGAAAGTAAAGGGATTCGCCTGGATGTTTACGCTAAAAATGAATCCCAGGCATTCAACATCGAGATGCAGGCCGCCGATACAAAAGAACTTCCTGAACGGGCTCGTTACTATCAGGGTATTATTGATGTAGACACATTAAAGTCTGGTCAGAAATACAAGGAGCTAAAAGACTCATATATCATCTTTATTTGCCTGTCTGATATTTTTAATGAAGGATTACCACTCTACACATTTGAGCATCTTTGTCGTCAGAATACTACAATTAGTATGAAAGACCGAGCTTATAAATACTTTTTTATCGCCTCAAATTGTGATAAAATACTGGACGAAAGGCAGAGGGCCTTTCTGAATCTTGTAATTGGAAAGAAGAGCAGCGATGCTTTTACTAGGAAAATTGCAGGGCTAACAGAAGAAGCAAAAAAGAATATACAGTGGAAGAGGCAGTATATGGAATGGGAAAGACAACGTGTTTATGATTATGAAGATGGTAAAGCTGCCGGAATGGAACTTGGGATGGAAGCTGGTAAAGAAGCTAAAGCCCGGGAAGCTGCCATTGGATTATTTGAAAACGGTGTTTCTGTAGAAATTATTACAAAGTCCTTAAAGCTGACTGAAGAAAAGGTTAGAGAGATTATAGAGCAGAATGTTACTGTAAAGGCATAAAGTGAAAAGTGCAGGAACTGCAAAAGGAAATTAGAGAACAGGCTTAGGGCTTTATAAAAAAAAGCCGCCCGAAGCCTTCGTTCAACGGGCGGCCCCGGCCCCGCAAAGCAGAACCGGACTATCTAACAGGCACGTTGGCGACATGCCTGAGGGTAGTTGAGGTTATTTTGCTTGATAGGTTACTGTAATTTTTGTGAACGTAACCTTGCCACTATAGACATTAATAGTAAATCTATCGGTATTTGGAAGGTCCGAAAGTAATGTCGCTAAATCAAACTCTTTCGTAAGACTTGTTCCAATTTTTGAACTATAATCAGCAGCTGCACAACCTGTATTAAATTGATAATTTGAAAAGTCATCAGTTGAATCAACCCAGTTTTTCCAACCTGTTAAACTGGCAACTCCATCCCAATCATATTCTGGCACATAATCATTTAAGGTATAAGTGAAAGATATTTTTACATCACCAGAAGCCTTATCAATATAAGAACTGAGTGTTTCAACAGTAAACGTATCCGAGTATGGTGTAAATTCGCCTTCAAAGATAGTTTCTACAACTTCTGCACCAGCCACGTATGGTGTATGAATAACTTTCAAATCTTCAACCACTATAGTCAGTTTTTTCCCCGTTAAGTCATCTCCTCCTTGTGGTACAAATTTAATTCCAACTAAATTATTAGCCTCTGAAAAATCAACATGTGATGAATCCAAAGTAAAACTAAACTTATAAGATGAACCAAGAGACTTTGCATTCTCAGAATGCCATCCCCAACTATCAAATGCAGTTCCACAGCCAATGCTTGTATACTCTAAATTAGAACTTGATATTTTAAATTCAACGGAAATCACATCATTTTCAGAAAGAGACAAATCAGCAACATTTACATTAAACATTACCTCATCTGCTGTTGAACCATAAGGACTATTATCTACCATGTTGTAACTAATACATCCCGTATAAGCTGTATCAGGACTCCAAGTACTTGTCAATTTTGCCACAAGTTTTGCATAAACTTTAGTATCAGCCTTTATTGCTGAAGTAAAGGCAAACTCAGTTTCAAAAGCGTCATCTGAATACCATCCAAAGAATACATATCCATCCTTAGTTGGGTCTGTTGGTTTTGTTACAGTCTTACCATCTTCTACACTTACAGTAGAAAGTACAGTTGTTCCATCGTAGAAGGTAACTGTGTGTGTAACAACATTGGCAACCCAGTTAGCATAAAGTGTAACATTGCCAGTTGAACCTTTTGCAATTTCAGTAACTTTTGTTGTGAAAGCAGATTCCTTATACCAGCCTGCAAATGTGTAACCAGACTTTGCAGGAGCAGCCAGTGTGATTGCTTCAGTTTCAACAGTATATTCAGCAGGATTTGCTTCTGCATTTGTTCCGCCATCTAGATTATAGGTGATTGTATAGACTGTTGCAGTCCATTTTGCATAAAGGGTTGTATCTGCGGTAATTGCGGCTTCTGCATCAAATTCGGCTGTAAATGCTGCATCTGTATACCAGCCTGCAAAGTCGTATCCGGTTTTCTCCGGGTCATCCGGCAGGGTAAGTGTCTTGCCTTCTTCAACAGTTTTTGATTCTATTGCAGAAGCACCGTTTGTTTCAAATGCGACTGTGTAAGTTTTTGTTTCCTCTGTCGCATTTACAGGGTCCTTACAGCTGATGGCTGTAACCAGCATGGCAAGAGCAGTTAATACGGCTGCAAGCCTGCCTAATCGTTTTTTCATAGTTTTTTCCTCCTGAGAATCTACTTCTCTAAACTTGTGTCAGATAAACGAGGATTTTTTTTATTCAGTTCAAAGACACTAAAAAAACAGATAAAAAACTATGGAAAATTATCAATATTGCCAAAAAATCAAATAAGTTAATCGTTTAATTAAGTAAAATTTAAGTAAATTAATTTGACGGAAGCAAAATCAGGACTTATAATTTACTTAGAATTTGTGTTAAATAATCCCTCATTAAAATAAAATGGGGATGACTAATAAGTAAGTAATGCGGTGGTTTCGACAAGCTCAATGACCGCAGTCCCAAATCTTATTAGACATCCCCTATAAAAATCTCTTAAGAAATCTTTTATTATTTTATTCCCAGTGCAATTTCAAGAACTTCCCGCACGTCAGTAACAGGAATAAATTTAATTCCCTGCTTTACGTGCTCTGGAATCTCTTCCAGATCGCGTTCATTTGCCTTTGGAATAATAATCGTCTTAATCTTGTTGCGTTTGGCGGCAACTGTCTTTTCACGCAGACCGCCGATTGGCAGAACCTGACCTGTCAGTGAAAGTTCCCCTGTCATGGCAAGATGCGGCTTAATCTTTTTATTACACAAAAGCGAAACAAAAGTAGTTGCCATCGTAATTCCGGCACTTGGACCGTCTTTTGGCGTAGCCCCCTCAGGAATATGCAGATGCACAATGTTTTCATCAAACCACTTTGCCTTTTTACTACCCCGCTCCAAGACAAATTTTCGCGCCCAATTAAAGGCAATCTGGCTTGATTCCTTCATAACATCGCCCATCTGACCTGTAAGAACAAGTCCCCCCTTACCAGGGAAGGATGTAGACTCAATAAGCAGAGTATCACCACCCATACTGGTCCATGCAAGCCCGATTGCAGTTCCCGGAACCGCCGCAACCTTAATCTGACTTTCATCAAAATCTGGTTTGCCAAGGTATTTGAACAAATCAGGAGCATCTATTGTATAAGTCTTTTTCAGAATTTCAGAAGCCTGCGGTTCAGATGCAGAAGACTTTTCATCTTCAAAAATCATTTCAGTAACAATCTTTCGGTGAATCTTATCCAGGCACTTTTCATAGTGGCGCACGCCGGATTCCCTGGCATATTCTTCTGCAATCTGCAAAAGAGCAGCCTTTGTATACTTTACCTGATTTTTTCCAAGGCCGTTTTTTTCAAGATTCTTTGGAATCAGATATTTTTTTGCAATTTCAAGTTTTTCCTGATCGATATAGCCGGAAAGCTGAATTATTTCCGCCCTGTCCAGTAAAGGAGAAGGAATCGTATCCAGAGAATTTGCCGTAAGAATAAAAAATACATTTGAAACATCAAACGGCAAATCCAGATAATTATCGCGGAATGCCACATTCTGTTCAGGGTCAAGCACTTCCAGCAAGGCAGAAGCAGGGTCTCCGTTATGACTGGAACCCATTTTGTCTACTTCGTCAATCATAAAGACAGGAGAAAGACTCTTTGTGATTTTAAGCCCCTGAATCACTTTTCCGGGCATTGCCCCAATGTAAGTTCTGCGGTGGCCTTTTATTTCGGCTTCATCCCGCATACCGCCTACAGAAAAGCGGTAGAAAGGCTTGTTCATGGCATTTGCAATGGAACGTCCCACAGAAGTTTTTCCCACTCCCGGAGGCCCAACAAGAAGCAAGATGGAACCTTTTGAATCATTTTTCATTTTGCGCACAGCAAGATATTCAACAATACGCTTTTTAACGTCTTCAAGCCCAAAGTGGTCGCCTTCCAGAATCTTTTTGGCCCTTGTTAAATCATAATCATTCCGAACCTCTGCCTTCCAGGGCAGCTGGGTAACAAGTTCAAGAAAATTGCGGGTTCCGATATATTCAGAAGAATTAGGATCCATAAGGGCAAATTTTTCAAGTTCGCTTTCTACAGTTTCCTTGATTTCACCTTCAAAGGCCAGTTCTGCAATCTTCTTCTTGAATTTCTGATATTCAGTGTCGTTTCCTTCTGCAGTTTCGCCCAATTCTTCCTGAATGGACTTCATTTCTTCACGCAGAAAGTATTCACGCTGATTTTTTTCGATTTTATCATTAAGTTCACGCTGAACCTTTTTCTGAACTTTAAGAAGTTCCTGCTCTTTTTTTATAAAGACAAGAACCTGTTCCATACGCTGACGTACATTTACGGTTTCAAGAATCTTCTGCTGTTCTTCTTTATCTACATTCAGAATTGAAGCAATAAAGTCTGCAACCTTTCCAGGATTATCAATATTCACCATATTAAGGCGCATTTCTTCTGAAAAGAGAGGATTATTTTCACTCACCTCTTTCATTTCGCTGATAAGAGCGCGGGTAAGTGCCTTAACTTCAAAAGTATCAGCTTCTTCATCTTCCAGATATTCAACTGCAACCGTCATCGGAGATGTATCATGCAGTGTTTTTCTGATTTTAAAGCGTTTTACAGTAGATATAAAAATATTGATTCCGCCGTCCGGCAGATTTACCTTTTTAATTATTCTTGCAGCAGTTCCAATTCTATACAAATCAGATACAGAAGGATTATCTTCATCATTTTTAAGCATTACGATTCCAATAAATCCGTCTTTTTCATAAACATCATCCAGAACCTTTACGTCATCTGCTGAATTAATCATCATTGGCGTAAAGATTCCAGGAAAAATAGGTCTTCCCTGCAGGGGAATAAGTGTAAGTTTATTTGGTAAAAGCTGATCAGAAGGAATGATTGAACCTTCCAAAACATTGTCATCTTTATTGTCAGTCATACATAAGAATATAATAACAGAATTATGTAAACGTCAAATAAAAAGAATCCCAAATAAAAAGCCGGCTTTCCTCACCTATCTGCTTATCAGCTTGATTACAGGCAATGCAGATTCCATAGACTCCTTAAAGAGCCCCAGAATATGGCGGACTTCTTTTTTTGTAGGCCTATCAAGAGAAGCATAGGCAGCAAGCATTTTTGCTGAACAAGGTAGCACATTATTCTGCATTTCGTCAATCGTCTTTGCACCGGAAGCATTTATTACATTAAAAAGTGCGTTTACAAAGGTCTTTCTGTCTTCTTTAGAAAGACCGTCTACCCATTTATTAAAGCCCTTTGCAAAGAAGATGCTGCCTGAATTAAAGCGTTTTTTCTGAACAAAAGCTGAGCCCAAAATCTGCCATGACATTGCATCATGCTGCATAACCGCATTTTCTGAACTTTCTACAATCTGATATTTTTTAGGATGATTAAAAAGCATGCCAACTACAGAAAATTCCGGGTAAACCGAAGAAATCTTTTTTTCCATAGCTTTATATTCAGCTGAGGCAAAAAATTCTTTAGAAAAACCAGGGCCGTCAAAATTGTAAACAAGGTCGATTCTCTTCTGCAATTCTTCACCGCAGCGAACCGCAGTATTTACTGCAAGATTTCCGCCCTTAGAATGGCCAACAATAACAAAATTTCCCTTTAGTGCTGCGGCGGCTTCCTTAAAATAAGCAAGAGCATCTACCTGGGCTGGAATTTCATCCAGATAGGCAAGATTAAAGTCTTCTTCCCAGCCCATAAGAGTGTCGTCCGTACCGCGGAAGGCAAGAATCTTTACATCGCCAAAAGAATAAAGGATTGCCGCAAACTGCTCACGTTTTTTTTCGTCAAAAACAACCTTCATGCCACAAAGCTTTACTTTTTTATAACGTTCAGACTCAGCACAGCGGAAAAGCAGTTCCGTAGTCTGCTTGTTGATAAGGAATCCCACGTTTGTGCGCTTTTCAAAATCAGGGGCAGCCTTAAAGTTTTTTGCAAGCTGTTCAAAAGTTATGCTTTCGGAAAAAGATTCTGGAACAAGGCCGTCAAAAAGTGAATAGGTAATATGCGCAAACATAAGCGCATCAATCTGATTAAGGGGAACCTGCTCAAAAGGAATATCTCCCCTCCATTCAATATAATCAAAAAGATTAGACATAAATCACCTCTCTATTTTCTTTTCTATTAATATAATCAACACATTGATTTTTAACAATGAATTTTATATCATTTATTTAATGGATAAACTAAAAAAAAGGCTTTTCCATTAATCAACGGCCGCCTGCCGGGCGGTCTACCTCAGGAGTATAAAAAAATGGACTTGATTTACAACATCAAAGACAAGCCAAAGTTCAGCAAAGTGATTCTTTTTGCTTTACAGCAGCTTCTGGCAATTATGGCTGCAACAATCGCAGTTCCAGCAATTATCGGACACGGACTTTCCGCATCTGCCGCTCTTTTTGGAGCCGGAATCGGAACTTTTGTTTACCTGCTCTTTACAAAGAGCTCCAGCCCGGTATTTTTGGGAAGCTCATTTGCTTTTATCGGTTCAATGTTCAGTGCATTTGCAGGTGCCGCAACACTTGGGCTTTCTGAAGCAGCAGGCTACTGGGGACTTATCATCGGTGCCCTCATGGCAGGTCTTGTATATGTAATCATTGCAATCGTAGTAAAGTTCTGTGGAACCAGCTGGATTAACAAACTTATGCCGCCGGTAATCATCGGGCCAACAGTTGCAATCATCGGTCTTTCACTTTCTGGAAATGCCGTAGGCGACCTTATGAAGTCCAGCGCAGAAGGCGGAAGCACTTATGTAGCCCTTATCTGCGGACTTTGTACTCTTGCAGTAACAATGCTCTTTTCTACATATGGTAAAAAAATCGGCCGTCTTATTCCTTTCATTCTTGGAATTCTTGCAGGTTATTGTCTTGCTTCTATTTTTGCAATCATCGGTTACGCAACAGACAATTCTGCACTTATAGTCATCAACTATTCAGCCCTCACAAGCCTTGATTTCAGTAAACTTTCCGGCTGGTTCGCACTTCCAAAGTTCACATTCCTTCTTGGCGGTACAGAAGGACTTAAAGCAATCACAGGAAAATACATTCTTACTCTGTTCACAGCTTATGTTCCGGTTGCATTTGTAGTATTCGCAGAACACCTTGCAGACCACAAAAACCTTTCTACAATCATCGGAAAAGACCTTCTTGAAGAACCTGGTCTTACACGCACACTTCTTGGAGACGGAATCGGTTCTGTTGCAGGTGCTTTCTTTGGCGGCTGCCCTAACACAACTTACGGTGAATCAATCGGCTGTGTAGCAATTACACGCAACGCTTCAACAATTTCCATCTGGGGCTGTGCATGTATCTGTATCATCTTCTCTCTGATTTCTCCACTCGTTGCCTTCCTTGAAACAATTCCATCCTGCGTAATGGGCGGCGTTTGTGTTGCTCTTTACGGCTTTATCGCTGTATCCGGTTTGAAGATGTTCCAGACTGTAGATTTGAACAAAAACAAAAACCTCTTTGTTGCATCGGTTATCCTTATCACTGGTGTTGGCGGAATGGTTGTAAGTTTTGGTGCCGTAGAAATCCGTACAGTTGCCTGTGCCCTTATCCTCGGTATCCTTACAAACGTTATGCTTGGTAAGGATGAGTAAGGCCGCTGGCGGCCGGTGATAGATAGCAAGCCGTAAAAAAAAAAATACGACAGTATTTTTTAGGCTTACCATTTTCTCCCGCCCCGTAACGCCCCGCAGTTTTACGTTTCACAAAGTCGCACTTCGGTGCGGCTTTTTTTTATGTTAAGTTATTAAACGGAAATAACAAAATATTTAAATCTTTTTCCGAAATTCATTGCATTAAATGAGCAACTCCAGACTATTAATATAGTAAGGAGGAAATACTAATGGCTGATACAGTTACAGCAATCGGCAATCCGGAATATAAAGACAGATTATTCAAATTCATTTTTGGAAAAGAAACAGAAGAAAGTAAAAGGTGGCGGCTTCAACTTTATAATGCACTGAACGGAACAAACTTTAAAAATCCAGATGAATTAAAAATCAACACAATAGAAAATGTCATATACATTACTATGCACAATGATATTTCTTTTCTTGTTGATACAGAAATGAATCTATACGAAGAGCAAAGTTCTTATAATCCGAATATGCCGCTTCGTGGGTATCTATACTTTGCAATTCTTTATCAAAAATATCTTAAAGATAACAAAAAGAATCTCATAAGCAGTACAAGGGTGATGATTCCAAATCCAAAATTCTATGTATTTTACCATGGTGGTCCAAAGAAACCGGAACGATGGAAAATGAAATTGTCAGATTCATTTATGAACAAAGATGATTCTGGGGATTTTCAGTGCACTGCCACAGTAATCAATCTTCATCCTAATCATAATTCTTTGCTTAACAAAAAATGCGTTCCGTTGTATGATTATGTCAGATTTGTTTCAAAGATTTTAGAATACAAAAAATCTGGAATGTCGAATGAGGAAGCTATAGAAAAAGCTGTAGATTATGCTATAGCTAATAATTTTCTTGAAGGCTTTTTTGAACTTCACAAAGCAGAGGTAATGGGTATGTGTTTAACAGAATTTGATGAAGAAGAAGCAAAACGCATCTGGCATGAAGATGGTTACACAGAAGGCCTCGCAGAAGGAGAATCAAGGAAAACTATTGAAGCTGCAAAAGGTCTTTATAATAACGGGGTTTCGTTAGAAATAATTGCAAAATCCTTGAATATCACAATAGATCAGGTCAAAAAAATAATTTTTGAAACAGAAGCTGTTGAGCTTTAATAAAATGTATTTTTGCATAAAAAAAGCCCTGTGCCAGGAAACCTGCACAAGGCTTTTTTTACGCTTTCCAATCTATCAACGGCGGCCTACCGGCCGCTTTACTTACATTCCGTAAGTAGAGATAAACACACCGGCTGCAATAGCAGTACCGATTACGCCGGAAACGTTTGGTCCCATAGCGTGCATCAAAAGGAAGTTAGTTGGGTCTTCAGCCATACCAACCTTGTTTGCAACGCGGGCTGCCATTGGAACTGCCGAAACACCAGCCGAACCGATAAGCGGATTAATCTTCTCTTTAAGGAAGAGATTCATAATCTTAGCCATAATAAGACCACCTGCTGTAGCAACAGCAAAGGCAAGAAGACCAAGAACGATAATTCCAAGTGAGTTCAAGTGCATAATCTTTTCTGGTGTCATCTGAGAACCAACACCCAAAGAAAGCAGGATAGAAACAATGTTCATCATTTCATTTTCTACCGTCTTAGAAAGGCGCTGAACACAGCCAATCTCTTTAATAAAGTTTCCGAATGCCAGCATACCGATAAGAGGAGCGGCAGGAGGCAACAAGAGGATTGTAACAACAAGAAGAAGCAGAGGGAAAAGAATCTTTTCTGTCTTAGAAACAGGACGGAGCTGACTCATCTTAATCTGGCGTTCCTTTTTAGTAGTCAAAAGCTTCATGATTGGAGGCTGAATCATAGGAACCAGAGCCATGTAAGAATAAGCGGCAACAGCAATTACCGCCATCATTTCCGGCGCAAGTTTTCCAGAAACATAGATTGATGTTGGGCCGTCTGCACCACCAATAATGGCGATTGCACAGGCCTGCTTCATGTTGTAGTCAATGCCAGGAATAAAGTTCATTGCGGCAACACCAAAGAGGGTTGCAAATACACCAAGCTGGGCAGCACCACCAAGCAGGGCTGTCTTAGGGTTTGCAATAAGAGGACCAAAGTCTGTCATGGCACCAATACCCATAAAAATGAGCATAGGGAAGAACTCGTTTCCGACACCAGCTGAGTAAATAATGTGGAGCATACCGTCAGGGCCTTCACCCATACCGGCTCCAGGAATATTTACAAGAATAGTACCGAATCCAATCGGAATAAGAAGAAGAGGCTCAAAACCTTTTGCGGCTCCAAGGTAAACAATGAGGAAGCCGATTGCAAGCATGACAAGACGCTGCCAGCCCTTTACAGGGTGAGCGGCAAGGTCTGCGGCTGCCTGAGCGGCCTGCTCTTCTTTTGCAATTTCCATTGCTTCTTTAGAAGCCTTTTCCTCTGCAATTTCTTCAGGAGTAGGATTATGAATCATTTTATAGATTCCGGTATTTTTTCCTACATTCTTAAAGAATGAAGAAACTGAAATAGGCTTAATGTTTTCAGAGCCTTTGATTACTGTAGACGAAGCATAGCTGTTCTTAGCACCTGCAGAGTTTTTAGAAGCCCCGCAGCCGGCAAAAGAAAGAAGCATTGCAAGGGCACAGATAACAGCGGTTATCTTTAATGCCTTGATTTTATCATTTTTTCTGTTCAATTCTGTTTCCATTACTGTACCTCGGCGAGAGTTGCGCCCTGTGCAATCTGAGAGCCAGTTGCTGCGACAAAGTGAACTTTACCGCTAGCTCCAGCCTTGATTTCCAATTCCATTTTCATAGATTCAATAATGATTACAGTTGTATCTGGAGAAACTGAAGCACCCTCGCTGACTGCATAGCGGAGCAAAGTTCCTGCAACAGGAGCGGTTACGGGCTTTCCAGAACCAGAAGCAGCAGTCGATGCTGCGGCAGGTGCAGGCGCTGGCGCTGGTTTCTGTGCACCTGACGCGCCAGAGTTTACGTTACCAGCGCCTGCAGTTGCTGGCGCAACTGCACATCCACCAAGAGTTGCAAGAGTCTGTCCCTGTGCAATCTGAGTTCCCGGCTGAACTGTAAAGCTGATTGTTCCAGATTCTGGAGCCTTAACTTCAAGTTCCATCTTCATAGATTCAACGATAATTACTGTATCACCCTTCTTTACGTTTGTGCCGGCATTTACAGCATAGCGAAGCAAAGTTCCTGCAACAGGAGCAGTTACGGGCGTTCCGCCCGTAACACCAGTTGCTTGCGCAACTGGCGCAGAGGCACTTGCTGGAGCAGCAGAAACGGCTCCGGCAGCACCGAATGTAACATTATAAGCAGTGCCGTTTACATTTACGTTCATTGAATCTCCGGCAGGGCCTGTTGTAACATTGTAAGCTGTACCATTTACGTTGATTGTATAAGAACCGCCCTTGTTTTCTTTAGCAGGAGCGGCAGCAACTTCTTTCTTAGCAAATGTGCTTGCAGCATCAACAGGGCCGTTAGCGCGTGAAGCAAAGAATTTTGGAGCAACATTAGGGAACATAGCGTATGTAAGTACGTCTTCGTCTGAACCGTCACCACCAGCCTTCTTTGCTTCTTCAACCATTTTGTCCCATTCAGGTTCAATAAGATCTGCAGGACGGCATGTAACAACTGCATCCATATGATTCTGTTCAAGAGCCTTTTTAACCAGGTCAGGATTTGCATCTGCAGGAAGTTTTCCAAAGCGGCCTGTAATAAGGTTGCGGAAGTCCTGTGTCATAGTTGTGTAGCGTCCCATAAGAACGTTCATTACAGCCTGAGTTCCTACAATCTGACTTGTAGGAGTTACAAGAGGAACATAACCTGCATCCTTGTGAACCTTTGGTAATTCAGCAAGAACTTCATCCATTCTGTCTCCTGCATTCTGCTGTTTAAGCTGGCTTTCCAGGTTAGAAAGCATTCCGCCAGGAACCTGAGAAAGAAGAATACGTGTATCAGCACCAAGGAATGAAGATTCAAGAGAAGAATAGTGCTTGCGGACTTCGCGGAAGTAAGCAGCAATTTCAAGAAGAAGTTTTGTATCAAGGCCAGTATCCATGTCTGTGCCCTTGAGCATTTCTACAACAGTTTCTGTTGGAGAGTGAGATGTACCCATAGACATAGAAGAAATTGCAGTATCAAGCCAGTCAGCACCAGCTTCTGCAGCCTTCAAAAGTGTTGCAACAGAAAGACCTGTTGTTGCGTGTGAGTGAATTTCAATAGGAAGGTCTACCTTTGCCTTAATCTTCTGAACCAAATCATAGGCTTCATAAGGCTTTAAAAGACCAGACATATCCTTAATACAGATAGAATCTGCACCAAAATCTGCATAAGTTTTTGCAAGTTCTGCATATTTTTCGTTTGTGTGGAATGGTGTTACAGCATAAGAAATAGCCATCTGAACATCAACTCCAGATTTTTTAGCAGCTTTTGTAGCACATTCCATGTTACGAGGGTCGTTACATGCATCAAAAATACGGAAACATCCGATACCGTTCTTTGCAGCAGTTGCAACGAACTTTTCTACTACATCATCAGCATAGTGCTTGTAACCAAGAAGGTTCTGAGCACGAAGCAGCATCATGATTTTATTATTTGGAAGGGCAGCATGAAGTTTGCGCAATCTTTCCCAAGGATCTTCATTCAAAAAGCGGATACAAGAGTCGTAAGTTGCTCCACCCCATCCTTCAATATATTTGTAACCAACTTTATCAAGTTTGTCACAGATTGGCAGCATATCTGCTGTTGTCATACGAGTTGCGTGAAGACTCTGATGAGCATCACGGATTGCAAGTTCAGTAATTCCTACTTTAGCCATTTATCTATACCCCTTTATTTACGAATTTAACGCTCTGTCATGCACAGCAGCGGCAATTGCAGCGATTACAGCACCATTATCTGCGGCAGGAGCAGCAGAAGAAACTGGTGAAGACGAAGCAGAAGGAGACTCTGCAGGAGTTTCCTTATCCAACTTAAATGCATGAATAATAGTCTGAAGCAGCTTCATACAGCAAATCAAGATGATGATGAAACTGAAAACGACACACATACCAAGCAGAGTCAAAAGCCCGCTCTGCCCGAGCATTTCGCTAATAGTCATAAATACTTCCTATAAAAAGTCTAAAAAAATCAGAAAACTTTCGCCCCCGATTCTAATGCTAAAATTATATAAAAAAGAAAAGGAATATTCAATGAGGGAAAATACCTACAATTTTCCAGGACAAACGCATTATAAAAGAGCCGAAACTGTAAAATCTGATGGATGGCAGTGAACCCGAGGCTGAAAAGGCTTTGTGTAACGGACATCCATCAGATTTAAATGTGCAAACTTTATAATGCGTTTGCCCTATACAATTTTCTTTCATGACTTTTAAGAATTATCCGGATGTGTTACAATAAAGTCATGACAATTATCAACTGGATTTTTATAGGACTTTCTGCAGTAGATATTGGACTGCTGGTTATTTCTCTAATCAAAAAAAATGAACTTTTAGAAAAAATCTCTTCCGCCCTGCTTTTTCCACTTGCATTAATACATCCGCCATTACTCTTACAGGAATTTCTGCCGGATTCATATCATATTATTTTCTTTTCCATTTTTGCACTTTCCCTACTGACACTTTCCATCGGTCTGATTGTTTTCTTTAAATCCTTCAGAATAAAAGCGATTGCCTATTTTCTTTATTTCTCCGGGATTGCGGCCTGGTGTGAACTTTTCAGAACTTTCTTCTATATTTACAGACTTCCGCAGTGGGCTTTAACCCTGATTATTATTATTTACGCCCTGATTCTTATTCTGGTACTTGCCTTCAGCGGTAGAAAAAAGATTTATGAATATATATGTAAAATTTTATTTTTAGGAATATCAGAAGTCTTAAATGTACTCGCCCTTACAAGTCTGATTTACGAACATTCAGGAAAATCAATTTTGCTTTTTGCAGGAAGCCTCTGTAATCTTTTAACGGTGATTTTTAATTTCTTTGATGAATCAAAGTTTCATTTAAAACATGGGATGCTTATTCGTGCAGCGGCACTTTCGGCATCCCAGTTTATGATAGCTTTCGCTCCTCTTTTAATGTTCTATTAAAAGGAAACTAAAAAAGGTCGTCCCAGTCAAAAAGTTTACCTTTTACAAGGCGACCGCTTTTTAATCCGGCAGAAAGTTTTTCCAGAGCCTTTACAGCACCGTTTGCAAAACCTTCACGGCTGCGGGCTGTGTGGGTAAGTTCAATGGTATCTGCAGTTCCGTCAAAGAAAACCTTGTGAGTTCCAGGAATGTTTCCGCAACGTGTAGAAGAAACGTGCAGCTGATTTGCCTTTGGCCTTTCATGGAAAGCATCTGTTACAATTTCTGTTTTTGTAGGATTTCCCATCATTACCCGTCTGGCAACTTCAAGTGCAGTTCCGCTAGGACTGTCTGCCTTCTGATTGTGATGGGCTTCCCATGTTGCTACATCGTATTCTGAATATTCAGCCATAATTTTTGCTGCTTCTTCAACAATTTTATAGAACATATTAACGCCAATAGAAAAATTAGCAGAAGTCATGATGGCTCCGCCAACATCTTTTGCAAGTGCAGCAACTTCATCTTTTTTATCATTCCAGCCGGTAGTTCCTACAACAAGAGGCAGCCCCAGTGGAAGAAGAGCCTTTATGTTTCCCATTACGGCAGTAGGATGTGAAAATTCAATAATTCCTTCTGCCCCGCTTGATTTTACGGCACGGACAACAGCCGCTCCATCTCCCGCAGGAACCTTTACAGAAGCATCTTCTGCAAGAACATCTATGGTTGCAACGACTTCATGACCGGCACGCTTTGCAGCCTGTTCAATCATGTGTCCCATTTTTCCGTATCCGACAAGTGCTATTTTCATAAAAAAACTCCTTGGTAATAAAGCTGAAAGGCCTGAAACGGTCTTAGGCTCAGCTGAAATATGCCTCGTGAAGAATCTGTACTGTACGTTCAGCCTCTTCATCATCAACAATCATACTGATATTAACTTTGCTTGCTCCCTGGCTAATCATCTGAACATTAATTCCTTCATCAGCAAGGGCATCAAAACCACTGGCTAGAATTGCAGAAGAATGAGCGGCGTCACAAATGATGGTAACTATAGACTTTCCACCGCGAACAGTTACTTCACTTGCCTGTTCCAAGTCTTTTACAAGCCCTGTTAAATCAGCTTTTGTATTTACTGTAAGCGAAACGGAAACTTCTGAGGTTGCAATTACATCAATACTTACATTCCATTTGAGGAAGTTATTGAAAACGTGGGCTAAAAATCCTGCAGCCCCCAGCATTCTTGAACTTACAATATCAATAAGGGTGATATGCTTTACAGTTGTAATGGCGCATACAGGCGGAACTTTTCCAGTGTGTTTTTCTACAATGATTGAACCGGGACTGGTAATATTGTAGCTGTTTTTTACACGTACAGGAGTTCCTGTTTTGCGAACCGGAACCATGGAACGAGGATGAAGAACCTGGGCTCCGAACATGGCAAGTTCCTGGGCTTCTTCATAAGTAACCTCTGGTACAGGTTTTGCATCCCTTACAACACGAGGGTCTGTTGTCATAATGCCATCAACATCTTTCCATGTCTGAACTTCTTCTGCGTGCATTGCGGCACCAATCATTGTTGCAGTTAAATCTGAACCGCCACGGCCCAAGGTTGTAATGTTTCCTTTTGCATCTTTAGCAATAAAACCTGTTACGATTGGAATTCGGTTATCGATTCCATTTTTATAATCATTAAGGCTGGCCGGAATAGTTTCCCAAACTTCATCAAGGAGTTCTGCAGCCATATAATTGCTGTCAGACTTAAAACCTATATCCCATGCATCATAAAACTGAGCCGGAATGCCTTCATTTTCAAGGTAGGCAGCCATCATGCGCACGCTCATGCGTTCACCAAAAGAAACCAGATAGTCTCGTGAACGCTTGCTTACTTCTTTAAGCATGGATATTCCGGTAAGCAGCTGCTTCAACTCGTCCAAAAGAGCCCGGATTGTATCTATATTGATTCCAAGTTCGGCAGCGGTTTCTTCATGAAGTTTTGCAACTCCCGCAACATCAACAAAGCCTTCTACAGCCTTATCAGCTGCTTCCAAAAGATGGTCAGTTGTATCTCCCATTGCAGACAGTACAACAGCAGGCCTTTTATCCTGATAAGCACGAATAATAGAAGCAACGTGCTTTATTCTTTCAGCATTTGCGACTGAAGAGCCGCCGAATTTCATTACAATCATTTTTACCTCTTAATCAAGTATAATGAATTACTATACCTTGGAAAAGACCACAGTCTGTTCCACAATGTCAATTTTACCTGCCTTAAGGACAGCCTTTTCATTCAAAGGAAGGTCTCCTGCATTTTTTATTGTTGCCTGCATATCAAGGGCAGGAATTAAGTACAAGGCATCATTCCCCCTGCGGTCTATGCAAAAACCTTCAAAAGTTAGTTCCGGATTCTGCTTAAGGTAAACAAGTTTCCAGTGCATTTCGCTAAGGCGGGAAACCTTGCGGGCATCAAGACTGGCTGCATCTCCTGCAGAAAGGCGCTCCAGCATATCATCTTTTTGAATCATGCGTTTTTTGTCTATAAATGCCCTTAACTGCTGGTGTGAAATAAGGTCTCCATAGCGGCGCAGAGGAGAAGTTACCTGACTGTAAAAGCTAAGTCCCAGACCTGCATGAGGTGCCGGTGTAATTCCCACAGAACGTTTTCTCATGCATTTTATGCGGGCAAACTGGCCGGCCCAGCCTTCCGGCAGGTTTGAAGGAAATTCCGGGGCTTCCTGACTTACATACATAAAAGGAATCTGATTTTTAAATGCAAAACGGGCAGCTCCTTCACCTGCCATAATCATAAGTTCTGCAATCATATCGTTAGATTCATATCTTTCATCTGGCTGAACAGAAACCTTTTTTGTTTCCCTGTCTACACAAATGCTTACTTCCGGCATCTGAATGGTAACGGCACCGTTTGCTTCACGGCGGGCCCTGTTTTTTCTGGCAATTTCAAAAAGCGCTTTTAATTCAGGGCTCTCTTTTTTCTCTTCTGCTTCCTTGTATGTAAGCCGCTTAACCTTTACACAGGTTTTCATTACCTGGCATTCCTGAATCTGACTGTCTTCATCAACTTTGATTCTAAAAGAAAGTGCCCTGCTGTCTTCTTTTAAGCCCAGTGCATAATCTTCAAGGCAGTTTTCAGAAAGCATTCGGGAGGCACCTTCCGGAATATAAAGGGTTGTTCCACGCCCGCGGGCAGCTATATCTATAGAAGAATCTGGAAGAACGGATGAAGCAGGGTCTGCAATATGAACCCACAGATACTCTCCGTCAAAAGCAACGGCATCATCAGGGTCATTTGAATGTTCGCTGTCTATTGCATAGGCAAAGCCCGGCACTTCAGTTCGCTCTTCTTCCGGCATTGGTCCTAACTGCTCTTTTGCAGATTCAAAACTGAATCCGAAACGTGTAGGATAAGGATTTTTAGTGTAATCCCAGATTCCAGTATCAATAAGAAGGCGGTGGGCATTTTCCGGTGTCTGGGCAATTCCAGCCTCTTTTAAAACACGGCACTTATCAGTCTTACAAAGGGCAAAGGCTTCCACTTCTCCCATAAAACGGGCATCCGAAGGAAGGTCTAATTTTCGTTCTTTTACCCTCTTTATAAACTGAGCACGAATTTCTTCTTCATGTTCTTTTTCATATTTTTTCTGATTTAATTCATCAATTTCCTGCTGGCTTCTAGGTGTAAAAATTACTTTTCCGTTTTTTAATTCTTCCTGAGAAAGTGAAAAATGAAGGTCTACTAATAAGGCTGAATAAAAAGCCCAGGATTCATCGGCTAGATAAGAGCCGCGTGCATATTCAGCAAGGTCAGAAATAGAAACAGGTTCATTTGCTGTTGAATCATCACTTAGTAATAATTCCCACGCTTCTGCTATTTGGGAAGGAATTTTTTCATCTGTAAAAGAAAGGGCATTTTCAAGAGAAGAGGCAGGACCTTCATGAAGAAGAACCACATCCTTTTCTCTTACTTTTTGTTCGCCGTAAATGGCTTTTTTTCCGCCGGGACTTGCCGGCTGGGTACAAAATTTTATCTGATATTTATCGCCATCCCGCTCACAAACAAGAGCAAGAAAACTTTTATATAATACTAGGGAATTTTTTGTCATATCCCTAGTATACAAAAAATCTTTATCGCTGGAAAGTCCAGTAAAGTCCAGAAGCCCAAACATCATACAGTTTAGCATAGTATGTTTTTCTGCTCTGGAAATCAACAAAAGCCGAAAGACTGTTTGAAGGACTGATTTTCCATGTAATATCCGGACGGATATCAAATACAAAACCTCCTGAATAACCTTCATGATAATAAGCACTGTTTTTGTCTGACCATCTGTTATCTTTAGCACCCACAGCAAAAGAAGACCAGGCTCCCAGAACAAAATTTTCGCCAAGTCCTATATCAATTCTTCCGCCTGCATACCATGCAATAGTGTAATTAGAATCAGAGTACACAGAAATGCTTCCTTCAGGACGAAGAGTTATGCTTGTTTTTGGGATTGCAAAAGTAACGGCAGCTCCTGTTCCCCATCTCTGTTTATTCAAATCCCATTTACCATGTTTTCGGAAATCAATGGCAAGCCATGCATCTATAGTTGCCGGGCGGAAGTAGAGGGAAAGCCCTGTATAAAAGTTTCCGCTAGACTGCAAGATGCCTTCGTAAGCCATGCTTGCAGAAAAAACATCAAGCGGGTGAATTCTAAATGCGGCATTAAACAAAGGAGCATTTGTAGTAACCCCAGACGGAATTGCAATGCCGGCTTCAAGCAAATCTTCATAGCGGTATCGAACTCCGAGTGCTGCTTTTGTCTGATTTGCATAATGAGCAGTATAATTGTTTGCATAGTAAGTATAACCTGCAACGTCTGCTTCTCCAGGAACAGCATCTTTAAGACCGCCCTGAACTATATGGGCAAGCGGTTCCCAGTAATTTCCAAAAGAAGAAGGAGCAGGTCCAATTTTCCATGCAAGGCGGGTTCCCATTCCCATATCAAGCCCCTTTATAGGGTGAAAAAGAAAGTTTACATAATAACTTTCTGCATTTCCATTTGTCCACCAGCTTCCCTGGTCAAAATGGTTTGTATACCAGAAAGGGGTAATATCCGTATTAGCAAAATACAAGGAATCAAAGGAACCGTCTCCGTTCCAGTTTGTAAGGGCACCCCAGTTCACCATACCTTCAAGAGTAAATTTTGCAATATCAACTCTGGCCTGAAGAGTTTCAATAAAGCCATAATAGCGAACACCAAAGCGGTCACTATTTCCTACTTCGCCATAAGGCTGTCCGAAAGAAGTAGAAAGGGTATTTTTTACGCCGTTAGAAGCAAGAACCTGAGAAAAAGCAATACTTGCTGTAAGGGCAAAAGCTAAAACTAAAGAAAAAATCTTTTTCATCACAAACCTCCGTTTAATAAACCCTGAATCCCCCTATAAAAAAAAGACACCCCACCGAAGCAAGGTGCCTTTACAGCTCGCTTACGCAAGCATACAAAAAAGGCACTCCCCTAGGGAAGCACCTTTTTACTTCTAGATTAAACTATAACTTAGCAGTTTTCTGCGAAATATTTGATTGTTCTAACCATCTGTGAAGTATAAGAGTTTTCGTTGTCGTACCAAGAAACAACCTGTACTTCAAAGAGGCCATCAGCAATCTTGTTAACCATTGTCTGAGTAGCATCAAAGAGAGAACCGAATCTCATTCCGATTACGTCAGAAGAAACGATTTCGTCTTCGTTGTATCCGAAAGTTTCTGGATCAGAAGCCTTCTTCATAGCAGCGTTGATAGCTTCCTTAGTTACATCGTTACCCTTTACTACAGCAGTAAGGATAGTTGTAGATCCTGTTGGAACTGGAACACGCTGAGCAGAACCAATCAATTTTCCGTTCAATTCAGGAATTACAAGACCGATAGCCTTTGCAGCACCTGTTGAGTTTGGAACGATGTTCTGAGCACCAGCACGTGAACGGCGGAGGTCACCCTTGCGCTGTGGGCCGTCAAGAATCATCTGGTCACCAGTGTAAGCATGGATTGTAGCCATGATACCAGACTGGATTGGGAATGCATCATTAAGAGCCTTAGCCATTGGAGCAAGACAGTTAGTTGTACAAGAAGCAGCAGAAATTATATTGTCGCCCTTCTTGAGAGATTTGTGGTTTACATTGTAAACGATTGTAGGAAGGTCATTTCCAGCAGGAGCAGAAATAACAACTTTCTTAGCACCAGCAGTGATATGAGCCTGAGCCTTGTCTTTAGATGTGTAGAAACCTGTACATTCAAGAACAACGTCTACGCCGATTTTTCCCCATGGAAGATCAGCAGCGTTAGGCATCTTGTAGATAACGATTTTCTTTCCATCTACTACGATGTAGTTATCTTCGCCTTCACCGTCGTGAGCTTCTACAGTGTGTTTTCCTTCACCAATGCGTCCAGCGTATCCACCCTGTGCTGTATCATACTTCAAAAGGTGAGCAAGCATTTTTGGGCTTGTCAAATCGTTGATAGCAACTACTTCGTATCCTTTAGCGTCAAACATCTGACGGAAAGCCAAACGACCAATGCGGCCGAAACCATTAATAGCAACTCTTACATCTGCCATTGTATTTCTCCTATATACTCCGCCGAAGCGGATTTATTTGCTTTTATGACTATAAAATAATGAATTTTTCTGAAATAGTCTAGGGTAAAATTGATAAGGGGGAAAGTCTCCCCTCGGCCACACTTCGTGGCGTCCTAACCACTCTACTTAAAATTATAGGTCACCATTAAACCTTTTCCTTTTACTTCTACAGGCTCCTGGCAGTCAAAATCAAATTTGCCTTCCACCAGCTTGAAAGTATCCGGAGAAATCTTCAGCTGACCACCCTTACTTAAAGTTTTCATTCTAAAGGCTGTATTTACCGTGTCGCCAAATATATCGTATATATATTTTTTGATGCCAACAATTCCCGCAATTACACTGCCGGAACTTATACCAACTCCTACATCTATTTTTATGCCGGAACTTTTGTTTCTTTTGCCTACAAATTCAAGAAAAGCCTTTCCGCACTTAATACATCGCTCTGCATGCAAAGCGTCCATTTCAGGAAGCCCGCAAGATGCCATGTAAATTTCGCCAAAAGTTTTTATACGCAAACAGCCGCTTTCTTCAACAATTTCATCAAAAGAACTGTAAAGTTCGTTCAGTTCATTTACCAGTTCCTGAGGTTTTAATAAAGAAGAAAGCTCTTCAAAGTTTTTTATTTCACAAAAAAGTACACTTACACTGTCAAAAGAAACAGGCTCTACCCTGCCGTTTGTTCGCAGTTCTTCCATAATACTTTTTGGCAAGATATTGAGCAAAAGCTCTTCAGATTTCTGTTTTTCTGCTTCAATACTCTTTTCAATCATAAAATTCCGCAGGGTGATTTTTCGTTTCCAGAAAGATAAATAAATAATAATCACATTTACAAGACTAAGATTCCAGAACAATACCGAGTCTTCAGGTTTCTCAAGATGTATTACTCCTGTACACTGAAATAAAACAACCAGCAGTTCATATAGAACCATCCCTATAGAAAAATCTATAGGATTTAAATTCAAAAGCATCTCAAGTGCGAGCACAAAGCCAAGGAAAAAGATAATGGCTTCTGTAAAACTCTTTCTCTGAATATAAAGCAAAAAGATAAAAGCAAACTCCAGAAGTCCAAAAATCACAGGTGTGTATTTTCCACTTTTAAGATAACATAAGCATAGGCCTATCAAGCCCATAACAACATAATATGAATAATAGAATATTTGGATGCCTTCTACATTTTCCTTTGCAAAAATAAGTATATAAAGTAAGACAAGTGCACCAAATCCTATTGAAAACATAAAGGCTTTTTTTAGAATCTGCCTGTTTTCTGCATGAACTATATCAGAAAAATCTTTAGGAGAGAAAACAGAAAGAATAAGCTTTTTTATCCAGCTGAATATGTTCATTTTTCATCTCCATTAGAATCAATCTCTATATTTTCCGGCAACTTTATTTTTCCCTGCAAAAGTCTATAAGTTTTTGGCGCTAATCTTATATGCATTGGTCTGCAGGCATTTTGAAGGGCAACCGCATAATCAACCGGGGAACCAAAAATGTCGTAGAGATACTTTTTCTTACCTACAATTCCCGCAATCACACTGCCAGAAGCAATTCCTATACGAATATTCCACTTGGTTTCTGCTGTTTTATTACGTTCCTGCAGATATGCTATAAAATCCTGAGCACAAAGAAGAAGATTCTGAGCGTGATTTTCATTTTCTTCTGGTAGTCCACAAACGGCCATGTATGCATCACCAATTGTTTTAATTCGTATGCAGTTATACTTTTCTGTTATTTTATCAAACTCAGAAACTATATCGTTTAGTTCATTGATTAAAAAATAAGGAGAAAGTGTGGTAGTCGTTTTGGTAAAATCTACAATATCAGAAACTAAAACAGACATATTATCATAATTTTTTGCAGGAGATTTTCCCTGAGTTTTAAGTTCGTCTATTACAGAATCTGGAAGGATATTCTGCAAAAGAGAGTTTGTTTTTTCTTCCTGGATCTGCAACTGTGCATTTTTCTGCAATTCTATAATAGTATATTTACGCTTCCAGAATACAAGAGCAACAATGATTATAAAAAAGAGATACAGGTTCAGTAAAAAAGTTGATGATTCGGGGTATGTTAGTTTTATAAGATTAAAATGAGTAAAACAACTGAGTAGAAGTAAAAAAACTGAAAGCTCTACCATAAAAACAAGCGGATTAATATCCAAAATCATCAGGAGCGCAAATAAAAGCCCGATAAAAACAATCAGAAAGTTTGAAAAAGGTGTATTAACAAAGTTTATAAAACTGATAATTTGGGAATTTATAAGGATGTATAAAACTAGAATTGGTGAAGGTACCTTTAATTTTAAGAACAATAGACCTGAAAGCCCCAGCACAAGCAGATATGCATAATAAAGCACAACCCGAATCCTAATTCCACCGTAATCTACAAAGTTCCAGACTGCTATAGGAGGAAATGCGATAAGAGCAAAAAGCATGGAAAACCAGAATAGGATTTTTGCCGCACGACGATTTTTTTCATCAACTATACTGGAAAATTTCTGTGGAATTTTTATGTACTTTTTATATAACTTCTGAATTGTCATAATCTGAATATTATATCATAGAATTAAAAAAAGAGAATTAGTTTTGTCCGCTATCGGAATGTTTAACACGAGTGTCAAAATATCCGCCGTCTTCCAGGTAGCGGCGGCGTGTCATAATCAGACTGATTAATTCCTGGTACATATTAAAATCAACTTCAAGAGCCATAGGCAGCAAAAAGTATTCTGTTTCATCACAATAACGTTCAATAAATTTAGGGTCTGTTACATAACCAAGAGAAATCATGTTGGAAATGCGGTCAGCACATTTTAAAACCTTTGCCTGCTGACTTCCTGTATCCAAAATGCGGTGAAGGAACTGTCTTTTATCTTCATCTTCACGGCGGGTAACTTCCAGAACCAAATCCAGAACCTTCTGTCCGTCGCTATCTGCATTTATAATCAGATTTTTATCAAAACCTTCTATATCTTCTACTGTATCATGAACAACAGACGCTTTAAGCAAAACTGCATCTATATAACCATAATCAATTAGAATTGCAAGAGTATCCATCTGATGACGGAACATGTTTCCACCTGCATGGCGGGCTTTTCCAATCAGTCCTGTTGCAAGCTGCATATAGGGAGCCAGTCGGATATCACTAAGCTGCTGCATCTGCTGTTCTGCCATTTTCTGAGAACGTTCAATTTTCATTTCATATTTCTGCTTAGCCATATCCGCCTCCATTTCACCTATTTTACTTTTATAAATTCATCCAGCTGATTTCCAAAGACATCTGTAAAGTCTCTGTAAAAATATCCTTCTGGACGAATCAACTGCAGGTGAAATTTTTCATCAAGCATTGCGACTGAATATAAAAAATCACCTGCATAGTATTTTATAAGTTTACCTGTCGTATACTGCCCCACAAGTTCGCCGTCTTCATAACGTATACATTCAGTAAAATTAAATGTTATTTTTTTTGAATTGATTTTATATTTCCCAGTCCAAACAATAATATTGGAAGAATCGGCATAAGAAGCCCTGAGCATTACTTTATGACCGGGAGATAAAATTAAGTGATGATAATAAAGGTTTGCTTTTTCGTCAAGATTCTGCATTATCCATTCACTGTCGTAAAAAGGACTGTTCTTTTCTGAAAAGCAGGAAGTCAGAAAAAGAGGAAGGAGAATTATGATTAAGATAAAATAATGTCTTTTCATATAACCTCCTGATATGTTATTCCCGCACCTGGCATGGGATGCGGAAATAAGTCTACTGCAATTCTTTCAAATAGCTTTCCAAAGTTGCAATCTTGCGCTGGCTTTCTGCAAGACGGTCGCGTTCTTCCTGAACAAGATTTTCAGGAGCGTGTTTTGCAAAGTTTCCGTTGAGCTTGTTTTCGCTCATTCTTGCATAGCCCTGCTCTTTTTCAATTGCCTTCTGGAAGCGGGTCATAAGCTGCTCTTTATTGATGCTTTCATCAACAAGAACGAAAACTTCAAAGCCGGCTCCTACAGCACCAATTGAGCTTGCAGGCTTGGCATCCACAAAGTCAACCTTGGCAACACCGCCGAGCAGCTGAATCATTTCAACCTTTTCGCGGGCAACTTCTGCAGCAGAACCCTTTTCAATCTTAATTGCAATATTGATTTTGATTGCAGGGTCAATTCCGCAGTCTACCTTTGTAGCACGAACCCTGCTGATAAGGTCTTTGAGGGATTCAAAGCGGGCTGCAATTTCTGCATTGTCGCGGGAAGCGGATGGCTCTGGATATGGAGCATTAATAAGCATTCCAGCGTAATCACTGTTAGAAGCAATTTTCTGACTGCCGGCAGCTTTGCGGTTAGCAGCAATTTCTGCAAGCGGCAGCTTTCCATAAATCTCTTCTGTAACAAAAGGAATATATGGATGAAGAAGTCTCAGATTTTCTTCCAGAATGTTCATAAGAACTGAAGCCTGGCGGTCCTTTTCCTTGTCATCACCATTCTTAAAGTTGATTTTTGTAGCTTCTACATACCAGTCGCAGAACTCATTCCAGAAGTATTCCATAAGAGCAGAAGCGGCGTCGTTGTAGCGGTAAGAATCCAGAGCTTCGCGGGCAGTCTTAACTGCGTGATTAAGGCGGCCGTAAATCCACTTATCAAGTTCTGTAAGGTCTGCATCTGTTACAGGAACAAGCTTTCGGCCTTCAAGATTTCCAAGAAGGTAGCGTGAAGCGTTCCAAACCTTGTTACAGAAGCGTGAACCAAGTTTAAAGGAATCCTTATCAATAAGAACGTCCTGTCCCTGAGCACACATAAAGGCAAGGGTAAACTTGAGGGCGTCAGAACCATAAATATCAATAATATCAAGCGGGTCAATTCCGTTTCCAAGAGATTTAGACATTTTGCGGCCCTGCTTGTCGCGAACAAGTCCGTGAATGTAAATATCATGGAAAGGAGCCTTTCCTGTAAACTCAAGACCAGCCATAATCATACGTGCAACCCAGAAGAAGATGATGTCGTATGCAGTTACCAAAGCTGTTGTAGGATAGAACTTTGCAAGGTCTTCTGTATTCTGAGGCCATCCCAAAGTAGAGAAAGGCCAGAGCCATGAAGAGAACCAGGTATCAAGTACATCTTCATCCTGCTTAAGGTCTTCGGCACCGCAACCACATTTTGGACACTTTGTTGGGTCTGTGCGGCTAACGATAACTTCACCACACTTCTGGCAGTACCATACTGGAATACGGTGACCCCACCAGATCTGGCGGCTTACACACCAGTCGCGGATATTAACAAGCCACTGCTCGTATGTATTTTCCCACTTCTGAGGGAAGAACTGGATTTCTCCATTTTTCCATGCGGCAAGAGCCTTGTCTGCCATTGGCTTCATTTTTACAAACCACTGGTCGCTCAAATATGGCTCAACTACAGTTTTACAGCGGTAGCAGTGACCTACAGAGTGAACCATTTTTTCTTCACCTTTAAAGAGGCCTGCAGCAGTTAAATCTTCTATTACAATAGCACGTGCCTGTTCCGGTTTAAGTCCACGGTATTTTTCAGGAACATTTTCGTTCATCCGTCCGTCAGGAGTAAGAAGATTGATTACTTCAAGATTATGCCTCTTACCAACTTCCCAGTCGTTAGGGTCATGGGCTGGAGTAATCTTTACCATACCGGTTCCGAATTCCATATCAACATAATCATCTGCAATGATTGGAATTTCTTTTCCGGTAAGAGGAAGCTTAAGCATTTTTCCAACGATAGACTTATAGCGTTCGTCGTTAGGATTTACGGCAACTGCAGTATCACCAAAGAAGGTTTCAGGACGGGTTGTTGCAACTTCAATGCGGCCAGAACCATCAGCATATTCATAGTAAAGATGATACATTGCTCCCTGAGTATCTTCGTGGTCAACTTCATCATCTGCAAGAGCAGTACCACAGCGTGGACACCAGTTTACAAGACGCTTACCACGGTACATAAGTCCGCGTTCATATAAAGTTACGAATACATCTCGAACTGCGGCAGACAGACCTTCGTCATAAGTAAAACGCTCGCGGTCCCAGTCTGTTGAGTTACCAAGTTTTCTCTGCTGTTTTACGATTGTATTGTGATGGTCTTCTTTAACCTGCCAGGTACGTTCAAGGAACTTCTCGCGACCAAGGTCGTTACGGGTAAGACCTTCTTTTTTAAGCTGGCGTTCAACAACGTTCTGAGTTGCAATTCCGGCATGGTCAGTACCAGTTACCCAGAGAGTATTATCACCCTTCATACGATGATAGCGAACAACGATATCCTGAAGAGTGTTGTTAAGACCGTGTCCCATGTGGAGAACACCAGTTACGTTAGGAGGAGGAATGACGACAGAATAAGTATTTGTTTTTTTGTTGCAGTCTTCACACTGACACATATACTGCTTGTGTACAGGAGAGGCTTCATCAGACGCAGGTTTAAAATATCCCTTGCTGTCCCATTCATTGTAGATTCTGTCTTCAAAAGACTTAGGCTCGTATGCCTTTTCAAGTTCAATTGCTTTCATTCTGTCATTCCTTCTTTAAAGCATTTAGTAAAATTTGAGCAAAATTATAATGAATTAACTTGTTATTTTCAATGAAATCTGGATTTTTTATCAGCCAAAGAAGTAATACAAAATCTTAATAGAATCATACAATTTAAGATTACTTACAAAAGTTAAAATATAAAATATGCAAAGTAAAAACCGCGGCGCACTGCCCATGATAAAACTGACTTTTCCTATTGCCATGGAACAGTTTTTAAGGATTCTTGTTTCTTCTATTGATACAATGATGCTCAGTTCCTACAGCAACGATGCCGTTGCGGCAGTAGGACTGGTTTCTCAATATGTTTTCTTTTTAAATCTTGTTTTTTCTGTAATAGGCACAGGATGTTCTATTGTACTGGCTCAATACCTGGGAGCCCGCAAATCTGAAAAAGAGCTGAACCACATAGCCCAGGCCAGTACTGTAATGGTCTTTTTTGTCTCCATTTTCTTAACGGCTCTGGTTATTTTTGGAACAGGCCCCCTTTTAAGCCGCTACACTCTGGAAGAAAGCGTAAGAAATTACGCATGGCAGTATTTTGTGATTTTTGGCGGAATCTGCTGTTTCTTCAATGCATTCAGCCTTTTACAGGGAGCCATTTTAAGAAGTTACGGTTACACAAACGAAGCGATGATAGTTTCCATTGTTGCAAACGTTATTAACGTTCTGGGAAATGCCCTTTCGCTTTACGGCTGGTTCGGACTTCCTGTTCTGGGAGTTCCGGGCGTTGCAGGAGCCTCGGGGCTTTCCATGCTTGTTTCCTGCATAATGCTGAATATCTTTATAAGACGAAGAAAGGACGTTGCCTTCAGAATGAAGGGAATTACAAAAGTTCCCGGGAACAGCTACAAAATCATCCTTTCTGTGGGAATTCCTACGGCGGGAGAAAGCCTTTCTTATAACATAAGCCAGATTGTCATTATGGCAATGATTTCTACACTGGGAACTTTTGCCATGTCGGCTCAGGTTTACACCATGACAATAGTCCGCTTTGTTTTTGCAGTTGCCGTTGCCACAGGCCACGCAACCCAAATAAAGACCGGTTACTACGTTGGGGCAAAAGAAAATGACACCGCTTACAGAAAAGTATTTATCTACCAGCTTGTTGCAACAATCTGTTCCATGGTTCTTATCTTTGTAGTAAATATAATCAAGGCACCTGTAATAAAAATCTTTACGGATATACCGGAAGTAACGTCTCTTGTTTCTACCCTGCTGATTTATTCAACTTATATTGAATTTGGCCGCGCCCTGAACCTTGTTTATGTAGGGGCATTAAAAGGAGCCGGAGATGTAAAGTTCCCTGTAATTTACGGAATAATTTCTAACTGGGGAATTATGGTTCTGGGAAGCTATATTTTAGGCTTGAAATGCGGACTTGGTCTTGTAGGTTTCTGGCTTGGCATTGGAACGGACGAAACGACAAGGGGAATCGTAATGCTTTTCAGATGGAAAAGCCGCAGGTGGGAAAAACATTCCCTTATAAAATAGAATGATCTCCTCACCTGCCAAAGTACACAGCAAAAATGCACTGCCAAAGTGCATCACCAAAGTGCACTGCTCACTCTTTAAGAGCCGAATCTTGCGGCAACATCTTCAAGGTATCTGGTAACGTTTAAGTGCTGAGGACAGATTTCTTCACACTGTCCGCACTTTATGCAGTCACTTGCCTTACCAAAATCTTTATGAAGATTGGAATAATATTCCTGCTGAATTGTCCAGCCCATAGTGCCGTTTGGATCCTGCTTCAAATCTGCATTTAAAAGTGCAAAATATTTTGGAATGGCAATATGAAGAGGACAGCCTTCCGTACAGTAAGAGCAGCCAGTGCATGGAACCGCCTTTGTTTTGTTCAGAAGTGCTACAGCCTTATTAATAAGGGCATTTTCTTCTGCATTAAGAGGAATAAAGTTCTGCATATAGGAGGTATTGTCTTCTACCTGCTCCAGATTGCTCATTCCGCTAAGAACCATTGCAACATTTTTATGACTGGCCGCAAAACGGATTGCCCAGGAAGCAATGCTTGCAGAAGGATTATAGGATTTATAAAGGCTTTCTATTTCACTTCCCATATTTACAAGAGTGCCGCCCTTTACAGGCTCCATTACAATTACAGGCTTATCATACTTTTCACAAATCTCATAACATTCACGTGAACGCACACCCGGATTATCATAGTCAAAATAATTCAGCTGAATCTGAACAAATTCCATTTCCGGGTGCTGGCTTAAAATTTTATCCAGAAGTTCCGGGCCATCATGAAAAGAAAAACCGATATGTTTTACCAGACCTTCTGCCTTTTTCTGCTTTGCCCAGTCAAAAACATGAAGACGGTTATAAACTTCAATTGAATGAATGTTCACGTCATGAACAAGATAATAATCAAAATAAGCGGCTCCTGTACGTTCCAGCTGTTCCTGAAAAATCCTGTCACAATCTTCTTCTTTATTTATATAACTTGAATGAAGTTTTGTTGCCAGTGTAAAACTATCCCGAGGATAACGTTCTACCAGAAACTTTTTACATGCGGCTTCACTTGCAGAACCGCAGTACATAAGGGCAGTATCAAAATAGGTAAATCCCCTTTCCATAAAAAGGTCTACCATTCTGTTCATCTGCTCAAAGTCAACATCAGAAGCATCATTCTGATTTTTTGTCGGGAGTCTCATAAGACCAAAACCGAGTTTTTTTGCGCTCTTAAAAATATCATTTGCCATGAAAAAAAGTATAATCGGCAGACGGCTTTTTATCAAATAAATTTTTACGATTTTATGATAATTGTAAATTTTGCTCCATGAGGATTTACATTATCCGCCAGAATTTCATAGCCTAAGGCAGAAGAAAGGGTTTTTGCAATGGAAAGCCCCAGCCCTGAACCGCCAGCCTTTCTCGTGTGGGCCTGGTCTGCCCTGTAAAAACGCTCAAAAACATGAGGAAGGTCTTCTTCTGAAATGCCGGGACCGTCATCATATTCTTCTATATAAACACGATTTTCTTTTTTTTCTGCATAAAGAGAAATGGAAGACTTTTCTCCTGCAAATTTTATGCTGTTCGAAACAAAAACCGTAATAATCTGATGAAGCATTTCCGAATCGCTGAAAACTTCTATTCCAGCCCCACTGCAAGTAATGTTAATTTCAGGAGTCAAGGCTCTGGCTTCTGTTTCAATGCGGGCAAAAAGTTCATCCAGCTTTACGGCAGAAAACTGAGGTTTTATGCGGCCGCTTTCGATTCTGGAAATATGCAGAAGATTTTCAATAATCGCATGCATGGATTTTGATTCGTTTTTTATTGAATTAAGAGATTTTTCAAGCTGCTGGGGATTATCCTTTCCCCAGCGAAGAAGAAGATTTGTCTGCCCTGTAATTACAGTAAGAGGGGTATTTAATTCATGAGAAACATCACTGGAAAACTGTCTTTCCCGCTCAAAATCAGCCTTGATTCTTATAAAAAGTTCATTAAAAGTACGCGAAAGTTCATCAATTTCATCATTCTTGCCGGTAAGAGGAAGAAGTGCATCCAGGTCTTCTGTTGTCATGGACTGAGCCGCCTTTGTAATCTTCATGACAGGCTTAATAGTCCTGCGGGCAATAAAAAAAGAAAAAAGGAAAGAAAGGATTAAGACAGGAATTGCCATAAAAAGTATTGCGGCCGGCAGTTTTGAAAAAACACTTTTCCAGGAATTATTATCCATATTTACGGCAACAGCAATTACAAAACTTTTTCCTGCATGAAGATGAGTCTGGGCCAGATATATTACATCCAGATTTCCGTCAAAAAAGAAATCTTTTTCCAAATGGCGGACGGCTTTACCCTTTGTATCCGGGAGCAAGGGCAGAAAGGGGTCATTTGTTGCAAGTACGCTTCCGTTTTCAGGCAGGTAGACTATATAGGTAACATAATAAGGAATTCCCATAAAAAGCATGGAAGATTCCAGATCTGAAATTTCTTCAGAAAAATCTATTTCGCGTTCAGAAATGGCTTCATAAATCCTGTTTTCTGAAAGCATTAATTCCTGAGTCTGAGTATTTCTGGCAAGCGACCATGTAAAAAAGAGAAAGAAAACTGAAATAAATATTACAGAAGTTGTAATAATAAACATAAAGCGAAGAGAAAGCTGGGCTGCAAAAGATTCAGAAAGTTTCTTTTTCATGACTTTTCCTGACCTTAAATCATCATATAGCCGGCACCGCGCACAGTTTTTATGAATTCGTCTTTTGTATGGTCTGATATTTTTGAACGCAGATAGCCAACATAGACATCAACAGTGTTTTCATCAATAAAATGCCCCTTACCCCAGATTTCATCTATAATCTGCTGGCGGGAAAGCACCTTTTCCTTATTTTCCAGAAAAAGTTTTAAGAGCATGAATTCCGTCTTAGAAAGCAGGACTTCATTCTGATTTATTGAGAAACTCATTCTTTCTATATTAAGAGAAAGGGAACGCAAGGCAAGACTGGCTTCCTGATTTTTTGAGTAATTAACCCTGCGTAAAAGGGCATTTATGCGTGCTAGAAGTTCTTCAATTTCAAAGGGTTTTGGAATATAGTCATCTGCTCCCAGATTCAAGCCGTTAATCTTATCAATTGTTTCTCCGCGGGCAGTTTCCAGAATGACAGGCACCGTTGAAACAGCACGTATTCTCCGCAAAACTTCCAGACCATTCAGTTCCGGGAGCATTATATCCAGAAGAATCAGGTCAGGCTTTTCTGCCTCAAAAATTTCAAGAGCTTCCCGCCCCGTAAGGGCAAGACAGGTTTCAAATCCTTCATGATTCAGTTCAGAAATAACAAAATCTGAAATACCAGAATCATCTTCAACCACCAGAATCTTCATAAAGCAACCTCCAAAACGTCAGTCTGAATTTCAAAGTTACCTCGAAAAACTGAAGTTTTTCGAGGTTCCCATATCATTCTACATGAGAAAGAATTTCAACCGGCTCTATAAGAACACCGCTAAAAGCACGCACTCCCTGTATCTTTACTTTTATTTCATCATCTTTTGACGGAACCTGAACTCTGATTGTATCACCTTTTCTGTTAAAAGAAAATTTTACTTTTTCAGGCAGTTCTTCATCATCTAGAATTATGGAAGAAGATTTTACAGAACGCGGATTCAGGCTCTGATTAAAGGAAATTTCCATTACAACTTCATCTTCATCCACTCTTGAACTTTTTACCTGAAGCAGGACAAGTTTTTCCTGCTGAACGAAGGTTCTGTTTCCTCTGTAATGAACAAAATTCTGGGGATTTTTTTCCTTATTTCCTTCCGGCCCTTCCGGTTTTTGAGGTGGAGCCGGCGGAGGCGAAACTGGCGAAGGCGGCGGATTTTTTGACTGAGAAGACTGGCTATTATGCATTCCCTGCCCCTCCATACTCCCCGGACTGCTTTCCTGCGATTTTTCAGGCCCCCTAGCCTCTGCAGGTTCTGCAAAGGAAAATGCAGCAAAAACAGAAATAAGAAGAATAAACAGACTTTTTCTTTTTAATTGACCCATATTTTTATTATATGATAAATGCAAAAAAAAGAAATTAAAAGTAAAGATTTTTTACTAAGAGTTTTCTTACTTTCCTCTTAGGAAAAATTCAAGATTTCAGATATATCCTGCGGTAAATTAAAGGCATAAGGAAAATATGATTTTCTGGAGGTTAAACTATGAAAAAGATTAGAAAGGTACTTTGTACATTTACGGCAGCAGCAATGCTGATTTTTTCTGCCTGTGAAAATCCTTTTGAAGGACTCTATGACGATGGAACAGGAACGGAAACTGCAACAGATTCAGGCATAAAGGATTCTTCTGGCACATCTGATTCTACGTCAGAAAGTGCACAGGACACAAATGACGGCGGCACAATTACAGACGACACTTCAAGCAGCACTACTTACCAGACCGCCACTACAAGCGATGCTGATGGCGTAATAGAAGAAGATTTATACGAAAACTTTACGGCAGACGGAATAGTTTATCTTACCTTTAACGGCTCAAGCGTAACTGCAAATATAGAAGGAAGTGAAGAAGTAAGCGTCAGTACGGAAGAAACTTCACTTGGAAAGATAAGTGACACAAAAATTACCGTCGTACTTTCTGAAAATACCCTTGAAGATGAAGAAAATGAAATTGATGAAGCGTCAAACGGAGTTATAGTTCAGTACAAGGGAAGCGGAAAAATTAAATATGTTCTTTCCGGAAACTATACCGGCACAGTATTCATTAAAAATAAAAAGGCAGATGCCGCGGTAGTTTTGAACGGGGTTAATATTACAAGTGACTCTGGTGCGGGGCCTGTAATGCGTTTCAGTTCGCAGCAAAGGACATTTATTGTTCTTCCTGCAGGAACAGAAAACACCCTTACAGATACAAGAATTCTTGACCAGAGCGAAACAATGTATGACACAAAGAAGGGGTCAATTTATGCGAAGGGGGCATTAATCTTTACCGGCGAGACATCCACAGAAGAAGGCGGTAGCCTTTCTGTAATCAACAAGGGATATAAACATGCCGTCTACACAAAAGATTATATCCGCATTGCAAATCTTACATTAAACGTAAGTGTTGAAGGAACAAAAGGCCGGGACTGTCTGCGTGCCCTGAATGCAGTGATTATTGACGGAGGAAACATTAATCTTACAGGAAAAGGAACAATTACAGATGACGAAAGTGTCGGTATTAAAGTAGAAGGTGAAGATGCAGACGAAGATGAAGAAACAGTTGAATACACTGCAGGCGCCGGCTTTATTATTATCAATGACGGAAAAATTACTATTAATACTGTTGCCAAAGGAATTACCGCCCACTGGAAATCTTCAGAAACAATGATTGGAACTTACAGCACAGAAGACAGTGACGGAGATTCCCTTGTAAATCAGTCACTTCTTTGTGATAACATTTTAAGCGGCACTTCTTACACCGTGCCGAATCCTTATGTAGAAATAAACGGCGGAACAATAGACATTACAACAACAGGCACTCCTTATGAAAACACTTCTACAGGAGAAAAATGCTCTCCAGAAGGAATTGAAGCAAAAGCAGACTTAACAATCAATGCAGGAACAATTTCTTTGAACTGTACAGATGACGCAATTAATGCAGGCGGAAACATCTACATAAAGGGTGGAGCAATCTATGCCTACAGTTCGCAGAATGATGCAATAGATGCAAACGGCTCAAACGGAATTACAATTACAGACGGAATTATAGTAGCAATAGGAATCAGCACACCAGAATGTGCCTTTGACTGCGACAATAATCCTCTTAAAATTTCCGGCGGTCTTTTAGTAGGACTTGGAACAAATAATTATTCTTCACCAAAGAACTGCAGCCAGTCTACAGCCGTTCTTTCAAACTCTTATTATGGAAGTGCAAACACAACAATGGCCATTACAGATGCAAGCGGAAATGCAGTATTTGCCTACACACTTCCATCCAGCGTAGGAACAATAATGATTCTTTCTTCACCAGATATTGAAACAGGAACTTCCTATACAGTAAAGAAAGGCGTTACAGTAAGCGGCGGTACAAAGTTCCACAACCTGTATACAAGCCTTCCAGCAGTAAGCGGCGGTACAAGCACAACAACATTCTCAACAACAAGTTCAAGTTATGTATACACAGCGTCAAATGCAGGAACTAATGCGGGACCTCAGGAAGGTTCAAGACCTTCTTCTCCTGGAAACCGTTTTTAATAAAATTTGATTTAAAAATATTTAGCCTGCAATGCGGTAAAACCACTTACAACCTCCTGGTTATACTGCATTGCAGGCTTTCTTGTTAAAACTTAAACCTTAAAGAGGTCTACCTGATCTCCAATCTTATCAATAGAAGACTTTACTTCCATGGCAATTGAGCCCAGAGTAGAACCAGTTTCATTTATCCTTCTGGCACCAACACTGATTTCATCCATACCCTGCTTCATGCCGTCAGTAGCATCCTGCAGTTTCCTTATTTCAGAAAGAATTGCCTTGTTGCCTTCTGACATTTCATAAGAAGCTGTTTTTACTTCAGAAGTGCTGTCATTCATATTGCCAAGAGCCTGAGTAATCTGCTTGGAACCTTCATTTTGTTCCGTCATGGCAGATTTTATAAGGCGTACAAGTTCGTCTGTCTGGATAATACTTTCGTTAATGGAGTTAAATGACTCTCCAACATTTCTTGAAACTTCTACAACTGTAGAAATTGTTTCTTGTATTTTTTTGAGCTGTTCGCCAATGGTTTTAGACTGGGCAGAAGATGTTTCAGAAAGCTTTCTGATTTCGTCTGCAACAACTGCAAATCCTTTTCCGGCTTCTCCTGCATGGGCGGCTTCTATGGCAGCGTTCATGGCAAGAAGGTTTGTCTGTCCTGCAATTGAGGCAATTGCAAGGTTTGCTTCATGGAGCATCTTGGACTGATTGTCAATTTCCGTAACGTTTTCACGAAGCTTTTCTTTCATGGTAATTCCGCTTTGTGCATTTGTCTGCAGGGTTTCAAAAGAAGCTGCCATTTTGTCTACGGAACTGTTAACGGCGCTGATATTACCAATCATCTCTTCTACTGCGCTTGCGGCCTGAGTAACGCTTGCGGCCTGAGAAGAAATCATGTGATTAAGGGATTCAATATTTGAAGCAATCTGATTTACAGCACCTGCAGTCTGGCTTACACTTGCAGTCTGATTTTCAATGTTGTTTCCCATACTCTGAATATTTGCAATAATCTGTGTAATGGAAGCGGTTGTTTCCTGAGTTGCAGAATCCATTGCATTACCAGACGTAACCAGTTCATCTTTTGTAGACTTTAATTCTCCCATGATTTCCTGCAGTTTTTCCGTAAACTGATTAAAGCTATGGACTACAGCCGTAATTTCATTGTTAGATTTTGTATTAAGGTTTATGCGCTGTGTAAGGTCTGCATTTCCGGAAGCAATTCCACTTATAGCCTTTTCTACAACAACAAGAGGTTTTAATGAATAAAACAGAATAAAGCCGACAATTACAGAAAGGACAGTACCCACTATACAGCCCGCAATAATCATTATAATTCTGAGGGAATTTGCAACAGCATGCATCTGTGAATCATCAATCATGAAGTTAAAGCCCCATGGAGTTCCTTTTACATTTGTTGAAGTAATAAAGGTTTTTCCACCTACAGAATTTTCAGTCCAGAAAGTAAATACGTCATTATTATCAAAATTACTCTGAACAAGTTTAAGATATTCCGGATTTGCATCAACAATTGCCAGGTCTGCCTTTACTCTTTCCAGATTTTCCGAAGTAGCCATAATTTCGCCCTGACGGGTAACAAGATTTCCAACTCCGGTTTCACCCAGTTTTATTCCATGCACTAATTTTACAAAGGATTCAGTTTCCATTACGGCACAGAAGAAGCCGATTGTCTTTCCGTCTTTTTTTGCGGCACGGCATACATGAATTACAGTTTTTCCTGTAGTTTTAGAAGTTACAGGCTCATCAACTGTAGTTTCTAGCCCCTGTTCCATGATTTCCTTAAAATAGCCGCGGTCTTTAATTGTTGTATGGCTCTTAATATCACTGTCAAAGTTTCCGTCTGCATCAACATAAGCAACATAATTAAAATCAGGATGCCGGATATTTGCATGGGCCTGCAGCCATTCTACAATCTGTGCGGCATCTCCGGTCTGAACAACATCAGCTGTTGTATAGGCATACAAAAGCCCGTAATACTCTTCCAGCTTTCCTTCAATTCTGCTGGAATAGGCTTTTGTAAGTTCAATACACTCTTCCTCATAGCTTTCTGTTGTTTTTGCACTTGAAGTTTCAGCAATAAATGTAATCTGAATTACATTTAAAACTATGATGGTTACGGCAACTACTGCAATAATCAAAGTCGCTAATTTTTTTGTTTTCTTTTCTGCCATAAATTACTCCATAACAAAATACTTATTTAGAAACCATTATAAATGCCTTATCATAAAAATGCAAAGTATTATTTTATTCTTAGTACATTTTATCTTTTTATGTTAGAATAAAGGTATGAAAAAGACAGACAAACATTCATATCATTTTATGCAGAATGGAGGATTGATTCAGGCAAAAATCACGACGATTGATGATGTTCTGAACCTCCGGGATTTGGATCCTAAGATGTGGACTGCACTGGCTTGCCCGGTACAGGGATTGGAATTCAGCGAAGAAACACTTTCTGTTCTTGATACAGATAAAAACGGACGTGTCCGGCAGCCGGAAATTCTGGAAGCCGTTGAATATATAAGAAAATATTTTTCCAGACCGGAAGTTATCATGGAAAAAGGTGATTCTATTCCTCTGGATGCTTTGGGAAGCGAACCTTTTAACTGCGGGCATTCTCCTCTTGATTCCGCTAAGTCTGTTCTGGAGATTCTTGGGAAAAAGGATGCCACAGAAATTACTCTGGAAGACCTTTCTGTAAACGACAGGCTTTTTGCCCCGAATGTGTTTAATGGAGACGGAGTTCTTCCTGCAGAATGCGTTAAAGAAGAAGCGCTGGCTTCTGCGGTAAAGGACATTATTGTCTGTACAGGGGGCAGTGATGATATAAGCGGGGCAAAAGGCATTACCCGCGCCCAGTGTCAGGAGTTTTTTGACAATGCCAGAGCCTTAAAAGAATGGCGTGAAGCAGGAGCAAAAGATGACCCTAAAATCTTCTTCCTGAAAGATGCAACAGATTCTGCCGCAAAAAGTTTTATGGCAGTAAAAGACAAGATTAATGACTATTATCTGCGCTGTTCTCTGATAAACTTTGACAGCGGTTCAAAAGACATCATGAAGACAAAGACAGACACCATGTTCCTTGATGAAAATGGCAATCTTTATGATATTGAACATCTTGCCCTTCTCCCAATTGCCCTGTGCGAAGGCGGAAAGCCGCTGCCTTTGGATACAGGCATAAACCCAGCCTGGAAAGACGCAGTCATGGCTTTTAAGGAAAATGTAATTAAACCTCTTTTTGAAAAAGACATTGCATCCCTTTCTGAAGCCAACTGGCGCAAGATTGAAGAGCTTTTTAAGCCTTATGAAACATGGTATACAGCAATGCCGGAAAATCAGGTAAGCAGTCTTGGTCTTGATCGCATTACAGAACTTCTTAATGGTGATTACGAAAGAAAAATATCAGACCTTTTAACTGAAGAAGAAGACCGCCCGCCGGTAGCACTTGCTTCTGTTGAACTGAAAAAAATGCTTCTTCTGCGCCGGGATTTTGTGGAACTGCTTAAAAATTTTGTTTCTTTTGAAGAGTTTTACACTCTGGGAGAAAAGGCAATCTTCCAGTGCGGAACCCTTTATCTGGACGGCCGCGCCTGCGATTTGTGCGTAAAGGTTCTGGACATGGCAAAGCATGGAACTATGGCAGCCCTTTCCCAGTGTTTCCTTGTTTACTGTGACTGTACTAAACGCGGGAACACAGACAGAAAGATGCAGATTGCAGCCCTTATTTCCAACGGAAATACAGACAATATCATTGTGGGAAGAAACGGTGTATTCTTTGACCGCGAAGGCGGCGACTGGGATGCAACAATCGTAAAGATTATAGAAAATCCTGTAAACATAAAGCAGGCATTCTTCTCTCCATATAAAAAACTTCTGCGCCTGATTCAGGAAAAGATTGCAAAGGCCGCCGCAGACAAGGAATCTTCTGTAAACGGAAAACTTGCCGCCGCAGTGGAAAATCCAAAGGCTGCGGGAAGTGATGCGGCAGCTGGCCTTGCAGTACCAAAAAAGATTGACGTGGGAACCGTTGCGGCTTTAAGCGTTGCAATCAGCGGAATTACAACATTAATTGTAGGAATCTTTACAAATCTTTTCAAACTGGGCTGGAAACTGCCTTTTGCAATTGTTCTGATTCTGCTGTTGATTTCCCTGCCTTCCATGATTCTGGCTTACATAAAACTGCGCCAGCGCAATATTGCCCCGATTCTGGATGCAAGCGGCTGGGCCATAAACGGCAACACAAAAGTTTCTACAGTTCTTGGGCGAACACTCACCCATCTTCCTCACCGCCCGACAGGAGCCTACCTTGCTTCAAAAGACCCTTTTGCCGCAAAAGGCTTCCCATGGAAGAGGACTCTTTTAGTCCTTATTCTTCTTGCCCTTGTAATCTGTGCCCTTGTCCTGATTCTTAAAAATCCGAACGGCATTGCAGGAGTCTGGGAAAACATTAAGGCTTTAGGCGGAAAGTTTAGGATTGTAAGATAGGATTAAAAAAAATGCGGTGGTTAGGACTCTCTAAACCACCGCATCGTTTCATGGAAAATCTTTTCTATTTTTCTGGAATCAAATATCCAAAGAAATAGTTTTGGGTATCAAGATAAAGATTTGCAATTTCCTGCATTTTTTCAGGAGTTATCATATCAGGAACCTTTTTCTGAATATCAGAAATTACACTTTCAGGTTCAGTTGTATCAACATAAACGTTTTTAAGGCGGGTCATCCACCAGCCGTTATCGAACATATTTGTTTCTATATTTCTGCGGTAGATTTCTGCAATGTTGTCTGTATAAGACTTTTCTACAGGAGTGGCCTGCAGTTCTGCCACAGTCGCAATCACCTGATTTTTTAACTCCATTACACGGGAAGGCTCACAGCCAAAACTGACGGTAAATGTAAACTGGCGTTCTGGATAACCGTCGCTGGAAGCAGAAACGTTTGCATAGTAAATGCCTCCCAAATCTTCCCTGAGAACTTCACGCACCCGGGTATCTACAAGTGAAGCAAACTGATTTAACAGTTCGTTATCAAGGAAGCCTTCATTTACATCTGCAGCCTGAGGCTTATTGCAGCGGAACATAATCTGAACCTGAGCCTGTGGTTCATTTCCCTTGCGTACAAATGCAGTTTTTTCACCTTCCGGCAGTGAATAATAAACAAACTTACATTCTTCAGTCTTATCTTTATCCCCAGGAATAGAGCCTATATAAGCGCGAAGAAGGTCAAGGAGTTTCTTTTCGTTAAAATCACCGACAATCACAAACTTAAAGTCTGCAATATTGCTGAATCTTTCGCGGAAAATTTCTTCTGCCCTCTGCTTGTTGAGCTTAGAAACAAAATCCCTGTTATAAAGGATGTAGTATGGCTTGTCATCATAAAAGAATTTTTTACTCTGTTCGTTGGAAACATCGTTTACAGAAGCTCCGAAATTCTTAACCTGGAAATCCAGAACCTGAGTGAGATAATTCCAGCCGTCATCATTAAACTGAGGATTCATAAAGAACTGATAGAGAATCTGCAGGGCAATTTCAAAGTCCTTATTATTTCCGCTTCCGTTATAGTATTCACCCCAGCGGTTAAATCCCCAGCTGGAACTGAACACCTTGTCTGAAATGATTTTCTGAACCTGAGTTGCGTTGTATCCGTTAATACCTGAATACCAGACATAAGAACTGGAAACATCGGCAGAAGGAATGTCTTCTTCCGGAACATAGGTATAGCCGCCTGCACTGGAAACGCTCATACGGATTGTGTCTTTTTCAAAATCAGTTTTCTTCATGATGATTCTGGCGCCGTTATCAAGAACATATTCTGTAGCACCAAAATTCTTAAGCTTCTTTTTAGAAAGAACTTTTGCCTTAACGGCAGGACGTTCCATCAGGCTTTCCGGCAGGCTTTCTTCTTCGTAAGCGGCAACTTCTGTCTGGGAAGCACCTTCCCAAATTTTCATCAGGTCAGAAATCTGAGGAATTGAAGCATTTGTGTTTGCAACAAGCAGCAGGTAATCTCCTAAATCTCCAAAAAGATTTTGAGTTACCGCTGCTATATCTTCTTTTGTAACCTGAGCAATAAGGCCATCCATTACATCACAGTAATAATCACCTGCCCAAGGGGTTGCCCCTGTAATAGAATATTCAACAATCTGAGAACAGTAAGTGCCTGAATCAATTTTAGAAAGATTGCTTCTGTACTGGTCTATGCTGGCAGCATAAGTCTTTTTTACGCGCTCAATTTCTGCATCAGAAGCCCCATGAACAAGGTAGCGGTTCAATTCTGTAAGGCTTGATTCAAAAGCGGCGGCTTCCTGCCCTTCCTTTGGATTTACCGCAAGATAAACCTTGGCCATATCTTTTGTAAGCAGGCTGTTGCCTACGCCTGCACCAACAAAAGGTGAGTCTGCCTGTTTTGCAAGTTCAGCAAAACGCTGATTCAAAATAGTGCCTGTAAAATCAAGGATGAGGCTTTCATACAGGCCTTCTTTTGTAGTTACAGGCGCATAATTACGCATGCGGCTTTCCAGCTGGAAAATGGTGTACTTCCATTCAGAATCCTTTACCAGAATCGGAGATTTTTCAGAAGGAAGGGGAACCTTATATTCAGGGCGTTCAGTTTTTTCCTCAGATGCAGGAACCGTTCCCATTATCTTCTTTATTACATTCTCCAAATCGGAAGCAGGAAGGTCTCCTACTGCAACAACAGACATAAGTTCAGGGCGGTACCATTTTTCATAAAAATCCACAACGCGCTGGCGGCTTACACTGTCTATAACTTCCATCTTTCCTATAGGCATTCTATACTGGAAGCGGGAACCATGCAGTTCTACTTCAAAAATCTTCTCATTTATACGCTGGTTTGCCCCCTGACTAAGGCGCCACTCTTCTTTTACAACACCGCGTTCCTTGTTAATTTCTTCTTCTTCAAAGGAAACTGCACAGGCCCAGTCATGCAAAATGAGCACAGCCTTTTCCAGAACAGCCTTATCATCTGCAGGAAGTTCCAGCATATAAACAGTCTGCTCAAAAGAGGTGTATGCATTCAAATCTGCGCCGAACTTCATTCCCACAGATTCCATGAAATTAATAATTTCGTTTTTCTGAAAATTTTCAGTGCCGTTAAAGGCCATGTGTTCTACAAGGTGGGCTACTCCCTGCTGGTCATCGTCTTCCATGCAGGAACCGGCTTTTACAACAAGGCGCAGGGAAATGCGGTTCTTTGGCTCTGCATTACTCTGTACAAAATATGACATTCCGTTTGAAAGAACTCCGCTTTTTATTGCAGGGTTTACTGCAAGCGGACTTTCCGTTCTTTTGCCGGAAATATATCCTAAATCAACTGGTGCTGACTTCTTTTTTGAAGCCGCAGATAGATTTCCTGCAGCAAGCAAGGCCACAAGAAACACAGCAATCAGACTTTTTCGTTTAATCATCTTCTTCTCCCGAATTATTTTTTCTGCACTGTCAGAAACTTTGGTAAAAGTTAAGTTTACAAGCAGGACAACTAATTATAAAAGAAAAAAAGATGAATTAACATAGCATTTTACGCAAATTTTAAGCAATTTTTTTTCAAAATTACATATTTTCTCTAAGAAGGGTTTCTTTTGTAACATCTTCTTTTTTTGCGTAGCGGTGAGGCTGGGAAGTTTTTACAGTCGTACCCTTTCCCGGCTCAGAAGTAACTTCTATCGTTCCTTTCATGAGAGTAATAAGGATTTTTGCAACATTTAAGCCCAGACCTGAACTGGGATTATCCTTATTTATCTGGTTATCTTCCTTTTCAAAGGCATCATATATATGAGGAAGGAATTCCTTGGAAATTCCAATTCCAGAATCTTCGCATACAAACTGAACTATACATTCATCATCATTTTTTCCAGGAAGCTGGCGGATTCCAAAACGCACCTTGCCGCCTGCAGGAGTATACTTCATGGCATTGTGAATTATGTTCATTACAACATCTGTGGTATGAATGACATCCTGATAGATATAAGGATTTATAAATTCAGACCAGTATTCAAGAGTAATTCCTCTTTTTTCTGCTTCTTCGGCAAGAAGGTCGTAAGATTGCTTTGCCGCAAGGGAAATATCTGTAGCACTTTCTTTTAGCGTAATATCGCCTCTTTCAATCTTTGCAAATTCAAGAATGTTGTTAATAAAGGTAAGAAGATGTTCTTCTGATTTGCCAGCTTCATCAAGTTTTCTGTTCACAAGTTCTGTATCAGACAGATTTTCGCGAATATAATTAGTAGAGGAAATAAGGTTCTTCATAGGCTCAAGAATCTCTTTTGCAACATTGTACATGAAGATGGTCTTGGAACGGTTTTCATTTCTGGTCTCTTTAATTTCCTCTTTTCTTTCATCTTCTTCTGTCGTGTCGTTTACAAAGACATAGAAAATGTCACCGTATTTTTCTGTTTTTACAAAGCGGCCATAATCCTTTATGTTCTTAATTTTTCCTTTTTTAGTTTTGATTCTGTATTCAACGTAATCAATATCATGCTCAGGGGTAATCTGTTCAGAAATACTCTGCTGAATTCTTTCAAAATCTTCTTCGTATACAAGACCTTTAAATGAATTTCCGCAAAGCTCACGAAGTTCTTCTGCAGTATCACATTCATAGATATTCAGAAGCTCACGGTTAAATGAAATAAGCTCCAGATTTCCGTCTGCATGATAAGAAAAGAATCCGCCCGGAACCGCTTCTGCAACTTCATTGGCCGCCATAAGCATTGTATCATTTAAAATACTCAGTTCTCCCACTGCTTTTGTAGGCATTGTAGGAAGCCCCAGAGAAACAGAGGTCTTTTTAAGATAAGATTCGTAATTTTTTGCAGAAAGAGGTTTTGAAAAATAAAAGCCCTGAATAAAATCACACCCCAAAGTTTTTAAGGTCTTGAACTGCTCTGTAGACTCCGCTCCTTCTGCAACAGTCATAAGCCCCATGCGGTGAGCCATCTTGATTATATTTTCAATGACAATTTCGTTTGCCTTCAGATTCCGCACAAAACTTATATCAAGTTTAATGACGTTCAGAGGGAAACTGGAAAGGGAACCAAGAGAAGAATAGCCGGCTCCAAAATCATCCATTTCAATTAAAAATCCTGAATCCTGAAATTTCTTTACCTGAGAAATAATCAGTTCAGTATTATCAGAATAAAGAGATTCCGTTACTTCCATGTGAAGGAGTGAATGGTCTACTTCAAGTTCATCTACAATCTGAATTTCCCGGTCTATGCAGCCAGGCTCCAAAAAATCCCGGCGGGAAATATTTACAGAAACAGGAACTATCGGCAGTCCGTTCTGCTGCCAGCGTTTTATATCCTTACAAACCTGAGTAAGAATGTATAAATCCAGTTTGGAAATAAAACCGTTACGTTCAAAAATAGGAATAAACTGGTTAGGAGAAAGAAAACCGTATTCAGGATGCTCCCAGCGGACAAGGGCTTCTGCACCGGCAATTCCTCCGCTTATTGATTCATGCTTCGGCTGGTAAAAAATGCGGAACTGTTCTTCATCCAGACCGCGCTCCATTGTTTCTATAATATGCTGCTCATCAAGAAGCTGTTTCTGCAGACCGCTTTCATAAAAAGCAATATTTTTATTATAAATTCCCTTAATTTCCCTGATTGCCAGAAAGGCCCTGTCACAGCAGATAATAAAGGGAAGCTCAAAGTCTATAGGCCCATATACACCTATCTTTGCAATCTGATGAGGAATCGGGGCTGTTCCCAAAATTGTAGTCTGAATGGTGTTGATGCGCTTTACGTCAACTTCACCCTTAAAGTGGGTAAGAATTACAAACTGATCCCCGCCAAAACGCCCGATAATTGCTTCTGGCAGCATTCTTTTCAGTTCTGTTCCAACAAAGGCAAGAAATTCATTACATTTTTCTTCACCATAAATAGTATTGGAAGACTTAAAATTGTCAAAATCGCAGGCAATAACAGAAAAAGCCTTCTGGGGATTTTCAGAACGGATAAAATCGCATTTGCGCAAAAAAGCCTGTCTGGTAAGAACGCCGGTCAGTTCATCCCTCTCCAGTTCATCAATCAGAAGGTTTGCTTCTGAAAGTTTTCTGACATTCTTAATTATATTGCGGATACGGCTGAGCCTGTATGAACGGCACAGAAAATCAACAACATCAAGACGTAAAAGTTCATCTTCTTTTTCTGCAAGTTCTGCTGCATCTGAATCGTTGGAAATAATTATTACAGGAAGATTCTGTAACGGAGGGATGGTTCTTATATCTTTTAAAAGAGGAAGTGCAATATCTATAGAAAAAGCCGCTGCGGTAATTCCTTTTTCAGAATCCTGCAAAATTGAAAGAATATCATCTTTTGGGCTTGCCTTAACTACATCAAAATCAGAAGAAATAATGCTTGATAAATCCTTGGATGATTTTTCATCAGTATCTATTAATAATAATGCGGATGCTTTTCCTCTGTACATATAAATGCCTAAACCTTTTTTTTAATTTTCCCCATTATAACACAGTTTTATTATATTACAATTCATTTATTAAATTATTTTTAAGTTTTTAGGGAGAATAAAAAATCCCCGCAGGCATTGAGCCCCCGGGGAATGGAATATATGCAGATATTTTTCTGCATCAGATTTTTATAGGTTTTTCTTCCGTATTATAGGCAGTTTCTACAGAAGACTTTTTACATCCGCAGGAACTTCCCATAGCATGACAGGCACCTCCGCAGGAAGCACAGTGCCCCCCGCAGGAAGGATGCTGCCCTGCCCTCTTTGCCTTTACCATAGAGGTAATCACACCGGCAACAAGAGCAAGTAAAATCATACTGACTAAAAGTGTTCCAAACATAATTACCTTCTGTAATACTCAGCAAATTATTTTGCAGCCTTTGGCTTTCTGAAAAGCAGCCAGCAGAAGCATACAATAACAGCTATTGCAAGAATAAAGCCAAAGATGTTTCCGTTACCGCTGAACATGCTGCCCAGCTGGTAAACTACAAATGAAACTACATAAGCAAATCCGCACTGGTAGCCGATTGCAGCCCATGTCCATTTGCGGCTGTTCATTTCGCGCTTGATTGCACCGATTGCGGCAAAACAAGGAGCACAAAGCAGGTTGAAAATAAGGAAGGACATTCCGGCTGGATGTGTAAAGGCAGCGGCAAGGTTAGCCCATGTTTCTTCTCCACCATAAAGAATACCCATTGTACCTACAATGTTCTCTTTTGCAACAAGTCCTGTTACAGAAGCAACGGCAGCCTGCCAGTTACCCCAACCTACAGGAGCAAAAATCCATGCAATGCAGCTTCCGATTTTTGCAAGAATACTTGCATCCATCTGGTCTTCTTCCAGCATTCCAAAGCCGCCGTCTGTCCATCCAAAGAATGAAAGGAACCAGATTACGATTGTAGAAAGCAGGATAATTGTACCGGCTTTCTTAATGAATGACCAGCCGCGTTCCCACATTGAGCGCAGAACGTTTCCAACTGTAGGCCAGTGGTAAGCAGGCAGTTCCATTACAAAAGGAGCAACTTCGCCCATAAAAGGCTTTGTCTTTTTAAGAATAATTCCAGAAGTGATGATTGCGGCAATTCCAATAAAGTATGCAGAAGTTGCAACCCAGGCAGAACCGCCAAAGATGGCACCTGCAACAAGGGCAATAAAAGGAACCTTAGCACCGCAAGGAATAAATGTTGTAGTCATGATTGTCATGCGGCGGTCACGTTCATTTTCAATTGTACGGCTTGCCATGATTCCAGGTACACCACAACCAGTTCCAATCAGCATAGGAATAAATGATTTTCCAGAAAGTCCGAAGCGGCGGAAAATACGGTCCATGATAAAGGCGATACGTGCCATGTAACCGCAGGCTTCCAGGAAGGCAAGGAAGATAAAGAGAACCAGCATCTGTGGAACAAAGCCCAGAACTGCACCAACACCGGCAACAATACCGTCCAGAATCAGGCCTTTAAGCCAGTCTGCACAATTGATTGCATCAAGTCCGCTTTCAATAAGGGCAGGAATACCAGGAACCCAAACACCATAATCAGCAGGGTCCGGGCCTTCTTCGCCATACTTTTCTGCCATTTCATTGGCACCGGCAACCATTTCATCAGTAATTTCAATCGGGTCTGAAACTTCCATTGTTTCATCATCAACTACAACATAAGTTTCGTCGCCATTTTCGTAAGCTTCAAGAATTGCAGCAGTATCGCCGTATTCTTCTGCAGCCTCTTCATAAGCGGCTGTACCGATTCCAAAGAGGTGATAGCCGTCACCAAAAAGTCCGTCGTTAGCCCAGTCTGTTGCAGCGGCACCAATTGTTACCATAGAAACATAGTAAACAAGCCACATTACCAGAGCAAAAATCGGAAGGGCCAGCCAACGGTTTGTAACTACTCGGTCAATTTTATCTGATGTGCTGAGTTTAGAAGAAGCCTTCTTTGTAACACACTTTTTGATGATTGATTCAATGTACTTATAGCGTTCTGCAGTGATGATTGATTCAGAATCGTCATCAAGTTCTTTTTCACAAGATTTAATGTCTTCTTCAATATGAGAAAGTTTATCTGCCGGAACATTCAAAGCCTTAATGACTTTTTCATCACGTTCAAAAAGTTTTACGGAATACCAGCGGTGCTGTTCTGCAGGAAGGTCATGAACAACTGCTTCTTCAATATGAGCAAGAGCGTGTTCTACACAACCTTCAAAACGATGCTTGTACATCATAGGCTTCTTTTCATTTGCCTTGTTTACTGCAATTTCTGCGGCTTCAATACAGCCTGTACCCTTCAAAGCAGAAATTTCTACTACAGGGCAGCCTAATTCTTCTGCCATTGCATCGATGTGGATTTTATCACCGTTTTTCTTAACAACATCCATCATGTTTACTGCAACAACCATTGGAATTCCAAGTTCTGCAAGCTGAGTTGTAAGATAAAGGTTTCGCTCAAGGTTTGTTCCGTCTACAATATTCAAAATTGCGTCCGGGCGTTCCTTTACAAGATATTCACGAGAAACAACTTCTTCCAAAGTATATGGAGAAAGTGAATAAATACCAGGTAAGTCCATAATTACAACGTCATCTTTGTGACCTTTAAGCTTACCTTCCTTTTTTTCTACGGTTACTCCAGGCCAGTTTCCTACAAACTGATTTGAGCCTGTGAGAGCGTTAAACAATGTTGTCTTACCCGCATTCGGGTTACCAGCAAGTGCTATTTTTATCATTTTTACTTAGCCTCCACTTGAACAAGCTCTGCATCTGCCTTTCTGACAGAAAGTTCATAACCACGAACAGTTACTTCAACAGGATCTCCAAGAGGAGCAACCTTGCGAACGTAGATTTCTACTCCCTTTGTGATTCCCATGTCCATGATACGGCGTTTTACCGCACCCTCGCCAAGCAGCTTGGTAACAGTTACCGTCTGCCCTGTTTTCACTTCTCTTAATGTCATCTTTTATACTCCTGTGCAGGGAAAACACCCCTGTAATTGCCAGATTTATTAGCCTTAGCTAACACCGAGTTAAAAAAAAATTAAACAATGATTTTCTGAGCCATTTCCTTGCTGATTGCAACACGGCTGTCTTTAATTTGAACGATTACATTTCCACTAATTTCAGAGACGACAGAAACTTGAGCCCCGGCTATAAAACCAAGATTTTCAAGAAAACGGCGGACTTCTTCCTTGCCATTTATTTTTTTTATAAGGAACTCCTCTCCTACACACGCCATAGTAAGCGGCATTTTGTACACCTCAGATAGTAGAAATAGTCAGAAATCGTTAGATTCTGCTAACAACTAAGTTAATCAAAAGTATAATAAAAGTCAATATTATAAGATATGTTTGAATATGTTATTGTAATTCATTATAATCACTGTTAATCAAAACTAACAATATTTTTTACAGAAGGTAACTATGCATACAAAATCTTTTATAAAAAAACTGATTATTATTCTGGTCTCTTCCCTTTTACTTCTTGCATCCTGTTCTAAAAAGCAGGAGCTCATTCTTTCTGACGGAACCTTTACAGGCCGAGGAGCGGGAAGAAACGGTCCCATTATTGTTGAAGTTACAGTCAAAGACGGAAAAGTAAGTGATGCAAAAATTATTGAGCAACAGGAAACAGAGGATATCGGTTTTCCGGTTGAAGCTGATATTATTGAAGAGTTTTTAAATCACGGTGGTGATACGGACATAGATGCCGTTTCTGGAGCCACCCTTACATCAAATGCCCTTGTTTCTGCCCTGCAGGCGGCTCTGGACGCTTCCCACGGAATTATAGAAGCAAAGAAAACTTTTACAGATACTGAAACTGACATTGTAGTAATTGGGGCCGGTGGAGCGGGACTTACAGCCGCAACAGAAGCTGCTCTGCATGGTGCAAAGGTAATTGTCCTTGAAAAAGCAGGCATTGTGGGAGGAAACACAAATTCTTCTACAGGCGGACTTAATGCCAGCGAAACTTCCGTTCAGAAAAAGCTTAAAATTGAAGATTCAAACCAACAGTTTTATGAAGATACCATGAAGGGCGGTCACAATAAAAACGATTCATCTCTTGTAAAAACTCTGGTAGAAAAATCTGCGGCAATTGTAGACTGGCTGCAGTCCGACGACGTAGGAGCAGATTTGAGCGACGTGGGAATTATGGGCGGCTCAACAAACAAGAGAACCCATAGACCAACAGGGGGACAGGCAATAGGAAGCCACCTTGTTCCAAAACTTTACGATGCGGCAAAAAATGCAGGTGCAGAAATTCGTCTGAACAATGCAGTTACTGACATTATAGAAGAAGACGGCAGGGCTTGCGGCGTAAAAGTGCAGAATGAGGCTGGAAGCTATACAATCAAAGCAAAGGCGGTCATTATTGCCACTGGCGGCTTTGGTGCTAATCCCCAGATGATAGAAAAATACAGACCTGATTTAAAGGACTTTCCTACCACAAATGTAAAGACCACCACAGGAGATGCCTTTGCCTGGCTTGAAAAATTTGACGCCAACCTGCGCCTTATGAATGAAATTCAGACGCACCCTTCTGTAGTTCCAGGCAAAGGAATTTTAATTACAGAGGCTGTGCGCGGAAACGGAGCCATAATGATAAGCCACCAGGGAAAACGCTTTGTAAACGAGCTTGATACCAGGGACGTAACATCGGCTGCGGTTCTTGCCCTGCCAGAAAAACGGGCTTACATCTTTTTTAATCAGGATGTAAGAAAATCTTTAAAAGCAATTGAAGGTTATGACAAGGCTGGACTTCTTGTTAGCGGAAAAACTCTTGATGAGATTGCAAAAAAGCTTAATATGGATTCAAAAATTCTTTCTGAAACATTACAAAAATATAATGCAGCTCAAAAAAGCGGAAAAGACGAAGACTTTGGCCGAACTGATATGGCAAGAAGTCTTGAAGATGGCCCTTACTATGCAGTAGAAATTGAGCCTGCAATTCACCACACTATGGGCGGAGTAGAAATAAATACCCGGGCTCAGGTTATGAACAGAGCCGGACAAGCGGTTCCGGGTCTTTATGCTGCAGGCGAAGTTACCGGCGGAGTTCACGGCGACAACCGTCTTGGCGGAAACGCAGTAGCAGATATCACCATTTTTGGAAAAATTGCCGCAGAATCCGCTCTGGAAGATATGGGGGAGTAGGAGTTTAAGCTACAGGCCGTTCATTACAATATGGGCGGTCTAATTTTTTACAAACTCCCCTACATCCATTCGGAAAACTTCATCTGCGTAATCCTTTGCGGAGCTTTCGTGGCTTACAAGAAGAACGGATTTTCCGCTGTCGGCAATTTTTCTTAAAAGCTGCAGGACGATTTTTGTGTTTTCATCGTCAAGGTCATCTGTGGGCTCGTCTGCAAAAATAAAATCGCTGTCGGTTACTAGGGCTCGGGCAACTGCCATTCTGCGCATTTCTCCGCCGGAAAGCTCCTGCATTCTTGAAGCTGCAAGGTGAGGAATTCCGACAAGCTCTAAAAGTTCCTTTGCCCTCTCTTCATAAGCCTTGCTGTCGCTATACACAGAAGCAGGAACAAGTACATTCTGCATTACAGTTAAAGAATAAAGCCCTGTCTGCCCCTGGGGAATCACGCCAAAATGCCTGTTTCTAAAGCGGGAAAGCTTTTCATCACTTAAAGAAAATAAATCAATATCTTCTGCAGACTCCTCAAAGCCAAGAGCTAGAATTCGGCCGGAAGTTGGCTTTAAAAGTCCTGCCATCATATAAAGAAGGGTGCTTTTTCCGCTTCCAGAGCGCCCGCAAATTTCAATCAGTTTTCCTTTCTTCAAAGAAAAATCCAGCGTTTTTACAGCCTCAAAATGACTTGCCATTTTTGTCGGTCGCCTGTATTTTTTGCTTATCTGTTCTGCTTTTAAAATCATATCTGCCATTTAGTTTCCGTCCCTTATAATTGTACCTGCGTCAACCTTAGAAATTGACATTGCAGAAAAACTTGAAGCCATGCTGCCAAAGAAAACAGAAACCAGCATGGAAGCAAGAGCCAGAGCGGCAATCACCAGAGTTGATGGAAGCAGAAAAGGAAGTCCGATTGCATTTTTAATAAGCGAATGGAATGGAAGTATAGCCAAAGCCGCAAGAACAACTCCCCCAAGGCTGCCAGCCGCATTCAAAATTAGAGATTCGGTCATAACAAGGCGGGAAAGTTTTTTTCTGCTGGCTCCCATTACCCTAAGGACAGCAATTTCTTTTTTTCGCTCCCCTGTTATAAGAGTTGAAACTACAATCAGCATAACAAGACAGAGAATCCACACAAGAATAGAAAGAAGAGCAATTATTTTTGAAAAACTTGCAAGGCTGTCTGCAATTCCGCTCGTCATACTCTTTGATTTTACTGCCTGAGTTTTACGTACCTTACGCTGAATAAGGCTAACCACGCTGTCTATATCGTAGCCGTCTTTTACTTTTACCATGATTGAAGAAATCATCTTGTCTGAATATTTTTTGTCAGTAAATGACCAGCCTATTTTATCTGCGGCTTCCATCATCTGCGAAATAGTTTCCATATTAGCAAAAACAGCATTGTCCAGCCCTGTTCCTGTTTCTTCCAGCTGAGCAGCAACATTCCAAAGGTGGTCGAAAAACTTTAGTTTACGGCTTGTAGACAAAGTAACCTTACTTCCAATAAGAATATCGCCTGTCTGTAAAGTTCCCTTAAAAGTTTCTCTTACCCAGGGCTGAATTGTAAAATCGGTAAGAGGGTCAAAGCCAATCAGCTGAAGGGAAACAGAACAGCAGCCCGCATTCATAGAGCACAAATAAATCTGAGGAGAAACCTTTTCTACCCCTTCAATTTCCATCACCTTGGTCAGTGTACTTGCACTCATATAAAAATAAGTGCGGTTTCCCTGATTCAAAATTGTATCGGCACTAACCTTGGTACGGGCCTCGTAAGGAACAACAATAATATCTGCCCCAAGCCTCTGTTCAAGCGAAGTTAAACCACGATGCAAACTAAAAAGAAGGAGAGCACCTCCAAAAAGAGAAAATGAAAGCAGAACTGAAAAGGCAAGCAGTGCTCCGTTCCGTCCCTTTTTACCCATGATATTCAAAAAAGGAAGTGATGAAAATTTCATTTTTTTACAGCCGCTACAATAATATCTACAATCGAAATGATTATAATAAGAACGCTTAAAATCACAACAGATGGCTTCATAACTGCCCAGCACCTCATATCATGCATCATGCACATTTTTACAAGTAAGCCTGGTACAAGAAGGCTTATAATTGCAAAAGGAATGAAGGCGATTGAAATTCCTGTTTTAATTTCTTTAGGTAAAAATAGTCTTGCAATGGAAGCAGCAGAAAAGGCTGCTCCCAAAGCCACAATCACGTTTCCTGCCCAGTGGCAGAGCATCCAGGAGCCGTCTTCCTTGGGTCCGCAAGGATGAAACATAAATGCTGTTCCAAGGCAGAGCAAAAGAGAGAGAAGTATAAGTGCAATGTCAAAAAATGTAATTTTTTTCATATAAAATTCCTTTTTTAAGTTTTTAATTTTGATTTTTAAATTCCCGGGCAAGCTTTCCGTGCTCAAGGACAACGGTACGCTCGGCAACCTCGGCAACCTCAGGGTCGTGGGTTACAACAACAATTGTTCGCCCCTCTTCATGAAGCTTACGGAAAATCTCTATTACCATATTCTGATTTGCTTCGTCAAGGTTTCCGGTCGGCTCATCGGCAAGAATAAGCTGAGGATAGTTGATAAGGGCACGAGCAATACAAACTCTCTGCTGCTCACCGCCACTAAGCTGACTTGGAAGATGCTTTGCACGATCTGCAAGCCCCACCCGCTCGAGAGCTTCCATGGCTTCCTTTTCGTCTGGAATGCTGTGATAATATTGGGCCATCATTACGTTTTCTACGGCAGTAAGGTAATTTACCAGATGAAACTGCTGAAAAACAAGGCCGATTTTATCGCGGCGGATTGTCGTAAGATTTCTGGAGTTTTCGTTTGTTATATCAACTCCATCCAGAATTACCTGACCGCTGGAAGGCTTATCCATGCAGCCTATAATGTTCATCATTGTAGACTTTCCGCTTCCAGAAGGTCCCATTATGGCAACCCACTCGCCTTTTTCTACAGTAAGGCTTACATTCTGCAAGGCCTTTACAGTTCCGCCTGAATATATTTTAGAAATATCTTTTATTTCAAGTAATGCCATTTTATTCCTCCAAAAAACCTTCTACTCGCCTTTTAAAACTAATGCTGGGTCAACGTCTGTCGCACTTTTTATAGGAAGCAGACAGGCAAGTGCAGTGATTGCAACAGAAACCACAATTGTAAGTGGAATTAAAAGCGGCTGAAACGAAATTGAACGTCCAAAAACATTCAGACTTACCGCCTGGGCAAAAATAAAGCCAAGCACAATTCCAAGCACTCCGCCAAGTCCTCCAAGTACAATTCCTTCCCCAAGAAAATCCTTTACAATGCTGCGGTTCTTTGCCCCAAGAGATTTCTTTAATCCGATTTCCTTACGGCGTTCCGCAACTACGGCCATCATTGTTGTGGCAACACAAACCATTGTAAGCACAAGAACAACAAGAGTTACAATCCACACAAGAGCCTGTAATTTTTTAAGAACTGTTCCTTCGCTTTTTGTAACCCGCTTTACAAGACGTGGCTGTATTTCTTCTACCCCACCTTCTATTTTTGCTGCAATTCCTTCAAGCTCTGCTCCACTTGCACTTATGGAACATTCTGCCACATCAAAAATGCCGCTGTCTTTCATAAGCTTTTCAAGCACGCTTATCTTCATAAATATGCAGTCTTCTTCGCTTCCGCCAGTCTGTAAAATGCCGCTTACAGTAAACTTCTGCTTAAACTCGTTTCCAAAAACATCAAGTCCTACAAGCTCAATTTCGCTACCTTCTTTTACGGCAACTGTCTGGCTGACCGTCTGGCCCAAAAGCACCTCATAATCATCAGCAGGATAAGAGCCGTTCACACCCCAGTAAGGCCGTGTTTTTTGAACAGCTTCAAAATCAACGCCCCCTGTGGTAAAAGGAAGCCTGTTCAACCTTAGGCTTTCGTAGCGGTAGGCAGAAGTTCCCACCAGCTGATTTTTTGGAATAAGGGTTATTGCCTTTTCAAGATTTTCCTGACTTAAATTGTCAGCATTTTTTGAAGAAAGCATAAGGTTTGCACCATAAGAGCGGAATTCCTGCCCCATCTGACGGGGAACATCATAATAAATTGTAACAAGTCCGCTTAAAATTGTGGCACCAATGGCAACTGCAAAAAGGGCAATCAACATTCGGGAGCGGCGACGCATTATGGAGCTTGTTATCATCTTTAAGTAAAACTGTCTTCTTGTCATAAAATTCTACCTTCCGTGAAGTACCTCTGCCGGCTCTAAATGCAAGAGCATTCGTATAGAAGGAATGGAGCCAGCCATTGTAACTACAAAAATCAAAATTGCAACAATAGGAATTACCGTAAGCTTTATATTTATGTTCGAGTCAAAAACAGACTGTCCGATAATCTGGGCAAACCCCAGACCTGCAAAATATCCCGCAGCGGCACCAATCACCGCAGTAATAAGAATTTCTGTAAGAACAAGAGCCATTACAGAGCCGTTGTAAGCACCAACCGCCTTCATAAGCCCAATTTCCTGAGAGCGTTCCATAACGCTTGCTGTAACAAGATTCGAGATTCCAAGGGCAGAACCAATCATGCTGAGTATTGTAATCAGAAGCATAAGAAGCTGAGTTTTATTCAAGATTGCACCTTCGCTTTCTGCTACCTGACGCACAGCCTTTGCACTGGAATTGGAAATTACTTCCTGAAGTTGATAGCAGATTGAGCTTACATAGGCCGTGCAGTACCAGGTATCCCAGTCAACCATGTTAAGGCTCTGAGGGTCCTGGGCGGCTCGGCGGGCAAGCTCGTTGTCCGGGGTGGTCAAAGCACTTACATCAATAGACGAAATAAGCCCCTGCTTTGAAAACAACTCCTGAGCAGAAGAAAGATTTACGTACACATAGTCATCTTCATCTCCGCCTGCATCAAAAATTCCCCGCACGGTAAAATTACATTCACTAGCAGCCCCTGCGCCAGACACACCCACAGCACCAGCTTCATTTCTTAAAGAAATTATGTCGCCAACTTTAATTCCCATTTTTTCTGCTAGACCTATACCAACAAGAGCCCCGTCAAAATCATCATCGCCAAGCCAGCTGCCGTCCATTGTCCACCAGGTCTTCATGGCCTTCATTCCGGTATCAAGAGTCTCTCCTGTTGGAAGCTCCATATGATGAGAAAACCAGGTTCCAAAGACACTCACGTCCTCACCTTCCCCTGTTTCTGAAGCACCATCAGAACCTGTGCCACCGCTAAAACCAGAGCTTGCCCCAGACAGAAAAGCTTTACCTTCCAGATAAGGCGCAAAATCTACAATATTAAAAGACCAGAAAATAGTCTTTATTTTTCCAAGCTCAGCTTCCTTAAGGTACTGAGCCTGTGAATCTTCAATTCCGTAAATATCGCTTAAAATCGAAGCAGTCTCTGGAACAACACGGATATTGGCACCATAAGTTTTTAACTCCTGATTAACCTTGTCGCCAACATCAAACATAACGTTCAGCATTGCCGTTGCAAGAGAAGCTCCCAGAGCAATTGTAAAGGCAATCATGGCCATCTTTTTCCACTGACGCACAAGAGCCTGAATCACCATTCTAAAAAACATCCTGCATCTCCTCTAAAAACTCCATTAAAAGCGTCCGCTTTCCCTGTCCAGGTCATCTGTGTCAATCACAATTCCACCATCTTCAATAGAAGATTCCAGTGGAATAGGATTACAGCCACCCTTTAAGCCAATTGTATTTCTGTTCATAACAACATCGCATCGGTTGCAAACAATATCGTTCTTTCGCTCGTAATAGCCAACGTTTCCGCAAACCTCGCAGGCATCAAACCCAATTCCAAAGTTTGTGCCCTTTTTCTGCACGATGATAAAACGCACAGTCTTACCCCGCCCGTTATCCCAGGAGAAGCGGTGCAAGTGTCCGTCACTAACCTGTTCCAAAGGAATATAAATACGCTTACCTTCTAACTGAAAATCCTCGCTAGGAGAAAGCTCAACAAGCTTGGTTGAACGCTTTTTTATTGCCGTCATGTCAACCATAGAAAAAACAGCAAGCAGCAGGACAAAAGCTCCAAGACGGCGGCAGTCACGCTCATAACGGCGTAAAAGTCTGTGCTCGGCAGGATTTGTATATTCTCCGTGAAGCTTTATATGACGCACAAAGAATACAAGGGCAATAATTATCAAAAGTGCGATTATCACAAGCAAAACTGCATTTTCTGCGGTAATAAGCCTTGGAATTGCTTTTCTAAGACCTGTAGGAATTTTTATTTTCTTTCTGTAATAAGAATTTATAATTCCAATAACCGCAACAAAATATATAAAACCGCTTAAAAGATAAAAAATGGAAAATGCCGCAGCCCTCTCTTTTTCAGGAGATTTATACATCAGCTTATAAAAGGCAATGCAAAAAAGAATGCAGACAAGCCAGCCGCACAAAAAGCCAGTAATTTTTAAAAGATACATTGTAGTAAAAATGCTCTCTCCAATTCCAAGAAACTGCATGGGCAGAAAAATTACGGTAGGTACCTTATATAACATAAGACAGGCTGCATAGCAAAGTCCTAGCACTGTCAGAATAATTTCAAAAACAAATTTTAAAACTGAGTCATTTTTCTTTTTCAGAAATCCAAAATAAAGCCAGACAAGGATGATATAAACAAGCCCGGTAATAAAGGCAGTACATAAAAGATAAATATTATTAATCTGATTGTATCTGATAATACGCCACTGTCGCAATACAGACATTATTGCTGTAAGAGCAAATAAAATCACAAGCCCCTTCCAGTGCCAGAGTCTAATACGTTTATTTGAAAAACTATAATTTACTGAACTTACTATCGAAAGCATTAAAAAAGGAAGCAGCAGATTCAGTACAACTTCATATAAATTTTTTGCCATAAGTAAAACCTTATAAAAAGGTAAAAGCCACAGTCTCCCTAAAAGAAAACTGTGGCAAAAGAAAAGTACTTTTATGAAAAACCGGGGTTCAGGAGGAAATCCCGGCTCAGCAGTTACTAGTTGTATTCTGGCTGAACTTTCTTACCATCAAATACCCAGTCCTTGAATTCAACTGTAAGAGGCTTGTCGTCCTTCCAGTAATCCTGAAGAGTTTCTCCAGGACGAGTATCTTCGTCTGTATGGATATAGTAGTTGTTTTCTGCTGGGCTGTGGATGATAAAGCGTGCTGTATAAGTTCCAGCCTTGTTCAAGTTGATGTTAGCACCATAGTGAGGACCATCAGATGCGTTCATCTGCATGAATGTTCCAAATACTACTGTAGAATCATTTGCCTGGTCAACAATTTCATAATCAACAGTAAGACCTGGAACAAACTGGTCTACAACGAAACCAAGGTTGTTATCCATAGCAGCAATATCAGCTTCAATGTGCATTGTAAAGTCTGCACCATTCTGAACGTTTCCTTCACCAGACTTCATATCAACAGCCTGGAAGTAAACACCATTTACAGCAAGGAAACCTGCCTGCTGTTCATCGCCGATATCGTGTTCAACGAATCCGCCTTCATCTTCTTCCTCTACTTCTGCAGCAGCTGAAGATGAAGCAACCTGTGAATTATTGCTCTTTGAGCAAGAAACAAATGCAAATGCAAGACAAGCACCTGCCAATACTAAAGACATTGTCTTTTTCATACTATTACACTCCTTTTGTGTATTTAAACCGATTTATTTAAAAGCTAGGACAAACAGCTAGTCTGCCAGAGCCTTCTTTACCTTTTTATTATTAATAATCATTCCAATCACAAGACTAAGAATAACTATTACCAGAGCAATTGCCTGGGCAATAAGAGTTTCTGCATACGGATAAACTCCAAGAAGAGAAATTGTTGGAACGCCGGAAATTACATGAGGACTTATCCAGCCTGCATCAACAAATTCGCTGATTCCTCCACCCACAAAGGAAACAACCATTACAAACATCAGAATTGAAGTTGCAAGGAAGAAAGGTTTGAGCGGCAGTTTCTTACCAGTAAGGATGATTGCCTTGTAGACAAAGACCAGAAGCACAATGGAAATTACAATTCCCAAAATTACAGCAGACACAGTTCCGCTCTTTCCCTTTGAACCAGCAAACATTGCCTGATAAAAAAGGATTACTTCGGCCCCCTCGCGGAAAACCGCAAGGAAGCAGGTAAAGGCCAGACTGAACATACTGTTCTTATCTACAGAAGTTTTTACTTTTCCTTTGATATAACTAGACCAGGCAGCAGAAGATGATTTTGAAACCATCCAGTTTGATGTATAGAAAAGAACAGCAACAGCAATGAACATTGTTACACCCTCTACAACCTCCTGCCCCTGTCCGCTTTCAAAGCCGAATTTTGTAAGACTGATAAGGATGATTGCCATAACAATAGAAGCAACAATTCCCCAGAGAGAACCACGGTATACTGGCTTAAGATTTTCACTTCCGTTTTTGCGAAGATATGCAATAATTGCACCTACAATTAAGATTGCCTCAAAGCCTTCGCGCAGAAGAATCATAAGGGAGGCAAAAACTGTACCCCACCACTGGGCCCTGTTATTTTTCTTTGTCAAATCCAAAGCGGTTTTTGAAAGAATACTAGAAAGCTCATTTATAGATTCAACAACCAAAGGCTTTTCAGCCTTGTTCAGAATCATATTTTTTGTTTTTGTATACTGTTCTACAATCTGCTCATCACGACTGGCAGAAAGTGATTTAATTACATTCTCCTGAAACTTTGATTTTCCGTAATAGCGGGCATAAGCCTTACGAAACTTTGGCTCAGCAGTAACAACGTGTCCTTCGGCATACATCTGGGCTGCCTCAGAAAACTCTTCTGAAAGAATCTGAGCAAGCTCATTCCATTCCATTTCTGGAGGGTCTAGCTTTGCAGCATCCTCGTAGAGCATTGTAATAAGAGTGTCAGCTTCTTTACGAACATCTTCTACAGGCTTACCGCTGCGAACAGCAGTCTTAAGACGACTGAACTGAACTTCCACATTACCGGCACGGCTTCCGCCAATACGGCTCTGTGTATTGCGTTCAAACCCGTCTACCTCATAGTGACCAAAATAGGCATCGTTTACACGCTCATAGCTTGCATCAGAATTACCTGACACATACAGATTATATGCATCATCAATAATATCCTGCATCTGTTTTGCTGTATCTTTCCAGGATTTTTCTGCTCCAAAGGCAGAAAAGGCAAGAAGTGCCAGAATTAAAAAAGAAAATATGTATCTGCGTTTATTAAACATTTTATCCCTGCAAAAAGTTATTAGGCAATCCTAACAACTTTTTGCAGATGTAAGTTAGCATAAACTAACAGCTTTTGCAATACGTTTTTTCACTAATTTTTTGTCTTTCTAACTTATTTTATTCGTCCAGTGTAATTCTGTTTCCGGTATAAAGGAAGTAATATCGTCCCTTAGCCGCAATCAGCTGGTCGTGAGAACCGCGTTCAATTATCTTTCCGTGTTCCAGAACAATAATTTCATCCGCATTGCGAACCGTAGAAAGGCGGTGGGCAATTACAAAAGTAGTGCGGCCCTTCATCAAAGAATCCATACCGTCTTCAATCAGCTTTTCTGTACGGGTATCAATAGAAGATGTGGCTTCATCAAGAACCAGAACAGGAGGATTTGCAACAGCGGCACGTGCAATTGCAAGAAGCTGACGCTGGCCCTGACTGAGCGAAGCACCGTCGCCGGTAATTACAGTGTCATAACCGTTTTCCAGATGGCGGATAAAAGAGTCTGCATTTGCAAGTTTTGCAGCCTCGTAAACCTGAGCATCACTTGCCTCAAGATTTCCGTAGCGGATGTTTTCGCGTATAGTTCCTGTAAAAAGATGAGTATTCTGCTGAACCATGCCCAGAGACTTACGCAAGGAGGCCTTAGAAATATCATTCAAAGGAATTCCGTCATAAGTAATCCTGCCGCTTCCTTCCTGAACATCATAAAAGCGGGCAAGAAGGTTTATTGTAGTCGTCTTTCCTGAACCTGTAGAACCTACAAGGGCAATCTTCTGCCCCGGCTTAGCGTGAATGCATACATCATGCAAAACTGTCTTTTCAGGCTTGTAACCAAAAGTAACGTGGTCAAAAACAACTTCTCCACGCAGCTGGCTCAAAGAACTGTCTGCAGGATTTTTCCATGCCCACTCCCCGGTACGGGCATACGACTGAACAAGGCGCGTCTGCCCTTCCCTGTCTTTTGCATCATAGGCATTAACCAGAGAAAACTTACCTTCATCAACTTCAGGTTCTTCATCTATTACACCAAAAATCCTCTCTGCTCCGGCAAGGGCATTAAGAACGCTGTTTGCCTGCTGGCTCATCATAGAAATTGGCTGACTGAAAGAACGCGTATACTGAAGGAATGCCGCAATAGTACCCAAATCCAGAAGCCCCACAAACCAGTTTGTTGTTTCTGCTGTATTAAAGCCTGCAATCATAAGACTTGCGGCAACAATTGCAACAATTGCATACTGCATATGGCTCAGGTTATTCATCAATGGCCCCATCACGCCACCAAAAGTCATGGCGGCTGTACCAGCCCTGCGTAAATTTCCGTTCAGAACTTCAAAGCGGGCGCGGGCCTTGTCTTCATAATTAAAAACCTTAATAACCTTCTGACCTTCAATCATTTCTTCTATATAACCGTTCAGTTCACCAACACTTTTCTGATTTTCGCGGAAGGCTTTTGCAGAACGTTTTCCAATTGCTCCTATAAGCAGACTTATAAAGAACATTGAAACAATCATAATTACAGTAAGAAGAGGACTCAGCAAAATCATCATTATGAATACTGCAATTACTGTAATAATAGAAGAAAAAAGCTGAGGAATAGTCTGACTCATCATTTCGCGGAGGGTGTCCGTATCGTTTGTAAAGCGGGACATTAATTCTCCATGAGTGTGGGCATCATAATATCTGATTGGAAGCTGCTCAAGTTTTGTAAACAAATCTACACGAATATTATATAGAAGATTTGTTGAAATATAGAGCATAAGACGGCTGTTGCACCAAGATGCAATTACCCCTGCCAAAAATACGCAGAATACTCCAAGAATCATTCCGCCAAAACTCTGAATTCCTGCAGCAACTTCCGCAGTAAGGCTTCCTGCTGCCTGATACTGCTGCAAAAGAGGAATAATGTACTTGTTAAGGGCAATTTTTGTAAACATACCGCCCGCAACAGAAGCTCCGGAACTGATAAGTACACATACAAAAACCACAAGCCATAAGGCCTTGAATTTTCCCATGTATTGTATGATTCTTCCAATTGTTTTTTTTGCGTCTTTTGGTTTTCCAAATCCTTTTGGTTTTACTGGAGGCATAAAAAACTCCTTATATTTATTTATACGGCGCCATGGATGGCGCATTTAATCCCAAGTTTCACTGCGAGTTTTGCCAAAAACTCGCGTCGTAAAAATTACAGGGATGTAATTTTTACGACAAATCAGCATCACCGCTGCCCTGCTGCTGAGAGTCAAATACTTCTTTATAAATTTTATTACTTTCAAGCAGCTCTTCATGTTTTCCAATTCCACTTACGCATCCGTCATCAAGAACTATAATCATATCAGCATCTTTTACAGAAGAAATGCGCTGTGCAATTATTATCTTTGTTGTATCAGGAGCAATATCCTTTAATGCAGTCCGTATCCTGCTTTCTGTTGCCGTATCAACAGCAGAAGTGCTGTCATCAAGAATCAGAACCTTAGGATTTTTTAGAAGTGCCCTGGCAATACACAGTCTCTGCTTCTGACCGCCGGAAACATTTACACCACCCTGACCAAGTTCCGTTTCATAACCTTCCGGGAAAGAAGAAACAAAAGAATCTGCATCTGCGGCTTTACAGGCTGCAATAATCTGCTCATCACTAGCATTTTCATTACCCCACTTGAGGTTTTCTTTGATAGTGCCGGAAAAAAGAACATTTTTCTGCAAAACCATTGCAACAGAATCACGCAGAACCTTAATGTCATAATCGCGAACATCATGACCGCCCAGCATGACTTTTCCGGAAAAAACATCATAAAGGCGGGGCAAAAGAGATACCAGAGAAGTTTTTGAAGAACCGGTTCCGCCAATAATTCCCACAACAGAACCGCTTGGAATATCAATATTAATATCTTTTAAAACACAGTTTTCTTCCCGCTTATTATAGCTGAAATTAACATTTTCAAAGCGGATTGAACCGTCAGAAACCTGCATGAGAGGATTATGGGCATCTGCAATATCAGGCACTTCGTCCAGAACTTCTACAATACGGTGATTTGAAGCCTGTACCATTACAAGGGAAACAAAAACCATACCCAGCATCATCATGGACATAAGAACCTGAGAAACATAGGTAAAGAAACTGATAAGTTCACCAGACTGCATAGTGCCAAACACAACCTGTCTTCCGCCAAACCACATAACGGCAATCATTGCAATGTACATTACAAGCTGCATGAGAGGCATCATAAAAATAATCAGCTTTTCTGCATGCGTCTGAGCCTTCTTTACATCTTCCGCAGCCTTTCTGAACTTTTCTTCTTCATAAGGCTGGCGAACATAAGCCTTTACAATGCGGATTCCAATCAGATTTTCCTGAATAGCGCCGTTCATCACGTCAAACTTCTTCATCATTTTTTCAAAGCGAGGATAAGCCAGAGAAGAAATAATGATGATTCCGATTGCAATTACAGGAATCGCGATAAGAAAGAGAATGGCCATGCTTGGATTAATACTAAAGGCCATAATAGTACCCGCAATCATCATAAATGGAGAGCGCACACACATGTGAATAAGCATACGGTAAACGTTCTGAGCCATATTAACGTCTGTAGTAAGGCGGGTGATAAGAGAAGCAGAGCTGAATTTGTCTATATTGGCAAATGAAAAAGTCTGAATCTTATCGTACAGGCGTTTTCGCAGAGTATAGCCGAAGCCCTGAGCTGCATAAGTAGAAAAAACAGACCCAAGAACTCCGCATACCAGAGAAACTATGGCAAGAGCAATCATTGTAAGCCCCCAGCGGATAACATAAGGAAGGTCGCTGCCGGCTATTCCCACGTCAATGATTCTTGCCATTATAAATGGAATGACAACTTCCATAACAACTTCACCTATCATGGCGATTGGAGACAGGATTGTATTTACGACATATTTTTTTTCAAGTCCTGTCAGTAGCTTTTTAATAGTAGACATGATTTAAAGGTATATAAATGTTTTAAGAATTTCAAGGAGTTGTTTATATTTTTTCATTATTTGGGGGTTCCCTCTCTACGTTCGGGACGCTACGTCCGCCCTTCGCTAACGCTCACCGTCCTCGCGTTCAGTGGTTTCGACAGGCTCAACCACCGCCCGCTGCGGTCGGCTGCTTCGCAGGGGCTCCCATCGCTAACCCCATTCCTTACTCAAAAATTACTTCTTCAAAGCCTGCGGCATTCATAAACTGGCGGATAATTTTTTTTGCATATTCCGCGCTTTCCTGCAGAATTCCTTCTGCAATCATATCTTCCTGAGCAACCTGGCGGGCAGCATCAATTTCATCAAATATTTCCTGAGTAGTAATTGGCACAAAAATACTCTGCTTTTCGTCAAAAACTTCCTGCTTTACAATCTCATTCCCAAGAATTTCTGTTTCTGGCAGGCGGATGGTAACAGATTTTTCATCTGCAGAAAGATAATAGGAAACATCAGTAAAATCTGCAATTCCTGCCCTCAGCAGTCCTGTATATTTTATAATGCTGTAGCTTTTTGCAAAACCCGCAGATTTTTTTAAGGTGATAATGTCGCTGTAGCGGTATTTTGCAGTAACCAGTTCCTGACAGTAAGAAAGCTGCTTATCCACCAGAGCTGTTTTACTTTCACTTTTTACCTCAAAAAACTTTCCGAACTTCATGGTAATAAACCAGAAGCAGAGAGCCCCCAAAAGAAAAATCATTATTATAGAAGAAATGCGCAAAATTATCCTGGCGGCAAGAGAATTTTTCTTAGTTTTTTTCTCACGCACTCTTTCTGCTTTTTTCAATAGTCCTTCTTTAGCATCAATCTTAAGATTTTCTTTCTTTTCCATATAAATATTATACTATTATATTGTAATTTTTGTTGTTTTTTTTCTATCTTTTCTATATTTTTTAACTATAAATGCTGTCATAAAGAGTAAAAACAGGACGGCAAAAAAATTAGAGAGGTGCAAAAATGGCAGAAGAAGAAACTCCTTCTAAAAAACGCAAACACAAGTCTATAGGGCCTGGTGTTTTTATCTGGCTTATAATTCTAGGTCTGGCAGTTGTGGCTGGTTTTTCAAGTTTTTATGTAGTTGATGAAACAGAAAATGCTGTAATCACAAGACTTGGAAAATACACACAGACAGTCGGCTCTGGACTGCATACAAAACTTCCGTTTGGAATAGACAAATCTTACAACGTGCCTGTAAAAGTTGTTCAGACAGAACAGTTCGGATTCAAGACCGTAAAGGCGGGCCGCAACAATGAATACAAGAACAACATTGGAAGCGAAAGCACCATGCTCACCGGAGATCTTAATATAGTAGATGTTGAATGGATTATTCAGTACCGAATTGTTGACCCTAAGCAGTGGCTTTTTGGCGTTTATGAAAAACAGCAGACAATCCGCGATATTTCGCGCTCGGTTATAAACACACTTGTTGGCGACCGGGCAATTCTTGCCGTAATGGGAAGCGAGCGAACAAACATAGAAACACTGGCCCTTGATATGATGAATGAAAACTTTAATCAGCTTGGGCTTGGAATCAGCGTAATTGCCGTAAAACTGCAGAATATTGTTCCGCCAAGCGGAGTTCAGGATGCCTTTGAAGACGTAAACAAGGCCACCCAGGATATGAACCGCTTTATTAATGAAGGAAAAGAAGCTTACAATGCAGAAATTCCACGCGCTCAGGGTGAAGCAGACCGCCAGATTCAGGTTGCAGAAGGTTATGCTGCAGAACGCGTAAACATGGCAAAGGGTGATGTTGCCCGCTTTAATGCCGTTTACGAAGAATACAAGCGTTCCCCAAAAGTAACCCGCGAACGCATTTACCTTGAAACAATGAATGAAATTTTCAGTTCAGAAAAGAAGCCTGATATCATAGACAGCGAACTGGACAACATCCTGCCTGTCAAAAATCTAAAATCAGGTAACTAGGGGGGTGTCGAAATAATTACATCCATGTAATTATTTCGACTACAGTTTGCAAGCAAGCTTGCAAACTGTGATTTTGCGCATCCATGCGCAACCGCTAACGCGGTAATTTTAGGAGAAAAAAATATGACACGAGCAATGAGAAAATTTGTAGGATGGCTGATTGCCATCATAATCCTTTTGATTATTTTCCTCTTTATGGGCCCTCTTTATATCGTAAATGAAGGAAATCAGGTTGTCATCACCCGCTTTGGAAGCATTGTAAACACTCACACAGATGCAGGACTTTATTTTAAGATTCCTTTCTTAGATAAAGTTACCACATACCCTAAACTGGTTCTTTCTCTGGACGGAGACGAACAGCGCATTCCGACTAAAGAAAATCAGTTTATTATAGTAGATACTACATCCCGCTGGCGCATTTCTGACCCGGCAAAGTTTTATCAGAACTTTACGACTCTGGAAAACGCCTACAACAAACTTTCAGACATTATTGATTCTTCATGCCGAACTGTAATCACCCAGAACAGACTGAGCGAAATTGTCCGCTCTTCAAACCTTATAAATGATGTTGCAGTAAGCACAGAGGAAGATGCAGAGGATGAAGAAGCAAAAGAAATCGGCGAACTTGTAAACGAAGCAACAGCAAATGAAGTTGTAACAAAAGGCCGTGGAGAACTCTGCCGCCTTATGACTGTAGAAGCAAACAAGCTGGTTCCAGAATACGGAATTGATTTGATTGATATTGTGCCTCGTCAGATTAAATATTCTGATGAACTTACAGAATCGGTTTACAACAGGATGATTAAAGACCGAAATCAGGTTGCCCAGGCTTACCGCTCCCTTGGTGAAGGTAAAAAAGCTGAATGGCTTGGTAAGCTGGAAAGCGATAAGCGCACAATAGCCTCTGAAGCCTACCGCAAGAGCGAAGAGATAAAGGGTAATGCAGATGCCCAGGCTGCCGCAATTTATGCAGAAGCCTACAACCGCGACCCGGAATTCTACGCATTCTGGAAGAGCATGGAATCTTACAAGGCTAATCTGAAGGATTATCCGGCAACTTTCAGCACAAAGATGGATTATTTTGATTATCTTTACAGTGCGGACGGAAAAAGGTAGTTTTAATTTATACCTTACAAAAAAAATTGCCACGCTTCCGCTGCACTGCGGCTTGGGACTGCGGCTGAGCGTAATAGGTATCCGACTCGCTGCGCTCGCGAACGCTCAGATGCAGTCCAGCCTCAGTTCCGCTCTCGCGAGGCAATTTTTTTAATCCAACATAAGAATAAAACTTCCGGTTGCATCCGCACGGTAAATAATTAAAATATCCATACACATAAGGAAATAAAAAGATGAAATTGATTGAACTTGATGAAAAAGAAATACGGCTTAATTCGCATTTGGATGAGTATTCGTTTGGGAAGACGAATTACGATTCAATTCTTGCCCAGGAAGGAATTTTCTGGGACGGGGAAAATTTTGAGCCGTGGTCTTTTTCTGACGTTCAGTCATTTAATGTAGAAGACAAGAACGAACGCTTTGTTTTTTACTGCGGAAAAAACACTCCTGGCAGCGGAGCAAAATCTCTTCTTTCTTTTATAAATGAAGGTGGAAAAGAAGGTTTTGAAGCTGCAAAAACTGTATGCAAAATGCTTACTCAGGCCGCACAGGAAGGAGAAAAACTTCCACTTGTGGGAGCAGGCGGAATTATTGTGAACATAAGCGGAGGGCAGAAAAAGGTTCTTATTCTGCCCGAACAGCTTTTTAAGTATGCCGCAAATGCCCTTCCCCCAGAGCAGTACATGATGGAACACGAAGGCTGGGTAAACGAAACAATAAGCGGTCTGCCGGCCGTCTGTTTTACAAGGGCTGTCATTGCCTACAGGCTTCTTGCAGGCAGGCTCCCCTATTCTTCCACAAACAGCGTAGAGCGAAATGCAGATATTCTTGACCGCAATTTTCTTCCGATGGAACTGTGCCTGCAGGGCATTGAAGCGGAGCTTGCCCGCAGCATAAACAAGGCCTTAAAACTTAATTCCAATGCGGTAAATGTTCCCGGCAAAAAACAGAAGGGAAAATCCAGCGAAGATTTAACTCCCGAAGCAGATTTCCCGCTGGAACTTTTAGACCAGGCTTTTGAACTTTCAGAAAAATCAGATAGCACAGACAAAGATTTTGAAGAAAAGGTTGCAGCCTACAAAAAAACTCAGGCTTCCAGAATTAAGGCCAGCCGCAATATCAGAAGAAATTCTTCACTCATAATTACAGCCGCAATTGTACTGGTGGTTCTTGTCCTAATCACCATAAACACAATAAAAACAAGAAACAGTGAATTAACTTCAAAAGGACTTACTTCCATTCAGACCATTCAGGGCTATTTCCAGGGCATTAATTCAAAAGACACAACGATGCTTATGAACTTTGCAAAAGGGAAAAAAGCCCAGCAGCAGATAGACGTAATAAGTCAGATTTACGTTATGCACAAGCAGCGTCTTGCCTACAACAAGGATAACGGCTATGCAAATCCAGAAAGCTGGCTTCTTCTTTCAACAAACGAAGAACGCTGGGAAAAGACAGGTATTTACGGAGTTACAAACCTGCAGATAGACGGAATTCCATACGAACTGGACGTTAAAATCTATCAAAAAGATGAAGAACCGGAAGCAGTTATACAGGAAGGAAACATTACTCTGCAAAACGGAGACTTGTCTGTTCATGAAGTAGATTTTTATCTTCTGCACACAGAAGGAGAAGATTTTGGCTTTGTCGTAGAAAAAGTTCACGAAACCATCACCCTCACCTACAAAAAAGACCGCTGGATTATTACAGATATTCAAACAGAAAGCAACACATTGCCTGTCAGTACCAAAAAGTTTAAGGCAGATTACTGGAATGCTGTTGCAGAAAACGGAGGAGATGTAATAAAGGCTCTGCCTCAGCTCCGCCAGAAATACGAATGGCTTCCTTCAGATTTTGCAATGCAGGCAGAATACGATGCCCAGGTTTACGCATTAACACACCCACTGGAAGCAATGGGCTTTTAAGATATTACAAAATCAATTTATAAAATCTAGTTTTCGCAGAACCATGCGCAGTACGGTGGTGCGGTCTGTAATGATGCGGGCTTCGGCGGTAATGCCGGGGATAAGGGAAGCCCTGCGGCCATGGCGGGATTCAAGCCATGGTTCCGGCACGGCAGATTCTACCACAAAAACAAGACTGCCGGACTGTGAAAGACTTGCGTCAGGAGGAACAAGGTCTACCTTTGTTTCTAACATACCGTAACGGCTGGGCGGAAGCCCCGGAAACTTCATTCGTACTGCATCGCCCACGCAGACCTTTGCAACGTAAGAAGGATCAACATAAATATCTGCCTTTAGGCCTTCTGCCCCGTCAGGAACAATCCGCAAAATTTCTTCTCCCGCCATAAGATAATCTCCGGGATTCAGTTTTGCCACTTCTGCCACACGTCCGCTGATTGGCGCATAAATCGTAGAATTGCGGATTACACGCTCCAGCTCAGTGATTCTGCTTTCTAAAGTCCGTCTTGTACTTTCAAGGCTTCTTTTCTGTTCGACAGCCTGAACCTTCTGTGAATTCTTCCAGGCCTCATAGTTCAGCCGGCTCTGCTCCTTTGCATTTTCTGCATCCGCCGCATTCTGCGCCACATATAAGGCACTTGGCATATCACGCTCCCGCTCCCATTTTACCAGGGCATCTTCATAAGCCTTTTCATACCTCTGCATTTCTGAAATATACACAGCAGATTTTATGTATGCGTCAGAAGTTTCAGCAAGTTCCGGCAGACGCTCGCTTTCCATCGTTTCAAGCAGAATCTTATTGATAAATATTTCTTCTTCATTTTTCTTCTGCTCATGAAGACAAGCATCCAGTTCCCTTGAATAAACGGAAGTGTCTAAAGAAAAAAGCAGTTCACCTTCCTCCACTTTCATGTCATTTTCATACAGTCTCTGTTCAAGTTCCCCGCTTGCAACACAGCGCACGGAAGAAACCGCTTCTGCAGGCCTAAGAACCGCCTGAGCCCGCACTACATCATCCATAGGCGCAAATAAAGCCCACAAAAAAAGAGCAGCCAGTGCCCCGCATACTGCAAGCAGAAAGGCATACACAGCCCTTGCAGGCCGAAGCATAAAGAAAACCGAGGTATGCTGCATTTCTTCAAAGGTTTTTAGATTCATTTTTCCCCTCCGCCTACACCGCAATTCCATTCCAGAGCTCGCGGTAAATTCCTTTCTGATTCATAAGCTGCAGGTGGGCGCCGTGCTGAACTATTTTTCCTTTATCCATAACATATATGCTGTCGCAGCCCATTACAGTTGTAAGGCGGTGGGCTATAAGGATTACGGAAATTCCGTCTGTACGGAGTTTTCTGATTACATCATGAATCTGCATTTCGCTCACCGTATCAAGACTGCTGGTTGCTTCATCAAGAATCAAAAGTGAAGGATTTCCAAGCAGGGCACGGGCAAGAGCCAGCCTCTGTTTTTCACCTCCGCTAAGTCCACCGCCATGCTCAGCCAGCACTGTGTCATAACGGCGTGGAAGGGCTTCTATAAACTCATGTGCCCCGGCTTTTTTTGCAGCTTCTATTACATCTTCCAGAGAAGCCTCTGGCTTATGAAGTGCAATGTTTTCCCTTACCGTA
>JAFUYH010000039.1 GCA_017470605.1 Treponema sp.
CATTAAGAAGTTTTCGGACAGAAGCTTTTCTTTCCGTGCCGTCTTCTGCCTTTACAGTCACTTTTTTGCAGGAAGTAAGGGTGAAATTTGTAAACAGGACAAGTGATGCAAGGCTTACAAGAGTTATTTTTTTAGTTTTCAAATTTTTCATTTTTTACCTCTACTTTTTCTGGAATAATTGGATTTTTTACCCATTCGCCTTCACTTAAGCCATATTCTTTTCCACAATCCTTACAATAATATGTTGGAGGATTATGAACGACATACTTCTTTTCACCCTGAGTAACGCCATCAAAAAAACTCCTGTTATAAAAAGACTCCACAGTATCGTTATTTTTTAATTCCGTATTTACACTTCCGCAGACACCACATTTTACAGCACAATGCCTTATCCTGTAATTCTTGATGAAATCGTACATCCAGAATACTGCAAGAATAAAAACAATGACAATTATTATTTTTATCCAGAACATGATTCTAAATACTCCCTTCTTAATATAGTAATATATATATATTCTAGAAGCAAATGAAAAAATACATCAAGGCGTTTTACGCAAAAGCTTTCCTACCTGATATTGCTCCATTCATACTATTATATCATAATAGTCAAAAAAAATGATGCAGGATTCATTTTATTCCTATATAATATAGATAGGGTGGAATGATGAAAAAATCAAAAAGATTTCGGCTAAATAATGGTGCAAAACTGATACTGACAGGCACTTTTATTGCGTCAGTATTTTCAGGATGTTACAAGGCACCGGAAATGACTCTGGAAGAAATTGAAGCTGCAAGGGCTGCGGGTTTTAGCGAAATGCTTGAAAAAACCGTAAGCCGCCCTAAAGGCAATGCCGAATTTGTTGCTGGAAAGGCTGGCGGCAGCTGGTATACCAGCATTGGCGGAGACCCAAAAAGTTTTAACATGCTGATTGCAGAAACAGACAGCGAAACAAGCAGCGTAATTGCCCCCCTTACAGAATCTCTTGCAAGCTATGACATAAATGAGCGGAAGTGGAAGGCTCAGGCGGCAGATTTTAAAATCACAACTTTTGAAGAAAGCGGAAAACTGGATATTACCTACACCTTGCGAAACGATTTGTACTGGGATTTTTATGATGACAAAGACGGAAGCCGTAGGGTAAAAATCACCAGCGATGACGTAATCTTCTGGTATAACGAAATCTGCGGTGATGAAGAATGTGGTTCATCTGCCTATAACGGTCAGTTTATGCAAAATCAGGCAGGAGAATGGGAACATATAGACATAGAAAAGATTGATGAGAGGAGCTTTACCTTTCACTTTCCGAATCTTGTTGCAGAACCGGTTCTTGCAACAAACATGGATTTTGGCCCGGCCTTTATTTACCGCCCTGCAAAAGAAAAAGGCGGTGCAGATGGCGTAAAGAAAATTCTTACGGTTGCAACCGACCCCCGCGAACTTCCTTCCTGCGGGCCTTACTTTCTTACAGAATACACGCCGGGGCAGCGGCTCCTTTACAAAAGGAATCCCCATTACTGGGACAAAGACGCAAACGGCGAGAACCACTACTACCCGGAAGAACGAATTGCCCAAATTATAGGAAACAACAGCACTGCCTACCTGCTTTTTACTCAGGGCAAACTGGAAGCCTATGGCCCCAGCCCCGAAGAGCTGGACGAGGTTGTAGAAAATGCCCGCAATGCCTTTGAAGCAGACGGCACGCCCCTTGCCCATCAGTCTAAAAAAGGCTACACGGTCTTTAATTCAGACGGCGGCATGAACGCATCTTTCTGGTCTTTTAATCAGAATCCTAAGAATAAAGACCAGGCCTTTTACAAATGGTTTACAGACAAGCATTTCCGCCAGGCAATGAGCTGTCTTTTGAACCGGGAACGCATAATTCAGCAGACTTACCGCGGCCTTGGAGCTCCGAAACTCTCTTTTTTCCCGGAAGCAAACAAATATTATGACGAAAACATAAAACTGCAATACCTTTTTGACCACGAACACGCCCGCTCCCTGCTGGCTCTTTCCGGTTTTACAAAAGGTGAAGACGGATTTCTTTATGATTCAGACGGAATAAAAGTTTCTTTTGACCTTACAATTTCTGGCGGCAGTTCCCAGTATTCAGATATTGCGCAGATTATAACAGACGAATGTAAAAAAGAAGGAATTACGGTAACAGTCCGCCCTACAGATTTTCAGAAACTTGTTGAACAGCTTACCGCCACCTACGACTGGCAGTCAGTTCTCATAGGACTAGGCGGAGGTTCCATTTTCCCGACTCAGGGCAGCAATGTATGGGTAAGCGATGGAAACCTTCACCTCTGGTACCCGCTGCAGAAAAGCCCCGCAACTGAATGGGAAGCCAGAGTAGACGAACTTTACCACAAGGCTGCCTGCATCACAGAATATGAAAAGGCAAAGCCTTATTGGGATGAATATCAGCAGATTTTTCTGGAGCAGTGCCCCATCATCTACCTTACCCGCGGCAGAAGCTTTATGGCCCTGCAGAACCGCTGGTCTATGGATAATGTTTATTACGACAACATGAACGGCGCAACAACAGAATATATTTATCTTGCACAATAATCACATTTATATATGGAAGGAAAATTACATGGCAATTAATCTGGCAAACCCCTGGCGAACCTTCAGAAAAAAGGCTCCTCTTACCTCCTTTATAACAGGCAGGCTTATAACCATGGCGGTAATTCTTTTTGTTCTAGGCTGGGCTCTTTTTGCCCTGATGGAACTTGCCCCCGGTGATATTGTAGACCAGATGGTTCAGCAGCAGCTTATGAGCCAGACAGATAATGCCCCTTCCAGCAATACAGGAAGCGGTGGCGCTGTAACAGGCGGAACTGCAGGAAAAGATTCCGTTTACAGTGAAGAACAGCTTGCCCGCCTGCGTGCAGAAATGGGATTAGACAAGCCTTTCACAATTCAGTATTTCAAATGGCTGAACAGGGTTATAGTTCATCATGATTTGGGAGTTTCCTTAATTTCAAAGGCTCCTGTAAGTTTTCTGATAAAAAGCCGGATAGTAAACTCTCTGGTTCTAAATCTGATTTCACTTGTTTTCATCACAATTTTTTCTTTTCTTCTGGGAGTTTATTTTTCAAGCAAGGCCGGCACAAGACTGGATGTTGGCGCCACTTTTTTTGCACTGTTTTTTCATGCCTTTCCGGGAATCCTGCTTTTAATTCTGCTCCAGCTTTTTGCCTCGGTAACAAAACTTTTTCCGGTTACTGCCTATCCCGACTTTCCAATTTCTGAATCGCCTGTAAAATTCACCTTCAGTTATATGTATCACGTTTTTCTTCCTCTGCTTGCTTCTTTTTTGGGCGGAATCGGAGGCACCATGCGCATGATTCGTTCCACCATGCTGGATCAGATGGGAATGCCTTACATCATGGCTCTGCGCTCCCGGGGAATAAGTGAACGCCGCATTTACCTGAACCATGCCTTCCGCAATACTCTGAACCCCTATATAACAGGCAGCGCGAACCTGCTGGCCAGCCTTTTTTCCGGCTCCCTTGTTCTGGAAATCATCTTTGCCTACCCCGGAATTGGCCGCCTTATGTACGACGCAGTAATGCAGCAGGATGTAAACCTTGTACTTGCCAACAATATGTTTATTTCTGCTCTGGTTCTGGCCGGCATGACTATCTCTGATATTCTGCTTGCCCTTGTAGACCCGAGAATCCGCTACGGTTCCAACTAGAAAACTAGATTTTATCATGAGGATTTAAGATGAAAAGATTTTTTGAATACATAAAAACCCGCCCTCTGGCCATAATCTCACTGATTCTGATTGCTCTTCTTTATTTATTCATGATTTTTGCGGAATTTGTTGCCCCTTATCCCCCAGATAAAATTTTTGAAGAAGACACCTTTCATCCTGCAAATATTGAACTTTCATCAAAAGGTCTGGTTGTCCGCGAATACAGAGTGCTTTCACCAATCACATGGCGATATGCAAAAGTAAAAGGACTGACTCACAATCTTTCTTTTTTCGCAAAGGGAGAACCTTACCGCCTTATGGGCTTTATTCCCTGCAGCCGCCATCTTTTTGCAAGCCGTCCAGACCCCCAGACCGGCGAAACTTACCCTGTCTTCCTTTTTGGTGCTGATAATCTGGGGCGCGACCTTTTCAGCCGCATGGTTTACGGCAGCCGCATTTCCCTTACCATAGGTTTTGTGGCAAGCGCAATTTCTCTTATACTAGCCATGCTTCTTGGCGGGCTGGCCGGTTATTACGGAGGTGCCGCAGACTGGACGGTCATGCGCCTGAGCGAGTTTTTCATGCTGGTTCCGGGGCTTTACCTCATCCTGTTTTTGCGCTCTCTGCTGAACACAAAAATGGACAGCGGCACTTCCTACATGATTATCACGCTCATTCTTTCTCTTGTGGGCTGGCCGGGAAGTGCCCGCACACTGCGCGGTATGATTCACGCAATAAAAAGAGAAGAATTCGTGCAGGACGCGGCACTTGAAGGAGTGCCTTCCCTTGTCATCATCTTCTCTCACATTATTCCCCAGATTGCAAGCCTTCTGATTGTAAGCACGACCCTTGCCGTACCGGGCTTTATCATGAGCGAAACAACCCTTTCTTACCTGGGGCTTGGAATTGCAGACCCGGCTGTAAGCTGGGGCTCTCTCATCAACCGTGACATTTCTACCCTCTCAAACCTCAAGCACTTTCCTTGGCTTCTCACTCCAGTCTGGCTGCTCCTTGCAGTAACTCTGGCATTTAACTTTTTGGGAGACGCCCTGCGAGATTATTTTGACCCTTATCACACAATTTTCCCGACATGGAAAAAAAGAAAGATTGAAAAAATGATTATCGAATCAAGTTCGATAATGACAGAAGCCTCACACCCCGGACAGGCTGCTAGAGATACAGAAATGCCGCCCCCACAGGATGCCAGCACTCCATCGCATTTTCTGCAAGTCCAAAATCTTTCAGTCTACTTTGCAATGCTGCAGGGCAAAAAGCAGGTAAACGTGCACAGCGTAAAAGACGTATCCTTTACAATGGAACGCGGAGAAATTCTTGGCATTGTAGGAGAAAGCGGAAGCGGGAAAACCGTTACCACAACCGCAATTCCAGGCCTCCTTCCGCCAAATGCCTTTGTTTACGGGAAAATTTACCTGAACGGCACGGAACTTTCCGGTCTGACACAAAAAGAATTGCGTTTCCAGAGGGGAAGAAAAATCGGTCTGATTCTGCAGGAACCGGGACGCTCTTTTGACCCCCTGCAGAATATGGCAAGCGTCTTTTTAGAAACCTTCAGAAATTCAGAAGCTGAAATCACAAAAGAAGAAGCAAAAGAAAAAGCCATAAAACTTCTGGAAGAAGTAGGACTCCCAGACCCGGAAAATCGTCTTAAAAACTACCCGCACCAGTTCAGCGGCGGTCAGCTGCAGAGAATCGGCATTGCCCTTGCCCTTGCCCAGGGCTGTGAACTTTTAATTGCCGATGAACCTACCACTGCTCTGGACGTAACAATCCAGGCTCAGATAGTATCCCTGCTTGCAGACCTGCGCCGCACGCGGGGGCTTTCCATCATCTTTATCAGTCACAATATAGATTTAGTGGCAGACCTTTGCGATAACATTCTTGTAATGCATAATGGGCAGATTGTAGAAAGCGGCACTTCCCGCCAGATTATAGAAAATCCTCAGGATGAATACACAAAAACTCTGCTTGCAGCCAGACCTCGTTTTGGCACCCACTACACAGACACAAAAGAAAACATGGGGGCAACAAATGGAAGAAATTAATTCAAGAAATACAGATTATATCCTCAGGGCAGATAATCTTTCCAAGCAGTTTGCTCTGGACGCAGGCTTTTTTGCAAAAACAGAAAACCGGGTATTTGCAGTAAATGAAGTTTCCTTTGGAATTGAAAGAGGAAAAACCTACGGCCTTGTTGGCGAAAGCGGCTGCGGGAAAACAACCACAGCAAGAATGCTTGTGCGCATGTACAAGGCAGACGGAGGAAAGATTTTTTACAAGGAAAATCCAGCTTCTACAGAGCAGGAAATTCAGCTATTTAATAGGAAAGAATTACGCGCCTACCGCGAAAAAATTAAATATGTTTTTCAGGATCCGGCCCGCTCCCTGAACCCCAGAAAAACCATTTATGACGTACTTACTGCAAGTTACCGATATTCTTCACTCTGGCAGGGAAAAGACGAAGCCCGTGCAAGAGCCGCAAAACTGATGCAGGAAGTGGGGCTTTCTCCAGATGATTTAGAACGCCGGCCTTCTGAATTTTCCGGAGGCCAGCGCCAGCGCATTTCAATTGCACGTGCCCTCATAATGAATCCCCAGCTTGTTTTTTGTGATGAAGTTGTAAGTGCACTGGACGTTTCTGTTCAAAGCCAGATTCTAAAACTTCTGCTGGAAATAAGGCAAAAGCGCGGAATCTCCTACCTTTTTATTGCCCATGACCTGCGGGTTTCCTGCTGGTTCTGCGACACAATCGGTGTAATGTACCGCGGAATGCTGGTAGAAGAGGCTCCCGCCGCAGACCTTTACAACAAAGCCCGCCACCCCTACACACAGATGCTTTTTGCAGACAGCAGTTTTAACGGAATAAAGCAGAAAGGCGAAGTAAAAAGCGTCCTTGAATCTTTACACGCCTGCCCTTTTGCCCACCGCTGCCCAAAAGCAACAGACCTTTGTCGTCAGCAGATTCCAGAATGGAAGGAATGTGGAGATGGGCACAAGGTGCGCTGCCATTTCCCGGATTAATCCAAAATAACACTTTAAAAACAAAAAGGCTGCCCTTTCGGACAGCCTTTTTTAACAGTTTACCAATTATAGGCAAAATCACAGATTTTGCTCGAGCCATTCTTTCGATGAACCTAAAACAATGCTTGCGCATTGTTTTTTAACGGTTCTTCGATTTTAGTCTACCATTTCTTTTCAATCTGGTCACAGATGTTCAATTCTTCTTCATCCATAGCAAAGAACTTAGCCTTCTCCATGTTAGGAACAACGTTTACTGAATCTCCAAGGCGGAATTCAGCATTTGCTGTTGTCTTAGCGATGATTGACTGTCCCTTGTTAGAAACGAGGTACAAGTGTGTTTCAGCACCAAGTGGTTCCTTGTTAGTAATCTTCATCTGCATATCATCTTTTGCAGCCGGCTTGTCAACGTAAGTAAGGTCTTCTGGACGAATACCGAAAGATACTTCCTTGTTAACATAGTCTTTAAGATATTTAGCCTGTTCGTCTGTAGGGTTGATTTCGAAAGAACCTTCATCACAAACAATCTTTCCGTTCTTTTCAAGAACCTTTACAGTCAGGAAGTTCATTGGAGGAGTTCCAATGAAGCCTGCTACGAACTTGTTGATTGGGTTGTTGTAGAGGTAAAGTGGAGCACCAATCTGCTGGATAACACCGTCTTTCATTACAACGATTTTTGTACCAAGAGTCATAGCTTCAATCTGGTCATGAGTTACGTAAATCATTGTAGCCTGCAATCTGTTATGCAAAGAAGCAAGTTCAGAACGCATTGTTACACGAAGCTTAGCATCCAAGTTAGAAAGAGGTTCATCGAACAAGAATACCTTAGGGTTACGAACGATAGCACGACCTACGGCAACACGCTGTCTCTGTCCACCAGAAAGAGCCTTTGGCTTTCTGTCAAGGTACTGTGTAAGGTCAAGCTGTTTAGCAGCATCACGAACACGGCGGTCAATTTCAGCCTTGTCCATCTTACGAATCTTCAATCCAAATGCCATGTTATCATAAACAGTCATGTGTGGATAAAGAGCGTAGTTCTGGAATACCATGGCGATATCACGATCCTTTGGAGGAACGTCGTTCATTTCGATACCGTCGATGAAGAGCTTTCCTTCAGAAATGTCTTCAAGACCAGCAATCATACGGAGAGTTGTTGACTTTCCGCATCCAGAAGGACCTACGAATACGCAGAATTCCTTGTCTTCAATTGTGATATTGGAATTTGTTACGGCGCGAACTCCACCGTCATAGATTTTACCAATACCCTTAAGTTCTACCTTTGCCATTTTTTTGGCCTCCTGAGTTAGTTCAGCTGTGCTGAACTGTGATTAATAGCAAGCCGTTAAAAAAAATTGCGAAAGCAATTTTTTAGGCTTACCACCCACTCTGGGTTATATTATTAAATCTATTATATCACATATAAGGCAGAAAGCAACAGAGAAATTTCTTAAAAGTGTGTTTTTTTCGGCTTTTAGCCAAAGAGCTTCATTACAAGAGGAACAAGCAGTACAAATAAGATTTCAAATACCAGAGCCGGCAGAAAGTTCGCAGTCTTTATTTTTTTCAGCCCCAGCAGGTTTATCGCAATCATAATGATTAAGGCTCCGCCGCAGGCAGAAACTTCCTGAATCAACAGGTCAGAAACATAAGGCTGCAGAAATTCCGAAAGAAGTGTAAGAGAGCCCTGATAAATCAGAATTGCAATTACAGAAAAAACAGTTCCGATTCCCATAGCGGCAGTAAAACTGATTGCCATAAAACCGTCTAGAATTGATTTTGTAAAGATTGTCGTGTAGTTGTGGTTTACGCCCGCTTCAAAAGAGCCGACAATGGACATGGCACCTACACAAAAAAGTACGGAAGAATTCAAAAAGGCATAGGCAAAGTTTGAGGAGCCGGAATTCTCGCCTTTTTTTGTAAGTTTTTCAAGCTTTCCGCCAAGCTTTAAGATTGCGCCGTCTATATCAAGAGCATATCCAACAATGGCACCAAGAATTAAAGAAAGAGCCAGATAAACAATGTTGTTGTATTTAAAGGCCATCTGCATACCCAGAACCAGGGTAATTACTCCGCAGGCAGTCTGAATCATATCAGAAAGCTCTTCCGTAAACTTTTTAGCAAACAAAAGTCCGATTATAGACCCCAGAATTACCGCTCCGCAATTTACAAATACTGCTAACATTTTTTACTCCATACGATTCCCCGGTTCAGCCGGGAAATGACGAAAAAAAAAAAGGGCTTCCTGCAAGGAAGCCCTTATGCGGAGGAGCCGACTTGAACGGCCACGACTAACGTCACAAGCACCTCAAGCTTGCGTGTCTACCAATTCCACCACCCCCGCGGAATGTGATATTGAATATATCAAAAACACAATTCTATGTCAATAAGACAAACGGAAAATTTTACAAAATGTTTGTAATTTAATTATCAAAGTTTGAAAGACCATTCAAACTCCGTAGCAGCAGAAATTAAATTACACATTCTGCCATTCTGCAAATCAGGCTGTTTTTCAAAATAAATCTGTGCCAAGGAGGTAAGCGCAGAAATTTCAAGCTCAAGACTTGCAAAATCAATATTTTTATTCAAAAACCGTTTGAGACCAATTTCCCAAGTATATTCTTTTCCAGAAAAGAAGTTATCTGCAATAAGTGTACGCTTTCCGTCAACAAGTCCATAAATACGGGCAGTATCTCCTTCGTAAGAAAGTTTTATAAAGCAGTCTCCGCCTTTTTCCCTCAGTTCATTTACAGCAGAAGAAATATCCAGAGAATACTTTTTTACTTTTTCATCAGCAGACAGTTCTTTTACAACTACATTACAGCTTGTGTAAGATTCTGCACAGGCACTCTCATAGACCGCAAAATTAAATGCAGGCAAATCTTCTGCAAGATTTAAGTTTTTAAGGCATTTCTGCTTAAAGCCTTCCGGAGCTTTTTCAAAAGGAGGATAGACACACAGCTCACAATTTTTACGTCCTGTAATAACAGATGAACTCCCATCCTGAATAAGGGTATTTTCTGAAATTATCAGGCGGCCTTCACAAGTTTTCCATGCATTAAGAGCATTATTTCTGGAAAGTACAAGGAATTCGGGGCTTGTATTTTTCTCATCATCTGCAAACTGGAAGAAGCCCGATTTTCTTTCAGAAAATTCTGGTGCATAGAACACTGTTGTACCATCAGAAAGAAGGCAAAGTGGTGAACATTCTGCAGAAGTAAGTTTTACTCCGCCAAAAGTCATATTGAAAGGCAGGAAAAAGTATTCCCCAGAATGAACAGTCAGCTCTGGCAGAGCACCACCAGAAGGAAGTGCAAATGCTACATTTTTATGTTCGGGCATATTTTTTAGGCGCACATAATTATTTACAAAAACATATCCACGGCTGCCATCTGTGCGGTAAGCATAGCGTATGTCGGTAAGATTATCCGGTTTTAGCGGATTATCCTGTGGAATAAGAGCAGGCAAATCACAAAGTTCACTTCCAAAATCACGGACAAAATAAAATATAAGTTTTAATTCCCTGTAAATGTCAGAAATCTGACCATATTCACGGATTGGGGCGTTAAAATCGTAAGATTTTACCGGCAGGTCGTTCAGACTTCCAGTTGACTTAGATTCCTGCAGGGTAGTAAGTTTTCCTTCAGGGTTAGTTCCGCCATGATACATGTAATATCCCAGAAGATTTACACCACTTCCAATTTTTACAAGAGAAACCGCACCAATATCTTTTGCCTTTGCTACCGTGCGCCTGTGATAAGTCATCTGCAGACCACCGCCAAGCTCGGCAGTAAGATAAGGAAACTTTGAAGAATCAAAAGTAATTCCTTCGCCAAGTCCGAAATCACTTCCAATATTATGGTCGTTCCGCTCATAAGTAAAAATATAGTTTCCGCTAGGTTCAATTTCTGTTGTGCGAGGATCCCATGGTGCATCACAATAGCCGCCCATTACAGGAATCATACCGCCGGTGCGTGCCCCGCCCCAGCCTGTTGCAGTGTAATAAGGCACAAGGAAACCAATATCCTGTGCCATTTTCAGAAGACGCTTCATGTGGTCTTCACCACTTTCATCATACAAGCCGCCGCAGTGACCGAATTCATTTTCAATCTGAACGCCCAGAATAGGGTTATCCGGCTCACTTTCGGAACAGAAAAAGCCCTGTACCTGCTCATAAATTTTCTTATACCACTTTTCTACAATGACAAAATACCGTTCATCATTGGTACGAGCTTCAAAATCTTTCTGTAAAAGCCAGTCAGGGAATCCGCCGTTGCGGACTTCTGCATGCACCCATGGACCTATACGAAGCCACAGCTTTATGCCGCATTCTTTACAGGTCTGGACAAAAAGCCGAAGATTGCGGTCCCCAGTAAAATCATACTGACCTTCAATTTCTTCGTGATGGATCCATATAACGTAGGTAGAAGCTACATCTACACCCCCCGCCTTCATTTTTAGAAGGCTTTCTCGCCAATATTCATGCGGGTATCGTGAATAGTGAATTTCACCCATTACAGGGAACCACCGTTTTCCATTACGAAGTAAACTTGTTTTATCGTAAGAATAAATCATTCCTTAACTCCTGCGCTGCCAAAACTAGTTATTAATGTCTTCTGAGTAAGAAGGAAGAAAATTACAAAAGGAATTGCTACAATCAGGGCTCCTGCCGAAAAAGTTGTGAACTCGTTCTTTTTGTCTGAAACAAAACTGAACAATCCCAGGGCTAAAGTCTGTTTATCGATTGAGCGCAATACCATTTTTGGGAAAATATAGTCCATCCATGGTGCTGTAAAGCTGGTAATACCCAGGAAAGTAATAATCGGACGGGCTACTGGCATGGTAATTGTTGTGAAAACCCTAAAATGGCCAGCTCCGTCTATGCGGGCTGCTTCGTCTAAGTTTTTGCTGATTGTATCCATGTAGTTTTTTACCATCCATGTGTTGTAAGGAATGTTACCGGCAGTGTAAACCAGAACCAGCCCCCAGAGGGTGTCCAGACCACCAATTCGATAAAGAATTACATAAATTGCAACCATTCCTACGAATGACGGAAAAATCTGAAGAATTAAAAGAGACATCAGCATAGACTTTTTGAACGTAAAATGAAAACGTGAAAAAACATATGCGCCCATAGAAGATGTTATAATAGTAAGAAGCGAAGTTCCTATTGCGATTTTCAGTGTATTCAGAAACCAGATACCATAATTTGTATTTTTGAACAGATGCACAAAGTGTTTTACAGTAAATCCGTCTGCAAATGGAACAATATTAAGCGATGCAATACTGTTCCCCGGACTGAAAGCGGCACTTACTACATACACAAGCGGATAGATTACAAAAAACGAAATAATTAAAAATAATATATATATTATTCCATGACTGACTGTTCCACCAACTGATTTATTTCTCATACTTCACCTTCCTTATAGGCTTTTGTCTGTCTGAACTGGAAAATTGCAAACGGAGCAAGCACTATGAAAATCATTACTGCAATTACAGAAGCATAATTGTACTTCATGAGTGTAATTGTAAGTTTGTAAATCCATGTAACAAGGATATCTGTACTGCCGGCAAGTGTTGTTGTACTATCGGAAACGGTAGGAGCACCACCTGTTAAGAAGTAGATTGCTCCAAAGTTGTTTACGTTATGAGCAAACGACATGATAATAAGCGGCATTGTCTGGTATAGTACCAGAGGTAATGTAATTTTATTCAGAATCTGAAGTTTTCCTGCACCATCAATACGGGCAGCTTCATACATATCCTGAGGAATTGCTGTCATTGTTCCCATTGTAAGGAGCATGAAATAACCAAAGCCTGCCCAAAGGTTGATTAACACACAGACAAACTGAGCCATATGAGGTGAAGAAAGCCATGGAATAGGGGTCTGTATAAAGCCCAGAGTCATGAGCGTACGGTTGATAATACCGAAACTTCCGTTCAAAAGGTTTTTCCAGACAAGCATTGTTACTACCGATGGTACTGCATAGGGCAGAATAAAGATAAAACGGAAGAATGGAGCAATTCTTGCATTAATTTCTCGCAGCTGAACTGCAACAATTAAACCGCCGAAATAACAGGTAAATGTAGAAAGAACTGCCCAAACTAAAGTCCAGACTGCTACACGAACAAAGCCCTGAGACCAGGTACGCTGTCCACCCATAAGTTCCCTGAAGTTCTGAAAGCCTACCCAGTCAACAGTGTTATTTGGCGGGATATGGCTTGGGTCAGAATAGTTTGTAAAGGCTACACAAACTGAGAAGATAAGTGGAACAACAACAAAAATAATTACTATGATAAAACTCGGTGCAAGTCCAAAAATTGGAAATGATTTTCCGAGTGCTGTATTCAAATGTTCTTTCTGACTACCAAATACGCCTTTGCGGCAATAGTCAGTATATTCTTTTCTGGCACTTCTTACTGAAAGCACGTATACAATTATAAAAATTGCAACAAGAGCTAGAATTAAAATGCCGTCTATGAGCATGAAAATTGAATTATCACGCTGTTTTATAGGAAGCTCTGGATGTGGAGAACCAAGAGTAACCAGGTCAATTAACTTTTTGATAATGGCTGGTGAAAATGCAAGGAAAAGAATCTCGCAGAGTGCAAAAAATAAGCCTTTTACAAAATCTCGTAAATAAATTAGATGAGCGAGTCCCATAAAACAGCAGGCTGCTTTATGAACTTTTTTTTCTGCACTTCCGTCTGTAGGAAGATTTTTCATACAAACCTCTCTTATAAAATGTTTTTTTTCAGCAAAAAAGTGCTCAAATCAAAGGTGTGATTTATCACACCTTTGATTTAGCAGACCTTATTTACCAAGAATTGCAGCGTTACAAGCATCAAGTTCTGCTTTAACATCTGCTCCATCCCAAATGTTCTTTGAAGCGTTATTCATTGCTTCCCAATACATTCCCATTTCAGGAATAGAAGGCATTGGGAAAGCATAGTCAAGTTGAGCCATGAAACCGCCAAGATATGGAGAAGAAACTTCAACACTTACAGAAGGTACTGTGCCTGTAAGATCAAAGCGGAGTTTCTGCATTTCAGGTGTGAGCAGGAAGAGTGCAAAATCGTTTGCTTCATCTGGATGGTCTGTATAAGCTGAAACAAACATTGCACGTGTTCCTGAGAATGAAGCACAAGGTGTAGAATCGCCAGGAAGAGCAGGAAGTGTTGTTACGCCAAAGTCGATTCCAGCATTTTCAAATGGAACTACGTTCCAAAGACCTGTAATGTGCATTGCAGCTGTTCCTGCCTGGAAAGCAGCATCTGATGTTGAAGTATCCAGATCGGCAGCAGGAACATCGAGTCCTTTGCGCATACTCTGGAAGAATTTCATTCCCTTGATAGAAGCATCTGAATTGATGTTTGTGTTATTTGTATCAGTTCCATCTGGTCCAAACAGACGGTTACCATCTGAAGTTGTAAATACAATTGTGTAATATCCACTTCCCACGTCCATTACAAAACCATACTTTCCAGGATTCTTTGCATTGAAATCTTTTGACCACTGAGCAAGACCTTCCCAAGTTGTTGGAACGTCTTCTTCGGCAATCAAGTCTTTATTATAGAAGAGAGCATAAGTTTCTGCTGAAACTGGATATCCGTACATTGTACCGTCGTAAGTAAGGGCACTTGAACACGCAGCAAGCACTTCTGATTTTACTTTGTCAGGATTTGCAGTTGGAAGAACATGTCCCCCGCTTACCAAAGAACCAAGGCGGTCATGTGGAGCAGCAAACAAATCTGGACCTACTCCAGCAGGGCCATCCAGGGCAATCTGAGTTACAGCATCACCGAGTTCAACATTTACATATTTGATTTCTACATTCGGATGAGTTTTTGTGTAAGCTTCGCCAGCCTGCTTAATAAACTCGTCCGGACCGTTTGTAGACTCCCATACTGTTAATACTACTTTTCCACTTTTTCCGGCAGCAGATTTTTTACTGCATGAAAAAGACAACATTACTGCTCCGGCAAGTACAGCCGCCATAATTTTTTTGTTCATTTTGTCCTCCTATTTGAACCAAAAAATCAGCAAGATTTTCTTTCTATAATTTCTGTCGGCAGGGTAATGCAAACTGCCTCATCACCCTGACCTACAGAATCATTTATAATCATTTCTACAGCCTTATAGCCCATTGCCTTTTTTTGAACATTGATTGTCGTTAAAGGCGGATTTGTATAAGCTGCAAGTTCTATGTTATCAATACTTATGATTGCTACCTGTTCAGGAATCTTAATTCCATTTTCATTAAGGTAGCACATGGCACCAACGGCAACTTCGTCGGAACCGCAGACTATTGCACGAGGAAAGACTCCATTGTTCTTTTCGGCAATTGATTTCATTCCTTCGTAACCAGTCTGCATATTAAAACCTTCTGCAAGGTAAAAATACCGCTGTACGGCATTCAAATCATGTCGGAGCAGTGCCTGCTGAACGCCAAAAACACGTTCGTCATTTTCACCAATATAGGCAATTTCTGAATATCCTTTTTTAATAAGATATTCAGTTGCCTTTACAGCTGTTTCCTGACGGTCAAAAAGTACACTTGTAAGTCCGTCTGCTTTCCATTCAAGACATACAGTTTTTTTTATCAATTCCTTAATGCGTCCAAGAATTTTTTCATCTTCTGCTGTTTTAATTGCCTGATTTACTGCAACAAGCAGAAGTGAACCGATTGATTCCGGATGAATAAGTTCATTGAACAGAACAGGATCTGAAAGTTCTCCAAAAAAACGGATAAACTTTACATTGTAGTTGTGTTCATGAGCCGCAGTAAAAATTCCTTCAAGAATTTCTGTATAAAACGGACGCAGGAAAGCTGCCGAGTTTGGAAGCACTACTCCAATATTTTTTGCTGCAAATGCAACATCTCCAAGCTGCAATGCCTGAGCTGCCTTGTTCGGACGATAACCAAGTTCTTCAATAACTTTAAGTATGCGTTCGCGGGTTTCAGGCGCAACAGAACGACCAGAATTTCCACTGATTACATAACTGACCATACTACGGGTAACGCCGGCAGCTTTTGCTACGTCGTTTTGAGTAACTGTCCTTTTCGCAGAATCTGTTGTTCTCATCTCTTCTTCCATTTTTAATAAATCTCCTTACAGAGATTTATTATACACCACAATCAACAAAAATGTTTACACGTGTTGATATTTTTATAAAAAAATTTTATTTCCCCCTGAGGGGCGGACTGCCCTTTTTGGTAGGAGTGGGCAGTCCGAGGTTATTATTACTTAGCATAAGTAATTGTGATTGTTCCTGTATAATTAGCACTATCTGCAGCTATATAGAAATTGCCATTTTTGAAAGCATCAACAGTATCACTGTCTGTGATATAAACAGTAAAACTTGTTGCATTAGCATCAAAACCTGTTTCCCATGCATTAACAAGTTTAGTTTCATTTGCCCAACTTGCATCTGAACACAGGGTTATCCAAGAAGTATCAGACGTTACAATATCATTACTTCCTGTTGTGTAGACAATTTTAAATGCTAAAGCATCAGAAGGAATACTTAAATCTGATTTTAACAGCACAACACTACCTGAAGCAGTATTACTTGGCAATGATACTGCTGTAACAAGAGCGTTTGTATAATCTGAGTCTGTCAAGGTTACATAAGACAATGTATTACTCCATTCTATTCCAGAATATGAATACCACTTGTTACCTTCTGTATTTCCAGAAGAAATTGCAATTTCATTGTCAGAAGAATCTTTTATAACAACCGCAGTCCAGTCAATGTAGAATTCACTTGTACTTGCAACAGAAAATGTTGCAGAAGCACCGTCAGCAGCAACAGTTACAGTTGGTGTTACAGTTGTATCATCAGCCCATTCAGAACTTGAATTAGCCCAGGCTGTTGAATATTTAAGTCCTGTTACTGAACCTCCAGGAATTGTAAAGCCTTCAAAATTGATTGTAAAAGTTTTTGAAGTAACAGCCTCTGATACTGTAATTCCAGTAAAGTCTGCGTCTGTATAACAGAAGTAAACAGGATTAGTTTCTACATCAATCTCGTTTCCATCGCTGTCTTTTACAGTTACTACAATGTTATTAAAGTATTTGTATGAATTAGCTTTGTCTTTAGCAAGTTTAGCACTTGCACTTGCAGCACCTGCTGTATAAGTTGCATTTACAGTCTGTTTCAATGCAGCTTCTGTTTCATCAGCTTCCTTACCTTCTGCATAAATACTGATTGAAGCGGCACTTTCTGCAACAACAGAATCCAAAGTAATATTCAATGTATAATTAGGATCATAAACATAAACAGTAATATCAATACCGTCATCTGAATCTGTACCGTCATTGAAGTTTACACTTACGCTTGCGTCGGACATTGTTGCATCTGCGGAAATTTCAAAAACGCCATCACCTTTATGAGTGATTGTAAGGCCTGACTGTGTAAATTCAGCTGCAGTTTTGCCTTCAGCTTTTACAGTAACACTTTCACCTACGTTTACTGTAACACTATCACCAGCTTCTAGAACTTCTACCCCAGAAGCATCTGTATCAGGATTTGCATCTGTAGGATTTTCAAGTGCTGCGTTATCTTCATCATCTGCAGATTGCGCACAACCAGCAAAAGCCAGGGCAAACACGGCCATAAGTGCCACGAAGCCACAATGTAACTTTTTAACGTTTTTCATTTTTTCCTCCTAATAAATAACGTTATTAATCTCTTGTTTACACGTGTTGATTCAGCTCCTAAAAAAAACTGCAATCAAATTGTGTAATTTACACGTGTTGATTACATTTTAATAATAACACAGAATTTCATACTGTCAAATAAATTTTTATTATTTATGAACTATAAGAAACGGTAATTGTATAAGTCACTCCATCAGGAATCCATACTGTAAGTCCGTTTTCTTTTAACGCGCTCAAGGAGTCACCGCTAAAAGTTGAAAGACACATACAAGTAATTGCAAAAGCCACAATTGATCCAAGAAGTACCCTTGTTTTTTTTCATATCCGCTCCTGATTTTTACTGAATATTAAATACAGCAAGACTTGCAAGTGGCTTTCCGCTACCCGCAAACATAGAATTCCATGCCCCCAGGTATTCGCCTCCCCACTCGAAAACGCCGATTCCGCCATTTTTTACTGTTACATCGATAATTGCACGCACAATATTAGCCTGATTCTGTACAGAAGCGATAATTTCGCCATCTGCATTTGTAAGAATACCCGCATAAACAGTGCCATCTGCATTTACAAGATTTGCAGTGTGCTGTTCAGAAAGAAGGTCATTTTCTTCAGAATATTTGTAATGAACATTAGTTTCTGCAACCAGAACATCTTTTTTATAAGTTTCTTTTATTTCTGCAATTTTTGTTCCCAAAGAAGCAAGAGTTCCATGACTAGCCCACTCCGCATAATAAGAAAGACCTACAATGTCGTAATCAAGATCCGAAAATTTTTCAAGATAATTCAATGGATTATTACGCTCAATGTCTGTAAAATGAAGCATGATTTTTGCATCCGGGCAAGCTGTACGGGCAGCTTCTATTCCAGCTGCAAGGTACTTAAAATAGTTTGTACTGCAAAAATCACCGCGGACTGCATCGGCTGCGTCAGTGGCATTTTCGCTGGAATCTAGTGCCTTATGCTTCAGTATTCCGCTGCTTATTTCGTTTCCAATTTGAATCATGTCCGGTTCAGCTTTCGCAGCTTTCATTGCCTCAAGAACTTCTGTTGTATAATCACTAACTGCCTGTGCCATCTGGTCAGAAGTTGTATAGTTAAGCCATGCTTCCGGGATTAACTGTTTTCCTGGGTCTGCCCAATAATCTGAATAATGAAAATCCAGCAGGACTTTGTGTCCAGCTGCCTTTGCCCGAACAGCCTGAGCAACAACTGTTTCTTTATCAGATTTTCCTGGAACAGAAGGATTTTTGCTTGAATCAGGATTGTTCCAGACTCTTAAGCGTACCCAGTTTACGCCAAAATCATAAAGTGTTTCATAAAGGTCGCAGTCGTTACCGGAAGTATTTTTATAGCTTACAGACTGTTCTGTATCAGCTGATGTGTCAAATCCCCTTATAAAGCTATTTTCCAAATAAGAATCAAGAGGATTAATTACAACTGTTGTGTCATCTATTGTGCAGGAAATTGAACCTGCAATTCTTGTTTCTGAATCAGACGGATAAGAGGGAATATCTGAACAGGAAACCATAATTAAGACACTTGCAAACATTGCCGAAGATAAAAGTGATTTGATCATTTTATTTTTTTTCATTTCTTCATTCTCCCTTGTTATTTTAATGTGTATGAAAATCCATTCTGGAAATTCAGTACAATACTTCCGTGATTTTCACTTAAGGTTGAAGCTACTGCATCTGGAATAACATCTGAGGCAAAAATACCTGCATCCCAATGAGCAGAGAATATTGCGGCAATATGAACTTCATCTCCAAGAACTATTCCTGCCTTTGCAAGTTCTGTCATAGGAATGGCATATTCCATAAAGGTAGAAGAAGAATTGGCAGCGGCATCTACTGTTACAGCAGCAGCCGTGGTTGTATCGCTTTCTACCCATGCACCCACTTCATTACTCTGAGGCTTGTGATACATGTAAAAATCAGGTTTTCCATGTGCAAGACTTTCGCGGCCAAATGTTACTGAATCTGCAAAATTGAATTTTTCCTTTCCAGTTGCGTATGCAATATCAGAAGAATGGTCTTTAGAAATCATAAAAGCAAAACCGTCGCTCCAAGCTGAATTTAACGAGCCCCAAATTCCCAGATACAGATTATCTTCATCATTTGTAACTGCAAGTTTTGTAATGTCGCAGTCGGTTGTGTAGATATTTCCGTCCGTACCTTCGGCGGCGGTATCACCACTTTCATCTGCAATGGAGATGGTATAAGAAGAAGTCCAGTTTGCATCTTCCAGACCGTCGATTGCAATAAGATGCTTTATAAAATTAAGGGTCATTGTCTTTTTGTAAGGCTCGCCTGCACCCTCTGCACAGATTCCCTTGAGTTCCGCTTTGATGAGTGTTTTATCAGCCGGTGCTTCAGAAAACTTCGGATTAAGAACCAGTGACTTATCTTTTACAGAAACTGAAAACTCGTAGTTTTTTCCGCTAGAATCGCTTCCTATAACAGAACTGCCTTCTTCATTTAAGGTAAGGCCGCCTGTAAATGGAATTTCAAAACTGGATGACGTACTGAAGCCAACAGTTGAAAAATCGAACTTGGTTGCAGTGAACAGAGACCGAACTTGAAGAGCCGAAAGTTCAAAGGCTGCTATTGGACGATCGGTCTGTTCTCCTTCTGCACAGTAAAATCCACTCATTTTTATATCAACAGTTGCTGATGTAGTAACTCCGTCCAAAAGTCGTGTTACAGGACTCATATCCAGATAATAAGAAGTACAGTCTGGAGAAAAACCACCGCCCAAAGAAGTAATGCTCTTAGTTGCAGTGTCTCCATCTGAATCTGTATAAGTAATTACAAACTTTCCGGAAGGATTAACAGATTTCAGATATACTTTCTGACCAAAGTTTACACAGAGAGTCTGTGCCCCGGCAGAAGTCATATCTTCTCCGCTGTAACCATTGTAATACCAGGTTTTATAGTCGTAAGAAGCAGTACCTGTCTGTTCATTTAATTCTGCCTGCATAGAAGAACTTAGTGAGCCCTGCAGATTTTCACAGGCTGTAAAGGCAGTTGCAAAAAGAGCAGTCATTGTCGAAACTAATACAGTTTTCACCAGGATATTTGTTTTTTTCATCTTTTATGCCCCCTTCCACTACTCTACTACTGGCGTTGCCGTAACATTTGCGCCATCTATTACCAGGGTAATTTCACCTGCATTCAAATCTAATCCGTCAAAGTAAAAATTCTGATACGGATTTCCCGCAGTTCCACGGTCTACACCGTTTCCTTCAAGTTCACCTGCTGAATACCACAGTCTGAGCCAGCTGGAATCGTTTGTTAGAATCAGTGTAAATTCAATATTTGAATCCGAAACCGTAATTGCCTCAGAAGTGCCGTTTCCATTCTTCATAGTTACTAAAGTTTTTGAATAATCCCAATCGTTAAAATTTCCGGGAATTGTGTAATCTCCACTGATTGTTCCAAAATTCTTAAAAACAAAAGTTACCTTTGCAGCTGTCTGATTGTGTAATCCATTTGGATTAGCACAGGAACTTAGCATAACAATTGCCGCAAGAAATGAAACAATACATAAGTTTTTTATCAGTTTTCTTTTCATAATCATCCTCGTTAGTTAGGTAGCGCAGGTCTACTGCAGATCCCAGATAAATCCGAGTGCTATCTGGCTTGTTGTATAATCTTCATACAAACTGTTCAGAAGATAGGTACGATGAGGTGCCTTGTTCATCCAGTTGTCTGCACGATAAAGACTGTAATTATTCTCTGAATACGGGTTCATGCCGTAACAAAAATGCATCCAGAAGGCCGGGTGACCTGGCAGGAAAGATAGGCTATTAAATTTTGCGCCGAGGGCAAATCCGACAGGCACAAAAGTTGCATCTTCTTCTTTTTTATCGCGGAGAATAGCTCCTGCATGGAAACTTACGGAATCTGTCATATCAAGAGTTGCCATAAATGAATTGTATGTAACAGTTCTTTCGTAAACGTTTCCTTCTTTCCAATCGTCATAATCAAAAGTTATGCCATAGTCAAAAGTAAGTTTCTTTACATAGCGGGCAAGATCCTTTGCTGTAATTTCGAGGCCTGCTTCTTCAAACTTTGTAACAATTTCACGATTTTCAGACGTTTCCAGAGCAAGCCGGTCTACTGTAAAAACTCCGTATGTTCCAAGAGTCAAATCCAAACCGGTAAGTGGAGCGAGTGAAAAATCAAGCAGAGGCTGAGTTCTAATTGACATGAGGCCTTCAGAAAGATTATCTGTATCATTAAAAGTAAGAGTTTCATCGAGTCCTACAGAAAGGAAGTCTAAGACATTCCAATTCAAGTTTACTGTTCCTGTCAGAGTATCAGCATTGATGTCATCATAAATCTGACCATCACTACCCCAGACAGAGTTTACATTTGCTCCGGCGAGGCTGCCTTTTACGGCAAGTTCCAGTTTTTCTGTCTGTAAACTTGCACGAACTGCGCCTGCAAAAGCCTGTGCATCGTAATCAATTTCTGTACCAAAAGTTGTAAGAGCATGCGCTTCAAGTTTTAAGAAATCAAGAGGATTTACAAGAAAATACAGGGATGCAGCATTTACGTTATCTGTATTGTAATAGAAGAGCTGTTCAGCGTTTGTTTTGCTTCCGAAAGTTGCAGCAAGCTGCAGATTGTCTCCAAATTTAGCATCAAGGATATCATACATACCGTAGGTTCCACGCATTTTAGAGAAAGCAGCAACAGCGTTGATTTTTACAGCTCCAAACTTCTGAAGCTTTGAACCGTTAGATATTTCTGTAAAACCTTTTCCCACATCCAGCCAGCGGTCTATAACATTGTAAATTCCAGTGAATTCAGACATTCCGTTTGCCTTTAACCCACCATAACCAAATTTTACGTTCACAAAAGGACTTGATACAGTAAAACCAAGCTTATTAAAGGCACCTACTCCGTTATCATTCCAGTTATAAATAGGACTGAAAATCATTTCCCCAAGACTTTGAAAACCGTCGCCCCATGTAACAGTAGGAATGTTTGCTCCATAACTGTCTGCCTGATAAAGAACCTTGTCAAAGTTCCAGACACCAATTTCTGCATCCAGATGGAAATTCTTTGTTATATCCCCCCAGAACCACCAGTTTGCATTCGAAAGTAAATGCTGATTGTCTATTTCGTATCCAGACTTTTCTCCGCTTGCAATATCACGAATAATTGCATTTGTTTTTCCTGTTGTTTCTATCCAGATTCCCTGAATTACATTAGCCATTTTGCCGTTTCCGCCGCCTTCTGCAGGTGCATCAGAAATAGCATCAGATAAATCTTCACCCAAATCAATTGTAAAGCTGTCATCCCATTCAGAATCTGCCTCTTGAGCAAAGGCAGCACCCGCAACAAGTAGGGCTGCTAAAAGACATAGTATTTTTTTCATATATACTCCCCCAAATTAGTTATCTTTGAGGTAAAGTTCTACATCGTCAAAATTACCCCAATTTCCTGCATTAGTATCCAGATAAATTCCAATTGTAATCTGATTATTTGTTACCGGAACTTCCACTTTGTACTGCTTCCAATTAAGCCAGCCGTCATTTACAATCTTTGTTGAAAGCTGCTTTTTTGTGCCGTCAAAGTTTGCTGCAAAGAAGCGGATTTCTTTTTCTCCACCACCACCCATTGCCCAGATAGACATTACATAGGTTCCGTTATCAATTCCCTTAAAATCCTGTGTTAAAATCGATTTAAATCCCTGTCCAAGCCAATATTTATATGTCCATTTTCCTGTATGAGCATTACTCTTGTTATTTTCAACAAAACATGCAGTATCAGATCCGTTGAGTTTCCATTTACCAAGTTTTCCGCTTTCCCATGAATTATCTTCGATAAGATTTACGCGGGAACTGATTTCAATTTCTGCGTTTATTTTATAGGTAGAACCAGAAAGGCTTCCTGTAAGATTCATGAAACGTGGTGTTTTTTCAGAAGCCCAGTCATGTTTTTCCCAGGAAACAATAACGTTATTTTCCTTATCGTTTGTATAGACAACTTTTGCCATTTTAGGCAGAATTGGAGCAATACCAGGCATAGTTACGATTTTTAATGGGTCTGCCATATCATAAGGAACAAAACCGCTACCATTTTTTGCAGAACCTCCCCACTTATTCTTTACAGCACCACGATCATTTCCATAAACCAGATTCCATACTGCAAGAGAAGGAAGTGCACGCCCCTGATAATCAAACATAGCCTGATTTTCCCAAGTGTCTCCTTCTGTTTTAGAAAGTCCAGCACCTTTTACAGGAATCCATGCCGGTTCCCAGTAAAACACGCCAAGTCCACCTTTTACAGAAGCAACAGTAGCCATTACATCGCGAACAGCAGTTGCCTGTCCCTGAACAGAAGGAATGTATCCATCATTATCGCCGGAATAAACCATAAAAACGTTCCCCTGCTCATCACCATCTTCTTTTGTAAAGGCATAAGCTGTCTCCATAACTGCAAGTTCTTTTCCATAACGTTTTGAAAGATCTGTCATGTTGCGTTTCAAGTCTGTACATGAACCATGCCAATATGTATAAAATGAAAGTCCGATAATATCAAAATCAACCTTTGCCTGTGTAATAGGATCAAAAACTGCGCGGTACAAGTCGTTATTTCCGCCATCTGCAAGATGCACAATGATTTTAATTTTTTCACCATTCCCCTGTGCAGTGCGCACTCCGCTTGCAGCAGACTTTAAGAGACTTGTAAAAGCTTTAAATCCCCCTACCTTTTCGCCGTCATTACCCCAGATTTTTCCAATTGGCCACATAAAACCATTATTCAATTCATTTCCAATCTGAACTGCATCCGGGCGGGCACCTGCTTTAATAAATGCTTCAAGAGATTCGCGGGTATAGTCTTCTACAGCGGCGTTCAACTGTTTTTCGTTCAGTTTTTTCCATTCTGAAGGAATTGGCTGTTTTCCAGGATCTGCCCAGGTATCTGAATAATGAAAGTCTACCAGAAGTTTTAATCCAGCCTTTTTTGCACGGACTGCAAGTTTTGTATCAACATCTACATTATTTGAGCCACCACCATCTGTAGGATTATTCCAGACACGTAGGCGCACCCAGTTTACTCCATTGTCTGCAAGAATCTTAAACAAATCTTCTTCCTGACCTGCTGCATTAAAATACTTTCCGCCGTTCTGCTCAATTTCGTACAGAGAACTAATGTCTACACCCCGCATAAAATCTTCGGAAAGACCTTCAATTGGTTCAACAAGAATATTCTGGGCAACGCCTTCTGCCGCAGAATGGCTCTTTGCATACAATGCACCACAGCACAAAAGACCAGCAGCAAGCAAAAACAAGCTTTTCTTTTTCATACAGACCTCTTTAAATAAAAATGTTACATCGTGTAATCAACACGTGTCACTTCTAATACTAGGATAAGGTACAAATGAGGACTTGTCAAATTTATTTTTTAATTTTTTTTGATTTTAGAAAAAGTTAAAAAGAATGGTAGACGTAAATTCAGGTGTCAGGTCACAAATTTTCACCTATAACCTGACACCTATTTTTATCAGCCTAAGCCGCCAACTTTAAGCTGGAAGTGACTGAACTCCATAGAGAAGCTTGCACGGCCCTGGGTTGCAGAACGAAGATTTGTAGTAAAACCGAACATGTTTGCCATCGGGGCCTGGGCGTGAATGATTTCGCCGGTTGTTTTTGAATCCTGGCCCATAATGTTTCCGCCTCTCTGGCTGAGCTGGCTGCTGGCCGGGCCCACAAATTCCTTAGGACAGGAAATATCTACGTTCATAACAGGCTCAAGAATTACAGGATTAGCGGCTGAGCAGGCCTTGTCAAAAACCTGAGCGGCACAGGCTTCAAAAGCAAAGGTAGATGAAGTAAGTTCATCATATTTGATTGCAGTAACCTTAACACCAACGTCTGTACAAGGGTAGCCGTAGCGGATTCCAGAATCAAGGGCATTCATAAAGCCGTTTTTAATTGCTTCAATGATTTCTTCAGGAACTTCGGCATGGCGGCAGGTAATTTCAAAGAAGTTGCCGCTGCCCTGCTCCCTCTGTTCAACAGTGATTGTAAGTCCGGCTGTATTTTCTTTTCCGGCAAGTACACGGCTGAATTCTTCTGTTGCTTCGGCACTTCCCGAAACACTCTCGCGGTAAGTTACCTGAGGAGCACCTACGTTACACTTTACGCCAAAGTCATCACGCATACGGGTAACAAGAACATCCAGGTGAAGCTCTCCCATTCCGCTGATAATCAGCTGGCCGGTTTCTGCATCTTCATGACTTGTAAAGGTCGGGTCTTCGCGGCTAAGGATTTCCAGAGTTTCGTTCATCTTATCCTTTTCGCTCATGCTTTCTGGCTCAAGGGCAACAGAAATTACCGGCTGAGGGAACTTTGGCTGTTCCAGCAAAACAGGGAAAGCCTCGCTTCCAATAGAGTCACCAGTCTGGGCAAGTTTAAGACCTATAAATACGGCAATGTCACCGGCACTCACTGAATCGCAAGGCTCGCTTTTATTTGCGTGCATACGCAGAATGCGGTTTACGCGCTCGCGTTTCTTCTTATTTATATTGTAAATCTGTGTTCCCGCCTGAATCTTTCCGCTGTACATGCGCACATAGCAGAGAGGCCCCATTTCGCGGTCGTACTGAATCTTAAAGACAAGACCGAGAGGCATTTTTGAGGCATCGGTTGGAACATCCACTTCTTCTTCAACATCTTTCTTAACACGGATTCCTTTTGCAGGAGGAATATCCAGAGGAGAAGGAAGATAGTCAATTACGGCATCAATTAAAGGCTGAACACCCTGATTGTGGCGGGCAGAGCCCATCACAAAAGGCACAAAGGCACGGCTGATTGTTCCCTTGCGGATTGCGGCCTTAAGCTGGTCAACAGAAATTTCGCCGCCTTCAAGGTAGATTTCCATAAGTTCATCGTCGCTGCCGGCAACAGTTTCTACCAGCTTTTCTCGCCATTCCTGAGCCTGAGCAAGCCGCGAGCCGTCTACATCAGTTACATCAAAAGTTTCGCCTTCATCATCTTCATGCCAGCGGATTTCCTTCATATTCAGAAGGTCAATTACGCCTTCAAATTCCTGACCTTCGCCAATCGGAATCTGAAGGGCAAGGCAGTCTACTCCAAATTTTTCGTGAACATCGTCCATTGAACCAAAGAAGTCTGCACCAATGCGGTCCATCTTGTTCATAAAGCAAAGGCGAGGAACGGCAAACTCATCTGCCTGCTTCCATACGGTTTCTGTCTGCGGCTGAACACCGTCTACCGCACAGATTACTGCAACCGCACCGTCAAGAACGCGCAAAGAACGCTCAACTTCTGCAGTAAAGTCTACGTGGCCCGGTGTGTCAATGATATTTATCTGATGATTTTTCCAGTAAGTTGTAGTTGCGGCAGAGCAGATTGTAATTCCGCGCTCCTGCTCCTGAGCCATCCAGTCCATTGTGGCCTGTCCGTCATCAATTTCACCAATCTTATGAATTTTACCTGTATAATAGAGGATTCTTTCTGTAGTTGTTGTTTTTCCCGCATCAATATGCGCCATAATTCCAATGTTGCGCATTTTATCTAAAGTGTTCGTAGCCATAATGCGCACAGTATAGCGGTTTTCTGGAGATTTGAAAAGGTAATGTAAAATTTATGACTTTCATAAATCATATACAGTATTCATAATCAGGAGAGGCATTGTTGCGGTCTACAAGTTCTTGAAGGCTTATTGAATCTACAAAATGATTTATGTTGTCTTCAAATTCCTGCCAGAAAGACTTGTTTCCGGCAGAAGAAAAATAATTTGAATCTGAAAGTGAAGCAGGAGCAAGGTCGCCTTCCAGAGCCCTGAGTATTTCTCCGGCACTGTAGGCATGTGCAGGTTTTATAAGACGGTAGCCGCCGTTATTTCCCCGGGAACCTGTTACAAGGCCGGCCTTGCTCAACTGAATCAGAATCTGTTCCAGATATTTTACAGAAAGATTTCTGCGGTGAGATAAAATTTTTAACGGTATGAATGTATTTTCAGGAAGTTCTGCAAGATCTGTCATGATTAAGAGTGCATACTGTCCGCGTGTTGAAATCTTGTACATTCTTTCCTAACCTTATCTTTAGTTATCGCTGAACAAAGGAGTTGAAAGATAGCGGTCTCCAGAATCAGGGAGAAGGACTACAATCCGCTTGCCTTTATTTTCTGGACGCTGAGCCAGAATGCCTGCAGCCTTAAGGGCAGCTCCGCTGGAAATTCCCACAAGAATACCTTCGCTGCGGGCAAAAGCGCGGCCTTCTGTAAAGGCATCCTCATTTTCTATTGTAATGATTTCATCATAAATTTTTGTGTTCAGTACATCTGGAATAAAGCCTGCTCCGATTCCCTGAATCTTATGAGGGCCAGATTCTCCTTTTGAAAGTACAGGGCTTGTTGCAGGTTCAACACCAACAATCTTTACATTCGGATTCTGTTCCTTAAGATATTCGCCAACTCCAGTAAGAGTTCCGCCAGTTCCAATTCCGGCAACAAAAATATCTACTTTTCCGTCTGTCTGGGCCCAGATTTCAGGTCCTGTTGTCTTTTTGTGGATTGCAGGGTTTGCGGGATTTACAAACTGGCCAAGAATTATGCTTCCAGGGGTAGACTTCTGAAGTTCTTCTGCCTTTGCAATGGCACCTTTCATTCCTTTTGCCCCTTCTGTAAGCACAAGTTCTGCTCCATAGGCCTTAAGAAGATTGCGGCGTTCAACACTCATGGTTTCTGGAAGAGTCAGGACAGCCTTGTATCCTTTTGCGGCAGCAACGCAGGCAAGTCCGATTCCTGTATTTCCAGAAGTCGGTTCTATGATTGTTGCACCAGGCTTAAGCAGTCCCTTAGCTTCTGCGTCTTCTATCATGGCAAGGGCGATTCGGTCTTTTACGCTTCCTGCAGGATTTAAATATTCAAGTTTTGCAAGAATTGTTGCATTTTTTATTCCAGCGGCTTTTGAATAGCCGTTCAACTGTAAAAGCGGGGTCTGCCCGATAAGTTCCAGTGCGCTCTGTTTAATGTCACTCATAATAATCTCCTAAAGCAGTTTTTTTTTCTTACCTACTAAGTAACTAGGTTATATTAAAAGAATACAGCCATTTGTCTGCTTTGTCAATAGTATTTATAAAAAAAAAGGACTGTTCAGAATAACGAACAGTCCCGGTCTGAATCAATTTATACCTAAAGGTCTTCTATACCCACAAGTTCATATCCACCATCTATAAGTGCGCTGATAAGCACATCCAGATAATCATAAAGCGGATAAACATGATAACCTTCTGAAAATCCGCCTACAATAGGAATAATTCCGCCATTCTGACGCACTATATCGTCATAATATGTACGGATCAGCACTTCCGGTCTTACTTCAGGATTATCAAATTCAGAAAGATTATGGAAGGAATTTACATACGAATAACCCGAATTATCACCGTAGGTAATAAGTTCCGGGGTAACTGCGTAATAAGGAGTATGCCAGTAAAGGGAAAGCTCGGTTCCAGTGCACTCATAAAATTCATCTTCGTTGCGGCCAAGTCCGCGGCGTACAAATTCTTCATTGATGACAAAACTGTTGCGGGTAAGGTCTGTTACGGTAAAGAACATTGAAGCACAATCGTGTCCGTTTGCAACAATCTGCTGGGTTTCAAGCGGATAACGGCGGATAAATTCTCCGTTCAAAAAGAAAGTTCCCGTTACGTTATATTTTTTCAGATTTGAAAGAATGCGGGGAAGTCCGTCTGCATTGTCATAAAAATCAAAAACAAGGGCAACTTTTTTAAGGGCAGGAGACTTTACTGTACTTTCCGGGAATACGGCTTTGGTAACGGCCTTGCTTCCAAGGGTTCTTATATAAAGGGAATTTTTGAACTGCTTGTTTTGAGTTGTTCCTGTAAATACGCGGTAACGTCCGTTCTGATTCTTTGCACTTACAGGAATAACGTCATTCAGGCGCTTCCATGTATTGTTTTCTGCATTATAACGGTAGTAAACCGCGCCGTTTGTTTCTGCCACAATTGAATAATCTGCATTATCCCAATAGGCGGCAATTGCAGAAGAAAGAGTGATTGTTTCTGCTATGTTTTTCCTCAGATTCCATAAACGCACGCTTTTTTCACCACCCACGCAGAGAACTTCTTCATTCATCCAAAGTACAGAAGCAATTTTTTCTCCTGCAAGTTCAGCTATACGCTTCCAGCTATTAACGTCATAAATATAAAGTATTGCTCCTGAAAAGAAAGCAATTTTACTTCCATCTGGAGAAAGAATCGGGCGGCCGGAATCTTGAATTTCAAGAACCTGGGATGCCTTTGTAGAAAGACGATAAACGGCACATTTTTCAGGGGCGCCGTTATAAGGCAGTTTTTCCTGCCACAAAACAGGAGAATCGTAATCGTTCCAGAGAATCATTGTATCTACAAGGGATGCCGTAGAATCCGTATAAGGTCTTGAATAAACAACATCCATATAATCACAGGAAGAACTCTGTACAACAAGATAACTGAAAAGTCTGTTTGCCTGGCAGGTCACGATAGAAGTTACATCTGAATTTGAAGAAAAAGTATCTGCCTTGCTGTCAAATTTAAAAGGAAGACGGCCCATTGCCTTTCCCTGACCAATAATGCCGGAATAAAGTCCCAGGGTATAAAGTTCGCGGGTATTGATTTTATAAAGCAGATAGTCGTCAATATATGCAAGTGATTTTGAATCTGCCCAACAGATTGAATTTACAGTTCCACGGCCAATACTGCGGTATTTTTCTTCTATTTCTACCCCGCGGATAACTGCATCAGGATTGCAGAAATATACGCTGTCATTTTTTTCATAAATCAGAACAGAACTGTCTGGGGCCCATTTTACAGGCACTTTTTCATAAGAAAGAAGGATGTTTTCTGTAAGGACAAAAGATTTTCCACTTTCCGCGGCTTCCAGAACAAGACAGCCGGAAACTGCAGAAGTGCGTTCTATACGGCAGAAGAATTTTCCGTCTGGGCTTACACTGTAAGGAGCAACAGGCAATGCATGTTCAGGAATTTTTTCAATTTTTGTAATCCATTTTAATTCACCGCTTTCTCTATAGTATCTTGCCGTTCCGTAACGGTTACGCAATTGCAAAATACTTCCACCAGAAAGAAGTTCCATCTGTTCCGGATAGCAGGTAATCAGACGGGGACTTGTTTCTGCAGCGCCATCTTTTATTTTTGCATAAAAAACAGACTTGTAGGGATTTGCTCCTGTAGAATTCTGACGGACAGTAAAGAGAACTTCGTCATTCATATTAATATCAGGATTTCCGAAAGATATTTCTGCAGAAAGCTGAAAGAGAATAAAAGTTGAAAGGATTACAAAAAAAAGTTTTTTCATTTATGCATCTCCGCACTTAAAACAAGAACTGAAAGTTCTTTTTCCAGATTATCAAGCTGAGTGGAAAGTTTTTCTATCTGGGCAGAACGGCTTTCCACATACTTTTCCTTATATTGCTCATACTTCTTATCTATAGACTGACGTTTCTGTTCCTCTATGCGGGAAAAACCGCACCAGGGACAATAATGATAGGCACTTTCAATAACTTTACCACATCCACCACAAATACACATACCTTTTTCTCCTCATAAAATGATTAAGCAGAGAGGAATGAATGCCTCTTCTACCTTAAAAAATCACCTATTTTTTTAATATCGTCATCGGATCTATAAGTTTTCCGTTTTTATAAACTGTAAAATGCAGGTGAGGCCCTGTTGAATAGCCTGTAGAACCAACTAGTCCAATTCTTGTTCCCTGACTAACCCACTGGCCTTTTGCAACAAGTGTTTTTGACATATGGGCATACAGAGTCTGATAGCCGTTGCCATGGTCTATAATCACATAGTTTCCATAAATTCTATGCATTGAGCCAACCTTCATAACCCGTCCGCTCATTGCGGCAAGAATAGGAGTTCCTGTAGGGCAGGCCATATCTGTTCCTGTATGGAAGGTCTTTACTCCTGTAAAAGGGTCTGCCCTATAACCGTAAGGAGAAGACCATCTGAATTTTGCGCTGATAGGCATTGTAAATAATTCACCCATTGCGTTGCGCAGTGTGCCTGCATCCAATCCCACACCAGGAATAAAAAGCTGCTGACCTGCTTTAAGGATTTCATTAGAAAGTTCATTTACATCCAGCAAGTCATCAAATTTTATGCCATATTTAGAAGCAATTCCCTTCAAAGAATCACCGCTTTTTACCGTATAAATAATTCCGTCTACAGAAGGAATCTTTAACTTCTGCCCGGCCGCCAGCTGACGCACATTTCCTATGTCATTAACAGAAATCAAAGTAGAAATATTACGCAGGCCGAATTTTATTGCAATTCCGCTGATTGTATCACCAGAACGGACTTTATAAGTCTGATAAGATACAGGTTCTGAAAAGGACTCTGCAGCAAGTCCAGACATATTCAAAAGGTTTCCTGTTTCATCATACTCTTTGCTTCCTTCCAGAGCAAAAGAAGCCATAAGTTTATTCAGGTTTGCAATATCCAGAGACTCTCCTTTTTCAAATTCAAGGGGGCCTGTATGATTAAGAGAAAAAGTTTTTACTCTGAAAACAAAAGTAGAAAGGGAAATAAAAGCAGCAGCAAGAAAAAGGATAAGGGCAATAATCTTGATATTAGAAGTGACAAAAACATGAATTTGAGTCAGGCCATAACCTAAGCCTTTAAGAATATTGCGGAGAGAAATAGATTTTTTTACTTTTTTTGCAGAAAAACTGCGGAATTCCGGCACATAAACCGGATATGTAAGAGACACACTTTCCCTTTTTTCACGTCCGCGTAATACCGGAAGACGCATTTTATTTTTACGGGAATTGTCCTGAACGTAACTTATTATTTCCATATTTCAACTATCGGTATAAAAATAGGCCATGTTTAGATTTTAATCTGGTAATTTTATTGAATAAGAGATATAGTGTTACTTGGGTGGAATTATATTGAATACTTTTTTTAAGCCTGTTCGTACAATTATCTTCTTCGTCATTACAGGACTTTGTCTTGTTCTTATTCTTTTTACTTACGCAAAACTTTCTGTTCAACCTGTTCAGAAAATCGTACAGAATAAAGAAGAAATTGAACGAGGCTCCATTGTAGACCGTTCAGGTTTTCCTCTTGCAGTTCAGACAAATTTTTATCACGTGGGAATTACAACCAGAAACATCAGGGATGACGACGAGCGCAAGGAAGCCTTTGCAAAAGATATTGCCCCCCTTCTTGATTTAGATGAAAATCTGGTAATAAGCACTATCTCTTCTACAAAATCTTTTGTATATCTAAAAAAGAAGATTGATTCCACAACCTTTGATTCTGTAAAAAAACTGACTGATGAAAAAGGTTATAACTTTGTAAGTTATGAAAAAATTCCTGGAAGGAACTATCCTAATCACGACCTGGCATCCCAGCTCATAGGTTATATGGGAGATGACGGAAAGGGGCTGGCTGGTATAGAATTTTCACAGCAGGATATTCTTTCTCCTGAACAGAGGGAAGGAGAAGAACCTGTTACTGCAAAAAATGTATTTTTGAGCATTGATGCAAATCTGCAATATAAACTTGAAAAAATCGCAAGAAAATCTATGAATGAGACGCAGGCAGAAAGCATGATGCTGATTGCTGCTGATGCACAGAACGGAGAAATTCTTTCTTACATCAGTTTCCCAACGGTAGATTTAAACAACTATTCAAATTCTTCTCCTTCTGCAAGAATTGACCGCCCTGCCATGAATGCTTATGAGCCGGGTTCTGTTTTTAAGATTTTTTCTGTAGGCATTGTTTATGACGAGCATGGCATTTCTCCTAATGAAACTTTTGTATGCGATGGAGTTTACGAGAAAAAACTTACAAGCGGGGAAAGAATCCGCATAAAATGTCTGGAACATCACGGAAGTCTTACGGCTCGTGATGCAATCCGTTTTTCCTGTAATGACGTTCTGGGGCAGATAAGCGACAGAATTGGTGAAGATGATTTTATTGCAAGAATCAGAGGTCTGGGCTTTGGCCAGAAAACAGGGGTTGAACTTCCGGGTGAAACTGCCGGAACCGTAAAAGACAATACAAGCCCTTTATGGTCTGCCCGCTCAAAACCGACTATTGCAATCGGTCAGGAAATAAGTGTTTCAGCCCTGCAGATGGTTCAGGCTGCTACTGCAATTGCCAACGGCGGAGTGCCAGTTCAGCTTACCTTTATTCATAAAATTACAAATAAAGACGGAACAACATATTTCACCCATGAACCGGTATATAAAAACAGGGTATTTTCAAAGAATACCTCAGACTACATTTTAAGCTGCATGGAAACTACTGCAAAATCAGGAACAGGTTCCCGTGCAAACCTCAGGGATGTTGCAATCGGTGTAAAAACAGGAACTGCCCAGATGGCTGACCCAAATGGCGGATACAGCGATACGGACTTTATTTCCAGCTGTATGGCTATTTTCCCGGTTGAAGACCCTCAGATTATTCTTTACATAGTTGTAGAAAAAGCAAAAGGCGAAACTTACGGCGGACGAATTGTTGCTCCTGTAATCGGTGAAGCCGCAGACGTTATTATTGACCATCTGGGAATGAGCAGAGGCGGGGCTGCTTCTCTGGAGCACAGCGGTGTAATAAAACTTACAAGAACTCAGGCTGTTACTATTGGAGATGTACTTCCAGACTTTACCGGGAAATCTAAAAAAGACCTGCTGCCGCTTCTAGACAGAAAAGATATTCAGCTGAATATAAACGGAAGCGGCTGGGTTACAAGCCAGAGCCCGGAAGCGGGAACCCCTGTTACGGAGAATATGGTAATTGAACTCAATCTGGAATAAAAATTACGCACTTTTTAAGGGGCGCTTTCCACAGCTTGCAGAAATGCTGCCGGCGCCGGAAAATCCTGAAAAACTGGCGGAAAGTTTGTGGGAGACGGGGCATTCGAAGGCAGGCTCCCTTACCGCAAGCGAAGGTGGTATTCGACTTCATTCGGCTTATAATCCGGAACGAGAGGCTGCGGGGGCTGTGGCAGGTGCAGGGCTTGAAAATAAGTCTACGGCTGTTTTTTACGGCTTTGGCCTTGGCTACCACGTAATTGAAGCGGCCAGAAGTTTCCCCCAGAAAAAAATAGTTTTAATTGAGCCGGATGGGGGGCATTTTTTTGCAGCCCTTGCACTTTTGGACTGGGAAGACGTTTTTAAGGTAGAAAAACTTGTGATTGCGGTGGGCTGCCCCGAGGAGCAGATTCTCCATCTGATAGAAGATACATCTCAAGTTGGCGGATTGGGAACAGGTGGGCTTGCTTCTGGCGGAAGCGGAAGTATTGAAGACGCAGTTTTTTTTGACATTCAGCCATTTACGGCACACGCAGAAGCCTACTTTGAAAATATCAGGACAATAATCAAACGGAATAAAAGGAAGAACGAAATAAATGCCGCAACCTTAAAAAAGTTCGGAAGGCTCTGGTGCAGAAACAGTCTGGCAAATCTAATGCAGATGGAAAAATGCCTGCCTGTGCCAGAGGCCGCAAAAGCAGGTGCTCAAGACCTGCCTTTTCTTATTTGCGGAGCGGGGCCTTCCTTGGAAGGCATTCTCCCTTTGCTCGCAGAACTTTCAAAAAAAGCAGTCATCGTATGTGTAGAAACTGCCTTGCACGCCCTGCAGAGGGCCGGAGTTCAACCGGACTTCATTCTGCTTACAGACCCTCAGTTCTGGGCCTACCGCCACATTGCGGGTCTTTCCGCCCCAGAAAGCTTTTTGATTACAGAAGTTTCTGCTTACCCCGCAGTTTTCCGCTTCCCATGCAGGGCAACCTTACTTTGCAAATCTCAGTTTCCTATCGGCAGCTGGTTTGAAGAAAAACTTGGCATAAAAACCGGAGATCTGGGCAGCGGCGGTTCTGTTGCTTCCTGTGCATGGAATCTGTCTCATCTTTTTGGGGCAAAAGAGGTCTATACAGCCGGTCTTGATTTTGCTTTTCCTAACGGACAGACTCATATAAAGGGAAGTTCTGCGGAACAGACTCATCATGCAATCTCTACAAGAACAGCAGGTGCCGAAAAATTTACGGCAGCCATCCTTCACAGTGCAAATGTTCAAAAAGCAGAGGATTATGAAGGAAAGAGAGTCCTTACAGATTCACGCATGAAAATGTTTGCCTGGTGGTTTGAAGCCCGCCTTGCCGCCTGCCCTGAAACAAAAACTTTTTCCCTCTGCCCGCAGGGGCTGAAAATCCCAGGCATCACACCGGCCGGAACAGATGCACTTTTGAATAAAAAGGACATTACAGAAGAAAAGGCCGCATTTTTAGACGGCATTGCAAAAGAAAAACCGTGTCTTCCGCCATCGCAGAAAACACGGTTTCAAGAGCTGGTAAAAAATTTCCCAGATGAAGATTTTTTAAGCCGCTACGCATTTCTTAAAGATTATCTTTAATTGTCGAACTGCTACAATTGCTCTAGTTCGCTGCGCCTACTAAGCACATGCGTCGCTTACAGAGCCGCTATCTGTATGGAAAGGATAGACGTGTGCGCTCGTGCGCACTGCGATTCCACTCTCCTCGTGGATGTGCTTAGTTGGCTCTGCCAACTAAGCACATCCACTCGGCTTCGGCGCAGAGGGTGTCGCCTACGTAGGCTTTGCCGGCCTGCTTAATCATCTTAGGGCTGTTGCGCAGGAAGGTAATTTCCATGCGAACCTTGTCGCCCGGGCGAACCTGATTGCGGAACTTTACCTTGTCCAGAGTTGCAAAGAAGAAAAGTCCGTCTGCCGGAACAATGTTCAGATAGCGCAAAGCAGCCCCTCCCGCCTGCGCCATAGTTTCGCAAAGAATAACCCCCGGAACTACAGGATATTCTGGAAAGTGTCCCTTAAAGAAAAATTCATTTTCTGTAAATGTATGCTCACAAACGCAGCCTTTTTCATCAGCAGAAATAATTGAATCTACAAACAAAAAAGGTTCGCGGTGTGGTAAAAGTGATTTAATGTCTGTTGTAAGTGCCATTGTATTCTCCTAAAAAATGTCATTAGATGCTGAATCAGGTTCAGCATGACTTCTCCATTTATTACCCTATCTTACAATTTAATTCGACAAAAAACAAGATATTGTCAAAATAAAAGCATTTCTTATTCAAACCAGTTTTCAAGCATAAGCGGCGAAACCTTCTGAATAGGCTCGAAGTGTTTAATATTTCTGCTAACAAGAACCATACAGTTAGAAACCGCGATAGACGCAATCTGAGTATCCTGAAAATCCAAAGGATTCCCAATGTTCTTTAATCTTGCGCGAATATCCGCATGAATCCAGGCGGCGTGATTATCATACTGAATAATTTCGTAGTTTGACTGAATCTCATTAATCAGTTTTGAATATATATAATCTTTTTTCTTACCTTCATCCATTGTTTGAACTCCAAAAAGCAATTCATTCCATGTAGTTGCTGAAAGAGAACAAAGCTTTTCATAGTCCTGAAGCTTCTTAAAAAGTATAGGATTCGGTTTTGGACGAAATATCTCTGATATAACATTTGTATCCAACAAATAGTAAGGTCTAATCATAATTACACCTCATCAAAAATATGTTCTGCACCAGGACGACCAAAATAATTTCTATCACGAAGACTGTCAAAGTATTCAGTGTAGTCAAAATCATCATCATCGTCCAAGCCATATTCAGCTCGCGAATCATGTATTCTTTCCACCAAAGATTTCTCTTTCTTTCCGCCACTTGCAAACTCTTCAAAATCTTCTTTTGAAATCAAATAGGCAACAACATTATTATGACGAGTAATTGCAAGGGGATTGCCCTGCTCTGCCTGATGAATAAAAAGCGGCAATTTATTTTTTGCCTCAAAAACTGGAACTGTATTCATTATGACCTCCTGACACTTAGTAAGTTGATAATACTACGACTATAGCTATTTGTCAAATTTTTAGCTATATAAATTTTGTTTGAAGATAAAAAAAAGACCGCGCCACTTTGCAGTAACACAGTCTTTTCACAATGATGTCGTTCAAAACCTGTTTCGGGATGACGGTTATTTCACCTTCTTAATGATAATAGCACCGTTGTGTCCGCCAAAACCGAATGTTGCAGACATGGCAGCGTCAATATTCATATCAAGTCCCTTGTTTGGAACATAATCAAGGTCGCAGCCGCCTTCAATATCCTGCTCTTCAAGATTCTTTGTGCAAGGAACATAGCTGTCCTGAATTGCCTTTACACAAATCATAGCTTCAATGGCACCTGTTGCACCAAGACAGTGACCGTGCATAGACTTTGTAGAAGAAATCTTGAGTTTGCGGGCATTTTCTTCGCCAAAGGCAATCTTAATCATATTAGTTTCGCTTGAATCGTTCTTCATTGTAGAAGTTCCATGAGCGTTGTAATACTGAATTTCGCTTGGATCCATTCCGGCATCCTTCAAGGCACGAGTCATACATTTTGAACCACAGATTCCGTCAGGATTTGGAGCAGTCAAATGGTAACCATCACAAGAAGCACCATAACCTGCAATTTCTGCATAAATCTTAGCACCACGAGCCTTTGCATGTTCATATTCTTCAAGTACCAGAATTGCAGACCCTTCGCCCATTACAAATCCGTTGCGATTCTTATCAAAAGGGCGGCTTGCCTTTGTTGGGTCATCATCAAAACCAGTAGAAAGAGCGTGCAAAACTTCAAAAGAAACTATACCGAACTGACAGATTGTAGATTCCGCACCACCGCTCAGACAGCAGTCAAGACGACCGCTGCGAACCATGTCAAAAGCAACGCCAAGAGCATCTGTACCAGAAGAACATGCAGTAGCAATAGACTGAACAGGTCCATGTACGCCAAAGTTAATAGCAATATTTCCGCCTACTTCATTTGGAATAAGCTTTGGAATAGCCATAGGATTAGTTTTTACACCACCCATTCTTCCCATTCCAAGAATGTCTGCTTCAGTTTCTTCAAGGCCACCAATTCCTACTCCCAAAATAATACCAGTTTCATCAAGAACAGCCTCGTTGCCCATAAGTCCAGAATCTTCCAGAGCCATTTTTGCAGCAGCTACACCAAACTGAGTAAAATGGGCCATCTTGCGGGCATCCTTTGAATCCATATAATTTGCAGGGTCAAAGTTTTTTACCTCAGCCGCATAATGCACTTTATTAATAGAAGCATCAAAAAGTGTAATCGGGCCGATTCCGCTTTTTCCAGCCTTAATTCCAGCCCAAGTTTCTTCTACAGTATTTCCAAGGGGAGTTACAGCTCCCATTCCAGTAATTACAACACGTCTTTTTTCCATACTAAAATCCTCTAATGATTATTAAACAAAGATTCAAAAGATATAAAGGATTTTAAGGATATACTTAATAAAGGTAAAAACGCTTCTTCTCAAAAGTAGTTTTTATCTTTTTAATCTTTTACATCCTTTTCATCTTTGTTTTAAATATTTGTCAATGTTTCTACGTTATTTACAGCCTTACATTCAGCAGTCTCGCTGAATCCAGATTTTCCCCAGAGGCCTGTAAGAACAGTTCCAACACCTGGTTCAATCAAAACCCATTCATCGCCGCTTGATTTAATCAAATCATTCAAAACTGCTTCTTCGCTTGTCCAGCGAACAGGATTTGTAAGGTGAAGAACAGCATTCTTTTTGATTTCTGCTCCGTCCTTTGCTTCTTTACCAGTTACGTTGCTGAAGAGAATCTTGTCCGGGTTCTTGAAGGTAACTCCGGCAATTGCCTTTTCAAAATTATCAGCGGCTTCCTGCATAAGAGGGCTGTGGAAAGGGCCTGCAACTGCAAGGCGCAGTGCACGGCGGGCTCCAGCTTCTTTTGCCTTAGCTTCAATCTGCTCAAGGGCATCAGCAGTACCGCTTACAACAGTCTGAACAGGGCTGTTCAGGTTTGCAGCATAAGCGTCTTTAATTCCATTTGCAAGCTCTTCTACCTTTTCTGGAGGAAGTCCGAGAACGGCAGTCATACCAGGAGCATGACCTTCGTTTGCCTTTGCAATATTTTCACAGGTTGCCTGCATAATAAGTCCGCGTTCGCGAACAACTTTTATTACATCTTCAAAAGAAAGAACTCCAGCGGCATACAAAGCAGGGAATTCACCAAGAGAAAATCCCATAGCGGCAGAAGGTTCAATCCCTTTTGTCTTCAAAACAGCCATAACAGCAAGCGAAGCAGTTGTAATTGCAAGCTGACTGTTATCAGAGCGGCTTAATTCACTTGCTTCACTTTCCCAGAGAAGCTTTGGCATATCTACACCGGTAATTTTTGTTACTTCGTCAACAACCTTGCGGGCTTCTGGATAAGCATCGCAAATGTCCTTAATCATGCCTGGAACCTGTGCACCCTGTCCAGGAAATAAAAATGCATATTTCTTCATAATATTCCCCTTTAATTATGCTCAATATAAGCATATACAAAATGACATTTTATGCACTTTTTGTCAAGATGAAAGAAATTCTTCTTTGTATAGGGAAAAAACGTGTGCTATAATATTCCATAAGAGGTAACTAAAATGACAAATGAAAAAGCTCTAAAAGCACTGCGGCAGATAAAAACTTATTGTGCCGCGACTCAGCTGGAAGAACTTGATTACGCAATCGAAGTTCTTGAAAAACTTGAAAAAGACGGCATAAAGGAGCCGCTCGCAACAGATTTTAAAGATTTAATTAAATAGATTATCTGGTCAAGCCGGATAACAACACTTTTTTAAGGATGAAAAAATGATAGGAACATTCTGGGCTTTGGTGCCCGCAATCGTAGCCATTGTACTGGCTCTTTGTACAAAGGAAGTTTATTCTTCCCTCTTTATTGGAATTGTAATCGGCGGCATTTTCTATGCCATTGAAACCGCAGCAGGCTTTCCTGGCTTCTTCAACCACATTTTCAGTGACGGAATGATTGCCCAGCTTTCTGACAGCTGGAACGTAGGAATCCTTATTTTCCTTGTTGTCCTTGGAATTATGGTTGCCCTCATGAACAAGGCAGGCGGTTCTGCAGCCTTTGGTGAATGGGCACAGAAGCACATAAAAACTAAGGCTGGCGCTCAGATTGCAACAATCCTTCTTGGAATCCTGATTTTTATAGATGACTACTTCAACTGCCTTACAGTCGGTTCAGTCATGAAGCCTGTTACAGACAAGCATGGTATTTCAAAAGAAAAACTTGCCTACATTATTGACTCAACAGCAGCACCTGTATGTATCATCGCTCCAATTTCTTCCTGGGCAGCCGCAGTTGCAGGCTTTGTAACAGAAGGAGAAAACGGAATCGCACTTTTCTGCAAGGCAATTCCATTCAACTTTTATGCTTTCTTTACAATCATAATGATGTTTGCCCTTGTTTTCATGAAGTTTGATTACGGAGAAATGGCAAAATACGAAGAAGCATTCAAAGAAGCAGCAGAAAGCAGACAGAATTCAGAAGATAAAGCCCAGAAAGGAAAAGTAATTGACCTTGTTTTCCCGATTGTTGTACTTATCGTTATGTGTGTTCTTGGCATGATTTACACAGGCGGTTTCTTTACAAAGATGGTAGAAGGAGAAGACGGAGCAATGGTTGCAAACGCAAACTTCCTGAACTTTATAAACTCTTTCTCTGATTCCGATGCTTCTGTTGGTCTTGTTCTTGGCTCTTTTGCAGCCCTTATCATCACGATTGCTTTCTATGTATGCCGCAAGGTTCTTTCTTTTAAGGCAAGCATGCTCTGTGTTCCAGACGGATTTAAGGCAATGGTTCCTGCAATCCTCATTCTTACACTTGCATGGACTCTAAAAGCAATGACAGACAGCCTTGGTGCTAAAGAATATGTAGCAGGACTTGTAGAAGGTTCTGCTTCTGGACTTAAAATGATGCTTCCTGCAATCATCTTTATTGTTGCAGTTTTCCTTGCATTTGCAACAGGAACAAGCTGGGGAACCTTTGGAATCCTCATTCCAATCTGTATTGCAATTTTTGCACCTGGAAATCCACTGCGCATCATTTCAATTTCTGCATGTATGGCAGGAGCCGTTTGCGGTGACCACTGTTCACCAATTTCTGATACAACAATTATGGCCAGTGCGGGCGCCCAGTGTGACCACGTAAAACACGTTTCTACTCAGCTTCCGTATGCACTTTCTGTAGCAGTCGTTTCCTTCCTCACCTACATTGTTGCAGGCCTTACACAGGGCCTGGGAATTGTTGCAAGTGCAATCATTTCATGGATTTTCGGACTTGCAGTCCTCTTAGGCTTCCTCTTCTTTATGAAAAAGAAGGTTTCTAAATAATCAATCGGCCTTAAAAAAGGTGAGCCGCAAAAGCGGCTCACCTTTTTTTTACTCTAAAATTGCCCCTTTGTCTGGGCGCAGCCTGCAGCTGCTTACCGGGTTTTGCTTACGCAAAACTCGCGGGACAACTTAGTCCAGAATAGCTCCCTTGTCAGCAGAACTTACCAATTTGGCATACCGTGCCAGATAGCCGGTTTTTACTTTTGGCTCAGGAGCCTTCCATGCCGCCCGGCGACGGGCCAGTTCTTCATCACTTACTTCAAGGGTAATCTTGTAGTTGTTTATATCCAGAGTAATCATATCGCCTTCTTCTACAAGGGCAATCGGGCCGCCGACAGCGGCTTCCGGCGAACAGTGGCCAAGAGAAGCCCCGCGGGTTGCACCGGAGAAGCGGCCGTCTGTAATGAGGGCAACTTCCTTATCCAGTCCCTGACCGGCAAGGGCTGCAGTTACGGCAAGCATTTCACGCATACCAGGGCCGCCCTTTGGTCCTTCATAACGGATTACAACAACATCGCCGCTCTTAATCTGGCACTTCTGAACAGCGTCCATTGCCTCACTTTCGTCATTGAAAACCCGCGCCGGGCCGGTGTGCTTCATCAGTTCTTTTGCACAGGCTGAACGTTTTACAACAGTTCCGTTTGGAGCAAGATTTCCAAAGAGGATGGCAAGTCCGCCATTTTCACTGAAAGGATTTTCTATAGGACGCAGGATTTCAGGATTACGGTTCTTTACCCCCGCAATATTTTCTGCAATCGTTTTTCCAGTTACAGTCATAAGAGATGTATCAATCAGATTTTTCTTTGCAAGTTCTGCAAGAACAGCCTGAACTCCACCTGCATCATCCAGTTCGCACATAAAAGTGTGCCCTGCAGGAGCCAGATGACAGAGGTTTGGCGTACGGTTAGAAATCTCATTTACTTCGTGAAGGTCAATGCTAAGTCCTGCTTCATGGGCAATGGCTGGCAGATGCAACATGGTGTTGCTTGAACAGCCCAGAGCCATATCTGCGGCCAGGGCATTTTCAAAGTTCTTTTTTGTCATCATGCAGCGGGCAGTAATTCCCTTTTCAAGCATTTCCATAACCTTCATGCCGGCATGTTTTGCAAGGGCAATGCGTCGTCCGCTAACGGCAGGAATAGTTCCGTTTCCAGGAAGACCAAGGCCGATAGATTCAGTAAGGCAGTTCATGGAATTTGCAGTAAACATTCCTGAGCAGGCACCGCAGCCCGGGCAGGCAACGCCTTCAAGTTCATGCAGCTGATTTTCTGTAATGCGGCCGGAAGAAACAGCCCCCACGGCTTCAAACATATCTGTAAGGGAAAGGTTTCTTCCCGCATAAGGATTATCTGCATTTTCACCACTTGCACCGCCAGGCAGGTGCCCCGGCATCATAGGCCCGCCGGAACAGAAAACGGTAGGCAGGTCAAGGCGGGCAGCGGCCATAAGCATGCCCGGAACAATTTTATCACAGTTTGGAATCATAACAAGGGCATCAAACTGATGGGCCTTTGCCATACATTCAATTGAATCTGCAATCAGTTCGCGGGTTACAAGGGAATACTTCATTCCTTCGTGGCCCATGGCAATTCCGTCGCATACACCGATTGCAGGAAATTCCACAGGAGTACCGCCAGCCATGCGGATACCGGCTTTAACAGCTTCTGCAATACGGTCCAGTTCAATATGACCAGGAATAATTTCGTTCTTTGCACAGCAAACGCCAACCAGAGGGCGGTCTAATTCTTCATCAGTATATCCCATTGCATAAAAGAGGGAGCGGTGTGGCGCGCGGGCCAGACCTTTTTTTGCGTTATCACTTTTCATTTTTTACCTCATATAAAAATTCCCCGGTCAAAGCCGGGGATGATAATACAGTTTTATGACCAGCAGACTGCCGGCGGCCTTACGATGCGGTCAAGCTAAAAAAACGCTGGCGCGTTTTTTTTTAACGCTTTCCAATCCATCACCAGCCGCCTGCCGGCGGCCTTACGATGTGGTCAAGCTAAAAAAACGCTGACACGTTTTTTTTTAACGCTTTCCAATTTATCACCGGCCGCCTGCCGGCGGCCTTACGATGTGGTCAAGCTAAAAAAACGCTGACACGTTTTTTTTTAACGCTTTCCAATTTATCACCGGCCGCCTGCCGGCGGCCTTACTCATACTTATCACGGATGACCAGTTTAATCAAGGTATGAGTTTTCATGGTTGCGCGTTTGCGCTGTTCAGCCAGTTCTGCCTTATCCAGACTGATTCTTGACTGCTCACAGATTTCGCGGCCGTAATCAGACAAAGCCGAAGGAGAAGCGGCTTCGCAAGCCAAAATTACATTTCGTTTGTTAATATAATGGAAGTAGAACTGCATGAATTCTTCGTTGTCAAGAGGAAGCCCTGCAAGAAGGATTACGCGCTTAAAATCATGAATCTTTGCAAATGTTTCGCAGCAAGAAAGAAGTTTCTTAGAAAAATCCTTTTCTCCATTTGCATTAGTAACAGTTTTTTCTGCAATTACAAACAAATCTGCATCTTCTGGAGTTTCACCTGTTGGTTCAAATGTAAGAACCTTGCTGAGTTCAACTGTATCAGTAAGAATTTTTGTCTTGCTGTCCAGAGCATTCGGTTCTTTAACCTCTTCTTCACTCTTCTGTGTAGACATTTCTTCTGTCTCATTTTTAGAGAAAAGTTTTTCAAGTTCATCCGTAGTTATTGCCCCTGTATTTGAGCCGACAGTTGAATCAGCCATAACTTCCATAGTTTCTGAAAGAACAGCAGATTCCTGTGCTGAAACACCAACATCTACAGGTGTAGAATTCCGTTCTTTTTCCTCACCCATAATATCGGCGAGCATTGAATCAAGATTGTTTTCATCAGACATATTGTTTACCTCTTTTTCCATATCTACAATTTCAAGTTCTGCATCAGAAGTTCCTATTTCAGCACTAAAAAGATCATCATCATCTTCTTCCTCATCTTCAGGGGCTTCAACAGGTTCATCATCAACAGTATCTTTAAAGAATGATACAGTCTGCTTCTGAACACCATAGGCTTTGATTACAAGAACATCTCCGCCTTCAGAATGTTTATACAGACAACCATCCTCTCTATTTACAAAGAATAAATCAGACTCCCCATCAATTCTAATATTATGAAGAGATGTACAGCCTGCAAATGCATCTTCTGCAATGTTTTTTATACCGGACGGAATAACCAGACTTTCCAGACCGGTACAATTTGCTGCGGCGCAGGAATCAATTTCTGTTACGCTGGCAGGCACTATCAGTGATTTTAATGAAGTACAGCCGGCAAAAACATTTTCCGGCAGTTTAGTAATCCCGGCACGGAAAGGAATTTCCTGCAGAGACGAACAGCCATAAAAAAGCCCCTCTGGAAATTCGGTAAGGACATTAGGCATTGTAACCTTTACAAGTGCCTCACAGCCAGAAAAAAGATAAGGAGAAAGCTCCTTTATGGAAGAAGGCAATTTTACCTTTTCAAGATTTTTTGAATTAGAAAAGAGGGAATTTCCCAAAGATTTCAGAGAATCAGGAAGGAAAACAGACTCATAAGGACAGTCAGAAAAAACTTCATCATCAATATAATGAGCACCAAAGGGAACGCGACCTGTAAATTCAGTTGATGAATCATCTACACCAAGAATAGTGCGTGAGTCAGGAGAATACAGAAGTCCATTCTTTTTGATATAAGCTTCACTCATATGTCCAAAAATCTCCACTATAATAATTTAGCCAGCTCACCTTCAAGCTGCTGATAAGAACCCAGAAAATCTTTGATTGTAGCAATCAGTTCTGGAACTGCAACAGGTTTTGAAAGATGTGCATTCATGCCAACTTCCAGCACCTTAAATTTATCTTCCGGCGTAACCGCTGCCGTCATTGCAATAATCGGAATGCTTGCAAGTTTTTTATTGTCTAAAGCACGGATTCTTGTAGTCGCTTCATAACCATCCATACGAGGCATCATTATATCCATCAGTATAAAATCATAAGGACGCTTTTTAGATTGTTTTACTTTTTCAACTGCAATATCACCGTCTTCAGCTTCGTCAACAATGACACCTTCTTTTTCCAGAATATCTTTAGACAGCTCACGATTCAGTTCATTGTCTTCTACAAGAAGAACGCGTTTGCCTTTTAACACAACTTCCATATTTATATTCTAACACAGGATTTTTGATTTGTCATTTGATAATTCTTATGTTATCTTAAAAAAATGCTGAAAATTTATGACAAAGAAGATAATTTGATTTTTTCCAGTGAAAGCAAATGGTTGCACCCCATTTTTGAATTTGAAAAATTTCTGGCTGATTATAAGGGCGAAAAATCTTACTTCCGGGCTCACGATTCTGCCATAGGAAAGGCAGCCTCTGTGCTTCTGATTCGTCTTGGCGTAAAAAAAATGCATGGCGATTTAACAAGCCAGCTCGCTGTAGATTACGTTTCCCAGATTCTTGGCCCCCAAAACATTACGTGGACAGAACTTGTAGACCGTCTGATGTGCCAGACAGAAAATCAGCTTGAAAAACTTACCGATTCAGATGAAATGTATTATCTTCTGCGCCAGAGGGCAAAACTTGTGTTGGGAGTATCCGTAAAGGCAGAAGATTTGACTGCCCCTTACGGCAAAGTTCAGCATCTTTCTTTTGATTTGCGCAACGGCGGCAGGCTTATGGTTCTTGGCGATAACGGAAGCGGCAAAACAACGCTTTTAAAGATGATTGCGGGCATAGAAAAGCCGAGCAACGGTCAGATTCTTATTGAAGGAAAAAAGATTTCGGAAATAGAAAAATACACAATCGGTTATATTCCTCAATTTATAGAAGCAAATGATGATGAAAATTTTGACCTTTCTGTAGAAGAGGTTGTAGGACTGGGAATTCCTTCAAAAATAAAAGGTCAGAAAAGAAAAGAAATCATAGAGTCTGCCCTTTGCAGAACAGGCAGCTGCGACCTTAAAGGAAAAAGATTTTCCGTTCTTAGCGGTGGAGAAAAACAGAAGGTTTCGCTTTCCCGCTGTCTTGCCCAAAAAGCAAAACTCCTTCTTCTGGACGAGCCTACGGCAAGCCTTGATTCAGAAAACCGCGAAATGGTCATAGGAATTTTAAAATCGCTTTCAATTTCAGAAATTCCTACTATTATAATGGTTTCTCATGATGATGAACTTAAAAGCCTGCGGGGCTGGGAGATTATAAACCTTGGATAGGATTGCCCTTCTTTTTTCACTGCAACCCGTACTGAGGGGGCTTGCCGCCATGATGATTTCCGGGGCCACCTTTCCTTTATGCGGAGTGATGGTTTTAAGACTGAATCTTGTGCCCATGCGCTATATGCTTATGCACGGAGTAATTCTTGGAGGGGCAATTGCCCTTTCTCTGAATCTCCCCATGATTCCAGCAACAATCGCCGTAAACATAATTCTTGTTTTCTTTATGCTCATGACCGCTTCTAAAAAAACTGCGAATTTCAGCGGAGGCTCTGCGGCGACCATGGTTTTAAGCATGGCCCTTGCTTCGCTCATCATGCATATTTCTGACGTTCCTGCAAAAGACACTCTTGACCTGCTCTGGGGTAGCCCTTTTGCACTCACAAAAACTGACTTAATCATCCTTTCAGAAATTTCTGTTATTCTTGTCATTTACACAGTGCTAAACTTCCACAACATCCAGAATATTTTCTATAATCAGAATATTGCCGCCTCAAGCGGAATAAACGTGCGTTTCCACTACACGGTAATGGTAATTATCATTGCCATAGTGATTGCCGTTGCCATGAAGCTTCTGGGGGCATTTTTAATTGATGCCCTGCTTATTCTTCCTGTTCTTACAGCAACCAGCTTACAAAAAACTTTTAACAAAAACGGACTAAAGAGGCTTTTCATAACGTCTGGTCTTGCAGGATTTATTATTTCTACGGCAGCCTATGTCCTTGCCGTAATAACAAATCTTCCGCCCACAGCTGCTATAGCCCTTCTTGCAGGTCTTGTTTTTGCTGTCAGTAACGCTGTCAGTAAATTAATACAAAAGAGGTAAAAATATGAAAAAACAGATTATTCTGATTGCCGCTGCCCTTGCTTTAATAGGCACATTGGGAGCAAAAGAAAATAAAAAATCAAAAAAGAAGACAAAAGAAGTTTCCGGGCCTGTGATTACGGCCTCTACTTCATGGAGTGCCGCCTTTGCAGATATTGCCGGAGTTGATGAAGTTACAGCCATTGCCCCGGCAAATCTTCGCCATCCGCCGGAGTATGAAATTACAGTTTCTGACATCGTAAAGATTCAGGACAGCGATATTTTTATTTTTGCAGGATTTGAGCGCATGATGCAGACTCTGGGCACAGCCCTTTCTTCTGATTTTGAGGGCGCAAAACCCCAGCAGGTAAAAATTTCTCTGGATAATTCAATTGCAACCGTTACCAGCGAAAGCAGAAAAATTGCTGCAATTACCCGCACGGAAGCAGAAAATGAAAAACGCCTTGCAGAATATATCAAGGCTGTAGAAGAAGGAAAGAAAAAGTTTTCCGGAAAAAAAATCCGTGTTCTCTGCAACAAGAACCAGACTTACCTTGCAAAAGATTTGGGATTTGAAATTGCAGGAATTTTTGGGCCGGGGCCTGTTACTTCTGAACAGATTCTTGATGCCCAGGAAAATAATTACGACATGATTATTGATAATGTTCATAATCCTGTGGGCTCGCCGCTTGCAGAAGTTGCTCCTGATGCAAAATATGTTATATGGCGCAACTTCCCTGAAAAGGTTGAGCGCGGTGCTCTGCTTAAGGTAATTCAGGAAAACATAAAGGCCGCAGAATAATCATTCAGACTGCCAGCCTATGCATTTTCAGTTTTACTGAGCTTATATTCAAAGGAATCTGTAAGGGCAATCCAGGAGGCTTCAATTACGTCAGAAGAAACTCCGATTGTTGTCCATGCAGATTCTCCGTCCGTACTTTCTATTATTACGCGTACTTTAGAAGCGGTTGCCGTTTTTGTATCAAGAACACGAACCTTATAGTCCACAAGGCGGAATCTTGAAACTTCAGGATAGAACTTTTCCAGAGCCTTTCTCAGAGCAATATCCAAGGCGTTTACAGGTCCGTCTCCTTCGCCGGCAGTAATTTCAAACCGTCCGCCAACTTCTACTTTTATCTGGGCACAACTGCAAACGCCCGGTTCAGGCCGTGGATTAGAACCGTTTGTCTGATAATAGTGCAGCTTAAAAGAAGGCTTATATAAGCCCGCAAGTTTTTTTACCAGAAGTTCAAAACTGCCGTCCGCCCCTTCAAACTGATATCCAAAGGCTTCCAGCTCCTTTACCCGGGCAATAACCTGTTCTACAATAGGGTCAGATTTTTTTACATCCGGCATAATGGACTGAATCTTTTTTGTAACCGTACTTCTTCCTGCAACTTCACTTAAAAGGAAAACCCTTTTATTTCCCACTACTTCCGGATCTATATGCTCATAAGCAAAAGGATTTTTCAGAACTGCATCAATGTGCATTCCTGCCTTGTGGGCAAAAGCATTCATGCCAACATAAGGCGACTGAATATTCAGGCTGAAATTAGTAATTTCTGCAACCCTGTGGCAGATAGAAGTTATGTTCTTCATATTTTCTGAAGGAATACATTCATACCCCATCTTAAGCTGAAGATTTGGAATTATAGTAGAAAGATTTGCATTTCCCGTTCTTTCGCCAAAACCAAGAAGAACCCCCTGAACATGGCAGGCCCCTTCCTGAACGGCAGTCATTGTATTGGCAACGGCAAGTCCGCAGTCATTATGAGTATGAATTCCTATTTTCACTGAAGAAGAAAAACGTTCAACTGCATCTTTTACAGCCGCCCTGCATTCATCAATCAAAAAACCGCCCTTTGTTTCGCAAAGGCACACTACTTCTGCCCCGCCGTCAATTGCAGCCTGAATTGTCTGAAAAGCATAATCGCGATTATCAGCATAAGCCGTAAAAAAATGTTCGGCATCATAAAAAACGCGGCGTCCCTGAGCCTTAAGATAGGAACAGGTTTCTTTTATCATCAGAAGATTTTCTTCAAGGGAAGTTTTTAAAATATCCGTAACATGAAAAGTCCAGGATTTTCCAAAGATAACTACGACTTCTGTTTCTGCGGCAAGCAGGCTGGCAATATTTTCATCTTTTTCGCAGCGGGTATTTTTACGGCGGGTTGCTCCAAAGGCACAGATTACAGAATGTTTCAGAGGAACATCTTTTATCTGGCGGAAAAATTCCATATCCTTAGGATTAGAACCTGGATTTCCTGCCTCTATATAGGCAATTCCTAGTTCATCTAAAGCCTGACATATATGAATTTTATCAGAAACCGAAAAACTGATTCCTTCTCCCTGAGCACCGTCACGAAGCGAGGAATCCAAAATCTCTATCTTTGCCATGTAACAAATATAGCATAAAAAAAGGTCTTCTGTCACCAGAAGACCTTTACTGAGCTACACTGGATTCGAACCAGTGACCCACGCCTTAAAAGGGCGTTGCTCTACCTACTGAGCTAGTAGCCCATCCACTCAAAGAGTGTTTAAATAAAATAACGCATATAAAAAAAACTGTCAATACAGGAAACCAGATTTTTCAATAATTTTTAGAAAAAAATAAAAATCAACTGATTTCAATAAAATTGCAAACAATTATTCTTTTCATACAAGGAATTATGAGTTATAATAGAATGAATAACAAAACATAGGAGCATTAAAAATGACTATCCGAGAATCAGCTGAAATGTATCTTGAAACAATCCTTGTACTTTCACAAAAAGGTGACGTACGATCCATAGATATTGCCAGAGAAATGAATTTTTCACGACCTTCTGTAAGCGTAACAGTTCACAATCTTGAAAAAGAACATTACATCAGTATTTCAGAAAACGGCCTTATAAAACTGGAAAAAAAAGGAAAAGAAATTGCAGAACGCATTTATGAGCGCCATACAGTCCTTACCGACATCCTCCAGCAGATTGGAGTTCCTGCAGAAATTGCAGAACAGGATGCCTGCAAAATTGAGCACGTAATCAGCGCAGAAACATTTGAATGCATAAAAAACGCCACAAAGAGTCTAAAAAAATGAAAAAACACCTTGCCCTGATTCTTTTGGGAGCCCTGTTTTTTACAGGCAGACTTTCCGCTCAAGAACCTTTTACCCTGAATACTGCAAATGAGATAATACAAATAAGCGGTTCCGTAAGCCTTACAGGCTCTGCAATCCTCTGTGATAAAGTTTTTCATATAAAAGAAAATAATTATGAAATCTGGACAGAAGATTACAGCACAATTTCTTACATGGAACAATGCCTTATGGTTCCGTACAGTAAGGCCCTGCACTATACAGGAACAGGAACTGCTGCCCTGGCATTATTGAGTCCTGCATTAATGCTTCTTACCCCGAATGACCAGTGGCTTACAATAGGAGTCATGTATGCAGAAACACTCTTATGGGCTTACGGAATAAAAGAATGGGGAAAACTTTTGGTTAACAGGGCAAGGCCATATATGTATTTTGAAGGCTATCCTCAAGACAAAGTTGAAGATGGAGACTGGAACTGCTCTTTTCCTTCCGGTCATACTACACTGGCTTTTGCAGGTGCCGCCTTCACAACATATCTTTTTAACCAGTATTTTCCAGAATCATCATGGAAGTTTGCCGTTGCAGGTGTGTCTTTTGGAATAGCGGCAACAACAGGAGCCCTGAGAATAGCCAGCGGAAATCACTTTCTAACGGATGTGCTTACAGGAGCCTTGATAGGAACAATCTGCGGTCTTGCAGTTCCATTCATGCACACTACAACATTTTACAATTCTTTTCATAAAAAAAATAAAACCGAGCTTACACTTTCTCCGCTCGGTTTTTCTGCAAAAGTTAACTTCTAAAATCTGACTGACTAGATTACTACAGTAGGATTTTCCAGCTGACTTTTCATAAGCATAAGGAATTCGTTTTTCTTTACAGGGCGTGAAAAATAATAGCCCTGTAAATAGTCACAGCCAAGTTCAGCCAGCAAAGCAGCCTGGGCACGGTCTTCTACACCTTCTGCAAGAACAGTCATGCCCAAAGATTTTATCATCTGAATGGTTGCAGTAAGAGCCTTTTTTGCCCTTTCATCTGTAAATGCACTCCAAACAATATATTTATCAATCTTTACCATTTTAAATGGAAGATTCAGCATATAATTCATGTTTGAATAGCCCGAACCATAGTCATCAAGAGAAAGTTCAAAACCTGCGGCTGCAAGACGTTCCATATTATGCAGAAGAATTTCAGGACTGTGGGCAGCGGCTGTTTCCGTTATTTCAAGATTAATGATTTCAGCAGGAATCTGATAAATGCTCTGTATAGAAAGAATCTGCTCTGCAAGAATTTCCTGCATACACTGGGCAACAGAAAGATTTATATCAATTTTTTTAATTCCATAGGCGTTCAAATCAATCTGGGAAATTGTCCTGCATACAGATTCATATACAAATTCTCCAATTCTAAGAATTGTACCGCTTTTTTCAGCAATAGGAATAAAATCTTCCGGTGAAAGGAAGCGACCTTTTTCATCACGCAGACGAATCAGAGCCTCTGCACCAATAATTCTTCTGTCTGCCGTACTGTAAATAGGCTGATAGTAAACATCAAAACGGTTCTGGGTAATTCCATTTTTAAGGGCATATTCTATATAATCATTTCTGCGCTTATATTCCAGATCAATTTCATTTGCATAAACGACAGGCTGCTTATAGCGTTCATCTGTAGCAACCAGATTCAGTATATCCAGGATTTCTTCAGATTTTTTTGCACAACGAGGACATTCAACTACACATTCACGAATATAAAGCTTCAGTTCAACAGAATCATAATACCAGTTCATCTGAAAACGATCCTGAAGTTTTTCTATAGCATCTTCAACTTTCTTTTCATTTGGATTTTTTATGACAATCGTAAAACAGTTCTGATTTATACAGAAACAGCTGTCATAAGAAAAAGTGGCTCTGAGAAATTTTGCAACTTCCCCAAGGAAGTTATTTACCTGACTGATTCCAAAAGTATGAGAAAGGAAAACTGTATCATCTATTAATATTGAAATGCAGGTAAAAGGAATGTCTTTATTAAAATAGCGTCCGGTAATCTTTACAAAAGCAATCTGATTAAAGAGTCTTGTTACACTATCTATGACCTCTTCCGGGTTCTGCATATAGAAAAAGAAGATAAGGGCTGCCAGAGCAAGTGCAAAAGATTCTATAGCAACGCTAGGAATAAAAAGCTGAATCAGAACTGCAACAAAAGCAAATATTGAACAGATATAAAGAACGATTCTTTTTGTTGCGTTCATTTTCTTTTTCTGAGAAATAACAAGTACTATTGAAAAAAGAACATAAAAACCGCCAAGTGCATAGAGGAAGTTATACCAGACTCCAGAAATATTCATCTCTGGTCTGCCGGCTTCATCCAATATAAAGGCAAGAGGGTATGACTTGCAGAAAAACGGTGACAGCCAGATAATAATTACGGCAAAAGCATAAGGAATTAAAGTTATACAGTTTATAAACCAGTGATATTTATAATGCCTGTCATTAAGCAAATCTGAAAGGCCGATACAGTAAACTGCAAAAATTAAGCCGAAAGCCTTTGTAAAAGTAAGGAAAAGAACCTGTAAGCACCAGAGGACTAAAGAAGGACAGGCAATATCATTTTTGTATATTACGGAAAGAACTATTTCTAATGAAGAAACAAAGGTCAGGTTACATAAATACATAAGAAAGCTTCTGTTCTGCAAGGAAGCTATCTGATGTTTCTGAAAATAAAAGCCAATCAGAATTAGAGAAATGAATATAGCTGCAATATCAAATTCATATAAAAAAAGCAAATTACACGCCCTAAAATATTTAACTGCCCCTATGAAAATGCTCCAGAGGTACTATAAAATTATAATCTACAATTTTTTTGCCGTCAAACTTTTTTCATATTGAGAAGCAAAGTGCAATTAACTATAATAACTTCATGGCTTACAAAGTATTTATAGATGGAAAGGAAGGCACAACAGGCCTTAAGATATTTGAGCGTTTTGAAAAGCGCAGTGATATAGAAATCATTACGATTGATGAAGAAAAAAGAAAAGATCCTGCAGAAAAAGCAAAGATGATTAATGCTTCAGACTTTACTTTTCTCTGTCTGCCGGATGCAGCCGCAATTGAATCTGCCGCTCTCTGTACAAATCCTAAAACAAGAATTATTGACGCTTCCACAGCCCACCGTACAAATCCTGACTGGGCTTACGGCTTCCCGGAACTGGGTGCGGATTTTAGAAAGAAAATTGAAGGGGCAAACAGGGTTGCCGTGCCTGGCTGCTATGCCTCTGGTTCAATTGCAATCTGCTACCCTCTTGTAAAAAGCGGAATTATGCCGGCTGATTATCCTCTTGTGATTCACGCCGTAAGCGGATATTCTGGAGCGGGAAAAAAGGCCATTGCACAATATGAAGATTCTGAGCGAAACCCGGAACTGGACTCCCCTCGCCTTTATGCCCTGACTCAGCAGCACAAGCATCTGCCTGAAATCAAAAAGATTTCTGGCCTTGATTTTGAGCCGGTTTTTAATCCTTATGTCTGTGACTATTTTCAGGGAATGACTGTTACGGTGGGTCTGCACGCCAGACTGCTTGCAAAGAAAGTAACGGCTCATGATGTTTGGGAGATGTTTGCCGCCCATTATGAAGGATGCCGCTTTGTGCAGGTTGCAGGCTTTATGGGAGAAGGTGTTCTGACCGAGCAGTTTATTCCTGCAAATACTCTGGCAGGCACTAACAATATGCAGATTTTTGTTTACGGAAACGATGACCGCATTATGGTAACGACCCGCTTTGACAACCTTGGCAAGGGAGCCAGCGGGGCGGCCGTTCAGTGCATGAACATTATGATGGGAATTGACGAGGGCATGGGATTATGAAATATTGCAGTTTAACATTTGACGATGGCCCGAACTTTGAGGGCGACAATACAATGGATAAAATGCTTGACATTCTGGAAAAATACGGAGTAAAGGCATCTTTCTTTTTAATCGGAAACAAGATTTCTGAAAAAAACACCAGCGTGATTGAGCGGGCAATGAAATTGGGCTGTGATATTGAAAATCACTCCTGGACCCACTCTAACATGACAGAATTGACAGCAGAGCAGATTCGCGAAGAATATGCAAAAACTGACGAGGCAATTATAAAAATCACTGGGAAAAAGCCGGAATTCTTCCGCCCGCCATACATCGCCGTAAACCAGACAATGTACGACAATATTGAAACTCCGTTCATCTGCGCACATGGCTGCCGAGACTGGGAAAAGGACGTTTCTGTAGATGAAAGGCTGAAACTCATGCTGGAAGACGAAAAAACTCCTGTTCAGGACGGAATAATGTTTTTGCTGCACGTAGATGACGGAAACGAAAAGACTCTGGAACTTGTGGACCGCGCCATCCCAATCCTTAAAGAAAAAGGCTACGAATTTGCAACAGTGCCGGAACTTTTTGAAAGAAAAGGTATTGAAAAGAAAAACAAGGGACAGCTTTGGACTGTAGTATAAGTTTTTTTGATTAAAAAATATAAACGGCCTACAAAAGATGTTTTTTTGAAGATTTTGTAGGTCGCAATTTGAGTATAAATAAAGAAGAAAGCCTACAAAACTGTGAAAACTAACAGTTTTGTAGGCTCTTTTTTATATAAATTAAATAAAAATATTATAAGAAGGCTTGGAAGTTCTTAAAACAAGAGGATATTGACCTACAAAACAGCAAAAAGCACTTGTTTTGTAGGTCAAACTTGCAAAATACAGAGGGGAGGCGGCCTACATAACGGACGTTTTGCGCTTTTTTGTAGGCAAACTTCAAGAAAAGGGGTGCCCGGAGGGCACCGCGTGAGGGCGTGGAGGGGTGGGGATGTCTGGAAAGTTTAAAATGAGGTGGTTGAGCCTGTCGAAACCAGCTCATTCAGTTTACAGCAGTCATTTCAACAAGCTCAATGAACACTGCAAACGGAATTAATTAGACATCCCCCAAGGCACTGGACTGAGCGGAGCAGGCCGGCGAAGGCGGACTGCGGAGCGAGGGAAGCGGCTGGAGCGACAGCGGAACCCCGGAAGGCCCGACCCGGAGCACTGCTTGAGCTTGGCGAAAGCAGTGCTCCGGGGCACGCCCAGATGCCTATGAAAATCACACAATGGAAATGACACATTTTCTCTTGAATCATCTATATAAATTATGGTATAAATATACAAAAGGAATGAATATTTATGCAGAATGACATTAAATTTATAGACGGCGGAGTTTGTGCTCCTCAGGGATTCACTGCAAACGGAATGCTCTGCCACATCAAGGCCAGCAGGACAAAAAATGACACCGCCCTGGTTTATTCAGAAGTGCCGTGCAAGGCGGCCGGCGTTTTTACCCAGAACCGCGTAAAGGCAGAAAGCGTAAAACTGACTCAGAAGCATCTTGCAGACGGCCGCGCCCAGGCTCTGATTGCCATTTCCGGCAACGCTAACTGCTGTACAGGCGCCCAGGGTGCTGAAAATGCCCTGCGCATGGCAAAGGCAGCAGCCGAACAGCTTGGCATTAAGGCAGAAGACGTGATTGTCTATTCCACCGGCGTTATCGGTGCCCAGCTTGATGTTACAAAAGTAGAAAAGAATGCAGAGGCTCTTGCAAAGGGCCTTTCCCGCGAAGGTAACAAAGAAGCCCGCATAGCAATTATGACAACTGACACTCAGTTTAAGGAGTGTGCCGTTGAGTTCACAATAGGCGGAAAAGTCTGCCGCATGGGAACTATGTGCAAAGGAAGCGGCATGATTCACATTAACATGGGAACAATGCTCAGCGTAATTACAAGTGACTGCGCCATCAGCTCAGAGATGCTGAACAAGGCCCTGCACGAATCAATTTTGGGAACTTACAACTGTGTTTCGGTTGACGGCGACACTTCTACAAACGACTCCCTTTGCGTAATGGCAAACGGTCTTGCGGGAAATGCGGAAATTACAGGCCCCGGCGCCGACTACGATGCTTTTTTAGCCGCCATGAATAAGATGAACCTTGTTATGGCACGCAAGATTGCGGCCGATGGAGAAGGCGCAACACGCCTGGTTGAATGTAACGTGCGCGGTGCCCGTACAGTAGAAGCGGCCCGCGGACTTGCAAAAGAAATAATCTGTTCAAGCCTTGTAAAGGCCGCAATGTTTGGAAGCGACGCTAACTTTGGCCGCTTCCTCTGTGCCATGGGCTACAGCGGAATTGACTTTGACCCGGACAAGACCAGCATCTGGTTTACAAGCAATAAGGGTGCAATGCGCTACTTTGATGACTACGAAAACTTCCAGGTGCACGGGGACCGCAGTGTTCAGGTTTACAAAGACGGCGTTCCAACTGATTTTGACGAAGATCTGGCAAAGGAAATCATGAGCGAAGAAGCGGTTGAGATTCTGGTTCAGTGCGGTGACGGCGACGCCTGCGGAACTGCATGGGGCTGCGACCTCACTTATGATTATGTAAAGATTAATGGTGATTATCGCACCTAGATTATAGGTTTAGGTTTTAGGTTTTAAGTTTTAGGTCTTAGGAGGGGGGAAGTCTCCCCCTCGCGTCGCGAGTTTCTGAAAGAAACTCGGTAGTGAGCGTAGCGAACGGACTACCCCCTCTGCGGGGACACCCCGCAACGCCCCGTTTAATATACAGAGGAATCAATATGAATAACGAAGAAATTTCAACAGAACAGTGGTCGGAAGTTTTGGTCCAGGCCCTGCCTTACTTTAAGCAGTGGTGTGGCAAGGTTGTGGTTGTAAAATACGGCGGAAATGCCATGCTCAACGAAGAGCTTAAGCAGGCCGTAATGGAAGATATCGTTCTTCTGAACACTATTGGAATTAAGGTTGTGCTTGTGCATGGCGGCGGCCCTGAAATTAACCACATGCTGGAGCGGGTTGGCAAGGAAAGTAAGTTTATTGACGGACTCCGCTACACAGACGAAGAAACAATGGAAATTGTTCAGATGGTTTTGACCGGAAAACTGAACAAGGACATTGTTGGCATTCTGCTGCAGAAAGGCGGTAAGGCTGTGGGCTTGTCTGGCGTTGACTCTGGTTTACTTCGCGCTGTTAAAACTGAAAAAGACCTGGGCTTTGTTGGTGAAGTTACTGAGGTTCACCCGGAGATTTTAACTTCCCTTTTGGACGAAGGCTTTATTCCGGTTGTTTCTACAGTTGCTCTGGGCGAGCAGGATGATTACGCCCGCTATAATATTAACGCTGACACAGCCGCCGCAAAAATTGCAGTTGCTTTGCATGCCGAAAAGTTTGTGCAGCTTACAAATGTTGCCGGCATTTTGCGCAACATTGACGACCCTTCGACACTTATAAAAAGGATTGAACGCACCGCCATCGGTTCGCTAAAGGCAACAGGCGTAATTGGCGGCGGCATGATTCCAAAAATCGACTGCTGCGAGACAGCTCTTAAGGGTGGCGTGCCACGTACACATATTATTGACGGCCGCGTTCCGCACTCGCTCTTGATTGAGATGTTCAGCGACCGCGGTATTGGAACGATGATTTATTAAAACTTCCCTGTAAAAAGGGCTTGTTTTGGTTTCGGGCTTATAAATCAGGTAATTTCATGCTTTTTATAAGCCCGTTTGACAGTTTGAATTGAACTTGTTTCTGAATGGGGCTTATAAAACTGAGAAGTTTTCCAGTTTTATAAACCCTTTTCATTCTTGGAGCGTAATTTATAACTAAACTTGACTCAAAATTGACTGAAAAACTTAGAAATTCCAGAAAGCTGGCTTATAAGAACGTTTCATTTTATAGTTTTATAAGCCCAAATTAAAAACAAGAGATTTTCAAAGGTCAAAATTGACTTATAAAATTGCCAGCATTTGCATTTTTATAAGCCAAAATTCAAAACAAGTGTTTTTTTTATCTTAATGAAGATTTATAAGTATAGAAGCGTGTATCATGTTTCATCCAATAGTCAATTTCATTATAAAAGTTATATCTAGGATCATATTTATCTTCCCAGAATGCTTTCATCGTATACCGATTAATGTATCCATAATAATATGCAGATGGCTCAACGCAAACCCAGGTTCCATTTTTTTTAATTCTTACAAAAAGATGATTTAAATCTTTGCTCAAATTACGCACCAGTTCACATTCCTCCGAAGGATAACTCTTATCCCATACATTCTTGAATACTATAGCGTAATCTATACAATTAAGTTTATCATCACCATTCACATCATGAAGATTATAATAGGTTTCTTTCAGAACAATCTGAATTCTATCTGACTCTACACTATCACCATACAGGATTGCAGGAACAAAGAAAACAAGACCTATAGTTATTAACAACAATAAAATAAGCCATTTACAATCCCATATAGCTCCCAATGTAGCTCTTAACTCGTTTACTTCTGGAGGATTCTGCATACCTATTATCAAGGCTGTTTCATACTGCACACGCAATTTATCAGCATCCGCCATATTTTGATATACATTTTCTTGTTGTTTATATGTTGGACACATTTTGCACCCATCCCCTTTACACTTAGCCGAATAACACATTGCATAAGACCGAGCAAAAGCTGTAATTGCCTTGTCATATTCTGTTTCTACTGAAATTCTACTCATAATTACCTCCAAAAAATTAGTTATTCCTTAGTTATCTAACAGAAAAACCGCAGTTCCATCTATAATGAGGCGCATTGCCTCCTGTTGTTCTGTGACATGCAGCCACAGGAACTGGTCCTACTATATTTGTATATTTATTTTTTAATTCATTGTCATATAAGTTCAAAAGAGCTTGTTTAGCTTTGAAATAGTGAGCTCTAGCTGATTTTTCCCACCAATATTCAGCTCCATCGTAGTCACCTGCAGAATAACATGACTGTCCTTTTTTATATTGAACAAGAGGGTCATCCTCATCCTTTGAGAAAAATTCTGCTTTTGTTAAGATATCTGAGATATTTGACATATAAAACCTCCTAGTTTTGATATGTACAATATAAATCAGATATAAAACAAAATGGTCAACTATCAAGCGACTTTTTCATCATCGTATAAATAGAACCTTTTTTACATTCATCATCATCACGCTCTATCAATGCAGAAAAGAAAATTTTTCCAGTAGAGTTATATATTCGTTCGGACCAATCATTTTTATTGAAATTTCCATCAGAGAAAAGTTTTCGTATTTCTAGGTCTTTTTTATCATGGTTTGAAAACATATATCCTGCACTTTGTAATAAATCTTCTGTTTCATCCAATGTTAATTTCAGTCCAAGAGCAAGTTGAATTACAGTATCTTTTTTAGGCCTAAAATCATTATTTCTATTACTATTAATTTTGGAAAATGTTTGTTTTGAAAGCCCTCCATTCTTATAAACATCAGATGGCTTATTATTTGAATCACTGTCCAAGTATTTTTTTAAATACCAATTAAATCGCTTTGAAAAACTCAGTTTCTGATTATTTACATCAGTATCTTTATTATTTTTATTGTCAACAATTAACTGATTACCACGGTCAATAAACAATTGTAAATAAGATCTATTATCTAACTCTCCAAAATAATTTTCGAAAGTTTTACCATCTTTATTTTTTATGGAAGACTCGGCTCCATTTCTCAAAAGAATAGTGATAATAGCTTGATTATTTTTTTTTGGCTGCATACATTAATGCAGTCATACCAAAATCATCAACTTTATTGAGATCTGCTCCATCCTCAATTAGCTCCTCAACAATATTATTTGAATTTTCAAAACATGCTATCATTAACGGCGTCATATTATAAAAAAAACAATCATTAACATTATATTGATTATTCTTACATATTTTTAGCAGTTCAGAATTATCTGTTATACAAGAAATAATTAATGAGAAAAATACGTGTTCGTAATTAGATTTACTATTATTCAAAAGAATACTTAAAATACCTGTTTGCCCTTCAAAAGCGCACTCTATAACAGCTTGACTATAAACATCTTTCGAAATATTCTCCGTTTCTAACAGCATCTTAAGAACATTAAAAGAACCTGCAACAGAAGCAATTAAAAACAAACAATCTAACTTAGGTCCTTCAATATTTGTATCTGCGTTTTTTTCAAGAAGCTTTTTTACGACATAAACTCTGTCAAAGCAAGCTGCGTAAATTAAAGGACTTACACCCATTTTATCATATTTATTATAGTCAGCATTTAATTTTAATAATATGCCTGCAGAAATATTATTTTTTACAATAATACTTCGAATCAATGCTGTTTGCCCTTTGAAATTTCTTGAATTTATATCAGCACCTGCTTTAATTAATAAAGCAAGAAAATAAGGATTATCAGCTGCTTCCAATAAAGCTGTATTTCCAAGATTATTTTTTAATTCCAAATCTAGATGCTCATTTTCAAGTAAAATTTTAGCTGCATTTTTAGAATTTGAAAATATACTAAACATCAACGGAGTAAAACCATCTATCGATTTATAATTTATATCAGCTCCTAAATCCAGAAGAATTTTCACAGATTCTCCAGCATCAAAGAAACATGCAAACATTAAAGGTGTGATTCCATTTTCAAGAGGTTGATTAATATCGTATCCCGATTCAACAAGTTCTTTTATTGACTCAATTTGATTATTCCTTATATTATGAAGAATTTTTTTTACGCTAATTTTATTATTTCCTATATTACAATAGTTGAATATAGTCAGATAAAGTCTATCATTTGTAGCATCATAGTAATGAAGCATGCCTCCTACAGAAACTTGTGAAAAAGCAAAATCTGCTTTAATATCAGACATTTTTTTTCGTAGTTGCTTTAAAGAATCATTTGGAAGCAATCTAAAATCATCATGAATAGAATATCCCAATGTTTTCAATTTTGTTTTAAGTACATCATAATCATTTGTCATGAAGAAAACTTGTGATTTTCCAAAATAAATTAGATTTACATTTTTTTCAAAAACAGGTTCATCGGATTTTTTGTTTTCAAAACAAATTTTTACACTCATATTATGCTCCAATTATTTACAAGTAATATATAAAAATTTTTATTGATTAAAATTTTTATATAATATTTCTGCCATTTTTTTAGTATTTTTAGGTACAATTCCCAACTTATTTGTTTGTAATTTTATATTATCCATATTTAATACTTCTTTTATCCAATATTCATGATACTCTCTAGTTCTGTTGTAAGTACTTTTTCTCTTTTCCCATGTCGACACACATCTCCAATTAAGATGTGTATTATCAATCTTTTCATAATATGAATACGAAATAAACCAAGTAGCTCCCATTTTGCTGAATAAATCTCCACCATTAAAATTGAAACCATGCTTTTTCATAAAACTATCCTCACGAAAAATATTTTAGCACATCATTTGTGCATTACTAAATTTTCAATTGATTTTTTTTATTAAAATGTTCAAGATTAATAATACGAACAAACTATATTTTATTGGTCAAATACTAGACGACTTTTATTTATGCATGATTTAAATGACTTAAAAAACTCAAAATGGGCTATCAAACAGTTTTTCTTAGTTATAATACCTTTTATTTCCAATGCAATGATAAAATAAATCATTACTACTAGAATTTGAATAAGAATTGTATTTTATTGGTTTATCTAGAAATATATCTCCATTATCAGTTTTCTTAAATACAAAATTTTCTAACTTTACACTATTAAATATATTAAAGAAATCATTATCAGATATTGAATAATGAAATTTTTTTTCGTACTTATCTTTTATTTCAGGCAAATTTACCATATCACCTATTTTAGCATTTTTGAAATAGTTCTTAAAAAAAGAGTCTATTTTTCCCATTGATGGCGCAATACAATATTCATTATTTTCATGAACAATTAATGTATAATTATCAAAAGGTAACTTATTTAAAAACATTTTAAATTCTATTTCTGTTAATTTGTAATGATATTTAATCTTAAAATCTCTGAATAAATCAGATTTATTTACAACCTCCCCTAAATTGAAATTAAGAAAATAATAATAAATAAACTCTTTTACTTTCTTTTCTGTTGGCCTTACATGGAAGCCACCTTCTAATCTTGGCTTTATTATTACATTCTTTGATTCAAACTCATAAATATATTTAGAAAGCTGATAATCCATAATATATACACCATAGGATTTCTTTAAATGCTCTTTTATATCTGACAACTGAATTATAGCTCCTATTTGTTCGGAAAAAAAATTTTCTAGTAGAATTAACAACATATATTTGTTTGAAAGAATTAATAAATAACACCCAGTATCATCCTTGCAAAGTCGAACTTCAATATTGTCATATTTCAGTTTATTTATGTATTCATTCCAGTCGATAGCAGGTAAACTTATATTAAACTTTTGCTTAAAATCTTCTTCAATTTCATAAATAAAAACAGAACTCCCAATTTTATGATTACAAATATGCTCTTTTATAAAAGAATATATTTCACTTGAAGTTGGAGTTTTAGGGATAATTTTTATTTCATTTTCATTAAGTATTTCTATATCATAAGTTTTTGAAATATAATCTTTTATTATACCAAACAGAATAGCATTTATAGAATATGCATAATTTTTTTCATATAACTCAGACAGCGTCCTTAAATTGATTATATCACCCGTCTTTATTTTTGATAGATACCTATTACAAAAATAGGAGCCTTTCTGTTTTATATCAATATCATGTTTTAAGAAATAATCATTATTAGAAAAATCATATTTTTCATGCGCGATAACATAAGCTGTTTTTCCATATTTATCTCTATATGCCATATTTGCACCATGCATAATAAGTTCATTTCCTGCAGCCTCTGCATTATAATATGCAGCAATCATTAATGCCGTTTGTTTTTTATCATTTAGAGCATCAATATCTGCACCATTAATTAGCAATATTTCTACAGCTTGAGAATCATTATTTTTGGTTGCATACATTAATGGAGTCCATCCACTTTCATCTTTTAGATTTACATTTCCACCACTGTCGAGCAATTGATAAAGCTTTTCATAATCGTTTTCGATAATGGATTGATAGAAATCTTCAATTGTTATCTCTTTATTCTCCAACATCATCTCCATCATTTTTCTCCGAAATTTTACTTACACATTATTATACCATACCATTGAGGAAAATCATTTTTTATTCATTATAAACTCTTAAAATTTACCAAATCATTATTCCCAATGCACGGGAATATTAATCAATCTTCATTTCGTTCAGCAAACGTTCTGTATCACGCCTTCCGTTTGCAACGCGGGTGACGAGGACTTCTTGTTTGCCGTCGATTTCTTTGATGATGTAAAAAATTGAGTAATGTGATACTGAAAAGTAATGAATGCCAAGGGAATTCCATGGTTCTTTTGGATAAAGGTGATAGCCATCTGCCATAAAAGAAAGATTTTTTATTTCTGTATATAATCTGCCAAGAACGGCATCTGCGTTGATGTAAGATTTTAATTCGGTGAGAATATAGGAATAAATATCAGCAAGGTCGTCTTCGGCCTGCCGGGTGATTTTTACAATAAAGTCCATTACGCAAAACGTTTTCTAATATCTGCGAAAGCCTCATCAATAGGTTTTACACGGCCATTAATAGCATCGTCATAACCTTGCTGCATTTTTGCATTAAAGTCTTCTTCTGACTCTGTGAGAGAATTCATTTTACTAAGACCATACTGATAAAGAAGATAATCTAAATAATTAGAAGCGGCTTCCAGACATGGTTCGGGCAAAGTTTTTACTTTTTCCATAACTGTATCGTATGACATAATGAACCTCCACTGCTCAATTATAACATAGAATATGATTTTTGAGTATATAAATCTTGATTTACCCTTTTTTTACAGTCCCCTACGAAATAGAAATGTTCAGCGACAGAGGAATTGGAACTATGATTTATTAAAAACAGGCTTGTTTTGGATTCAGGCTTATAATAGTGGAGATTTTATTGGTTTTATAAGCCCAAAGTCAAAACAGGGCATTTTCAACAAGATGCTGGACTTAAAAAACACATCTCTTATATCTCCCCCACAAGCTCTTTGCAGAGCATTACCAGGTTGTAGCGGATGCCCTTGCGTTTATCCCAGGAGCGGGTATCCCACTCTTCTTGGGAAACGTCGTCGCCGCCGTAGATGATGGCACCGTAGTCAAAATGGCGGTACTGGGCTATGGCGATACAGCCGGCCTGCTCCATTTCTACAATTTTGGCACCCTCAGCCTTGCGCTGTTCGACTAGGGCGCGGGTCTCGCGGAACATGGCGTCGGTGGTCCAGGTGAGACCGGTTAAATAAGAGATGTTTTTCTTATCAAGATATGAAGTCATTTTCTTTGTGATATTTTTGTCGGTGTAAATATAGCGGGAAGGCTCTATGTAGCGGTAAGAAAAGCCTTCGTCGCGGATGGCACCTTCTACAACAAGCAGCTGGCCTACCTTTATGTTTTTATCCAGGACTCCGCCGCCCCCACAAAACACAACCTTTTTAGCGCCGCAAGCCGCAAAAACTTCCAGATTCCCAGCGCAGGCGGGGCAGCCAACGTAGCCCAGAGTAATCATCACATCCGGTTGAGTTTTGAAGCGGTAAATGTCCACCGGGTTTTCGCCCCCAAAATGCCTTTCAAGCTCCAGCTGACCGGCCTCCTGTAAATCCTTCATAACTTCGGGGAAAAATGTGATAATCAACTTATCCGTAGAAAATGGCTCCATATTCCACTTAAAAGGATTTACAACAGAATCTTTGTCATCATCAAACTCTAAAACGGGATATTCGTTTTTTCTTATCATGCCAGGCCTCCGTATTTCCTAATTGTAGCATTTTTTCTAAGACCAGAGTAGCCTGCCCCCCCCCACACACACATACCCACAGTGCAAACATATTATAAAGTTTGCACATTTAAATCTGATGGCTGTCCGTTACACCAAGGCTTGGAAAAGGCGGTTGAGCATTTTTTGTGAGGAAATCCTGCGGATTTCTTCTATGGCAGTCGCCAAAAATCTCAAAGCCTTTTCAGCCTCGGTTTCACTGCCATCCATCAGATTTTACAGAGCACTGCATTATAATGCGTCTGTCCTGTAAAAAGTGCGGGAACGGGATTGCAAACGCATTTATAAGCCGAG
>JAFUYH010000040.1 GCA_017470605.1 Treponema sp.
GCAATGCTCAGCGACAAAAAAGATTTTGATGTACAAAAGATGATTGGTCAATACAAACCAATGTCTCTCGCAGAAGAAGCTTTGACTGCCATGAATTAAGAATTATAGAAAGTCGACTTGTTCGTTGACTTTTTATGGGAGAAAAAATGCATCCACTTACAAAATGGGTAATCGATAAGATTGAAAAAGAATATAAAGATGATGTGGCTCTTTTGATTGGAATAAAAGGTCATTCTACAGATGGTGACGAACACGGAGAAATTTTTGATTACTTTGTGCCGGCAACGGAACGAGGGAATGAGCTTTCAGAAACCTTTATAATTGATGGAGTCGGGCACGATTTGTACCCACGCTCCTGGGAACGGCTTGAGAATTCCGTAAATCTGAATGATATGCCAATTGTCCTTGATAAGGCGACAATCCTTTATTCCCGAAACGAGGCAGATACAAAACGCTTTGAAGAATGCAAAAAGCGCCTGCACGAAAATCTTTGCAACGACACCTTTGTTTATGGAAAGGCGCTTGAATGTATGGACAAGGCTTTGGAAATCTACCGTTCAATGATTTTTGAAGAAAAGCTTTACCGCGTCCGTTCGGAAGCTGACTGCATTCACGAGTGGCTTTCAAGGGCTCTTGCCTATTTGAATCACACCTATACAGAAAGTGCCATTTACAGCGAAAGTCAGGCTTACGACAAAGATGAAAAAAGCCGGATTTATTCCTGCCCGGAAATGAAGAATGTGCCACAAGACTTTTTTACAAATGCTCAAAAGCTTCTGGAAAGTGATGATGTAGAAGTTCTGCAGAAAACAGTTTTTGCTCTTCTAAAATCAACACGAAGCTTTATTCTGGAACACAAGCCTGAGGCATCACCGGCTGAGGATTCTGCCGACGGCTCTTCAAAAAAAGATGAGTCAAAAGTTGATTATCAGGGACTTGCAGACTGGTATCAGGAGCTTAGTCTTACCTGGCGGCGGCTTCGCTATTTCTGCCAGAATAACATGGTCGAAAAAGCCTACACAGACGCCTGCTATCTGCAGGAAGAATTTTTGTACATTGCTCAGGAATACAAAGTTCAGGAGTTTAATCTTCTTGATTCTTTTGACAAGAATAATCTTTCACTGCTGTCAGACAGGGCAAACCTGCTTGAAATCACAATTCAAAAAATTCTGGCAGAGCATGGTGTAAAGATTAATTCCTACAGCTCTGTGGAAGATTTTTTTGCAAAGCGCAGCTGAAAGGGAGACTTCTGTGAAATATCGAAACGCAGCAGATATTTTTCCCGATGAATTGCTGGCGGAAATCCGTAAGTATTCCTCGGGAGAATTAATCTACATCCCGGAAGAGTCTCAAACAAAAAAAGGCTGGGGCGAAAAATCAGGCTCACGTGATTTCTACATAAAAAGAAATGCAGAAATCCGCCGGAAACACAGCGAAGGAAAATCCATTGCCCAGCTTGCCGATGAGTTTTCTCTTTCAACAGACTCCATCAGACGTATTTTGTACAGCTGATTTTATGGAGAAAAAAAATGAAAATAACGACAAAACAATTTAATATATTATCAGATATCAATTTAGTTTGGAATTTCCTTGTAGAAACTTATGACAGGGAAAATGATAATGGACGGGCTGCACCATTTTTTGAATATGCGCTCACTTCTTCCTGGATGGATACTTCATATTCGTTTTTGGATAGACTTTGGTTTGACGGCGACAAAGTAGTTGCTTTTGTTTATTACGAAAATCCGGTCACCGACATTTATTTTAATATCCGCAAAGGCTATGAGTTTCTGGCAGACGAACTTGTTGATTATGCAATTTCAAATATGCCTCACTTTGGCGGTGAGCAGCAGTTTGTCTTATTCGGCGGTCAGCAATTCTTAAAAGATGCAGCGGCAAAACGTGGCTTCAAACAGGTTTACGAATATGAAGACATGATTTTTGATTTTAAGAATGAACTGAATTACGAGCTGCCGGAAGGCTATCACTTTGTAGACCAAAAGGATATTGATATCGTAAAATGTTCAAAGCTCTGCTGGTATGGTTTTGGTCATGGCGAGCGCGGTGAATTTATCGGCTGGGATAAATATGATGATTCTTTGGAATGGACTCCTGCAAAATCGCATAAAAGCGGCTGGGCCTCATTTTTGTCGCCGTCTCCGCATTCCACTCCGCAATACAACATCATAATAGCCGATGTTGCCGACGAATATGTCTGCTTTTCCGGCATGTGGTGGGTTGCTCAAAATAAGCTTGCTTACATGGAGCCTCTTTGTACACACCCAGACCATCGCAAAAAAGGACTTGCCTCTGCCGCACTTTCACTGCATTATAAAAGAATGAAAGCTCTTGGTGCGACTCACATGACCGGAGGCGAAAACCCCTTCTATAAGAAAGTTGGCTATGGAAAAGGTTCGCACTGGACATTCTGGAAAAAAACTTGTTTTGATTTCTAAAATCTTCTATACTAAACTTGTAAAGCCTGCTGCACAGAAAGTAATTTCCAACGATTAATTCGCGTTTTTTAGTATGTGTAGTTATATAAAATTGTCGGGACAAAACCGACAATAGAGTGCATTTTTTATCTTTGATTTTTCTTTACCATAATTCAGGCCTGGTGTTGGACTGGCGCTGAATAAACTGATTGCTCATGAGGTGTGGTATGGAAAATGAAATTTCAATTTTACAAATCGAAAAGAAAATCTTTGTTATTCGCGGTGTTCAGGTAATGATTGACCGCGATATTGCGGAACTCTATGGGGTGGAAACTCGTCGCTTAAACGAACAGGTAAAGCGAAATATTGAACGGTTTCCTGAAGAGTTTATGTTTCAGTTAAATGAAGAAGAATTCGATAATTGGAAGTCGCAAATTGCGATATCCAATCCTGGTAATGATAATTTGATATCGCAAAATGCGACATCAAGTTTTTCAAAATCACAAATTGTGACCTTGAAAACAGAACAAAATCAAAACGTAAACTTGAAGTCACAATTTGTGACTTCAAGTTGGGGTGGTACAAGAAAATTACCTTTTGCTTTCACAGAACAAGGCTGTGCAATGCTTTCATCAGTATTAAGAAGTGAGACTGCAGTACAGGTAAGCATTCAAATAATGAAAGCCTTCGTTTCCATGCGCCATTTTGTCCAGAGCAATTCTCAAATATTTGCAGAACTTAAATCAATTCGAGAACATCAGCTTGATACAGACATTCACCTGAAAGAATCAGACAAACGAATAGACCAGCTGTTTACCCTCATGGACAAATACAACATAAACGACACCCAAGGCATTTTCTTTCAAGGACAAATCTTTGACGCCTATGCAAAGTTTGAAAGCTTTATCCAATCCGCACAAAAAGAAATCATTCTTATCGACAACTATGTTGATTTATCCGTTCTTCAGCGCCTTGCAAAAAAGAAAACAGGTGTGAATGTCCTCATCTATACAGATCCAAAAACTAAGCTTACTGCTCAAGATATCCAAACATTCAATGCTCAATATCCGACAATCACTCTAAATCATACAACAAAAATGCTTTGCGTTTGAAATACTGGACTCGTCTTTTATTCCTGATATTCTCAAAAATATATAGTATGTTATAATAGTCAGAAAGAACCAGAAGCAATCCCTAAAGATGTTTCACAAAGGATATTTAAATGCCGACACTCGAGTTCAAAAAGTTCATAGATTTCCCAAGAGGTACAATGTACGACAAGTCAGGAGAAATTAAGCTATGGAAAACAATAAGCAAGCCATCATTTTATTTGAAGAAATGGCCTCAAATGCTCATGTTGCATTGAACATAATGCAGTATGATGGCTGGATATTAAAATTTTCGGAGGGACATACAAATCGTGCTAACTCAGTCAGTATGATTTATCCATCGACAATTAATGTAAACGAAAAAATTAAAAACTGCGAAAAAATCTATTCTGAGCAAAATCTGCCATGCGTATTTAAACTTACGGATGGTGATGAACAAATGATGAAGCTTCTTATAGAACGTGGTTACAAGGAAGTTACACCCTCTGATGTAATGGTCCGGGAAATAGATGATATAACCATGCCGGAGGGAGATATTACCTTCTACAATAAACCTCTTGAGGAATGGCTTTCTGCATATTTTGAATATGAGGGATTTGGCCAGAAGAGTCAGGCAATATATAGACGCATGCTGGATAAGCTTTGCATCAAAACTGATTATCTTGCAATAAGAGAACAGGGCAAGATTGTAGCGCTTGCCTCGTCTGCAATGGAGCGTGGTTATATGCTAATTCAAAATGTAGTAGTACACCCAAATTATAGAAGAAAAGGATATGGAAAATTGCTTTGCAAAGCCCTGATGTCAAAAGGGAAAAGTGATGGCGCAAAAACAGCTTGGCTTCAGGTGGTTCAGACTAATGAAGGCGCCTATAAACTTTATGACGGCCTTGGCTTTAAGAAGGTGTATACATACAGATATCTAAAAAAGGAATAGGCTATACTTGACTTTAGTACGGAGGAAAAGAAAAAGATGAAATACCAATACAAAGAAATGCCTGAATCTATGAAAGGAGCATACGGTAATCAGCACAGAGCCCGAAAGCGATGCGATTGGCAGAATGTATAGGCTTGCAAAAGAAAACAGAATAGAAACGCCCCTCGTTATCGGCTGGGATTTTCCAAATCTTTCTCAGGAGCAGATTAACGTTTTTAACATGCACGGATATACGCCGGCACCTGCCCCCAGAAAGGCGTTCACTGGGAAAAATGCCACACTCTCTACTACATCAAAAAAGGTACAATAACCTTTGATGCGCTGGAGAGGGTGGAAGTGATGAATTTTATAAAACTTCCGTGATGACAACTTACTCTGTCAAAAACTGCATAACAAGATTAACCATAAGCTCTTTCTCTTCAGGTTTAGACTCGGCAATCATGATGGTTAAGGCTACAAGGGTATTGTCTTCAATCTGCTTTAACCCGTTCTTGAAAAGCAATCCATTTTTGTTCAGAAAATAAAGAAACATTGTTGCGGCAATTCTTTTGTTACCATCACTGAAGGAATGATTCTTTGTGATGAAATACAAAAGATTTGCGGCTTTTTCCTGCACCGTAGGATAAACATCTTTCCCGTCAAAGGTTTGATAGACCGCGCTAATGCTGCCTTCAAAAGACTCGTCTTTTTCGTTTCCAAAAAGAGAACTTGCATCGCCGAACTTCATTGAATCAATAACCTTTCTGGCTTCTTCATAAGTGAGACGATAAGTTGCAGAAGTTCCATCCGGCTTTTTTACACTAAGATGATCATAATCATCAAGCAAATCAAGTGCATAAGTATACTGCTCAATGACTGAAAGAATCTGATTTGTATCCAGCTGATTTTCTGTTCGACGGATTATCTGTAAAGTCTGGCGAAGTTCTTCGAGGCGGCGGTCATTTGCAGCGTAACCTTTGAGAATATATTGCTTGAGTACCGAGTTTGCCCATTTACGGAATTCTATACCACGCTTAGACTTTACACGGTAGCCGACTGAAATTATGACGTCGAGGTTATAATACTCAATTTCACGTTCAACGCTCCTTTCACCTTCTGTTTGAACTGTCGCAAAATTTGCGACAGTTGGAAGTCCAGACAATTCTTCTTCAATCGCATTCTTTACGTGCTTTCCAATTGTCTTTACATCACGATCAAAGAGAGAAGCCATCTATTGACGATTCAACCAAACCGTCTCATTTTCAAAAGGTACCGAAAGACTTACAGATTTGTCTGCGCTTTCAAATAGGATAATTTCTTTCTCTGCCATAAATGTCTCCTGCCAACACCAAAAATCTCCATTTAATTTTACCAGACAATGACGAGAAAAGCATTAAACTAGAAGTTTAAAAGTTCAGACAATAACTCTCTGTATTAAGTCAATCCAAATATTTTTCAAAGCTATCTGTTTTTTTCATTTTCTATCTATTCAGAAACCGGAACCTTTACAACAATTTTACGGACAGATGATTTTTCATTTACACAAACACCCGGCATATGAACATCCTGTGGATAGAGAATCAAAAAATCTCCTACCTCCAAAACGTAATCAGTGCATTCATCATTGTGCTGGAAGAACATAACATCTTTTGCTTCGTTATATTCATCTTTGATTTCCATCTTCTCAATTGGAGTTACGGCAATCAATTCTCTACCGCTTAAAATCAACTGAATGTCGATGAACTTTTTGTGTGCCTCATATTTTGCTTCGCTGCGTGCTTTTGTTGTATATTCCTGCACACTAACATAAGCGCCGCCTTCAAGCTCATATTTCCCCACCGCAGCCCCGTCTGCCTTGTTCACGATAAAATCATAAGCCGACGGACACAATTCTTTAATCTTGTTTAAATCTTTCATATTTACCTCTTTTTTATATTATAAGGGGAAAGCCTTCCCCTCGCTCCAACCGCTACGCGTTTTCCGCTACCCCTTCTAGCGGTGGATACCCCCGCAACGCCCCCTATTCGCGAGCTTCACATTCCACCCAGGCCGGTTCAAATCCGCTTGCGAGGGCAATTTTCCAGGAAGCCAGATTTGACAAACTGGTTCCATAATAAGGAAGAGCCCCTCGTCGGAATGCTTCATTACGAAGAAGAGTTACCAGAGTAGTTCCAATTTTGTGACCACGGTATTCCGGCATAACGTCAATTCCAATCTGCCAGAGGGCCGGCGCTCCCGAACTTGAATTTGCAGCGGCATCAATTGAACAGCCTGCCATTCCCATTATTTTTGCTCCACCTTTTTTGTCATTCGCATTTTCATCAAGGGCAATCACCGCCAGCACATCGGGGCGTTCTGGCTTAAACTTATCGCAGATTGCATTTGGAAAACGCTGGTCACCATAAAAGCTCATTATGTCTGCCTGTTCAAGCCATTTGATTTTTAAGTCTGTTTTGATTTCCACCTGCTCAGGCTTTGGCAAAAACATATGATGAGTCAGAGACATTTTGTATCCGTATTTTCTGAGTTCAGTTTCAAGTGCAAAAAAATTGTGCTGTTCAAAAAGCCAGAAGCCTCTCTTGTCCTTTACCCATTGAGTAAGCCAGGGATGCAGCTTTTCATTTGCAGAGATTACAGTATTTCCGCCGAAAGTCGCCATCTGTAAAAAGAATTCCTTATCAGAAAACTTTCTGCGATTCGGGTGCAGGTCCGGCAATGTGATGATATTTTCTTCTTTGTCAAAATCTTCTGCCTTGCAATTAAACTCTAGACCCAGCTGATTTTTCCATATTTCATATATTTCATTTTTATTATAGTAGTTCATTCTTCTGCCATGCCACATTCATACTAAAGATTTTTACGTATATAAAAAGTTACCCGACCGCTGCCTTTCTTTTCAATCATATCATCCTCGCAAAGTTCCTTAAGGGCTTTTTCGATTGTTTGATGTGCGAGAACCGGACACTCTTCCTGAATGTTACTTTTTGTAAATTTACCAATTCTGTTTTTGATAACGTTTTCTACAGTCTGTCTTGCAGAAATCTTGTCATCAATCAGATTAAGGCGTTCCTCAAAGTCCCTGTATGCTGCAAGAATTATTCCTAACAGATATTTTACAAAAGGCGTGTTGTCATTTGTTCCCTCTTTCCAGTTTTTAGAAGAAGTTTCCAGAACGTCGTAATAAGTATCTTTTGTTTTCTCGATTTTCTTTTCAAGACTTATGTATTTGCATACGACAAAACCAGAGCGATAAAGCAGAAGTGTTGTAAGAAGCCTGGACATCCTGCCGTTACCATCATTAAAAGGATGAATACACAAAAAATCCTTGATAAAGCTTGCAATAAGGAGAAGCGGCTCGATTTTGCCAAGTGCCATTGCATGGTTAAATGTTTCGCAAAGATTTTGGACAGCTTCTGGAGTTTCAATAGGCGACAGAGGAGTAAAGAGTGTCCGGCTTGTTCCATCCGGCATGTTTGCTACGATGTAGTTTTGAACGTTTTTGAATCTGCCTCCAAAATCCACTCTTTCATATTGGTACAAATATTTATGGAGCTGTAGAATATAATTTGGTGTAAGAGAAATGTATTCAAAATTTTCGTGAATAATATTAAGAACATCACGATATCCCATGATTTCTTTTTCATCACGGTTTTTTGGAGTGGTTTTGTCGGCAATAAGTTGTTTGATTCGTGATTCTGTAGTTACAATACCTTCGATTTTATTTGAGCTTTCGGTGCTCTGGATTTTTGCTATTTCTACAAGTTTATAAAGTTTGTCTTTTTTTTGATGAACGTATAGTTCCTGACGCCCCTTATATTCCCTAATCTTTGAAATAAACCCCAATACTTCGGTATCAATTGTACAGTTCTGAAATTTTGAATAATCAAAAGTCCGCAATGATTTCTCCTACAACTCAACTCTTTCTCCTATTTTAACCTATAAAATAGGAGAAAACAAGATGTAATGGGAGAAAAGTGATTTTAACCGAATCTTTACATTCCGGCCAGTCTGACAAAAAATTTTCGTTAAGCGTCATATTGCGATCCCATGTCGGTGCGCTTTAGAAAATCAATGTATTCTTCCGCGCTGATTCTTTCTTCTTTTATTGTGATGTTGTTATTCATTTTCAAATCCTTTTGTATTGAACTGAACAGGCATCGCGATTCAAGCCACACTTTTTATAAAAGAGTTCATTATAATCAATAGAAATCAGCTGAAGCACAGAGACATTTTTCTCATTGAGCGCCTTTTCCAGTTCTGCCAGCAGCTGCTTTCCAACACCATTTTTCTTCTTTTCTGGAATTACGAAAAGCTCAGAAACAAAAAAGAAATCTTCTTCGGCGTATGGGTCCACATACCCCAGTACCGCACCGATTATTTTGCCATCTTCAAAAGCAGCAAGCCCCATTGCCTCAAAGTTCCCCAAAACCGCACTGATTCTTCTTTCGGCTTTTTCCTGCCCCCAGTTTTCATTCCAAGGTTCTTCAGAGTAAGCCGCTGCCATGGCCACGGCGAGTGTCGTAATGTCTTTTTGATTTATTTGTTTTATTTCCATAAGCTTCCCTTCATAGCATCTTCCCCATTTCCAAGCGCATGTTATGTTCTTCCGGCCCGCGGTTGGAGTAGGCATACCTGTCAAAGCCGATAATCTCAAAGCCGTGTTTTTTATAGAAGGAAATTGCTGTAAAATTAAAGGTCTGTGTTTCGAGCACCACCATTCTGGCTCCACTTTTTTCAGCAGCCTTTAAGATAGTCTCCATGAGTTTTGTGCCAACGCCGCTTTTTCTGTTAGCCTGGTCAAACACGCAGATGTTAGCAATTCTGAACCGGTTATTCCATTTTTCTAAGAATCCTTCAACCATGCCAATAAGTTTGTCGCCTTCAAAAGCACCGTAAGCAACAGGCTCTTCAAGCCAGTCCGACAGCAAATCTTCATTAAGCGTCATTCTAAGAGGCTCTTCACTCATCTCCCACTTAATAGCAAAAACTTCGCCCACAGGTTCAATAGAAAGATACCTGTCCGAAAGAATCTCCGCCTGATATTTTTGACCTTTGTATTTTTTGTAGTCTAGTTCTGCTATAATCATTTTTACAATCCTTTGCTCAAAAACATTTCCATAGGCTGTTCGTAGCCCGGGATATTCATTACAAGACTTCCGCAATCTTTGTAGCCGTTTTTTCTATAAAAGTGCTGGGCAGTTTCATCAACCTGAGTTGAAGTTAAAACCATACCGTAGCCCTGTGCCTTCATATCCTTCTCCCAATGCTTCAGCAATTGTTTTCCGTAGCCCTTATGCTGTTCCTGCTAGTCTATAAAAAGCAGAGTGCAAAAAGGTGTGTTGTCCCAAAACAAATTATAGCGCAAAAGTCCAACCGGCCTGTCATCTGCAAAAAGTACGTAGCCTTGCTTATTGGCAACCTTATTTTCAAATTCTTTTCCGGCAAGTGCTTGTCCAGACTATACCAGAAATCTTTATCATTTGATGATACGTATTCTATTTTTGTCATTTTTTATTCTCCATTCTTCCAGAATCTTTAAGCCCTCGTCAATTTGCTCGCCGAGGACTTCCTGGATTTTTTCGAACTTCTTTTTTGAATGCATTGTGTCCATAACTCGCAGCAATTCTTTTTTACCGTGCTTTTGGATAAAGAGCGCCATGGCTCTTATCGCATTTGTATCATTCCCGAGAGAGTAAAATCCTTTCTTACAATCATAAAGCTCGCTGCATTCGTAACAGCCATCCAGGCCTTTTTCTTTACAGCAGGCTGTGTTAGGGCAGACTCCATCTGGTGAACAGGTTGCAAAAGAACATGTGTTGTAAATTGTCCTGCAAGAACCACACCAGGCAGTCAGAAAGCAGTGAGCGCAGGAAAGTCCGCAATAGGCAATCTGATCCACACCTTTTTTTGCCTGTTGGCACAGCTTGTTTTTAATGCGCCTCATTGCTTCCACATGCATAATCCAGTGGCGGGATAAAGGCATTTGAATTAATTCTTTGATATTTTTACCGCACCAGTAATCAATAAGCCAGGCGGAACTTTCGTCGCTGCTTACACACTTGCTGGCAGAGAGCCGCTCTTTGTCTTCGGCTGTGAAGGTTTTCTTCAAATCAGCAAACTGTAGCTGAGACAGCATTTCATTTGTTGTCTCCATCACAGCCTTGCAATATTCATAAGTTGATTTTATATTCAGGACTTTTGAAAACTCAATCACTGCATCGCCATCAAGTTCGTTGGCTGTTGTGATAATCTGACTATTAGTCTTATCTAACCAATCGTCTCTAAAAAGAATCTGTTCATCCTTCAAAATCAGCGTGTGCACAACAATATCTTCAATACGAAAAAGGTGCCAGAGTGACCAGGCAAGCGTCGTACAGTGGTTTCCATCCCCCGCACCAAAAGTCATCTGCTTAGAAAGAAGTGCCTGCATCTTTTTGTTTTTGTCTGACCATTCTCTGTCCATTATTATTCCTTGTGCTTTATGAAGATTGACTTTTTAAAGTATATTCTATTAGATAGTCTTTGCCTATGGTAATTTTTGAGCGTTGCAGTCTAAAGTATTTTTCCATTTTTGAAATTTTCGCAATTGACTTTGCCCCATGCCTGTTTTATAATTTAGCTAATAAAAAATATTTTGGCTAAAATAAGGAGGTGACTATGAAACAGGTTTCTGTTGGCGAAGCGAAAAATAAGCTTCCTCTTTTTTTACATCTTGCCGAAAGCGGTGAAGAAATTCAAATTACCAGACACGGAAAAATGGTTGCCTATATAAATGGAGCAAATCAGAAAAATCAGTTTGATAAAAAAGAAATGTTTCTTGATTCAATTTCCTTCTGGCGCAAAAAAAATGCCGACTGGCTACTTAGTGATTCTGATGCAGACTCTATCTTTGCTCGCGATTCAAATTTAGAAGATGATGTTCGTCATAAGGAAGATTTTGGATTATGAGTCAGAAAATCTATCTCCTTGATACAAACATCATTTCGGAGCCAACAAAAGTATCTCCAGACAAAAAGGTTGTTCAAAGACTTGCTGACAATCTGGACTATTCCTGTATATGTTCCATCATCTGGGCAGAAGTTTTAAGCGGAGTAAAATTGCTGCCCGAAGGCAAAAGAAAAACAGGACTTTTTGATTACTTTGTAGAAAATGTTCAAAAACTTTACGACATACTTCCCTTTGATACCAGCTGTGCAAGCATTTATTCAGACTTGATTCAGCGGTTAAAAGAAAAAGGCCACCCATTCCCAAAGTTTGACAGTATGATTGCGGCAACTGCCATTGCAAATAATTTAATTTTAGTAACAAGAAATACCAGCGACTTTGAACCAATAAAAGAAATCTCAAATCTTATGATAGAAAACTGGTTTGACTAAAAGTAATTATTTATTTTGCATCACTCCATCACCGCGCGTCCGGCTCTGCAGATTTCTACAAGCCTGTAACCGCCTTCTTCATAAATCCTTTTGGGACTTTCTCCGTCCGGCCAGATGTAACAGTTTTCTATTCCCATCTCTTTGCACCATTCCACATACCTGCAAAAAAGCGCACGCCCGCCGTAAGTTCATCTTTTATTTCATCAAACCAGTTGTCATCCAGCATCGACTGATAAATTATTGGCCGGCTTCCCCTTGCCTTGTAAAAGCCCGCAATATCAGAAAGCACCGCCTGCAGATTTTGAATCCGCTCCCTGTAAATCACCGCATGATTAGAGTCAAAAGAATCTTTATTTTCCGTATTATAAAACAGAATCCCATAATCCCTCTCCTCAAACTTCGCAAAAATTTTTGGAAAGAGATCTTCTTCTATGTAACAATCTTTAAGGTTCATTTTATCTATTTCTATCCAAATAAAAATACGTTCTTTTGTTCTGTCTGTGATGATACCGCCATTTGCGAGTGCAACCTTTTGAGATGCAATTCCGTAACCAATATTTCCACAAGCTTTGTTCAGCTTCATTTGCTTTGGCAAGTCAGCCAGGTTTTAAACTCTTCGTAAGATAATCCGTTTGCTTTATTTATCAAAATCAGCTGGTTCTACTCCAGGAACTTTTGATAATACATATTTAAACTTTCCTACAGAAGCTTTATCAGCTCTTTGTTCGAGATATTTTTGTGTCTCAAATGAAGCAATTTTTTCTGCAACTGCTGAAACAATAAACTGATTAATTGAAATATTATCTTGAGATGCAATTTCTTTTACTGCTGTATGATAAGAATCTGGCATTCTTAAACTTAAACTTCCCATTTTTATACCTCCTGCAATACTTCCAAAAATTCTTTTGGTGTAAGAATCTTTATTCCAAGCTTTTCAGCTTCCTTAAAATCTTTTTTATTGTAAGTTACAATCGTGTTTGCGTTTGATTGAATTGTTACTTCCAAAACATGATCATCAAACGGAAGTAATTTACAAAATTCCTTATATGAAACACCACAGACAATTTGATGTACTCCAAGAGAAGCAATAGCTGCAAGTCACCTTTCACATGGAGCGCAGCTTGTGTATACGACAGCATTTTCAAAGGCTTCACATAATTCAGTTGTTTGGTAAGGCTAATAGATTTCACATTCTCTTCATCACAACCTCAGATTGCTTTTAGCTCCAGCTTTTGCGGTATGTCTTACTAGAAATTATAATTAAAGCATGTCAACAATGGAGTGATTAAGTAGTCGGTGGGTATGGTTCAAATATAATCCCAGCCCGCCGAAAAGTCAAGCGCAAAAATTAAAGTTTTTTCGGGAAAATGCCGATTGATTTTAATTTCCCAAAAGAGCGGCGCGTTTACGCGCTCATGCGCTGGGCGCATACTCTTTATATATTACTACTGTAATCATATTCAAATACAAATACATATACATATTCAAATACATAATCAAATACAAATACATAATCATATACATAGTGCAAAAATCCGCTTTGCATTTGCCTTGTCTGCAAAAATAGCATTTGTATACAAGTGTTATGCAAATTATGCAAATGCAGATTTTGTATAACAAAATAATTGATTGCAGTAAATCTATATATAATAAATAATTACGATTGCGGAAAATCGCATATTTTCCCGATGTTCTAAAGTTTCCCCGTGTCGTGTCCGATTGTCAGACCATGAATTACGAGTTACAAAAATTGAAAATGCAATATATCCCGATGTTTGCGCGGGGTGAAATTACCGAGCGCGAGTGTGCGCGTTTAATCGGGATTCAGCCTGTTTCGGTGTGGCGGCTCAAAATGCGCTATCTGCAATTCGGCGACGCTATATGGATTCACGGCAATACGGGGCGCAAGCCTAAAAATAAAAAATACGATTGGGCGCAGATTGCCGCCGATTATAAACTTTTTGACGGTACGCCGTTCATGTCGTTTCGTGATGATTGCGCGGATTATCTGCATTATTCCGCCCTGCCGTCATATACGACTTTTTACACCGCGCTTTCTTCAGCTGGTATTGTGTCGCCCCGCGCCCGTATTCCTGTACGCGAAAAGAAAAAACATCTGCCGCGCGATGAACGCCCGAATGAGGGCGATTTGATACAAATTGACGCTTCATTGCATGATTGGTTTATGAACGGGCATAAAATAACTTTGCATGGTGCGATAGACGACGCTACGCATAAAATCGTAGCCCTGTATTTCTGCGTGAACGAATGTCTTTTAGGCTATTACCAGCTTCTTTGGCAGATATTCATACGGACGGGCGGGCTGTTGCCGTGCGCCATTTATTCCGACCGCGCGCAATGTTTTTTTACTACGCGCGGGGCTACGCTGGAAGAGCAATTAGCGGGCGCGGAAAAATTAGAAACGCAATGGCAGAAAACTTGTAATGAATTAAAAATAGAATTGATTGCCGCATACTCGCCGCAAGCCAAAGGGCGCATAGAAAGATTGTGGCAAACATTACAGGGGCGTTTGCCGTATATTTTCCGATTTCTCGGCATTGATACGATTGAAGCCGCTAATGCTTTCCTTGCTGATTTTATCGACGGGTTTAATGCCCGCTTTGCCGTTCCCGCGCAAGATGAAGCCTTGCATTGGAAAGCCCCGCCCGCCGCCGATATTGATTTTGATTATCTGTTTTCCGTCCGCGCCGAAAAGAAAACCCATGCGGACGGGCATTTTATTTATCACGGTTACGCTTTCAATCTGATTGCAAAACGCGCCGCCTGTGTGCGGTTCACTCTCTGCCTGTCTGAAAGTTTCGGCTTGCGGGCATACATTAATTCTCTGTCTTTTTCTATAAAAATGTGATATTATAAAGTTTAAGGAGATAAAGAAATGAGAAGTTTTTTCCTGCTGGCATTGATTTTTTGTTTACAATTACAAACAGCAAGTGCTGAAACCAAGATTTATTATAATAAAAATATTAAGAATTCCAAACAATTTTCGGCTGATATTATTATTGCGAATCCAAAATCTGTTTATAATGATTTGAACATACTTGAAGCACAGGGAATTTCGATGTCGGATATCTCTTTGTTTAACTATTATCAAGAGGTGACTTTTGAAAACGGAACATTGATTATAGCATGGAAATTCAATACAGAGTATGTTTCAGATTCATTCTTTAAAGGTATGCGAGAGTATTTATCAGAAATGCGTCCGTCTATTAGACTGTTTTGGAAAAATTCGAATGAAAAATATCAGAAAGCAATTGATAAAAAATATTTTAAAGTTGGTTCTAAGACAGAAAGTACAACTATTCAATATTTGAAAATGGAAAAACAAGACATTTTTGATAATGCAGAAGGAATAAAAGAAAAAGTTGTAATGTCGGAAATAATTCAATTTCAAGGAAAAACAATTCTTGTAACACTAGATTGTCTCGTTTTACCTTTCAAAACACTTGAAAAAGGAAACTGGAGCAAAGCAACTTCTTCTGACCAATTAATCGAGTTATTCGGACTTCCCGATAAAATAGAAACTTATTCTTTTCAATGGCCAGATAAAAAAAGTAAAAATGGACTTTATTATAGTCCTGAAATAAACCATCCTGTTTCAGGAGAGCATTGGAGATTTGCAAAATATCCAGATTTAGTAATTGACATATCTGAGGGAAAGAAGATTAGGCAATTTGTAACAGATAGAGACCTCACTTATTATAATCAAGTAATAACTTCTAACTGAAAAGGAAAACAATTTATGGAAAATAAAATATTTTCAGATCAATTTAATTACAATATGGCTGGATGGTTATATGAAAAAGCTGAGTTTTGCGCAAAAGATTTGCTTCGCCTAAATGCTGAAATAGATGAAATTAGCGAGATAGATGATGTGAAATCATTTGTTCATGATTCATTATCAGGGGTGTTCTTTGATTTAACAAAAATTCTTAGTTTTGCAGCAGGAAGTGATTGGGAAGTTTCAGACAGTGAATTTTTGTTAAATAATGGAACTGAAAGATTAGCGGTAAAATATGGTATAATCCCCGAAACCTCTGAACATAGTGAGGTGATGAATTTCGTTGTAAATGCAAGAGAATTATTGAAAGGGGCGAGGTCTCCAAACAGAACAATTCTTTACGACTTCCTGGAGCCGTTGAAAGATAAAGATTTCTTATTTCAAGAGATTGATAGAGAGCTTGAATTGGTACGAGATGGGCAACTAAGTTGGGAGAAGTTTGTAAGTAAAACAAATCAAATCTTGGATGATATAGAACGGCTCTACAAGGATAAATGAGCATAATTGTTTTTAAATTATAGAAAAGCAAAATCTAGATAATAAATTTCTGAACACAGTCTTTTGTGGACTTCCATACCGCTGATATATTTTCAAATAGCGGTTTCGCCAAATCCCAGCGCAGATGGTAGCCGTAGGCGTGGCGGAAGAAATGACGGAACCCCATGTAATCGGAAAGTTGCTCGCGCAATGACTCGTCAAGTACGGCCGGACGGTGTTCAGTTTCTTTGAACATAGCATCCAACAATTCACTGTGCCAGCGTTTGGATTGGGAATTTGTCTTGTCAATTTCTTTTCTAATAATCTGGAAAATATTTTCAAGTCCGTTGTAGAATGAATGGAGCGTGGAGCCAACCGCACTTAGTTCAATAAAATCGGGTTCTTGTAGCTGACATTTTTCAAGCAGAACGGATGCATGGGCTAAAAGAGTATCAATCTCTGAGATTTCAAAATATATCTTCTTTTTAAGTTCCTCATCCAATTTGCTTCAATTCCCCTATGTCCTGCAAGAGATTAAAAAAAGACTTCTGATAGTCAAAATCAACCAAATCGACCTTCATGTCAAGGGCATTTTCCAACTGCAAATGAACGCGGAAAAACAGGGATGGCGGTAAACCTTTTACACCTAAATCAATGTCAGAATTTTCATTTGCGATACCACGAGCCTGCGAGCCAAAAAGATATATATCCGTGCATCCCGCGTTTTTGAGAATTGTTGCCGCTGTTGTAAGTTTTGCTACAGTCATACTATTAATATAGCATATTTTTCTAAAAAATACAGAGTCAAATCATGAATTTTTACTATACTGTTTTCTTTCAGATAGAAAATCATATATCTTGCAGAACATTTGAAAATAAACTTCATGAACATCGAAAATGATATTCTCTCTTATTTTCTTATCGTACGACAATGTAAAATATTTATGGTTTTCATTCCAGTAGTCCCACTCATCAGCTATGTCCAAATAATTATGCTCAATGCAATAGGTAAAAACAGAATTAGCAGTCCTTAATTTTATATTCTTATCTTCTCGAATGATTTTTGCTAATTCAATGAATGCAGAATTATATAAACATTCGCATAAAAAGAATGCCCCATACATTTTAGAAGCTTCGACATCTCCTAATGTTATCGATATTTCTATATCGGGCAGAGTTGCGTGACCGTCATAACCGAGCGCGTTCCTTAATTCTTCAAAGAAAATGAAAAAATCTGATGTTTTTGCTGTCTTTCCAGTTTTATATCTTTCATTTAGAGGAGATTTGATATTGTGTTCTTTTAGAAGAGTTGATACAGAACTGTAGCTGTAGGAAATGTTATATTCATCCCTTAATATCCTAGAGAATTTACTAAATTCTGTGTTTTCATATTCTGACAAATACAATCTCACAATAAATTCTTCTTCCTCGTGTGTGTGTATTTTGTTTTTCGGTTTTCTACCTTTGTTTTTATGCTCAAAACAGGTGTATCCTTCTTTAAGAAATCTTTCTTTTAATCTCCACGCTGACACTGGTTGAATACCAATGAGACGGGCACATTCTCTTTCTGATATTTTTCCCTGTGCGAAAAGAGGTATGTATTTCTGTTTTAATGCCTTTTTTTCTTCGTTCATTCACTGAAGAATTATATTATTTTGTATTTAGATTGTAAAGAAAATGATATAAGGCAGTATTTGCCGCATTTACGGCTAACGGCTGGGCGGTGTTCTACATAGTGGCTGTTGCCAAGTTCGCCCGCGCAGTTTTCCGCGTCGATTTCCGCATCAAAAACGCGGATTGCTGTTTTGCGTCCGTTCTTCATTACCGCCCATTTGTCGCCGTCCGCCCAGCGTTCTTCGGGTGTGCATGGCTCTATGTCGTCATCGCCCTGTTTTTCAGCGGCTTCTATTGCCTTTACTTTTGCGGTGATTCTTTCGCCCGTCTGTGCAAGTTCTTCGGGTGTAACCTCAAACTCGTAAATGAATACGGGGGCTTGCGGGTAAGTCCTGTCAGTTTCCGCTTTTGTCATGCTGTGGTCTTTCAAACAGGCGATGAAGCGGCATTTATGAACATCTAAGCCGTTCTGCTTCAAAAGCCATGCGTAGGTCATGCCCTGTTTGTACCAGTCCGCAAAGTCGCCTTTCATCACCTTGTATACGCTGGCGGTTTTCCAGTCGTTGATGATTCCGCGCTCCATGTCGTAACTGTCTACAACGCCAGTTACGCGGCTGTTAGATACGGCGATGTCAAACTTTTCTTCGTGAAAGTTGCCGTCCTCGTATTTCTCCATGATTGCATGAAAAGCCGTGCCGAATGTCGCCCACACGCTGTCCGCCGCGTCTACGGTGAATTCTTCCCAGTGGCGTTCCTGTAAGATGATTCCTTTCACGCCCTTGTTGAGCGTGGTTGCTGAATACTGCCCCGCCTTGTTGTGGCGTTCAACGCTTACGGCTTTCACAAATGCTTCGGGCAGATGTAATCTATTTGTCACTTTCATCTTTTGCCCCCTGTGGTTCTGCCTGTACTTCTACGGCGCGGCAAACTACAACAAAGTCGCCGTCCTCGTTCTGATTAGCCTTGATTACATCGAAGTAATCTTTATCGTTTGAATATCCGCGTAATTTCTCGCAGATTTGCAAAATTGCGTTTTTCATGTTTGCACCTCGTAAATCAAATTTTTAGGCTTCCGCGTTGCGCACCGCTTCCGCCTTTTGGAACGGGCGGGATTTGAACCCGCCGAGCGTTTCCGCTTGCGCCCTCTGCGCCCGCTCCCTTATTCGCTGTCGTCGTCAAACGGCAGGCTTTCGGCGGCTTCCTTTTCTGCCGCGTCTAATGCTGTGTGCAGTCGGAGCATGGTTGCGCCTGTTGCGCTCATGGCTTCATACCAGCCTTTTGCAAAATGCAAATCACGCCCCTTTTCGCTGGTGTAAAAAAGCCAGTCTTTTTGAATGTCCACGGCTTTCTGCAACAATTCTTGGAAGTTCTTATAGTCCGCGCTGTCGGTCATTTCGTCGATGTCTGAGCATACCTCGCGCAATTCTGCAAGCCCAATCTCGCACCCGTCGTCGCTGAAATACGGCAGTTTGCGCTCTTCCGTGCTGTCAAACTTGATGTCAAATGTGTAGCCGTTATCGCGCAGGGCTTTCTTGTACGAGCGAACGCCCGCTAAAAATCCCTGCAAGTTTGCGACCTTGCTTCCGCTTTCCTCGCACTGCAAAATCGCTTCTTTCTCGTGTGCCGTGTAGTTCAACTGCTGGAGTAAAATCAGCATGATTTGCGGTATCGGGATTTTCTTTTTCTCTTCTTCCTGTTCCTGCATTTCTCGCACCCCCTTATCAAATGCAATGTTTTTCTTTCAGCTTTGCCAGTGCTTCTTCGCCGCTGTGGGCTACAAAGGCAACGCCGCCTTTTCGGTTGATGTCCGCTATCCGTTCTTTCTGCGCGGGTGATAGCCGCCCACCGCTCGGTCGCTTGCACTCAATCGCCACGAAACGCCCTATGTTGTCGTAGCCCTCAAAGTCGCAAGTGCCAGCGTCCGCCGTCTTGATATAGCGGCGGTTCGCTCCCTCGCCGATTGTGAAACAGCCCGTATTTATGCGCTGGATTTTCAAGCCCGTTACTTTGATTACCTGTTTCACTTGCTGGATTACCTCGCTTTCGGGTATGTCTTTTAGTTCCATTTCGCGCCCCCGTCGTTTCTCGCAAAGTCGATTTTTCGGCAGAAGTCAAAAACGCTTTTCGCTGTGCTTCGGATATAGCGGCGGCAGTTGGTTTTCGGGTCAATGTAACTTCCCGTAAAAAAATGCAGTACGCCGTCGCGGATTGTTGCCGTTGTTCCCCTGTACTCAACATGAACGCCCAGCCTGTCCGCCGTTCCCTTGCAGTCGTAGTTAATGCCGCGCGATTTCTGCCAGTCGCTGAATTGTTTTGTGAATTGCTGGCGGCTGATTTTTCCCGCCCTGTAGTTGGTGATTAGTTCGATAGGGTAGCCGCTCATAATCCAGCCCCCGTGTCTAGTTCGTGTTCTTTGATTGATTTTTCAAGCCATTCCATGCGACCGATTAGATAACATTCCCACGCTTCTTCTCGCATGGCTTCCGATGTTTTGATGTCGTCTTTTCCGATGATTCCCGCTTTCAGTGCCTTTTCTTCCAGTTCGCGGATTTCCCTAAAAAGCGGGTTGTTGCTGGTGTTCCTTTTTGCCATTTTCAGACCTCTTGCAAAAAAATAAAACCCGCTTCGGATTGGTCTGTTATCCGTTGCGGGTTTTGATTTACGAGTTACCGTAATAGTCGCTCGTACCGAAACAAACGGCTACTCAACAGACCAAAAAGTAGCCGTTTGTTTTTGAACCCGTGGCTACTTTTTCGCCTGTTGTTGATAAATTATAATTAAAGCATTTAATTAATACTATAGTTGTGTTATAATCAATTTTGTAGGAGGAATGGTGTCCATGGAAGAAAATGAACTTGATTCAACTTGTGGCCTTTCAGATTCTGAATTAACAGAAAGATTTAAAGAGTCTATCCGCATAGATAATGAAATCAAACGAATAAAAGGAACTCCTATAGCCCGCTATGATTTAAAAACTAAAACAGCTTATCTCGAATATCCTGATGGAAGAAAAGAGGTGGTTAATGCCCGCTAAAAAGCTTCCAGAAATAATTGTTTTTGCAGGTCCAAATGGAAGCGGAAAGTCTACAATAACAAGACTTGCTAAAATCATTGAGCCTTACATTAATGCTGATGATATAAAACGTACAAATCATTGCACAGATTTAGAAGCGGCTCAAATGGCAGAGGCAATGCGTGAAAAGTATGTCAAAGAACATAAAAGTTTTACCTTTGAAACAGTGCTTTCTACAGACAGAAATCTGAAATTATTAAAAAAGGCAAAATTTGAAGGATACTTTATTCGATGTATTTATGTCCTAACTTGTGATTCAAACATTAATGTTGCTCGTGTAAAATCTCGCGAATCTCAGGGTGGACATGGTGTTCCTGAAGACAAAATAATTTCGCGATACGAAAAAGCCCTTGTTTTAATTCCAGAACTTGTCAAAGTTTGCGATGTTATGCATATTTATGATAATTCTGATGTGCCTTTTAGAATTTTTAAAAAACGCAAGGCTGAACTTTTTTTCTGGGAAAATGAATATTGGTCTGAAAAGAATATTCATGATTTGGTAAAATTATAAAAGTCTACTAGTTTACTACTTTGAGCAAACTTCAGGCAATATTTTTAATCTATTGTCACCTTATCCATCAACCCCGAATAATTTTTGCTAATCCACTTGTTAATCTTTTCCTTACTAAATTCAGTATCCCCAAAAATCGAAGTATCCGGCTTAAGGACAATCTGCGTTCCGTGCAGGATTTTGGAATCATTATTTTTGCTTGTAACAGAATGTTGAGGAACTCCGCGGATGTAATCCTGTTCGTAGATTTTTCCATTCCGCCAGACAGTTATTGTAAGCTTTTCGCAAAGGGAGTTTACAAGTTTAAGGTCATCAAAGGGAAGGTCTCCCATCTGGGCATACTCAAGCTTTGTAATCGGCTTGCCGTAAAAATCCATAAATTTATACGCTGATTTTACCACCGCTGTCATTTTGATTCTTGATAAAGTTTGCTATCAACTTTTTTAAATTTATTTTTTCACTTTTTAATTTATTTTTTCCATATCCGGAATCATCAGCTTTGGAAACATTTCAGCGTAGCGGACCGTCTTATCTTCAATCTTTACAGTTTTTGCGTAAAGGCTTAGCGGGATATCCTTCCCCTCAAACTGAATGGGCTGTTCATTCATGGCAAGAATTTTTTCTTTGAGTGTTTCGGCATATGCCTGGTCCCTTGAGTTTGTAAGCAGAGCGAACTCATCTCCTCCAATTCTGAATACAACATCTTCAGGACCGCACACGCTTTCCATTCGGCGCAGGGCTTCTGCAATTGCGGCATCCCCTGCCTTGTGCGAAATCTCATTAATTGGAATAAGGTGAACAATGTCACCACATACAAACCAGCAGTCCCTGCGCGACTTAAAAAAATCATACAACTCTGAAATGTCAACAGTTCTTCTCATAATAGTTTCTCCTTCTAATTGAATGAAGCCGGTAATTTTTGGAAACAATTCCGCAGAATGTTCACGTCCCTTTTCGGTGTAGCGTTTTTTGAAATCCGACGGATTACAATTCCACACCTGCGAAAAAGTCCTCGTAAAGGCTTCATGACTCGAATAGCCGAATTGAACGGCAATATCCAGAATACTTAGAGCTGGCTTTTCTATCATCAATCTTGCAGCCCTGGTCATCTTTCGTCGGATAATATAATCGTGAACCGAAAAATGAATCGTGTACTTAAAGACCTTTTCAAGCGCAGACTTAGAAGCGTAACACCCAGCAGCAATATCTTCCGTCTGAACAGCGACAGTATCTTCAAGATGTTCCTCGATGAACTCCAGTGACCGCATTAATAAATCAAGATTAGCCAAAGTAACTCCTGTGAGCCCCACGGACTCACTCGTAGGAAAGCACGCGCGCCATACTTTCTTACAATTATGAGAATACAACAATAGTGTAACATGCATTTGATTTTTTGAGTAAAAATTTTACAGCCAGAAGATTCCTGACTAGAAGATTCCTGTGAAAATATCTGTTGCAAATAATCAACTGGCTTTATCTCATGCCGTTCAAGCCCGAAAGGACTAAAGTTTTACTTCCACTTCAATGCCTATGATTTTGCCGTTGCGGGCAAAAAGGTCGGCACTTTCGGCAGCAGTGAGGCTTGAACCTTCGCGACGGCATCCGTTGACTGTAATTGACGAACTACCGTTAGTTAGTTTGTAAGTTACAGGACTACCGCACCAGGTAAAGCGTAAAGTTCCGTCCTCTTCGCCGCCTTCAAAGAATTCAGACTTCTTCAAAATTACTGGCTTAAAACTTGCGCAGCCATTCACAATGTCAACGCCAAGCTCGCCCCAGCGGGTAAGAACTTCCTCTTTTACCTGACCGGTCATTCCCGGCTGCTTTGCCCCCTGACCGTTTGGTGTGTGGGAATAAGGGTCGGCCGGGAAGGCTCCGTAAATTTCTGCTTCCTTGTTAAAGCCGATTCCCGCCCTTACGTCGTAATAAGCATCGGTCAGTTCTTTTACAAGTTTTGCATCTGTCCCGGCCTTAATTGCGGCAAAAGTATTTTCCTGAGCGGCAAGAAGAAGTTTTGAAACCATGTGCCAATAAATGCTGCCAAGACCTTCGTAAGCGTAGAAGGTTCCACTGCGGCCGGTAAAACTCTGGTGGTTGAAGGTCTTTTCGTAGAGAATTTCCAAGGCTTCAAGTTCATCAGCTGAAGGTTTTTTAGATTCCGGCAGGCTGGCGCAGAATTCCTTAAGGAAGCGGACATTTCTGAATTCTCCATTAAAGTGATAATTTCCATTGCAGTCAGAATAAAGAATGGAGTTGCCTGTCTTTTTTATCAGTTCTGAAAGTCCAGACGCAGCACCTGTAATGTCTTCGGCATTTACCACGTTCTTTTCTTCAAATGCTGCAAGTTCTTTGTTAGGGTAGAGCATGTAAGAATTCTGGCGCGGTTCGTACATTCGGCTTGAGCGAAGTGCCTTGAGCACGCCAAGGGCTTCTTCCGGTTTAAGAACCCCTGCAGAAAGAACGGCAACCTGACCTTCCAGCATTTCCTGCAGATATTCAACTTCCATCCTGTTGCCAGAAATTTTCATTGTATTGTAGGCATGATAGAGGCCGTCGCTGCGCTTGTTCAAAGCGATTGTTGTTTTAATATGAGAGAGAATTTCGCTCAAAATTTTAAGAATTTCGCTCTTTTTTAACGATTTTTCGCTATTTCCGTAGCCATTTTTGTACAAATTCGTACGTTCCAGCTCAAAAATTGCGCCTTCTGCATCTGTAAAGTTTTTGCGAAGAAGAGCATCGCTGGCGGCTTTTTCAGGGTCTGTTTCTGCATAAAGAGCTCCCAATCCGCTGAAACATTCTGCAACAACGGCTGGCAGGGCAAAACTTTCTGCTGAACTAGATTCAAAGAGTTCTTTCAAAAATCCTACAAATCTGTGCAGATAATAAAGAGTTACCATTGAAAGTCCGTAGCCTGCAAGAGCATTGTTTGCATCGTTCCATTCTGGGCGCTGGGTGTTAAGCCAGATTCCGCCTCCCGGAACAAAGTTTGCCATTTTTGCAATTACAACCTGAATAAGTTTTGTTGCAAGAGTAACAAGGGCAACATCGCCTTCTCCTGCTTTTCCGCTTGAAGTTACAAGTTTGGCATCTGAACCGGCTTTGCCTGCCAGGGATTTAAGTTTATCGCTCAGTTCCCGGTCGAAGTAAATTGTATTGCGGGGGTCGGCGGCAATTTCTGCATAAGACTTAATTCTGTAAGGAACATTTGAACTTGCATAAATTTTTTCGCCAAGCTCGCTTACCAGCTGAGCCTTGTTGACTTTTGCATAAACTTCCAGCAGTTTTTGAAGATAAATAACCTGATGGTCGCCCCAGTAACCAATCTGAGCCCAAGGATTATCCGGCTCCGGGATTTCCCAGTCTATTCCTTCGCGGGAAATTCGGTAGGGGTTAAAGCCTTCAATTGTCATTGCGTTCAGGAATTTTGAAGTCATATTTTTGATGTACTGAGGATATGACCAGGCCAAGGCTTCCCAGTTCTGGAAGATGTCTCGCCAGTTTCCTTCGTAGTTCAAAATAGGATTTCCGTCGCTGTCGCGCAGGTGAATGTTAAAGCGGTTCCAAGGGCGGCTAGGGTCTCCGTGACGGCGGCTGAATGTAAGAGGCATATATTCGTAGAAGAGGCGGCTGAGCTGAGGATTCATTTCTTTTTGAACTGATTCTTCCAGCTGTCCGTAGTTTACAAAGCCGTCCCTGTCGGCAGTTGTGGCAAGCCCGGTGACTCCAGCAGCCCCCGCACCCGTAACTTTTTCTGCAAGCTCTACAAGTGCCTTGTTGCGCTGACCTACGAATTTTACAAAATCTCCCAGATTGATTTTTCCCTTATTTGCAAAGAAACCTCCGCGCATTATGTTGAACATTACGTTTTCTGAATGATGAACGCAGGTCATGGTTTCTGCAGTCTGCTGGAATCCGTCTGCCTCTGCAATGTAGGTTTCCATAAGTTTTTTGCCGTCTGCAATGTCTGCTTCCAGAGCCGCTGCCAGAGCTTTGCGGTCTGCAAGTTCTTTTTTAAGAAGGACGATTTTTGCGGCGTCCAGGCGGGTGTCGAATACCTGGTACCAGCTGGCAGAAGGAGATTGTCCGAAACAACCAGTTGTTTCGAGCGGTTTATCGGATGAACCTAAAAAATGCGGTGCATTTTTTTTAACGGTTCCTCGATTAGAGCAGGTCGAGCCGGACAATGACAAGGCACGGCAAATATAGGCGGCAGGGCGTTTTCCTTTTACAACATTCATTGCGGTAACGCTGCTTTTTTCGGCGAATTCGGCAGGAGCCTCTGGATTCAGCAAAAGCTGGTCATCAGTAGAGAACCAGCAGACATTGGCAAAAAGACCTTCGCTTGGTTCAGCCTTATCGGTAACGATAGAAGAAACTGCAAAAATCGCAAGGCCGGCTTCTTCATCTAAATCAGTTTTTTTATAGGCATCCAGAAGAACGCTGTTATTGTTCTGGAAATCTGCTGTAACGCAGGCAGGAAGAATGTTGCGGCAGCCGTCCAGAACGCACACATTTACGGCCTGTTCAGCAAGATTTGTAATTACAGCCTTGCGCACAAGACCGTATTTTGCAGAAGAAGTCCAGCCATAGCGGAAAGAAAGCTTTAATTCATCATTTATTTCTTCAAACCAAACTTCTGTTCCTGCAGCGTTTTTATAGATATTCCGGCGGATATTTTTTTCTACCGCGCGGCGGATTGCAGGGCTTGCGCTCAAAGAAGCAAAAGGCTCCCAAATGGCAGCAGTTCCGTCACCTTCAACGCGAATTGCAGTATAAGGCCCCGTGTAAGATTTTGCATCGCTAACCTTGTCTGCAGTGTAATATGGAAAAACTGAATGGTCGCAGTCGATGCGGCCGGCAGTAACTCCTCCCTGAGACCAGCAGAAATTCCATATATCAGAAGCACTGGTGATTGTCATAAAGAAATCTTCCATGCAGTCATAATTTTCAATTTTGTAGAACTGTTCACCATCAAGTGTGGTGAAGTAACCTTTTGCTTTTTTCATATTCACCTCATAATAAAATTTCTAGGGGAGGGGGAAGTCTCCCCCTGCGCTTCAGGCTTTCGCTACCCCCTCTGCAGGCTCAAAGATGTTGCTTCGCAACAATATGAAAGCCCGCAACGCCTGCTTTTTAACTTTTAGGCAGAGAATGCTTCCCTCCCCCTAATTATTTCTATCCACAACCTACCCGAACAAGGGGCGGAAATCAAGTAAAAGTTTCAGAAAATTCCTGAAAAACCGAAAAGATTCCACCTTTCTGAAAATTCTCAAACTTTTCAGGAAGTAAATCTGCGTCTATACTCCAAACTGTAAGCGAGGTACTGTCATGAAACAGAAACAAGACGAAATGCAGCTTCTCCCAAAAAAAACTTTCTGGGCAAGACTGCGCGAAGAAAAATATCTGCAAGTTATGGCACTTCTGGGAATCATCTGGATGATTATTTTTAACTACATCCCGATGTACGGAATTTTAATTGCCTTTAAGAAAAACTTTTTTATTACAACCCCATTGTTCAGCAAGAAGTTTTTTACAACTCCTTGGGCTACGAACCATGGATTCCAGCACTTCCTGGAGTTTTTCAAAGACGATGATTTCTTTAACGTAATGGGAAATACGCTGGGAATCAGTCTGCTTAAACTGGCATTCAACTTTACCCTGCCGATTGTTTTTGCATTGCTTTTGAACGAAGTAAAAAATCTTAAATTCAAGAAAGCAATTCAGACAATTACTTACATGCCGCACTTCCTTTCCTGGGTCGTTCTTGGCGGTATTCTTACTACCTGGCTTGGTGAAAGCGGACTTTTTAATGAACTTCTGATTAAGATGGGAATCTTGAAAGAAGGAATTTCTTTCCTTGCATATCCTAAATATTTCTGGGCCATTACCGTTATTTCAGATTTGTGGAAGGAATTGGGATGGTCTGCAATCATCTACCTTGCGGCAATTTCTGGAATTGACCAGGAAATGTATGAGGCTGCAAAAGTAGACGGAGCAAGCCGATGGAAGCAGATTTGGACAATCACACTTCCTTCTATTGCCCCTACAGTTACTATCATGTTTATTCTTGCGGTTGGCGGACTTTTGAACTCTAACTTTGATCAGATTCTGGTTTTGAATAACCCGCTCAACGCACCAAGAAGTAGTGTAATTGACATCTTTGTTTATCAGACTGCCATGCGCGGTATGAGATATTCTTATGCTTCTGCAATTGGTTTGTTCAAGTCTGTAATTGCCTTCATTCTTTTGTTTATCGCTAACCAGATTACAAAGAAGTTGAACGATACAGCGTTGTTCTAGGAAATACGGTGGTTGAGCTTGTCGAAACCACCAAGAGAGGAAAATATGGGACATTCAAAATTAAATAGACTTACAGCCGGTGACTATATCATCGGAATGATAATGATAATCATCTGCTTTGTAGCCTTGTACCCGGTTTGGTATACAGTAATCATTTCTTTTAATGATTCAAGCGATGCCCTCCGCGGTGGAATCTACTGGCTGCCAAGAAAGTTCAGCATTGAAAGCTATAGAACAGTATTTCAGGACAAAACAATTGTCCGCGCTTTCCTTGTAACAGTTTTGCGTACTGTTTTGGGAACCGTAACAAGCGTTTTCTTTACTGCAATGGTTGGATATGCCTTCTCAAAGAAGCATATTATGGGAAATAAGGTTTACACTATCATCGGAACAATCACAATGTTCTTTGGTGGCGGACTTATTCCATACTTCATTACGTTGAAAAACTTGGGACTTTACAACAACTTCCTGGTTTACATCATTCCAAGCCTTTTCAACTTTTACAACATGATAATCTTCATGTCATTCTTCCGCGAACTGCCTGCGGGCCTAGAGGAATCTGCCAAACTCGACGGCGCGAATGATATGGTGATTTTTATAAAAATTATACTCCCTTTATCCATGCCTGTTCTTGCAACTATAGCTTTGTTCAACGGAGTAGGTCATTGGAACGATTACTTCACTGGAGTAATGTACATCAATGACGCTGAGCTTCAGCCGATTCAAACCTACCTGTATCGTGTTGTTGCTTCTGCCTCCGCTTCCAAAGCTGTAGTTGCGATGCCGGCTGGTGTTGCTGCACAGCAGGTAAGCTCGCAGTCGGTAAGACTTGCAACCATGGTTGTAACAACCTTCCCGATTATGTGTGTTTACCCATTCCTGCAGAAATACTTTGTAAAGGGAATGCTTATCGGATCAATTAAGGGTTAATGAGGTAAAGCTAAAAAACGCTGGCGCGTTTTTCTTAACGCTTTGCTATAAAACACCGGCCGCCTACCGGGCGGCCTTACACATATTTATAGGAGGAAATAAATATGAAAAAAATCAAAGTTGTAGCATTAGGACTTGCTATGGCTGCTGCAATGTCTTTTGTAGGTTGCAGCAAGAACAACAAAGCCGCTGCATCTGGAGCAAAGGTTTCTGCAGATCAGCCAGGTTGGAAAGCAAACGCTGACAAACCAATCAAATTTGACTGGTACATCAACTTCAGCTGGTTTGCCCGTCATTGGGGAGACTCAAAGGTTTCTAAGTACATTACTGAAAAAACCGGAGTTGACGTAAACTTCATCGTTCCTGCAGGAAATGAAGCAGAAAAACTGAATGCTATGATTGCTGGTGACGCTCTTCCAGACCTTATTACTTTGGGATGGTGGGAAGGTCAGATTCCTATGATGATTGATGCAGATCTTCTGTATTCTCTTGATGAACTTGCAGACAAGTATGACCCATACTTCTACAAGGTTGCTGACCCTGTAAAGGTTGGCTGGTACCGCCAGGCTGATGGTCACATCTATGGATATCCAAACGCATCTTATACTTCTACAGACTACGAAAAGTATCAGGGTAAACTTACTTCAAACGAAACTTTCCTTGTTCGCAAGGATATGTATGAAGCCCTCGGAAAGCCAGACATGACTACTCCAGAAGGATTCCTGAACGCTATGCGTGAAGCAAAGAAGAAGTTCCCAACAGTAAACGGACAGTCACTTATCCCATTCGGAACAAACGAATTTGGTGATACAGGATGTTCACAGCTCCAGGGCTACCTTGCACACTTCCTTGCAATCGCTCCAGAAAAAGACGGTAAATTCGTAAACGCTGACCTTGGTCTTACAGATGATCCAGAGTATCTGCGCTGGATGAAAATGTTCCGCCAGGCTCACGAAGAAGGCCTCTTTACTACAGACGTATTTGTAGACAAGAGAAGCCAGATTGAAGAGAAAGCTGCTCAGGGACGCTACTTCTGTATGCTCTACCAGAACTGGGATATGCAGGCTCCACAGAACGCTCTTTATGCACGTGATCCAAACTCTATCTACATTGCTGTAGACGGTCCAAAGAACTCTAAGGGTGATGATCCTGTTCTCGCTGGTGGTGGTATTGCTGGTTGGACAGTAACTTTGGTTTCAAAGAACTGTAAAGACCCTGCTCGTGCCATTCAGTTCCTTACATATCTGATTTCAGAAGAAGGACAGATGGATACAAACTTCGGTATTGAAGGTGAAACATACACAATCGAAAATGGTGTTCCAAAGTTGACAAAAGAAATTGCTGATCTTGATAAGAATGACAAGAACAAGCAGGAAACAGACATTGGTGTACAGTACACATACTGGATGTTGATGGATACAGCTTGGCAGGCACAGTTTGGTGTTGACTATGCTCCATCTCTTGAACAGCCACAGCTCTGGACACGTCCTTATGTACACTCTTATGCAGCATACGACGGACTTACACTTCCTATTGGTTCAGACGAACAGCTGATTTACGAAGACATCCAGCGCCGCTGGGGTAAGGTTCTTCCACAGTTGATTCGTGCAGGTTCAGAAGCAGAATTCGACAAGATTGTTGCTGAGTTCAACCAGTACAAGAAAGACAAGGGCATTGATAAGGTTATCGCTGCTCAGACAGAACTGATGAACATCAACAAGAAAAAGCTTGGAATGTAATAATTTAAGAAAATGCCTGAAGGCATTTTCCTAAATTGACGAGTTTGAAAAACGGTGGTTTATCTGGTTCCTGAGTCTATCGAAGGAGTCGAAAACCACCGTTTTTTTTATGGAATATTTTCTAATATAAGTTAAAATATTTGGGATGACTTTTTCGAAGAAACTTGTTTTTGCATATACGGGTATTGTTGTAATTCCTCTTTTTATTCTTGTAATTACCGTAATGGGGCTAATCAGAAAGTCCAGAGTAGAAGAACTTGAAGCCAGCAGTGAAGGCCTTTTAATAGAAAATTATGACATAGTCAAAAAAAATATTGAGTCGTTCAGTCTTTTTGAACAGCTTATAAACAGTAACGGCTCCCTTACGCTCTTTTTTACGATTCCAGAGCGAAGCAGCGAAGATGAAATTATAGACACTATGATTTCGGAAACTACCATGCTGGAACGTACTCTGGAAACCATGCCAAATATTTACGGTCTGCGCGTTTTTAGCGACAGTCCCCTTGTGCCGGAACGCTGGCCTATTTTTATGAATTCATCACGCACAAACCTTGCAGCCTTGAACCGCTGGGAATATGCCTATACGGCAGATTATCTTGGAAATCTAGGTTCGCTAAAATTTGAATCAGTCTGTACAACCCGCCGCATGGTAAAAAATCATCATGAAATCGGCTATATCCAGATTGCTATGAAAACCAGCGACTTTTTTCCTTTCCTTTACAAAACCATAAATCCTTATAACAACGACTATGTTTTTAGGGAAGTATTAAATCCAGAAACAAAGAATATGGAACTTATTCCTGTTACAAATAGTTTTATAGAAAAAGCCCAGCGTCCACTTACCCCGGAACTTATGGAAGCCTTTTACCAGAAGGTTTATCACAGACATCATGGCGAAGTTCAGACTTTTGGAAAAATGATTTTGCGTAATAAAACAGATGTCCGTTATTCCAGCTGGATTCGCGTACCGGATATGGATATCATCCTTTTGCATACCTGCTCTTCTGAATCTATTTCCCGCGAACTTTTTATTCTGCAGTCTGGAATTCTTGGCGGTCTGATTCTTACAATGCTGCTGCTTTATTTTTTAGTCCGCTATCTTACTTCACGCCTTATGGGTCGGGTTTACCATCTGATTGGCGGAATGAAGCAGGTTCAGAAAGGAAATCTTGATGCAAAAATTCAAGTAACCGGACATGATGAAGTTACAGAAGCCCAGCAGACTTTTAATAAGATGACAGAGCAGCTTTGCAATCAAATAGAAGAAATCAAACACGAACAGCAGCTTATTGCCGACACAGAAATGAAGGCAATGCAGAATCAGATAAACGCCCACTTTTTATACAATGCCCTGGAAACAATCAAAATGCAGGCTGTCATTGCCGGTGAAGAAGATATAGAAGAAAGTATAAACGTTTTGGGAAAACTCATGCATTACTGCCTGCGCTGGCGTGTACACGAAGTTACAGTTGAACAGGAAGTTGACTACATCCGCTCTTACATTTATCTTTTGAATATAAGAAATGATTATGTAATTTCTCTTGAAACAGAAATTCAGCCTCAGTACAAAAATATTGTAATTGCAAAAATGAGCCTGCAGCCTCTGGTAGAAAATGCCTTTTTCTATGCAGTTGAACCGCTTGGAAAAGACGCCGTAATCCGCGTTTATACAGAAGAAGGACCAGAAGGCGACCGAATCTGGCTTTGTGTTCGTGATTTTGGCCCGGGCATTCCGCAGGAAAAACTTGAACTGCTGCAAACTTATCTTGCAGACGATTCTTATGAGCGTGATTCCAGCGGAAGCATAGGCCTTAAAAACATTCAGCAGAGGCTTACTGCCTTTTACGGAGAAAATTTCCGCATGAAAATTGAAACAAAAGAAGGGGAAGGAACTCTTATAAAAATTCCGGTTCCTTTACATTATAAGCTGCCTTCTTTGGAAGAGGCTTCTTCGGAGGAAAAATGATTACCATAGTTCTTGCAGATGATGAAAAACTGATTCGTGCGGGACTCAAGAAAATCCTTCTTGAAAATCTTGATATTCCGCTGGAAATTATAGAAGCAAAAAATGGGGAAGAAGCACTGGAACTGTGTTTTCAGAAAAGGCCTGCCCTGCTTATTACAGATATCCGTATGCCTGTAATGGACGGCGTGGAACTTATGAAAAAGGTTTCTTCCATGAAAGACAAGCCTTCCATCATTGTTTTAAGCGGATATGACGATTTTTCTTATGCCAAGGCCGCAATTCAAAGTGGCGCAATTTCTTATATCCTTAAGCCGGTAGACAAAAAAGAACTGATTTCTGCTGTAAATTCTGCCATAATGGACGCAAAAAAAGAAGAAAAAGAGCAGAATGAGCGGATTTTGAGGCAACTTTTTGAAAACGGAAGGCTGGACAGCCATGAAGAACTGCCGGAAATTACCGTAAAAAACGGACTTCACTGCATTACAATTTACGGAAAAAATGCCGGCGCAATGGTAGACACCGTAATGGGCTCAAAGCGTTTTTATGTTCTGGAACGCACAAGGCACGGAGTCTGCATAATTTATCCTTTTGACGGAACGGAAGTTCAGTTCAATCCTTCTGTTTTGCAGGATTATATTGTGGGAATTTCTTCTGCCGCAGATGACTATTCCATGCTGCGCTCCCTCCGCAAGCAGGCAATTACTGCTGCAATGCAGGCCTTTTTTAATCCAGAAACAGGCCTCCCCTATGCCGACCAGAAAAAAGGCGGGCTTTATTATTACGAAAAGGCAAATCACGTAACAGACTTTCAGGAAGTAGAAGAAAATTATGAAAAAATGATTTCCAGCTGTGATATTGCAGATGCCTCAGAAATTCAGACTAAAATAGAAGCCATTTTTAATATTTTTGAAGATTCCCAGAAAGAAGATTCATCAGAAAATGATACAGAAGACACGGAAGATGCGGGAGGTGAGGAGGCACTTTTAGTTCCTCAGGATGCCATAACTCCCGCAAATCCTGCAAAAATCAATTCTGAAAAACTTTATTATCTCTTCCACAAGTTAACCAGCAATATGTTTACCCGCTTTCCCGGCAGTACAGATTCAGATATGTACCTGCACATGAAAAGCATTATGATAGAAGCAATTTTTGAATATCAGAATCTTTATGAATGGAAGGGCAGCATTAGCGATTATGTTGTTTACCTTGCCGCCCTGCTAAAACAGGATACAAAGGAATCTCCTCATATTACAGAGGCGCTTGCCTATATTAAAACTCATTTTACCAAAAACATTAACATGGCAATGGTTGCAAATCAGGTTTCCGTAAACTACACATGGTTTTCAGAAAAGTTCAAGGAACACACCGGCGTAAACTTTAACGAATATTTAAAACGCCTGCGCCTGGAAGAAGCCAAACGTCTTTTGCAGAAAGACTGCTATAAGGTATACGAAGTTGCAGAACGTTCAGGTTTTTCAGATGTAAAATATTTTATGAAGCAGTTCCGCGAAGAAACCGGCATGTCCCCAACCGAATGGGCCAACAAACACCGGTCAAATTCTTAAAGAGAATATTCTATATTATATAGTAAAATTTTTCTTGTCGGTTTGTAGAATTTACCTGTATAATAAATTACTATGTCTGAAGAGATTTTGTCTTTAATAAAAGATAGCAAAAATGAAATCAGCGAAGAAAAGCAGATTAAAAAAAATGCAACCTGGCTTATTTTTACAATTGGCGAAAGTTCTGACGGAAAAAATCTGTTTGCAATTCCTGCTGAAAATGTAAAAGAAATTCTGCGTGATGCGACCGTATTTCCCCTTCCTTTTGTTCCTGCTTATGTTAATGGGGTTTTAAACAGATATGGTGATCCTTACGTTGTAATTGACCCTGCTGTATTAGACGGAAAAGAGGCTCAAAAATCATTCCTGTTTATCGTCATGAATGATGAAAGCCATTTCTGTCTTAGAATTACAGATGTAAAGGATTTCTATACAACAACAGAAAAAGACATTGTTCATTTTTCAGAAGCAGAACTTTCTGATTATTATGACGGAACGCTTTCTATAAACGGAAAAGACGTTTTTGTGCTTAAAGTTCAGGAAATAATAGATAAAGTAGGAAGAGAAATTGCAGCATCCTGAAAGATTTATCTGTATTTCATATTCAAAGATAGATTTTCTCATTCCTAATGACGATGTTCACACTGCCGTCAGCCTTAAAGAATTTGACGTTGAACAGATGTGCGGACCCATGTCTGGAATTTATAATTTTGATGAAATTGCCATGCTTTTTAAGGAGCCCAAAGTAGAAAAAAATGTGCATACAATGATTATGCTCAAAAAGAAAGACAGCAGTCAGATTTCTTTTATAACTACATCTGAATGCAGGGTTTGTGTTATTCCGCTGGAAAATTTTTCACTTTTTTCAGACTACTATGCGCAGAGCCTTTTTCATCTTGGAATTCTGGCTTGTAATTTTGAAAATGACAGAATGCGATATCTTTTAGATGTAAGAAAACTAATTGATTATGTAAATGACGGAGTAGAAGGAGAGATATGATACAGGTTTTAATTGCAGATGCATCTTCAGTTGTTCGTTCTATATTAAAAGAATTAATCCAGAAATCTCAAAAACTATCCTATGTGGGTGAATCTACGTCATTTGATGAGTTAAAGTCTTCTGCAGACCCCTTGAAGCCAGATATGATTATTTTGGACGAAAGCTTTTTTGGGCGAGACAGAATAAATCTTCTTGTAGACTTCTGTGAATTAAAGAAACTTGCGGCTCTTGTTTACTACAAGCCGGACGGCATAAGACGGCCTTACATAAAAAACATTCAGTTTCTGGAAAAACCAGAATTCATAAACTTTTCTTCTGAAAAAATCTTAGAATATGCTGATTTTCTGGAACAGAAAATTCTTGAAATTAAGCGGGACATACTTTTTGAAAAACACCCGGTTGCAGGGCCTTTCCCAACAAATCCAAATCAAACTCAGCTGAAAAAAGTTTCTTCAGATTTTGCAGGAAGAAAATTTCAGGCCGTTATGATTGGTGTTTCTACCGGCGGACCTAGTACCCTTCTGGAACTTATAAAGTCATTGGGGCAGAACTATCCGCTCCCGATTTTTATTACCCAGCACATAGATTCTTTTTACGATAAAAACCTTATTACATGGCTGAATACAGAAACTTCTGTTCCAATTCATCTGGCAGAAAATAATGCAAGGGCTTTGCCGGGGCATGTTTATTTTGCTCCTTCAGATATGCATCTTGTTTTTTGCCATGATGATATAGACGGATTTCACATGCTGCTCAATCATGATGCGCCTGTGAACTTTTTAAGACCTGCGGTAGATAAAATGTTTGAAAGTGCCGCAAGCGTTCTGGCAGAAAACTGTATTGCAGTTGTGCTTACAGGAATGGGGGCAGACGGTGCAAAAGGCTGCCGGCTTCTTAAAGATTTGGGTGCCTATACAATTACTCAGGATGAGGCTTCTTGTGTAATTTACGGAATGCCAAAGGCGGCTTTTGAAGCAGGCGGTGCTTGCGAAGTTCTGCCTTTGAATCAGATAGCAGACAGACTCTGGAGTCTTGTTGGAAAAGCAAGGGTGTAAGCGGATGGTTGAAAACGAAGTTCTAGAAACAGTCATTTCAAAAATCGTCTCTTATTCCGGCATTTACGTTGCAGAATCCCAGAAGCAGCCTTTGCAAACCCTTATTCAAAGCAAGGCTGACGAAAAAAAGATTTCTCCAAAAGAATTTGCCAGCCAGCTGCAAGATCGGACTCCAGATTTTGACGAAATAATTAATCTGGTAACTGTAAACGAAACTTACTTCTTCCGCGAAGAAAAGCAGTTCGACTTCCTTAAAAACGTGGTATTCCCGCGCTTTGTAGGCAAAAACATAAGTTTGTGGACCTGCTGCTGTTCTACTGGCGAAGAACCAATTTCTCTGCTTGCCCTGGCCCTTTCTATGGGCGTAAAACTTACAATTTATGCTTCAGACATTGACGATAATGCCCTGGCAAAACTGAACAGCGGCCGCTATTCCCTTTATTCCCTGCGTTCAGACGGACAGAAGTATCATGAACTGCTTGAACCGTACAGTCAGCGCACAGAAACAGAAATCATTTTTAATAAAGACTTTTTAAATAATATCCACTCCTTCAAATTCAACCTTATTCAAGATACAAAACTGCCTTTCTTTGAAAACCTTGAAATCATTTTTATGCGCAATGTCTTTATCTATTTTGATAAGGAAACCCGCAAAAATGTTACCGGAAAGGTTTCTGAACGCCTTAAAGATGAAGGCATGCTGTTCTTTTCTATGAATGAAATTGGTTCCATAGATAATTCCATAATTCCAGAATATCTTACAAAAACCAATGACGGCGTCGTTTATTATTTTATCCGCGGAAAAAGGCCTGCTCCTGCCATTACAAGTATAAAAGATAACATTCAGAAAAAGATGGCAGAAAAATCTGAGGAAGAAAAGAAAAAGGAAAATCAGGAAAAACTCCGCCTTGAAGTAGAAAAGGCAAAAACTCAGAAAACCCTGCAGTCTGTTACAGCGGCTCTGGCTTCTGCTTCTGCCATGGTTTCTGGCGGCGCGGCTAGTGCCCAGACTGGTGCCCCTGCAGCAGCTCATACTTCTGCCCCGGTAGACTTTAAGCAAATCTACGAAGATATCTGTGCAGAAATAAATAAAAAAGATTTTGTAAAGGCACGCACAATTGCACGTGCCATAAGTGGAGAAGACTACAAAAGATATTCCTTCTTTATGCAGGGATATATTGAATATTATGCAGACAATCGTACTGCAGCCGAAGCCCTTTTTGCCTATTCCGAAACCGCATCTCAAGATTTTTGGCCTGCCTATTTTTATCATGGAATGGTACTCCGTGATATGGGCAAAGATGAAAGGGCTTCCTATTGTTTTAAGCGCTGCAAGGAAATACTTACAGACTTTGGCGACCATAATCCTTATGACTTTACTTTGGATTCATTCAGTCCGTCTTATATCTATTCCTTATGCACCAGATTTCAAGGGGGAGAATAATGGAAATTGATAAATCACTCTTTATAGCAGATTACATTTCCGAATCGCGGGAAATTCTTGATACGCTTGATGACATTGCCATTCAGGCAGTAAAGGAAAGCCGTAATGCCTACTGTCTTAAAGATATTTTAAGGCACCTTCATACCCTCAAAGGCTCTTCCAGAATGATGGAATATGTTCAGATAGAAAAAGTAATGAATCATCTGGAAAATGTTTTTAAGAATATAGAAAGCAATCAGACAGAAATTTCCACAAAAACAATCCAGCTTTTAATGGGTGTTTCTCAGGTAATCCATACCGTAATTGATTCTCTGGAAAAAGGAGGAGACGGTACTTTTGCAGAATATGAAGAAGTCTTACAAAGCATAGATAAGGCAATGGAAGATGAAGACTTTAAAACTGATTTTGTAAAGAACAAAGATAAAGAAGCTGATTCAAAATCTGCAGAAGAAAATGCCGGCGCGGAAAATTCAGATTTCTTCCATGATTCCCAGACTATTAAAGTTCAGATTTCTCAAATTGACTCAATTTTGCAGTCTCTTGATAAACTGATAATGCGTCAGATTAAACTTAAAAACGAAATTGAAAGCCTCAAGATTAATTCCAGTTCAGACGGATTTCAGGCTTATCAGGAACTTACAGAAAATATTACTGTACTGGAAAATCAGAGCGTAGACATTCAGAAAAACATTATTTCACTTAGAATGCTTCCTTTTGATATGATTCTGCAGCCAATCAAGCGTTCTATTGTTTCAGAAGCTTTAAAATTAAACAAAAATATAGATTTTGATATTCCCCACTCAGAAATTACCATAGATAAGGCAATTCTTGAACGGCTCCCTGCCATTCTTATTCACCTTGTCCGTAATTCTATAGACCATGGAATTGAGCCTATAGAAGAACGAAAAAAGGCAGGAAAATCCGAAAAAGGAAAAATCAGCGTGTCTGTAAGCCAGGTTTCTAACCGCATTTTTGTAAGTGTAAAAGATGACGGAAGGGGCATAGACTACAAAAAAATTAAGGAAAAGGCTCTGGCCTTATTCCCTGAACGCGAAAGCGAAATTGCAGTGGCAGACGAAACAGAACTTCTGCAGTTTATTTTTGTTTCCGGCTTTTCTACAAAAGACGTGCAGACAGAACTTTCTGGCCGCGGAATCGGGCTGGACGTTGTACGCACAGAAATGGATAAACTTAAGGGAAAAATTACTGTACGCTCTCAGCTGGGAAAAGGCACAGAATTTGAACTTTCTCTGCCGGCTTCTCTTGCAACTCAGGACGGTCTTTTTGTAAGCGTTTCAGACAATTCATATCTTATTCTTTCTCATTATATAAAAGAAATCCTTACAGTTCACAAAACAGATTTCCTGCGTCTTCAGCATGGGCCTGTTTTAAATGTTCATAATGAACTTATTCCTATTTATGACTTTGATATTATCAATGCAAATTCAGAAAAAAAGGCTTCTACTAACAATGAAATTTCTGTAGTAATCCTTGAATATTTGAACAGGAAAATCGGCGTAATGGTAGATAAAATCCTGCATTATGGAACCGTTGTAATTAAGCCTGTTCCACCGCTTTTAAAGGATTTTAACGCCCTGCAAGGGGTTGTTTTTGATGAAAATTACCGCATTATTCCGGTTCTGAACATTCCAGACACAATCAGCCGCTTTAGGGTAACAAATGTGTATGACGTAAAGAATCTAGAAGTACGAAAAATGCCAAAAATTCATTCCGTACTGGTTGTAGATGATTCACACACAACCCGCCACATTGAGCAGATTATTCTGGAAGCAGAAAACTACAATGTTTCTACTGCGGTAGACGGAATTGACGCCCTTGAAAAATTAAAGGAACATAAATTTGACCTTGTTATTACAGATGTAAAAATGCCACGAATGGACGGTTTTGTACTTCTTCATAATATCCGTCATAAAGAAGAGCTTAAAGATATTCCTGTAATTATGATTTCTTCTGTGTTTGAAAGCGACACTTACGAAAAAGCCTCAAAACTGGGTGCCCAGGGCTATATTGTAAAGTCAGATTTTGAACGAGAAAGTCTTACTGCAAAGGTAAAGGAGCTGCTGCATGAATAATTCCGAAAAGAAAACAATATATGTTGTAGAAGCTTCGCGTGTACTTTCTAAACTCATTAGTACAGAGTTAAGAGAAGAGGGTTATAACGTAGAAATATTCAAAAATGGACTGGAAGCCTTGAAGGCCATTGTTTCCGGCAATCCGGACTGTATTGTTGCAGATAAAATTCTTCCTGTTATTGACGGAATGCAGTTGTGCAAAATTATGAAGGAGGGGTCAAATAAAAATGCAATTCCTTTTATTTTGTTTTCTGCAGAAGAGTCAGTTTTAGATTTCTGGTCAAATGCAACCGGCGCAAATAAAGTTGTCTCAATTTCTCAGGCAGAGTTTGATGAGCTTATAGAAAGCGTAAATTCTCTGTTGAAATATAATTATATAGAAACAAATGCATTTTATAAGTCAGAAGCTCTGGAAAGGCAGGAAATTGAATCTACAATGTCAGATGAAGAAAAACTGATGCTCTGGATTGTAGACGCAATGGATAAAAGTGAATTCTTCCTTAACATGGTGCGTAATATCATAGATTTATATGCTTATGTAAAAGAGATAGAAGTGCTTGTTCCTAAGCTTTTTGAAATGCTCTACAATATTTGTGATTTTGATGTTGCCATTCTTATTCTGGATAACAAAACGGCAAAAGTTTTTAAGGCGGGAACAGAACATATTTCAAAAGAAAATCTGGAAGAACTGTGGAATATCTGCAAGGCTGATTATGAACAGAAGGCTAGAAAAAATCACACAATCACTTATGAAGATTCAGAAATTACCGGTATAGTGACTGCCAGAGATAAAAACGGCAGATACGAATCTTACAGAGACTACACTCTTAGGGCGGGAGATTCTTTTATAGGCACGCTGCATCTTGTTTCTACCAGAAAAAAGATTTTCAATTATAAAGTTCAGTCTTCTATAGAATACATCATGCCTTCTCTTGCATACATCCTGCAGGAGTCGCTCCACCATGAAACGGTTTCTCTTTCAGAAAAAAAACTCCGGGCTGCCTTTTCAAAATTTGTTCCGGAAGAAATTATCAAGGAAATGATAAATTCCAATGATACCGAAGCCAAGGCAAACTTAAATGAAAAGCGGGAAGTTGTTATTTTAATGTGTGATATCCGCAGTTTTACTTCTATCAGTGAAATAAATCAGCCGGAGGACGTTGTAGGTTTTTTGAACGCTTACTTTACTCACATGGTAAATATTGTGACTAAGTATGGCGGTACGGTAGATAAATTTATTGGTGATGCAATTATGGTTCTTTTTGGTGCGCCGGTTTCTTATAACGATAATGCCCAGAGAGCCGTAAATGCGGCAATAGAAATGTATGCCCAGTTGGATCAGATTCCATGTTCCCAGCTTAAATTCCCGGAAGGTGTAAAGCTGGATATAGGAATTGGTATTCACTACGGTGATGTAATTGTAGGTAATATTGGAAGTATAGATAAAACCAGCTACACAGTAATTGGAGACACCGTAAACCTTGCTTCCCGTCTGGAAGGCCTTACTAAACTGTATGGCGCAAAGGTTATTATTTCGCAGGCGGTTCGCGAAGAACTTTCTGCAGAAATGAATGTCTTATTGCTGGATTCCGTAAAGGTAAAAGGAAAAAAGGAAAGCGTTCAAATTTATCGTGCAGATGAAAAGCCGCTTCCTTCTGCCTTTACAGAAGCCTATTCTAAAGGTTTTAAATCTTATACAGAAGGGGCATTTTCTCTTGCAAAGCCTTACTTTGAATCTGCCCTGCAAACATTACCGCAAGATAAAGCCACCCAGCTTATGATTGAACGTTGTAATAAGTTTATTGTTAATAAACCGGAAAATTGGGATGGTGCTGTTGCACTTACTTCAAAGTAATGTGAACGGGTTTTGCCGTCCGCTTAGTTTTACCATATAAAGAGAGGTATATATGAGTTTAAAAGAAAAACTAAAAAAGAAGAAAGAGGAATCCACGGAAGACGTAAATTTCGGGAAGCAGGTCTTTAACAAATTGCTTCTTCCTGTTGTGATTTTTGAAATCATAACAATGACTCTGTGTATTTTGCTGGGTGATATTCCTTTGCCCAAACTTACAGGAACAATTGTTTCCGGTGTAATAGTTTGTCTGGTAATAAATATTATTGCCCTTTCTATTGCCGTAAACATTGCGAGTCAGTCTATAACAGAAGATTTAGTTTCGTTTTATAACGATGAAACAACTGTAAAAGAAAGAACCAAGCTGATGAAGCAGTTAATGGCCATGCCTCCAAAAATTGGTATAATTGTACTTGCAACTTTTGCCATAACAGGTACAATTTGGGCTGTTCTCTGTACAAATAATGATAAATTAAATCAAGACTCATATATTTTATTCGGTTTGGGAATTCTGATAGGAACTTATTATGCCACAATCTATGCAATAACAGGAGTGACCCAGAAAATCTGTTCACACCATGCTGCCGCAATTGTTGCAAAAGGCGTTTCCAAAACAGAAGTAGAAAAAAATCATACTTTTGGAACAAAATCTGCCTTAATTACAGTTATGCACATCTTTTTGCCAATTCTGCTGGCAAGCCTTTCTGTGTTTATACTGGCATGGCGGGCAACCGTTTCTTACATTTCAATCAAACTGGTTTTTAAAAAGCTGATTATAATTGGCATTGCAAGCGGAATTCTCTATCACATTTTCTCAGATTCTCTTTTTAAGAGAATGATGCGCTCCATAAATAACATGACAGATTTGCTGGGCGGAATTAACAGAGAAAATCTGCACAAAGTAAAAGCAGAAGGAACCGACCTTTCAAACGAATTCATGTACAATGTTTACCTCATCAATACAATCATCAGCATTCTGCAGAAGATTCTTAAAGAAAGTCAGAGAATCAGTATGGATGTAATTGAATCCAGTAACGAACTTTCTGTTATTTCCCGCGAAACTGCCGTTACCTCTCTTGAGCAGACTTCGGGAATAAAGGAACTTCTTTCTGCAATGGAAGAAACAGATACTCTTTCTAAAAATATTGCAGAAAAGATAGGTGAAGTTTCAATTGTTGCAAAACGCACTACAGAAAATATTAATGACGGTTTTGATATTCTTAAGCAGAATATGCAGAAACTGGACGAAATCAAACGTGCAAATGACGTTACTGTAGAAGGAATTAAAAAACTTACAGAAAAAGTTTCCGGTATTTCTGATATTGCAAGAATCATCAATTCTATTGCAGACCAGACAAATATCATCGCCTTTAATGCAGAACTTGAAGCATCTAGTGCCGGTGAAGTTGGAGAAAACTTCTCTCTTGTTGCAAACGAAATCCGTCGTCTTACAAACTCTACTATTAAATCTACAGAAGAAATCAGGAACCGCATTATAGAAATTCAACATTCTTCAGATGAACTTCTGCTTTCTTCTCAGAACGGAAGTAAAAAGATTCTGGACGGAAACCAGATTATTAATGATTTAAGCCTCAGGTTTGAAGAACTAAAACAGTCTTCAGAAAGTATGGACTATGCTTCAGAAGATATTAAGAAGATTATTGAACAGCAGACCGCTTCTTTTGCTCAGATTGTAATTACTTTGCGCCAGATTTCAGAAGCAGCAGAAACTTTCTCTGGTTCAACTCAGAAAATCAGCGATTCAGCACAGAACCTGTGTACAATTTCAACAAATCTTAAAAATCTCCAGCCTGAAGATGATGATATTGATGAAGAAAATGATGATGGAAGAGATGCCCAGGCTGCTGTAGATGCAATAGCAGAGACAATGAATCAATTACAAGAAGCGAGGTAAAATAATGAAACAGAATAAGAAACATCTTTCACTAGAACAAAGGATTCTAAAGGCAAGCCATCTTCCGGATGTTGCTTGCGGAATTATAATTCTTTTGTATACAGTATTTATCCTGAACCTCAACTTTAGAACTCATTATCCTATAATTCTTGGCGTAATTATTGGAGTTTTATTTGCTCAGTTCGGCATTTCGCCAATTACCAATCATTTTCTTATGGGTGGAGTTTCAAAAAGAGTAAAAAAATGGGAAACAGAAGAAACTACTGTAGAAGAGCGCACAAAACTTCTGCTGGCTGTTCATAAACTTCCTGCCAGAAAGCAGTATGAAGCCTTTGGATATTTTTTCTTCTGTACTTTCCTTCTGGCTTATGCCTATCACAAACTGCTGAACATGAACATTCAGCTGAATATTGTCAGTATCTGCTGCTGTCTTTTGGGGGCTTATGTGGCATCTCTTCTGGCACTGGCAAATACTCGCGCAATTTGTAATGAATACGCAACCCGCATTGTAGAAAACGGCATTGATGAAAAGATTCTGAATACAAAAAATCATTTTGGAACTTCTTATCAGAAAACTTTTACCCTTTACTGTACCATTCCGGTTCTCTGGGGAATTCTTCTTGCCATTATGCTTTTCTACGTTTATTACTTTAATAACGTTCCGGCAGAAGCAGGCTTTCTTCCTGCAGATGAAACCGGCCCGGGCCTGCGCGGATTTCAGCTTTCTCGTATCGGAATGGTTCTTGCAATTAATGCAGTAATCGGAATTGTTTCTGTTTATTCATTCTTAAACAGTATTCTGGTTTCTTCTGGCGCTCTTCAGGGTGCCATGCACCACATTATCAAAAATGATATTTTTACGGTTACTCTTGCCCCTACAGACTTTGAAACAGAAGTTTCTTACAACCTTTACCTTGTAAATCAGATTGTATTGCTATTCCGCTCTATTCTGGATGATATGCGAAAAATCAGTAATACAATGGTTGTGCCTATTGGAGAACTGTCAGAAATTTCACAGGCAACGGCATCTACTTCTCTGGAGCAGTCTACCGGTGTAAAAGAAATTCTTGCAACAATGGAAGACACAGACCGTCAGACAAGAAACATTGTAGAAAAAATTGGCGATGTAACAACCGTTGCAGAAGGTACGGAAAGCAATGTAAATGCAGGTTTTGAAACCCTGCAGTCTAATCTGGATAAGATGACAGAAATTACAGAAGCAAACGTTTCTACAATTTCTGGAATCCGTGAATTGGGAGAAAAAATCGGAAGCATCTGGGAAATTGTAAAAATCATTAATGATATTGCAGACCAGACCCGAATCATTGCCTTTAATGCAGAGCTTGAAGCTTCTTCTGCCGGTGATTCCGGTAAAAACTTCCACATTGTTGCCAATGAAGTCCGCCGTCTTGCCGCTGGAATTACAAATTCTGTAGACCAGATTAAAGAGCGAATTACAGAAATTCAGCATTCTTCTGATAACCTTATTATTACTTCTGAATCTGGAACAGAAAAAATCCGCGAAGGTCTGGAACTTTCAGAAAAACTTAAGGAAAAATTCAGCGATATTCAGTCTTCTTCAGAAATTACTGTTGAATCTGCAAATCAGATTAAAGAGATTATTTACCAGCAGTCTGCCGCTTTTGACCAGATTGTTGCAACTGTTCGTCAGATTTCTTCTGGAATTGAAAACTTTTCTACTTCTACAGGCACTGTTAATAACACTGCACAGAAACTTAAGGAAGCCGCAAACCTTCTGGAAAATCTGCACACAAGAATTATTACTGCATCAGAATAATTCCCGATGGATTTTATCTAAAGTAGTGATATAATTGAGTGGTAAACCTAAAAATAACGGTTTGCTATAGAATACAGGCTGCCTGGCGGGCGGCCAAATCTGCTAAGCAGATTAACATAGGAGCGTAAAAAAGATGAAAATTAAATCAGTGTTCAGTCATGCTTTTGAAAAGTATGGAAAAGTTCTTACAGGTTATGATGTAACAGACCTGCTCAAGAAACTTGATGAAACAACAAAGAAACCTGACAATGGTACAATCTATGAACCGGGCGATGCTGGTCTTGAAGCCCTTCCTGTTGCAAAAGAATTCAGTGATAACGCTTACGGCGGAATGCCAATTCAGGTTGGATACTGCAACGGAAATAATACAAAACTGAACTGTCTGGAATGGCACCGCGGTTCGGAACTTAATATTCCTTCTAACGACATGGTTCTTCTTCTTGCTCCACTGCAGAGCGTAAAAAACGGCAAACTTGATACTGGTGCTGTTGAAGCATTCTATGTTCCAAAGGGAACAGTTGTTGAAGTTTATGAGACAACTCTTCACTATGCACCTTGTAACGCTGTTAAAAACGGTGAAGTTTCTAAGGAAGGCTTCCGTGTAATCATCGTTCTTCCAAAGAATACAAACACAGAAAAACCTGCCATTACAGAAAAGAATCTTGAAGACAAGCTGCTTTGGGCACGCAACAAGTGGCTCATTGCTCATCCGGATTCAAATGAAGCAAAGCAGGGCGCTTTTGTTGGATTGACTGGAATTAATATTGATATCTCTAGGGGATAGCCTGAAAAACGCTTGTAAGAAATTTCCCCTATTGACTTCTGGCATTAATGTATTAAATTTAGAATATTATATATAGGAGCAAAAAATGATTAACAACAAACCAAAAATTAAGATTGGTATTGTGGCTGTTAGCCGCGACTGTTTCCCAGAGCCACTTTCTGTAAACCGCAGAAAGGCTCTTGTTGAAGCTTACACAAAAAAGTATGGTGCAGACGATATTTACGAATGCCCAATTTGTATTGTAGAAAGCGAAATCCACATGGTTCAGGCTTTGGAAGACATTAAGAAGAACGGATGTAACGCTCTTTGTGTTTACCTTGGTAACTTTGGTCCGGAAATTTCTGAGACTTTGCTTGCTAAGCACTTTGACGGTCCTAAGATGTTCTGTGCTGCTGCAGAAGAGTCTGGAAACAGCCTGATGGACGGACGTGGAGATGCTTACTGTGGTATGCTTAATGCTTCTTACAACCTTCAGCTCCGCAACATTAAGGCTTATATTCCTGAATATCCAGTAGGTGATGCAGAAGATTGTGCTGATATGATTCACGACTTTCTGCCAGTTGCAAAGGCTGTTTATGCTTTGAATCACCTCAAAATCATTTCTTTCGGACCACGTCCACTCAACTTCCTTGCTTGTAACGCACCAATCAAACAGCTTTACAACCTCGGTGTTGAAATTGAAGAAAACTCTGAGCTTGACTTGTTTGAAGCATTCAACAAGCACGCCGGCGACGCTCGTATTCCAGAAGTTGTTGCTGACATGGAAAAAGAACTTGGAAAGGGTAACAAAAAGCCTGAAATCCTTGCAAAGCTTGCTCAGTATGAGCTTACTCTTCTTGACTGGGTTGAAGCTCACAAGGGCTACCGCGAGTTTGTTGCAATTGCCGGAAAATGCTGGCCTGCATTCCAGACACAGTTCGGCTTTGTTCCTTGCTATGTAAACAGCCGCCTTACAGGAAAAGGTATTCCAGTTTCTTGTGAAGTTGATATTTACGGATGTCTTTCTGAATTTATTGGTACTGTTGTTTCTGATGATATCGTTACATTGCTCGACATCAACAACTCTGTTCCAAAGGATATGTACAATTCAGAAATCAAGGGTAAGACAAACTATGCTCTTACAGATACATTCATGGGCTTCCACTGCGGAAACACATGTTCAAAGAAGCTTGCTTTCTGCGAAATGAAGTACCAGAAGATTATGGCACGCAGCCTCCCAATCGAAGTTACAAACGGAACTTTGGAAGGAGATATTGCTCCAGGTCCTATTACTTTCTACCGCTTGCAGTCAACTTCTGACAACATCCTCCGTGCATACATTGCACAGGGTGAAGTTCTTCCAGTTGCTACACGCTCATTCGGATCAATTGGTGTATTCGCTATCCCAGAAATGGGCCGCTTCTACCGCCACTGGCTCATCGAGAAGGGCTTCCCACACCACGGTGCCGTTGCATTCGGCCACTTTGGAAAGGCTCTCTACGAAGTATTTAAGTACATCGGCGTAGACGTAAGCGAGATTGGTTATAACCAGCCTAAGGGAGTACGCTATCCAACTGAGAATCCTTGGGGATAATTAAGATTTTTGACAAGTCAAAAATCTTAATTGGCGAGTTTGCTTCGCAAACGTCGCGGGATTAACCTAAAAGAAACGGGGTGGTTGAGCCTGTCGAAACCACCGTTTATAAAAATTTTTGAAAGACTGTCGGGAAACCGGCAGTCTTTTTTTTGAGAAAATGTAAGTGTGACCTACTAAAATTGATATTTTATAAAATTTGTAGGTTGAAGATTATAATAAATACAGTCTAATTTATTATTGCGACCTACAAAATAAAGGTTTTTGTAATTTTGTAGGCTAAAACTAATTAAAACATCCGCTCTACTCATCATAAAAATCAGAAAATCATCAATTTTGGCCTACTAAAATAAATAATTTTTTAATTTTGTAGGTCAAAGCTCTTATTTTCTTCATTTTAATTTTAAATTCCAACCTATAAAATTTTCATTTCTTCGAAGTATGTAGGCTTAAGTACACTTGAGCTGAATAAAAAAATATATTTGCGGTATCAAAACCATACAAAGCTTTCGTTTAATTGGAAAACAATTCTGCAACATGACTCTTGTTCAGGTTGATGAAGAGTTTCAAGAAGAAATTGTTTGAATGAATTATTTTATTGCTTTGCAAAATAATAAAGGTGCGTTATATTTACAATAAAAGATATGGGCGATGAGCGCCAATTTTGGTGGGGTGGGGTAAAACTACAGTTCGAGCCAGTATTATTTATATAATGTCTGCTTCTGATAACCAGGGAGAATTAAATGAAAAAAAATTGTTTTGTTATTTATAATTTTAGGTTTTTGTTTGGTTGGATGTAGCCCCGAAACAAATGATGTGCATATAATAGATGTATCAAATACCGCTGAGGATTCTTTAGATGAAGACTTTCCAGAAGAGCTTTTGGGAAAAACAGTTTCTTTAACTGCAGGTGTTAATGATGTATCAAATTATTATAAAATAGAAAACAATATTCTTACATTTGATACGGTACAAGGTCCAGCTTACGAAATAGACTTAGACAAAAAGGTTATTAAAAGATGCACTTCTTCTGGTTCTATAATGAGCACTTGTTTAGAAACTAGCCCAAAAGTCTGGGAAATAGCTTTATATTCAGATGAATTGCCAAAACAGGTAGTGTATATATTTAATGAAAAACGGCAAACAATAAAACAAGTTTGTGGAAGTGGTGGAGGTAGTGGTGGTATAGAGCCTAATAAAGAATACCGTGGCAAAGTCTCTTATGCAGACGGAACATACGAAGAAATGGTTATGAATAATAGCAGTGGAGAGATAGAAATAAGATATTATAAAAAAGACGGTCTTTTGCTATCTAGTCTGAAAACAAATTTTGATGAAATTTGCCAAACAGTTCTGGAGGAGTAAATTCATGCAGTGGGTGTTATGCATTGATAGCTGGAGTTTTGTCGTGCCAAGCGGGTTTTAGGGCTTAGCAGCTTTGCTGCGTCGCCCTAGGAGAAGGCCTGCCCCTCCTTCATTTTCTAACGACAGCTTTATTCACCAGCCCGTAACTTTTTTCGGTGAGTTCCTGGAGTTTTTCAAAGTTTGTGGCGGCGGTGAGTAAAACTGTTATCCAGTGTTTTTTGTTCATGTGCCAGGCGGGGAAAATGGATTTTTGGTCAATCAGAGAGGGAATGGACTCGCTATTGGCTTTCATGTTTACAACCCAAACTTCTTCTTCGCCGGTAAGGCCCAGCTGGCGGTATTTTACTTTCATGATAAGTGCATACCATTTTTGATTGGGGCAGCGGAAAACGCAGAAGTCTGGGGTGTCTGGCCAGGGGAAATCTGGTTCAGAGTCAAAACGGGTTTTTAGCCAGGCCAGGTACTTATCTTTTAAGTCATTTGTTTCAAAACAGGTGGCCTTGATTTCATCTACAAGCTTTTGAACTTCTTCGCGCAGGGAGCCGATAAAAGCACCGCCCGCCTTTGGCATATCAAAAAGGGCATATTTTTCGCCAGTGGCGGAATCATAAAGCTGGACTGTGAGGGTCTGTTTTTCTAGCGACATCAGGATTTTTGCATTAAAGGCACCTTTTGCAACAGGGCGGTTCATGAAAAAAGTTACGCAATTGCCATTATCATCGCTGGCGCTGCTAGTAAAGCCCGCCGCCTCCAGAGCCTGAGAATCTTTTTTGATTTTTGCTGAACGAAAAATATAGCTGTAATCCATTTGCAGGTAGTAAAAATCTTAACACGAAATCAGATTATTTTCATTATAAAAGAGCCGAAACTGTAAAAAGTGCTACCACTGCACGTTCTTGCAAACCGCATGGTATAAGCCGTATAGGAAAATGATTAAAAAGGCTTCGCCTCGGCTTATAAATGCGTTTGCAATCCCGTTCCGTTCCCGC
>JAFUYH010000041.1 GCA_017470605.1 Treponema sp.
GCAATGCTCAGCGACAAAAAAGATTTTGATGTACAAAAGATGATTGGTCAATACAAACCAATGTCTCTCGCAGAAGAAGCTTTGACTGCCATGAATTAAGAATTATAGAAAGTCGACTTGTTCGTTGACTTTTTATGGGAGTATAAAATGAAACTTAAAAAAATAATCGCAGGAGTTGCAATTCTCCTCGCACTCACATCATCAGTATTTGCCGCAAAGGCAAAAAAATCAAATAAAGATTCCGGCAAAGTCAAAATTGTAACTACAATCTTTCCTGAGTATGACTGGACCCGCGAAATTCTGGGCCAAAATCCTGGAAATGTCGAACTCACCCTTCTTCTTGGAAACGGTGTAGACCTCCATTCTTATCAGCCTTCAATTCAGGACATTGCAAAAATTTCAACTGCCGACATCTTCATTTACGTTGGCGGCGAAAGCGACGGCTGGGTAAAGGATGCCCTCAAAAATGCAACAAATAAAAACATGAAGGTCATCAATCTTCTGGAAACTTTGGGAGACAAGGTAAAGACCGAAGAAATAAAGGAAGGAATGCAGGAAGAAGAACATGAGCATCATCACAGAGATGGCGAAAATCACGAAGATGACGATGATCACGACCACGAAGCTGAAGAACATCATCACCATCACGATGACGAAGACGAAGCTGAATACGACGAGCACGTATGGCTTTCACTTCGCAATGCAAAAGTCCTGAGTGCAGAAATCGCCTCAGCCCTCACAGAAAAAGATCCTGCAAATGCCGATTCTTACAAGGCAAACCTTGCAGCCTACATTGCCCGCCTGGATTCTCTGGACGCAGAATATGGAGCCGCTGTAAAAGCCAGCTCTAAGAAGTCAATCCTCTTCGGCGACCGCTTCCCATTCCGTTATCTTACAGACGACTACGGACTGGACTATTTTGCAGCCTTCGTCGGCTGCTCAGCAGAAACAGAAGCCAGCTTTGAAACCGTAATCTTCCTTGCAAAGAAGGTAGACGAACTCGGCCTCAACTCAGTCCTCAAGATTGAAAGCGGCGACGGAAAAATCGCCCGCACCATCATCCAGAACACAAAGAAAAAGAACGCAAAGGTTCTGACACTGGATTCCATTCAGTCTACAACGCTCAAGCAGGCTAAAGCGGGAACTACATATATTCAGATAATGGAAGAAAACTTAAAAGTTCTTCAAGAAGCCTTAAAATAAAAGGCATTTCTGGCAGTCATTTCAGACAGAAAGGACTGCCAGAAATCAGCAGTATTCGCCCCACTCACAGCCAATGTGATTAGCTTCAACTTCGTCTATCAGCTTAAGTTTGCGGGCGAATAAACCAGTCTTTTTGTAAAGTTTTACGCAGCCGCTTCCAGTGCCGCCGTTCCAGAGCCTGTTGTGCCTTTTCTGACCATCCGGTGCTTCATAATTTACAAGCAGCATTTTTGATTTTTCACATTCAACAGAAGTTTCCATCACAGCCCTGCAGGTCTCCTGACGGACATTCCAGATGATTTTATCATCAGTTTCCCTGCAGTCAAACTTCGTACGGCAGAAAGTCCAGAATTTGGAAAAATTGAATTCATAGGACTTTCCTTCATAGCAGAAATCACTCAAAAGCTTGCGGTTCAGGGCAATTCCAAAGGCCTTTGGCCGTCCTCCTCCAATATCAAAAACAGAATTTTCAAGTCGTTTTCCGCTTATCCTGCTTACAAGGTCGCAGGAAGAAAGCCATACCCAGGGAGAAGTAAAATCTGCACCCCAGTTTTTATCTGCGTAGCCAAAAGATTTTTCAGGCTGAATTATAAAAGACTCGCCGTTTGCAGTAATTTTTCCTGAATAAAGAGATTTCATCCCTTCTGCATGCCAGTACATTTCAAAAGCCTTGAGTTTACGGAAAAGTGAGCCCGCCCCATAACCGACATTAAAGGCGATTTTTTTATCAATCTGAATATCCCAGGTCATTGAACCAGAATCGCACATCCATTCAGGGTGATTTTTGCATTCTTCTTCAGAAATATCTACCGTCCCCTTAATAACTTTTTCACCCGCAAGACAGTCCAGTGCAGAAAGGTGATAGCCGTCCTTTTCCTGCCTGATTTTCACATCTTTCCACGGAATAAAACGATGAAGCTGGGCAGCATTTTCTCCCCACCAGCCGCACTTTACCATCAGATAACTTGGTTTTAATCCTTTTTCGCGGTTTGTAGGCAGCTGCCCCAAGAGCGGCTCACTTCCATCACATTCCCCCGCCCCCGCAAGTGCCGGATTACAGGTAAAATATTCGATAAAAAAAGTCCTCTCCTGTCCCGTTTTTTCGCTCACAGCAGTAAAATTATGCCACCACCAGTCATACCCCTTGCGGGCAAACCTTCCGTCCAGCATCCAATAATCTCGTTTTAGGTCTGATTTGTTCATAATTTACCTCGTATAATGCAAATGCGTAATTGCGCCGGCCAGAGCATCGGCGGCGTGGTCGGGTTTTGGCTCAGTTTTTAAGCCAAGGAGAATCTTAACATAACGTTCAACAAGTTCCTTGTCGGCGGCGGCCGTTCCGGTCACTGCCTGCTTAATCTGGTTCGGCTGATATTCCCCGAGCTTTATATTGTGCTGGGCAAGGCAGAGGGTAACGACGCCACGCGCCTCGGCAACCCCCATGGCAGAAGTAACGTTCCGGGCAAAATACAAAGTTTCCATTCCCGCTTCGTCCGGCTGAAACTCGTCAATCACTGCACAAAGGCGGCTGTAGATTGTAAGCAACCTTTCCCCATGAGGCTGGTCAGACTTTGTTGTGATGCAGCCATAGCTTACCATTCGGTAGCGGCCGTCACAAAAATCAACCACTCCAAAGCCGGTATTTGCAAGCCCCGGATCAATGCCAAGAACCCGCCTTACACTAGACTTTTTAGGAGACAGAGCTGAACTTTCATTTACAAGCGAACTTCCCGGAAGCGGAGAAAAGACCTTTTCATTTTCCATAATTATGCCGTCAATTCATCAGCAAGATTTTCCAGAGCCGCCACATCAGAATCCTTCATGGAAATCTTTATGGAAACCTTTGTCTCCAGATATTTCAGCTCAGTACAAGGCTCCAAAAGAGCCCTCATAGCCTTAGCGGCCGCAGGAGCCCAGCTTCCATTTTCAATAAAGGCTACAGTCCTCTTCTGGAAATTACGCTCAACAAGATGCTCAATAAACTCACGCATTTTTGGAAAAACGCCGCCGCAGTAGGTAGTAGAAGCAAAAACAATTTTTCCGTAGCGGAAGGCATCTTCCACGCACTCATAAATATCTTCCCGGGCAAGGTCAGAAAGAACGACCTTAGGACAGCCCTTTGCAATCAAAAGCTCAGCCAGTTTTTCAGCCGCAGCCTTAGTGTGCCCATAGACAGAAGTATAGGCAATCACAACTCCGTCACTTTCCACACCATAAGAAGACCAGGTATCATACAGAGCAATATAATGGCCGATATTCTCACTTAAAACAGGCCCATGCAGGGAACAGATAGTCTGAATATCAAGGGCGGCAGCCTTCTTCAAAAGAGACTGAACCGCAGAACCGAATTTTCCCACAATTCCAAAATAGTAGCGGCGGGCTTCACATTCCCAGCCCTCAGGGTCATCAAAATCAAAAGCGCCGAACTTACCAAAAGCATCAGCAGAAAAAAGAATCTTTTCCTTAGAATCATAAGTCATAATAACTTCCGGCCAGTGAACGTTCGGGGCCGCAATAAAGTTCAGCGCATGACCACAGACCGGCTTTCCATCAGAACTTCCGTCATTACATCCATCCCCGCCACCAAGCTCAAGCACGCTGCCCTCGCCCACCACAATCTGACGGCCGGCAAAATCATCCTCAAACATATTCTTCATCATGCCAAAAGCCATCTTAGAAGAAACGATTTTTGCCTCAGGATATTTTTCCGCAAACTTTCTGATATTAGACGAATGATCCATTTCCATGTGCTGAACCACAAGATAGTCAGGAGTGCGGCTCTTTCCGTCAGCAGCAGGCACTTCACTCAAAGCCTTTTCAATATTCAAAAGCCACTGGTCTCCAAAAGCCGCATCAACGCTGTCCATAACGCAGATTTTTTCATCAATAATCAGATAGGAGTTATAGGCCATTCCGTCAGGAACTTCAAACTGTCCTTCAAACAAATCAATCTCGCGGTCACTCACGCCAACATATTTTACAGAATCCGTAACATTCATTTTTTTCCTCCTTTTTCTGGCTGCATTCCTCACTGCGTTCGGGTCGCTACGTCCGCCCTTCGCTTGCATAAAAAAACCGCCCGAAAACAGGCGGCTTCCAATAAATATAACTTACGAGTTTTCAAATCGCAGATTTGAAAACTCGCTAATTTAGAAAATGTCATTTTTGACATTTTCTAAATTATTCCTCTGGCTCAAAGTCATCTGGATATTCAGCTGTGTGGTAAACGTTCTGAACATCGTCGTTGTCTTCAAGACGGTCAATAAGGCGCTGAACCTTAGCAGCTGTGTCCTTATCAACAGGAGTGTAAGCATCTGGAACCATTCCTACATCAGCAGAAAGAGTTTCATAGCCTTTTTCCTGAAGAGCTTCAGCAACAGCAGTAAATGCATCTGGAGAAGTTGTTACAGTAATAACTCCGTCTTCATTTACGATATCATCAGCACCAGCTTCCAAAGCAACTTCCATTACTTCGTCTTCGTTTACCTTTTCAGCATCTAGTTCGATAGTACCCTTTCTCTGGAACATACGGGAAACAGAACCAGAAGTTCCAAGGTTACCGCCGTTCTTTGCAAAAATGTTCTTTACATCAGCAGCTGCACGGTTCTTGTTATCAGAAAGAACTTCAACCATTACAGCAACTCCGCCAGGAGCATAACCTTCGTACAGATACTCTTCGTATGCTGCTCCGCCGTCTTCACCAGTACCCTTTTTGATAGCACGTTCAATGTTATCTTTAGGCATGTTTGCAGCACGAGCCTTAATAATTACAGTTCTAAGACGAGGGTTTGCGTTTGGATCACCACCGCCCATACGTGCAGCAATAGAAATTTCCTTAATAAATTTTGTAAAAATCTTACCACGTTTTGCATCAGCCAAACCTTTTGCATGTTTAATGGTGGCCCATTTACTATGTCCTGACATTAGGAACTCCTTGTATATAATAGAATACTAATTTTATCTATTAAAAATACCACAAATGAAAAATTTATTCAATAATGTATTAAAGGAGGGGGAAGTCTCCCCCTCGCTCCAGCCTCCTCGGTCGCTCGCCTTCGGCTCGCTCTCTGCGGTGTCTTCCGCTACCCCTTCTGCGGGGATAACAAGCAGAGCTTGTTTACCCCCGTAACGCCCCCATTTTCCATAATAAATACTGGTAACGCTTTTGGCGTGTACTTATATATTTTTACGTAATATAATCTTAATCATGGTAGTAATTTGCAAGAACCTGATGAAAGAACAACTAGATTATTTAATCAAAGTTTAATTTCTAAAAAAGATTACAATGATTTTTGTAACTTTAAGAAAAGAAGTTTTAGAAAAGAGTATTACTCTGTATGCAGAGATGTAATTTCTATCGAAGCTTGTGACAGATATCGTAACGATGAAAATATCTTAAAAGAATATGAGATTTTCCAAGCAAGAATTCTGATGGCTCATTTTTTAGAGAATTTTGTAAACTTTAAAACTTTACTAAAAAATTACAAGCAAGTTGATTTGAACCAGCTATTGAAAGATGGATTGGAGTATAAACTTTAATGTTCTATACAGAGGCATTAATTAAACACTTTGGCCAATTGTAAAAATGTAAATTTCAAGTAATATACCAAGGGCACTGAAAATGATTTCAACAATACCAATTATTTTATATTTATCATTTTTTATTGAAGCTGCTTTTACAGTTCCTATTACTGAAATAATTAAACATGGTATTGGAATTAGAAAAATTCCAAAAATTGCTACACCGGCAAAGAAAGAATAAATAGCGCCTCTGTTTGTTGGAAATTCAAGTATAGAAGCAATAATAAAACTTCCTATAATAACAAGAACAGAAATTATTGGAATCCATAGATTTTTTTTATCGTTGAATTCTGCATTTTTTTCCTCCAATTTTTTCACTACTTCTTTTACCACAGTTTCATGACTAAAAACAATTTTTTTTATAAAAATGAATACTCAGTCGTGAAAAGGTAAAGATTAAATTTTTAACCACTTATTTCAGTTTTCTTAATAATCTTCTCTAATTCGCTTGCAGGAAGCTCATGCCATTTCATAATATCAAGTCCAATATTACAAGGAATAAAACCCTTTTTTATATAATTATAAATATGTATTTTCCCGTTTATGTCAGCAAAGATTGAATCAATATCATCAATATAATAATGTATTTCATTTGTAGATGTTTTCAATACAACACCTTCCTTATGTATTAAGATTTTATTATTTGTTTTATAGCTTCTTCTCTAGGATAAAAAACATTATCAGCTAAGAGTTTTGCATAAGTTGACTGGAACTCTGCGAATTTAGGCCATTGAGCTTTATCTGTATAATCAACATCATTAAGTACTGCATTAATGCTACAAGATCTTGAATTTTCCTTTTTATCCCAATCTAATTTAATACCAATCTTTTCTTCAATTTGTTCTTTATCTTTATAAATTAATTCAAAGATTCTTTTAGAAGTAATTGAGTCACCTGTATCAATCCAGAATCCAACTGTAACTTTATTTAAGCGCATTGAAATTGAACAATATAAATGAATTCCTGAAACACCAAAGAAACCATCTAATGCATGACTTTTAGTTGGGTTTACATTTCCGTACGGTCCATTTAAATTTGCTCTTAAAATTGGCAATAAATATGACCAGTATGCTTTTCTCTTTTCATGTCGGGAAGCACCAATTTCAATATCATCGTTTATCTGAGTTTCAGATTCTTTTGTAATCTCAGGTGGTATCTCTCTCTGATCATTTACAAAACTGATATAAAGTAAATCTTCTTTTTGTTGTTGATTTGCAAATTTAAAATCCCAGCGAGTTTCCATAAAATCTAGAAGCATTAAACCGCGTTTATAGATTTTATCTGCAGTCCAATCTGTTTCTTTAGCAACCTCAAGTTCACAGTATGAACCATTAGAATAACCACGTTTTTTCTTTTCCTCAAAAGTGTCATTTTGTAAACTTGAATTTACTGCTTGTGAAAGTGGCAGCATATTACCCAAAGAACCAGTTAGCTTTTTTATTTCAGCTGATGTAAATTGTCTAAAATTATTTCTCCAATAAAGCTTCTTTGGTGTTTGTGGAAGAATGTGTTCAATCGAGTATTTGCCTTTTGTTACAGAAGTAAAACTGATCCAATCTATTTTAAGGTTATCCAATCTCTTTAATTTTTCTGCAAGCGAATACTCATATTCAAACAAGAAATATTTCAAATCATGCCAGCTGTAGAAACCTTCATCAGAATCAAATCGTCTATGCATTTTACTTACAAATGTTTCAAGAGCATTTTCTGTGTTGTTATTTGTTGTCTCATTTAAATCATCTGCAATTTCTTGTATAGTTATTCTGCCAAAATATAAGTCTCTTGCTTTATTATAATATTCATTACTCTTATAGCTTGATTGATATTGTGCAAGACGGAAGTTTATAAATTGGAATCTTTCAATTGCTTTTAATACTTCAACCTTATCTTCGGTATTATCATTTGTACTTTTTCTGATTACAATAGAAACAAGTGGTCTAAAATAACCAATACCAATTCTGTTTAATCTATCAATCCAAAGTTTTTCCTGTTCTGATAATTCTGTACTTTCTTCTGGGAAGAAAGTGTAATACCAGCTTTCAGAGCATTCTTTTAGACTGTTTACGTAGTCTGCAATCATATTAGGTCTTAAAAAGTCTGTCTGTTGAGAATCATCTGTTGTTTCATCTATAATTTCATTCTCATCGTTTTCATTTTCTTCGTCTTCTATATTTTCATTTTCAAGAGTTACAGGTTCTTGTGATTCTGAATCTACTTCGTAAACATCATTGAAAATTGCTTTATGAGAGAATTTTTTTAATAAGAATTTTATATAGTCATCACCTTTCTGTCTGGTGTATTTGAAATAAATAATCCAATGTGCTCTTAAGAATTCATCATCTGATAAAGGTGAAAACTCATTTCTTCCAAGCTGGAAATAAACTTCCTTCCAGGCATTGTTTATTGTTTCTCTTAATGCGTTTTCATTTTCTTCATTAAGGTCTTCTTTGCTATATAACGTAGTTAAGTAAATCAAACGGTTTTTGAGTAATTCAAGATTTGTAAGACGTTTACCTCTGTTATTCATTGTTTCAAAGGCAACATAAACATCATAATCATCTTCAATTTCATGAATATTAAACATAAGATGCAATGTTAATTTTTGATATAAATCTGATAAACCTTGAATTCCTTTCTGTTCATAAAATTTAGAGAGAGCCTCTTCAAAGAATGATTTTGCAAACTTAAGATTTTTTGTGTAATAAGTTTCTTTTAATGTACCGCCGAATTTTTCCTCAAAAATTTTATATCTCAAATATTCAGCACTTGGATTATCATTCTCATAGCCAAAAATATATGTAGTTCTCAAATTATTTGGAGGCATCTGTTTGCTAATATATTTTGATCTAATATCTTTAATTGCTTCAAATCCTAAATAAACATCAGACTCAGGAATATTTTTGTTTTCATCGAGGTTTGTATAAAACTTAATTAATTCATGTAATAAAATAACAAATGTAGTAAGACGTTGCTGTCCATCTACAATATGATAAGCTTTATATCCTGCATTTAATAACCATTGGTCATTCTCTCCAAGTTTTTTCGAATCTTCCCTTGAAAGTTGTTTTATAGAAAGAAGTCCTGTGTAATGATTCCTGTCCGGCTGCAGATTAACCAAATCTTCCCAAAAATCTATAAGCTGGAATTCTTGCCAGGCATAACCTCGTTGATAATCCGGAATTCTGAAGAGTTTATTTTGAAAAATCATTGATAAAGACTGTAATTCGTTCATATTTTTCCCTTAATAATCCATTAATAAAATATTATAATACGGATTTTATGATTTTTCATATGAATTCGCTCATAATAAACATAGACATGGCTTTCATTAGGTAAGTTTGGTATTTATTATGTATATAACTTTGCAATTATTCAAAAATCAAAAAAGAATTAGAAACTTCTTCGTCAATAAATGTTTATTCTTCTACAAATTCTCAACAAGTGAAGAATGCGAAACTCAATATAGACTCATCTCAAAGACACTCATAAAAGCTTGATAGCCTTAAAACATATTTTTCATAGAAGGCTTAAAATGATTGTATAAAAAGAAAGAAAAACTATTGTTTGTGACACATATACAATAACTGCCACAATACTTGGACCGACGGTGAAGGAGGAATCTCAGGCTTTTCAGGTAAGATTCTGCTAGTAAAAAAAAAACATCAAAATCGAAAACAAAAGAACAATCTGCATCATCAATGCCAATATGATTGCCCAGGTAAAAATCAAAAAAAATATCAAAAAATAACAGGTTAAGACTTATGAAAAATGATTTTCTACCTAATCAATCGATTGCTTTATTGGATTTTGCTCTATATCTCTTCTAAGCATACTTCATATCGATTTTTCCTAATTATTGATATTTCCTGAAATTCCTTGACAATTACGACGTTATAAATATAATAATTATTGGGCTGGTCGAAAGACCTCGGTCCACCGAAACGGCGTGGGGATCCCGCGCCATTTTTTTACCTTTTTTAATTGGAGTTTTACTCACTTTGACAGAAAGAATTTTAAGCTGCTTCATAGATGAGGCTGGAGACTTTGGTGATTTTGAAGCACATTCTCCATTCTATATTGTTTCTGTCATAGCCCATGAACAATCTGACTCCATCCAAATTGATATTGATGGACTTGAACATTACCTTACATCTTTAGGTTATCCTCATCATGCAATTCATACAGCACCCCTTATTCGGCGTGAAGGTGACTATGAACTCGTAGAGATGGAACAGCGCCAAAAGCTTTTCAACTTGCTTTTCCGTTTTGCAAGAAAGATTCCAATTCGTTTCTTTACAGCTCTTGTACGTAAATCTGAATGTGTGGATTCAGATGTTCTTGAAGCAAAAATCACAAAGGAAATTAAAACAAAACTTGAAGCCTGTATGGATTACTGGCACACATTTGATAAAATCATAATCTATTATGACAACGGTCAAAAGCCTCTTAAGAGAATCTTAAATATACTTTTTAATACTATGTTTGCAAATGTTGAGGTTAGAAAAGTAAGCCCTGCAGATTATAAATTATTTCAGGTTGCGGATTTAATATGCACGCTCGACCACATTAATGCCAAAATAGAAATTGGACAGTTTTCTAATTCAGAAGCAGAATTCTTTTCTTCACGTTCAAACTTCAAAAAGAACTATTGGCGTAAACTTAATTCTCAGCGTATTCAATAAAATTGAGCCAAGGTAAATAAATCTGATTCAGTAATTCTAAATCTATTTTATTCAAAATAATTACAAGACTCTTTCAGAACCGATTTTTCTTCCAAAATCCAACATTCGTAATAACAGTAACACGGTGGTTTCGATACGGCCATTGACCTACTCAACCACCGTATTTTTTTTTATTTCACAAATCAGATTTTTCCCCTTATAATAGTAGAACTAGAGAGATAATTCGAACAACAGTGAGGTATCACACATGAAAGACATCAGCATAACATTTATAAAAGACGGAAAAGAAATAACAAAAAAACAGGTTCCTTATGGTACACCGGTTTCGGTAATTACAGGAAATTTTGGACTTCCAGAAAAAGATATATTTGCAGTTACTATCAGTAACGAAATCTGTCCTCTGGACATGCCATTAACTTACGACGCAAGTCTGGAAGCAGTTCTTGCAAAATCTAAAGAAGGTGCTTCGGTTTACCGCCGCTCACTCTGTCTTCTGCTCGCAACCGCTGCCCACAACCTTTTTCCAAAAGCCCGCCTTCTTGTAGGTCACAGTCTTGGTTACGGTTACTACTACACACTGGAAGATGCAGACAGTATTACAGAAAAGGATATTTCGGCTTTAACTGCAGAAATGAAAAAGCTTGTTGCAAAGGACATTCCAATCACAACAGAGACAATTCCTTATGCAAAAGCCTGTGAACTTTTTGAAAAACTCAATCTTGTAGAAACCCGCAAGCAGATTAAGTATAACTGTACGCCGACAATCAAAATCAATTCCATCGGGGACTTTTCTGATTTGTACTTTGGCCCACTTGTGCTTTCTACCAGCGTTCTAAAAACCTTTGAACTGATGAAGTATGGCGACGGCTTCCTTCTCCGCTTCCCTAAATCTTCTGACCCGGACAAGCTTACCGAGTTTGTAGACCAGCCAAAACTTTTTGAAATCTACAGCAAGTACAAGGAATGGGGAAAGAGAATGAACGTTACTTCTGCTGCTTCCCTGAACGAGCTGATTGGAAAGCGAAAGATTAACGACTTTATCGAAATCACAGAAATCTACCAGCAGAAAAATATCTCAAAGATTGCTTCTCAGATTGTAGAAAAAGGAACTGTCCGCGTTGTTCTGATTGCAGGTCCTTCTTCTTCCGGCAAGACCACTTCTGCTAAAAAGCTGGCACTTGAGCTACAGGCAATGGGTTACCAGCCAAAGGTAATCAGCCTTGACTGCTACTATGTCGGTCACGACAAAACTCCGCTTGATGAAAATGGAAAGCCTGACTACGAATGTCTGGAAGCCCTGAACATTGAGCTTTTGAACAACCAGCTTGTTGATTTGTTCAACGGTAAGGAAGTTACAATTCCAAGCTACGACTTCCACACAGGAACTTCATATTTTGAAGAGAAGAACAAACTGCGCCTTGCAGAAAATGAGATTCTGATTCTGGAAGGAATTCACGGATTGAATGATAAGCTTACGCCAAAGGTTGCACCAGAACTCAAGTTTAAGATTTACCTTTCTGCCCTCACCCAGCTGAACCTGGATGACCACAACCGCATTTCTACCAGCGACAACCGCCTGATTCGCCGCATTGTGCGCGATAACAACTTCCGCGGTAAGCCTGCTGCCGGAACTATTGAAATGTGGCCAAGCGTTCGCCGCGGCGAAGAACTTCACATCTTCCCATTCCAGAACAATGCAGATGCAGTGCTGAACACAGCACTGGACTATGAGCTTTCGGTTTTGCGAGTTTACGCCGCACCTCTGCTCCGCCAGGTAACGCCAATGCAAAAGGAATACGCCGAAGCCCGCCGCCTGCTGCAGTTCCTGGAAAACTTCGCAACAATCTCGCCAAGCGCAGTACCGCCACGGTCAATTATCCGCGAGTTTATTGGAGGAAGTGCATTTAAGTATTAATATCTCCGTCACCCCGAACTTGTACAAGTTCAGGATGACGTCAGTTTATTCTTTACTTCATCAAGCAGTTCTGCTTCTTCGTAATCGGCAGCTTGCTTCCAGTCGGCGAGCTGCTTTTCTTTGTGCTTTTCCAGGGCGGTCGTCTTTTTCATGCATTCGCGCAAGACATCACGCTTTTGTTCGGTAACAAGTTTTGCTTCGGCAAGTTGTTTTAAGAGTTCTTCCTTCTGATAATTTAAGAGGTTATAAAACTGGCTTTGAGCTATAAGGTCAGAAAATTCAGAGGAGCCTTTCATACTGGCCTTTACAGCCGTATATTGCCGGGCAATTGTATTCAGATTATTGTTAATTTCATTTTCTACGGCAAGGGCTTTTGCAAGTTCACCTTCGGCCTGTTCTTTTTCAAAATTGCGGAATTCTAAAACTTTTTCCAGTTCAAAAGAAAATTTTTTCATAGTTTTACTTTTATGTCATTATCGGGCTTGACCCGATAATCTGTACAAAACTGAGTTTTGAAGATTCCCCGGTCAAGCCGGGGAATGACATATTATCAAGCCGGGACCTGTCAGTTTTTATTCTGCCACCTGGGTATTTGCATCTACAATCTGTGCCGTAGTTGGAATTCCAGCTGCAGGTGCCTCAACAAACTCATCCTCCGGAATTTCAATGCCCGTCAAGGCAGAAAGTTTAGTCAGAGTTTCGTTTATAGGACAAGGCTCATATTCTTCCTGCTTCAAAAACTCTTCTATTGCGTCATGCTTTTCTATGGCAAGATCCACAGAAGGTGAATTACCCTTTTGGTAAATTCCAGCCGTAATCATTGTTTCGTTATCATGATAAACAGACATCCAGCTACGGAGCTGTGCAACAGCCTTTCTTGTCTGGGCTCCGCTTACACGTTTTGAAAGTCGTGAAATTGACTGCAAGACATCTATGGCAGGATAATGATATGCCTGGGCAAGTCCGCGGCTCAGCACAATGTGTCCGTCCAGAGTACCGCGAACCTTATCAGTTATAGGCTCATTCATATCATCACCATCAACAAGAACCGTATAGAAGGCTGTAATAGAACCTTTTTTATTTGTTCCGCTTCGTTCCAGCAGTTTTGGAATCATATCAAAAACGCTTGGCGGGTAGCCCTTCTGTGCAGGAGGCTCACCGTTTGCAAGACCGATTTCACGCTGGGCATGGGCAAATCGGGTCATGGAATCCATCATGAGCATTACGTCTTTTCCCTGGTCGCGGAAATATTCAGCAACAGCAGTACAAACCTGGGCTGCTCGCAAACGGCAGATGGAAGGCTCATCGCTTGTGGCAACAACAAGAACAGAACGCTTCATTCCTTCTACACCAAGATCGCGGTTCACAAAGTCCAGAACTTCACGGCCACGCTCACCGATTAAGCCGATAACGTTTATATCTGCGTTTGTATTGCGGGCAATAATACTAAGAAGAGTTGACTTTCCTACACCAGAACCAGCAAAAATGCCAAGACGCTGACCTTTTCCTACAGTAAGCAGAGAATCAATTGCCCTGACACCTGTAACGATTCTCCTGTTTATATCTACGCGTTCATTTGGAGAAGGAGGAGATGCAACTGCAGGATAGTAAGTTTCTGGAATCAGTTCTCCCTTTTCATCACAAGGGCGGCCTGTTGCATCAATCATACGGCCAAGAAGATTTTTTCCTACAGGAACCATAAGACTGTGACCGGAAGCAACAACTTCGCAGCCCACTTCAATACCTTTTGTATCTCCAAAAGGAGCAAGTTTTACAATTTTATCATCAAGACCGACAACTTCTGCCAGAAGAGAAGTACCATCCCTAAGTTTTATGGAACACATTTCCCCAATTACAGAACGAGGCCCTTCACTTTCAACTTCCAGACCTTTTACTGCAAGAACTTTTCCTGTGTAGAGAATGGTTTCTGCATCAACAACTTTTTCAAGATATTTTAAGAAATTAAATTCTCTTTTTGCTGAAATCCCGTCTGTTTCTGCTAGGCTTTCCATCATAACCTCCGTTACTCTGTATTATTCCGTAGCGGAAGTTAGAGAATCTGTATGTTTAATGTTTTTAATAGGAGAAACTTCAATAATCTTATTTTCAAGTTCACTAAGCTGACTGGAAATGCGGGCATCAATAGAACCAAAGTCTGTTTCTACAACACAACCACCCTTTTCTACCGTAGAATCTTCCAGGACAGTAATTCCCTGAACATTTTCTACATGCTGAATGAATTCATCAACGTGAGCCGTGGTCAAGTTTACATCTTCAAGATTTACGCGCAAGGTAACAGTTCCGCGGGTTTTTACTTTTTTGAGGGCGGCAAGAGTATTTGCCATAACAACATTTTTCTGATTTTCAGAAAGAACCTTTATGACTTTTCGGGCCATTAAGATTACAAGTTCTACAATCTGACTTTCCGTATCTTTTAAAATCTCTTCGCGTCTCTGCATTACCGCTTCAACAATTTTATGCATACGGTCCACAAGGCGGTTTGCCTCGGCAACTCCGCTTTCATAACCTTCTGCATGACCGTCTTCATAACCTTTCTGTTTTGCTTCCTGAACAAGAGAAGAGGACTGACTTTGAGCATCAGAAAGAATCTGCTCGGCTTCCATTTTTGCCTTGGCAACAATTTCATTTGCTTCACGTTCAGCATCAGCCCTGATAGTTGCCGCTTCATCAGTCTGGCGTTTTACCTCTGCAAAGGCTGCGTCTTCTGCTTTTTTTAAGACTTCATCTGCCTGAGCCTGAGCCTTTGCAAGCATATCCTGTTTTTCAATTTCAAAGTTAGCCCTGTACTCATCAGCTTCACGCTTTAAGTCTTCTGCGGTTGGGCCAGTGTAAACCTCTTCTTCAACTTCTTCCACTTCTTCTATTGGAGAATAATCTTTAAAAAGAGGTAACATTACCTTATCATCAATAGTTTTTGCTTCACCGGGTCTAAAAACAGTCTTTGCCAAAACAAACTCCAATCAAAAAACTAGCTTACAAGCTCGTCTTCACCAGAACGGGCAATAACGATATCACCATTATCTTCAAGACGTCTGATGATAGATACAATCTTCTGCTGTGCTTCTTCAACGTCCTTCAAGCGGACAGGCCCCATGAATTCCATATCTTCTTTAAGCATAGATGCCGCACGCTTAGACATATTTCGGAAGATTTTGTCCTGTACTTCTGTATCAACAGATTTAAGGGCTTTTGCAAGTTCCTGCTGGTCAACGTCACGCAGCACTTTCTGAATGGCACGGTCGTCCAGCATAACGATATCTTCGAATACGAACATTCGCTTCTTGATTTCCTCTGCCAAATCCGGATCGTCCTCTTCCAGAGATTCGATGATGGACTTTTCAGAAGAACGGTCAACAAGGTTAAGGATTTCAACGATAGCTTCAACACCACCGGCTGCTGTATAGTCTTCGCTGGACAGTGTAGAAAGTTTCTTTTCCAATACGCGTTCTACTTCACGCAATACATCTGGAGATGTACGGTCCATGGTTGCAAGGCGCTTTGAAACTTCGGCCTGCATTTCTTCCGGCAGGTTCTGAAGGATAATGGCGGCCTTTCCAGGTTCCAGATAAGCCAGGATAAGGGCAATTGTCTGAGGATATTCCTGCTGAATAAAGTTTAACAAATGTGCAGGGTCTGTTCGGCGGATAAAGTCAAAAGGACGAACCTGAAGGCTTGACGTAAGGCGGTTGATAATATCAATTGCCTTCTGGCTTCCCAGAGATTTCTCCAGAAGTTCGCGGGCATAGTCAATACCACCGGTAGTGATAAAGTTCTGGGCATTCATCAGTTCCTGAAATTCTTCCAGAACGGCATCTTTAAATTCAGGATTAACCTTTTCCTGTCTTGCAATTTCAAAAGTCAGGGTTTCAACTTCATCTTCGCGAAGATGCTTCATGATTTCTGCAGAAACATCTGGACCCAAAGAAATAAGGAAGATGGCGGCCTTCTGGCGGCCAGTGAGGCTCTTATAATCTTTATTACCTTTTTTTGAACCGCCGCTTCCTGCAGGCTTAAGCTGCCCGGGTTTTGCAACAGGTTTTGGATTATCAGTTTTTGGCGATTCCGTAGTCGTTAACTCGTCAGACATATTTTCCCCCAATCATTACTCTTCCATAAGCCATGTACGGATAAGCATAGCAACATCTTCCGGATGTTCTTTTGCCATTGAAACCGCATTTTCCTGCAGTTCCATTCGTCGTGTCTCTTCAACAGACATAGTAACTTCCATACCTTCGTCTTTTGCTTCCCAAAGGGCACGCTCTCGGGCAGCCTGCTGTTCTGCCAGAAGACGGGCTTCGCGTTCGCGGCGGCGGCGTTCCAGTTCCTTGCTGATAATTCTGAACAAAATAAAGCCTATAAGGGCAACAGCAACAGCAATCAAAACAAGAAGAATTGTTCTTCTTCTCTGAATAGCCGCAAAATATGCTGCATCTTCTTCTTCAAACTGGTCTGCACGGTCATACTGAAGGTTTGTTACTTCAACACGGTCTCCGCGTTCACGATTATAACCGATTGCTCCCTGAATAAGGCGAACGGCTTCTGTCATTTCATCTGGAGAAACAGGAGTATATTCACGCTTAATGGAACCATCTTCGATTATAACATTTCCGTTATCATCCCTAACCCGCTTCCATTTTCCATCAAGGTTGACGGAAACAGAAATCCTGTCAACTTTTGGAGAAGTAATTTCAGAAGTCTGCTTTGTATTAATAACATTATTCTGTGTAACGCCGGTTTCTGTAGAACGGCCAATTACATTTGACATATCAGAATATGTAGGAGGAGTCTGACCTTCCACGCCAGCAGGACCTTCCGGGTTGTAGCCGGTTCCCTGCCATTCTTTTGTAACAGTCTGCTGACTAAGCGGCAGTGTATCACGATATTCTGAATCATCATAAGGAGTATCAGGATTATCCGGTTTAATGACAATCGGAGAATATTCTGTAGAATCGCTTTTTTTCTGCGACATATCCATTTCAATTGTTACGACCATATCCCGGCAACGGTCTTCCGTAAAAGTTTTCTGCAGGGCATTAAGGATTCTTGCCCGCAATTCAACTTCCTGCTTGCGGATAAGTTTCTGCTGTTTTTCAACAAGGCTTACCCGGTCACTTTCTGCCATTCCTTCAAAATCATTTATCTGATTTCCTTCAGAATCTGCAATAATAAGATTTTCTTCTCTAAGGCCTTCTACAGCAGAAAGAATTATGCGCTGAATTCCTAAGATACGGTGCCTGTTTGTAAGCAGGTCACTGTTTCCTGTAACACGCAAAATTACGCTGGCAGAAACAGGTTTCTGGTCAAGCAGACTTCTATCAGGGAGGACAAGAGTAACATCTGCGCTCTGCACGTCTGAAATTGCTTCAAGGTGCAGTTTAAGCTGTTTCTGAATGGCATTTTTAAGTTTAACTTTCTGGTCGGAATCTGTAGTAGACCAGTTTCTGTCAAAAAAACCAGCCCAAGGGTCTATAGAACTTGGAACCAGCTGTTCAGATATGAGGATTTCACGCAGATATCTGGCGGTCTTTTCATCATCAACAGAAATATAGCCGTCATCTGAGGTATAAGCGGCACGACCTTCCCTGTCAATTCTGTCAAGAATTTCAGTGAGACGGTTTTGATCTGTCACAGGAGAATTAAAAAGGCGTACTGTGGTAGGCTTCGCAGAAAGACGCGCAGCCATGACAATAGCAAAAATAACAGCAACAAGAATACCAATTAATATGACTTTTTGTATTGGCCGCCACTTCCCCCAAAGCTCCTTAGCTTTAGCGACGGTCTTTTTAAGCCATTCGTTCATCTTTCCTCCCACCAGGAGGGTTGGTCTTCAGAACCTCCCACCCGTGAACGAATTTACAAAAATTTATCGCAAATTTAATTGATTATAACATAAGAATGAGAATTTGACAATCTTTTTATTATTTTATGCTCTAAGAACTACTAGCGGGTTGTAGTAATTTCGTTCCAGGCGGTTACCATGCGGTCTATTACATTCTGGGCAAGGTTCATGCTCATGCGGGCCTTTGCCATTGCAATAGTTGCATCGTGAACGTCAACTTCATCAGGATTGGTAATGAGTTTTTCTGTTATATTTGAAACTTCATTCTGCTGACTGCTCACAGAATTAACGGCTTCCAGAAGATAATCTGTAAAAGATTTTTTGCCTTCTGCGGCTCCTGCACGCTGAATGGAAGCGGCCTGAGTTTCCTGAGAAACGCCTTCTACTTTTGCAACAGGCCCCTGTCCGGCAAGAGTATATGTAAGAGGTCTGATTTTTCCATTGCCAAAATGCTGCGGATTGCTGCGGAACATTTCAACAGTTCCTAATTCCTGAATTTTCATCATTTTATTATCCCCCTACTAGCGGGCGATGTCAAGAGCGGAAGAAAACATATCTTTTGCTCCGTCTATTACAGTTGCATTGGCTTCGTAAGCGCGGGAAGCAGAAATCAAATCTACCATTTCGTTTACGATGTTTACATTCGGATATTCAACATAGCCGGTGTGAGGGCCAGACTTTATTGCGTCAGGGTGGTCCGGATCATATACATAGCGGCCTTCTGAAGTGTCTTTTACAATCTCAAGAATTTTTACGCCTTTTCCAGGGCCGTTGTCTAAATCTGATGAAAGAAAAGGTGTGCGCCACTGAGGATTATTTGCAGAAACAGGAGCAAATACTACAGATGATTTTTTAAAGGCACCACCTTCCTGAGTGCGGGTTGTGCTTGCATTGGCAATGTTGTCTGAAATTACATCGCTTCTAAGTCTTTCTGCTGCCATTCCGGTAGCGGCTATATTTATACTTGTGAACATTCCCATGACAGTTTTATACTCCTTATACAAACATTGATTTATCTCCAGCCAGTTTATCTTGCAGTAACACGGCGGGGCGTTACGGGGCGGCTAACCCCGTAGAGGGGGTAGCGGAAGCCACCGTTAGCAAGCGCCAGCTTGCGGAAGGGGGCTGGAGCGAGGGGGAGACTTCCCCCTCCTATCTAAAAACTATTTTTTCATAGCAGTATTAACCTGTTCAAACTCAAAACTGGTAAGCTGGGTTAAAAGGCGGTACTGCATCTGAATCTGGAGGATGTTGTTTGCTTCAGTTTCCGCATCCACATTGTTGCCGTTTGCCTTTGCCGTAGTGGTGTAATCCAGAACGCGGCGTGGCTCTACTTCGCGGTAATCGTAAGGTACGTTTATCTGAATGTGGCGCTCGTTGTTTGTTGCAAGATGAAAGCCTTCGCGGGCGGCCTTTTCTGAATCAAAGGCACGTTTTAATTCGCTTTCAAAATTAACTGTAGAACGCTTGAAATTCGGAACTTCGCTGTTTGCAAGGTTATTTGCCGTAACCTGATAACGAAGTGAAGTCACGTCCATTTCTCGCTGCAAGAGGTCAATTGAACGGGTAAAGGAATTCATGGCTCTTATATCCTCCTGAAATCGCCCTGCTCGGGCGGAAATTTATTTACATCTAAAGAATCGACATGGAAGTAAATTCCTTTCCACATCTAGTTGATTTTCGGAAGATAAAAAAAATTATTTAGGGCTATTTGGAAAATATTTTTACTATAACCATTTTTCCGTCCGGAGATGGAATTACCCTGGAATAAAGTTCAGCCTTTTCCAGAAAGGAAAGAGCCTCGCTGTCTGTCTTGATTTTTGGGAGGCAGTTTTCAAGTGAAGTTCCATTATTCTCTATAAAAATGCTGCATTTGGCGCCTGTGTAATCTTTTCCTGTGAGCATGTAACGGGCAGAAAGAGAAAAGCCTCTCTGCTCAGAAATTTGAGTATCACAACCGTTAATAATGCTTTTGCCTGTAAAATATTTTCCTTCTGTAGTGGCAGAAAAAGGAATCATTGTTACGCCAGAAGACTTTCCTTTAAAAGCGGCCGGGGCATACAATGTTACGTCTATTGAAAAAATCAGATTATCCTGAGGAGGAAGATTATTTGAATCATCACTAATCATAAAAGTATTATATCACAAAAAAGAGAGTTTTATACAATTTAATTAGAGAAATTACATTTTGCACAATCTATTCCTAATGTAGAATGATATCCGGATAATACAAAGGCGCCGAATTCCCGATAGGAGGCAGATTCTGATTACGCTTAAGATTCAGATTTCCTTTAAGCCTTGGGGAGTTCGGGCTTAAAAAGGAGCAATAAAATCATGAATAATTTTACATTTTACAGCCCGACAAAATTTGTTTTTGGAAAAGATACAGAAAATCAGGCAGGTTCGCTTGTCCGCGAGTTTGGAGGAAGCAAAGTTCTTCTGCATTTTGGCGGAAAGTCTGCGGAAAAATCTGGTCTGCTTGGACGTGTGCGCGAATCCTTAAAAGGGGCCGGTGTGGAGTTTGTTGAACTTGGCGGCGTTCACCCTAACCCTCTGGATGACCTTGTTTATGAAGGAATTGATTTGTGCAAGAAGGAAGGCGTTGATTTTATTCTGGCTGTAGGCGGCGGTTCTGTTATTGACTCTGCAAAGGCTATTGCCCTTGGCGTCTGCTATGACGGCGACTTCTGGGACTTTTACAGTTATACAGCCCAGCCAAAAGCTGCCCTGCCGGTTGCAACGATCCTTACTATTGCGGCTGCGGGTTCGGAAGGTTCTCCAGACTCCGTTATTACGAAAAAAGACGGCATGGTAAAGCGAGGCTTTGGAAACGACATGCTGCGTCCGAAATTTTCTATTTTGAATCCGGCTTTAACACAGACTCTGCCGGCCTATCAGACTGCCTGCGGTGCGACAGACATTATGGCCCACGTTTGCGAGCGTTATTTTACAAATACCAGGAATGTTGAAACGACAGACCGCCTGTGTGAGGCTGAACTTCTGGCTATGATTCATGAAGCTCCAAAGGTAATTGCCAATCCAGATGATTACGAAGCCCGCGCCAACATCATGTGGGCCGGTATGGTTGCCCACAACAACATTGTAGGTGTTGGCCGCGACCAGGACTGGAACAGCCACGGAATTGAGCATGAATTGAGCGGTTTGTACGACTGCGCCCATGGAGCGGGGCTTGCGGTAATCATGCCGGCCTGGATGGATTTTGTTTATAAGCATGATGTAATGCGTTTTGCCCAGTGGGCTACCCGCGTCTGGGGCTGCAAGATGGATTTTACAGAGCCTAAAAAAACTGCCCGCGAAGGAATCAGACGCTTCCGCGAGTTTTTGCACAGCATCGGCATGCCGATTAATTTTGCAGAGCTTGGAGCAAAGGAAGAAGACATCCCTACCCTAGTTAAGAAGTTTGGCTTGCCGGAAGGCGGAAGAACAGGCGGATTTGTGAAGCTTAGTTCTGAAGATATTGCAGAAATCTACAGGATTGCGGCTAAGGCAAGTTTGTAAATCATGCAGGAGGAGAAGCTGAAAAACGCCTGCGCGTTTTTCTTAACGCTTTCCAATCTATCACCGGCCACCTATCGGGCGGCCTTACTCAGGAGGAATCATGAAAGCATTATTCATCGGCGGAACCGGCACAATCAGCATGGCTATTTCAAAACTGCTGCTGGAAAAAGGCTGGGAGCTTTACCTTATAAATAGAGGAAACAGAAACAGTGACCCGCGTCTTAAGGGGGTTCATTTTATTACGGTTGATATAAATGACGAGGCGGCCGCCAGCAAAAAACTTGAAGGCATGACTTTTGACGTTGTCTGCGACTTTATCGGTTTTGTACCGCAGCAGCTGGAACGCGACTACCGCCTGCTCAAGGGCAAGGTGCGCCAGTTTATGTACATCTCTTCTGCATCTGCTTATCAGAAACCTTGCGGAAATTATATCATCAGCGAAAAAACTCCGCTTGCAAATCCTTACTAGGAATATTCCCGCAACAAGATTGCCTGTGAAGATTATCTGATGAAGCTTTACCGCGAGGAGAACTTTCCGGTTACGATTATCCGCCCGAGCCACACTTATGATGAAAGGAGCGTACCGCTTGGAGTTCACGGCGACAAGGGAAGCTGGCAGGTTGTAAAGAGAATCAAGGAAGGAAAACCTGTTATTATTCACGGAGACGGAACAACGCTATGGACAATCACCCACAATTCTGATTTTGCAAAAGGCTTTGTGGGGCTGATGGGAAACATTCACGCAATTGGTGAAGCAGTTCAGATTATGAGCGACGAAAGCGTAACCTGGAATCAGATTTACCAGTGCATTGCAGATTCGCTTGGCGTTGAACTTAAGGCAGTTCATATTTCTTCGGAATATCTTGCTGCCCATTCTGATTATGACTTTACAGGAAGCCTGATTGGAGACAAGGCAAACTCGGTAGTGTTTGACTGCAGTAAATTAAAGTCTCTGGTACCGGATTTTGTCGCAACAAAGCGCGCAGACCAGGGAATCAGAGAGACAATAGAATACGTTCTCGCCCACCCCGAATGCCAGGTAGAAGACCCTGATTTTGACCGGTGGTGTGACGAAATAATTGAAAAGATGAAATAGAAACAAGATATAAAAGATGAAAAGGATTTTAAGGATAGGACAGAATTTTTAAAACTCATTTAACTTTTAGAGTTCTTTGGTTCTGTTCCATTATCAAGAATTCATTATCTTTGTTATCTTTAACATCCTTTTTATCTTTGTTAATTCTCTTTATTATTTTCTGGAGGATATTATGACAGACGTAAAAGGAAAATGGGCGCTGGTAACCGGCGCAAACCGAGGAATCGGCTACCGAATCGCAAAGTTTATGGCAAGCAGGGGCTGTAATCTGATTTTGCACAGCCGCTCGCTTGAGCATACAAAGGCCGTACTCGCAGAAGTTCGCGCCATGGGTGTTGAGGCTTATGATGTGGCAGCAGAACTCAGTGACCTTTCACAGGTTCAGAAAATGATAGAAGAAATCGACGCATGCGGAAAACCGGTCGACATCCTCTTCAACGACGCAGCCGTTCAGATTGCCTACCGCACCGACTACTGGAAAACACCCGCAGAAGATTACGAAAAGAGCTTTGTAATCAACACAATTGCCCCGATGATGCTCTGCTACCACTTTATTCCAAAGATGATTGAGAGAGGCTTTGGCCGTGTAATCAATACAACAAGTGGAATCCGCAACGAACCGGAACAGGCTGGTTACTCTGCAAGTAAGGCAGCCCTGGACAAGGTAACAGCAGACCTTGCCGGTAAACTCGACGGTACAGACATCTGCATCAATCTTACAGACCCTGGCTGGTGCCGCACAGACTTAGGCGGGCCAAACGCCCCGAACGACCCGGACAGCGTAATTCCTGGAATCGTAGTCGGAGCCTTTATAGACGATAAAAAGAGCGGCCGCAACCTGGGAGCCCAGGCTTTCACCGGCCTGACACTCGAAGAAGCAGTAAAAAAAGCCGCAGATTTTCCGCAGCTTTTTAAGTAGATAGAATACTTACAATTCAAACTGTTTCATTTCTTCGCTTGTAAGAGGCCGTCCTAATCTTTTTGACAAAAGGATTGCCTCTCGCAGGCGAAAAGGTTTTGGCGAAGATTGTTCAACTAATCTTCCATCTGGAAATTCTTCACCAAAGCGATCAAAATCTTCTTTTGCAAAAGATTGAGTAATTTGTGCTGTAATAGGTTTTGCCTGTGCTACTATCATATTACGATTCCTTCGGAAAATATTTATTTATCAATTCAAGAGAAGCCTGAGAATCTATGAACATTTTCTGTGCATCAATACTCTGAGCTTTCAGTGTTTTTTTATAATGTTCAACCAATGCAGTTTTTGCAACGAATTGAACATACCCTTCATTTCCAACATCCCAACTCAACTTACATGCAATTGCAAATAGATGTGCTCCACACCTATATATTTCCCCTTATGACCATAATTATGAGGTGCTGCCTCAACTAATTCAACAAAAGTAAAAAGATAACTTCTAAAATGTTTAAGAGCAATAAGCCCTTCTATCTGATCAGAATCTTTTAAGGTTAATGCATATATTTCGCAATCATCTTTATGAGGAAGACTCCAATCAAATTTCCATCCTTCATTTTGTAACTCTTGAGCATCTTCTTTAGTAATAGTTTTTGCAACAAGACGATATTCCGTATCGAGTTTTTCACCACTACTACGTTCAATGAGACAATCCGTTAGTGAATCAATTTCTATATCGATTTCCACACTTTTATTATAGCACAAAATCAGATATTAATGAAAAGAAAAATCCTAGACAACCGTAATTATTTATTTCCCTTTGCATTATTATGTGGTCTGCATAGCATCTGACAGTTTGAGATATCAGTTGCACCACCTTTACTCCAGGCTGCTACATGATCGGCATCCATTTCTGTGAGTTTCCAGATTTTTATTTTATTAGGAGTATCTGAAATAGCACAGAAAGGACAATTAGAAATACCCTTTGCTTCTGCTTCTTTAGTTTGTTTATCATAAACAATTCTTTTATCTCTATCTTCAAAAATCCTGATGTTTAAGAGTTTTGTATCGACACAACCACCTAAAACATATTCAAAAATACCACTTCTGTTTTTAACGGCACCATCTGCATAGAGTTCTTTTACCTTTTTGTCAATTTCATCCGGATTATAAGGAGTTGTATGATATTTTTCATAAAGCTCTCCCCATTTCTGTCCGCACATTTCTTTTTCAACAGTTTTGAAAACACTGGAAACCCAATCAATTACAGAAGTAAAATAATTTTTGAGTTCAGAAATATCTTCACTGTTTCTGTGTTCAGACATATATACTTCTTTATTGTTTTTACTTACCCAATTTAAAGCACAGGAAAGAAAATCCTGTCTTTTTACATCGCCTTTTATATATGCGCTCCATTTTTGAATATTTGAATTCTGGCTGTTAGAAAATTCTTTTTTTGCGGCAGTGACAAACTTACCAGAATAAATTGCATTTAAGAGTTCCTGTTCATTAAGCGGAACACCTGCAATATTTATTGTCTTAAACCATTCCTTGATTTCACTTTCAGTTCCTTCGCAGATGTAAATCAATAATTTCGTATTAAGTATTTTTACCTGCAAATCTTCATCAAGTCCTGTAAAGTAATTTTCCATTCCATTAACTTTTACAGCAAACTTACCAATTACATAACGCCCAAAACTTGTAATTCGTTGCTGTCCATCTAGAACCTCATAGGTATCTTCTCCAGTTTTAACAAAATAAAGAATACCAAGAGGATATCCTTTTATGATTGAATCAATTACAGCAACATCTTTTACTCCATCAGCATAAATATAATTTCGCTGATATTCCGGCTGGATTGTTAGTTTTCCTGATAATCCAAATAATCCTTTTCCTTCAAGTTCGTTATATGTAAAGCCGTTACAAATTTCTTTTATGGTGATTTCGGTTTTTAGAGTTGTTTTCATTTTTACTTCCTTTTTATTAAGATTCTCTGATAAACTTTTTCTAAATGCCCATCACCCACTAAAAGAACTCCACTTGCATTTAAATCATAAGTTCCTTTCTTCCCAAACTTTATATAATATGCTTCTTTACATTCGATTGTTGTATAAAATTTTGTTTTTAGCCCATACAAATCTTCATTTTCACACATTCCAACTATTTCAAATTGTTCAGGGCAATACTTATCAAGAAAAGAAATGGGAACCCCCATAACTCCATTAAAATCAACTGGTATTGAATCCACAAAAGGAACTTCTATTGCATCATAATTATCATAATGACTATATCCATAATTCTTTACTTCTTTATGTCTGCTAAATTTTATATTATCTGCTTCTGACATTAAGACTAAAGGTTGATGTCTACGTCCATGCTCAATGTTTGTGTACCATCGAACTCCATTTACTCGCCAATATAATTTGCCATCCTTAATATAAGCATTTTTTTCATTTGACATTTTTTTAGGGTCATACAATTTCGCACTACCTACAAAGTACGCTGCACCGCCATTAAAATAACTTGCTCCCAGCCATATTTCATTATTTTTTATTTTAGGGAAAACTTCTTTATAAGTAATGGCATTCAACTGCATAACTTGTACTGATTAATTTCTTTAATCCAAATCTATTAAAATTCTGAGCAAGCTGTAGGATTTGATACAACAACCATAAGTAAAGGTTTAGCAAATCAAAGTATTCCTTCTGCAGATGTAGCATTAAAAATTTCTTACTTTCTAAATGTATCTATTGAATATCTTTTGGGATTACCTGCAAAATCTGAAAACAAAAACAATGAAGAAGAACAAAAACAAATTCGCTATTATAAAAAATATTTCAATTTAATTTCTCAAGCCGAACACTTGAACGAACAACAATTAAAAGCTATTGAGAATCTAATTAAAACTATATAAAAGCAAGGGTGTTGCGGAACAACCAGTTGTTCCGAGCCATTTTTATCGATGAGCCTAAAAAATGCAGTGCATTTTTTTTAACGGCTCTTCGATTTTAGGCAGGGGGCGGCGTTTGAGCCCCCGCAGAAGGGGTAGTACGCTCGCTGTCGCTCACTACCGAGTTTCTTTCAGAAACTCGCAACGCGAGGGGAAGACCTTCCCCTCCTCTCTAAAGAATATATCTAGACAAATCCTGATTCTGGCTGATACCTTCGAGTTTCTCGTCCACGTAGGCGGCATCAATCTTGATTGTTTCGCCCTTGTGTTCGTCTGCTTCGAAGTTGATGTCGGCAAGAACCTTTTCCATGATTGTGTGCAGGCGGCGGGCTCCGATATTTTCTGCGCTGGCATTAACCTCTTCTGCAACAGTACTCATACGGTCGAGGGCATCTTCTGTAATGTCGAGTTTTACACCTTCTGTTTCAAGAAGTGATGTGTACTGCATAATCAGGCTGTTCTTTGGCTCGCTGAGGATGCGCTTAAAATCATCCTTGTGAAGTGAGTCGAGTTCAACACGAAGCGGAAAGCGGCCCTGAAGTTCCGGAATCAAATCGCTAGGAGCTGCAACACTGAAGGCTCCGGCTGCAATAAAGAGAATGTGAGTTGTATCAACCACACCAAACTTTGTGTTTACGTTGCTTCCTTCAACAATCGGAAGAATATCGCGCTGAACGCCTTCGCGGCTTACGTCCTGTCCGTGGCTTTCGCCGTGAACGGCAATCTTATCAATTTCATCAATAAAGATGATTCCGCTCTGCTCAACGCGACGCTTGGCTTCGTCGGCAACCTTGTCGTGGTCTACCATGTTATCAAGAACTTCTTCGGTAAGAATCTTGCGGGCTTCCTTGACGGTGATGTTGCGCTTTTTGCCGCGACCCTGGCCGTTCATCATATTCAAGATTCCCTGCATGCTGTTCTGAAGGTCGTCTATGCTGCCGCCCGCGATGATTTCCATATTCGGCATTCCCTGAGGGCGGTGAACAACCATTTCAACCTCGCGGTCTTCCAGTTTGCCTTCGCGAAGCATCTGGCGGAACTTTTCGCGAGTGTGATTTTCACGCTCTTTTTCTGCGGCATCTTCATCAGCTTTCTGCTGCTGAGCAGCGGCTTCGTTTGCCTCGTTCAGAGCTGACTGCATATCTGCGGCAACTTTATTCAAATCAATAGTGATTTCGCCGGCACTTGGCTGGCTCAAAAAGCCCAGAGGCTTGATATCCATTTTAGATTCTGAAGCAGGCTTGTCACTCTTCTTTTTGTTATCACCGGTTCCAGGCAAAAGCAGGTCGAGGAGACGCTCTTCTACAACACTTACAGACTTCTCGCGCAGCTGCTCTTCCATTTCGGCCTTAACATCGTTGTAGCCTACAGCCATAAGGTCGCGGATCATGCTTTCTACATCGCGGCCAACATAACCTACTTCGGTGTATTTTGTAGCCTCAACCTTAAGGAAAGGAGCACCACAGAGCTTTGCAAGACGGCGGGCAATTTCTGTTTTACCACAGCCGGTTGGTCCAATCATCAAAATATTTTTTGGAGCAACCTCATCGCGGATTTCTTCCGGCAGCTTAAGGCGACGGAAGCGGTTACGAAGGGCAACAGCAACGGCGCGCTTAGCCTTTTCCTGCCCGATGATATATGAGTCCAGTTTTTCTACAATCTGTTTTGGTGTAAGTTCTGTTTTGTTTTCTGTGTTTTCCATAAATTATTCCAAAGTCTCAACAGTCAAATTCTGATTTGTGTAAATACAGATGCTGCCGGCAATTTTTAGCGACCGCTCGGCAATTTCCTTAGCAGACAAATCCGAAGAATCAAGATAAGCAAGAGCCGCAGAATATGCATAGTTACCGCCACTGCCAATCGCAATTGCATCGTGCTCAGGCTCAATAACGTTGCCGTCGCCGCTGATTAAAAGAATCTGCTTTTTGTCGGCAACAAGAAGCATGGCCTCGAGCTTCTGCAGAGTGCGGTCCGTACGCCAGGCCTTTGCAAGCTCCACGGCAGAGCGCATAATGTCACCGTTATATTCCTTCACCTTAGCTTCAAAGCGGTCAAGCAGAGTAAAAGCATCAGCCACAGAGCCCGCAAAGCCGGTAAGAATCTTTCCATCATAAATTTTTCGAACCTTGCGAGAGTTTCCCTTACAAACAGTCTCGCCCAAAGTACACTGGCCATCGCCAGCCATAGCAACCTGCCCGTTTCTGCGGACAGCAAGAATAGTCGTACTTCTGATTTTTGTTTTATTTCCCATAAGTTAAAATATAATGATTTAGACGTCAAAGGGCAAATAAAAAATAATTAGAAAAAAGATTTGAATATTCCGGGCGTTCCCCGACGGCTCTACTTCATTCCGCCGCCGGGTCGGGCGTTCCGCCATTACGTACGGTGCTACGCACCTACCTCCAGCCGCTTCCCTCGTCGCTCACTGTGTTCGCTCCTCAGTTCAAACAGCCGCCCCCCTAACCGCACCAAGATACAAAAGAAATTCGTCTGTCAGCTCGTGTAAAGTCATACTTTTATTATCGGAAGAAATCGATGAAAACTCAGTCAAGAAAAAAGTCTATCAAATTTTCATAAATCGTGTTATATTATCAGTATGAATGCAATGATTCTTGCAAAAGCAACAAATATCCTCAAAAATGCAGGCTGCACTGAAATCTATCTTTTCGGCTCACAGGCAACCGGAAAAGCAAATGATAATTCTGATGTAGATTTAGGCGTAAAAGGTTTGCCTCCAAAGCTCTTTTTCCGCATGCATTCAGACCTGGAAGAAGCCTTAAAAATGCCGGTAGATTTAGTTGATTTTGATTACCAGAAAGATTTTTTCGACTTACTTCAAAGAGTAGGAGAACTTAAAAAAATTGGATGAGATTACAAAAGAAAAAATAAATCTTGAAATATCAAAAATTGACACACTCGTCAGTAAATCTTCTCTTCTTCTTACAAAATGCAAAAACACAGAACCAGACTTTTTTGATTTAAATGCTGCTGGCTCAAGACCTTTTACTGCAAACAGTGCATTCTTGTCGGAGAATTTCTGCAAGAATCACCAAGATGAGTAATAAGCTTTCTGTTTTGACAGTGAGTTTTATCACCACAGTAAACACAGCATTCTCCATCAGTTACACCAACATGAATACCTGCAGGATTACCTAAACATTGCACACCTGTTGTAGAAAACAATTTTTGATTTATAGTACGGAGTGTATCTCCACAATAACGGCATTTCATTTTATTCAGCCGTGTTGTATACAGCACCAGGCTTTATCCTCACCAGATTTTTCATCTCTTTCTAAGCGTATTCCTGATTTTAACTCCCATTAATACACGTCATCACAGATATATTTTTCTTCCATTTCATCAGCACAAACAGCTACAGTTTTCAAAATTTCGTCTATTTTTTCCTCTGAAAGATTTTCTAATTCTTCAAAATGAGAAACACCACATTCTCCATCTTCGGTACAGGTAATCCTTCCATATTTCCAATCAGATAAATCACATAAAGCATCCTTTATATCATTCTTATTAATATTTCCAATTACAGAGTGAAAACCTATTCTTTTTTCGCTTCTATTAATAATAACTATCTGCTTTCTTCCATTTTTTAAGAAAACCATTGCAGTAATAATATCATCATCTTCATCATACTCGCTTATTTCATAATTAGCCGTAATATAATCTCTTACTTCTTTCCAGCTTTTCATTTTATTCACCTTCCGTAATTATTTAATCTGCCCTATACAGAACAGATTTTTCTTTTATATCGCACTCAAAATTTCCGCTTTCTTTGAATCAAAATCTTCCTGTGAAATCAGGCCGCTGTCGAGCATTTTCTTCAGCTTGGTGATTTTCTTTTCGGCTTCTGCAAATCCGTCATCATCTTCTTCTGTGTCAGAACCTACTCCGCCATCAAATCCAATCTGTTCAGCCTCTTTTTTGATTTTTCTAAGCTGATTTTTGAAAGAATTCCATTTTGTTTGTGCAATATTATCGAGAATCTTATTCTCGCAGTCATCATAAACATCTACTATACCAACAAACGTTTCGTCCTGTCGTGCTTCGAAAATTTCAGATGCATCATCAAAATCATATTCATTAATGTCTCCCTGTTTTGCAAGTATGACATTTTTATCAGTTAATATAATAATAGAATTAGAATCCGTGGTCGAATTCATAACCTTATGACCTACTTTTGAGCCGGCAACTTTTGCCAATCCCATTCCAAATCCTACGAGTCCTTTTGCTCCTCCTAAAATTGCATTACCCAAACCTTTTGAAACGGTCTTACCCAAATTCTCCGTAAGGTTTCCGCTGTTTTCTTCCAATACAAGAAGAATTTTCGAATTTTTATGCAAGAAATCGTTATTAAATATATCTTCCATTCGGTCTTTATAAAACAAAAGGAGTTTATAAAAATCAGGTCTATATGAAGAGTTTTCGTTGAGTTCAAAATCCTCAATAAGCTGCTCAACCTGTTTTTTTGGTGTCATATCATCATTTTCGAACACTTCAGATAAAACAGAAACAAGAGACTTATAACTTTCCATTTTCTCTTCTGTATCTTCAAATTTCTTCTTTCCATCATAGAAAAGTGATGACATAATTATATCCGTACCTGAATCATCTTTTACGGTTGATTCTTTAAAAGTAATTTTTGAAAAATCAGTTAGGGCTACGTCTATTTCTTCATCACCAAATATTATTTTTGTCTTGATTGGAAAAAATTGAACCTTCATTTTTGATTTTGAAATCTCATAAATCAAAGATGTTTTTTCATCAAATTCCCAGCCATCACCACCAAATACAGCCTTTGCAGCCTTATCTATTGTAGTTGAGATTTTATCTTGGTTAAGAGCTTCTATAGCATCTGAAAATAACATTTTTATTTATCCTCCAATTTTTCTCTGTTTTTAGTTTTTGTTTCAATAATTCCCTTAAGAACTGTATAGATAAAGAAAATCACAAAGGGAAGCAGAATTATTATGATAATTGAAAATACTGCACTTCTGCTATATATCCTTATCGTATGCTTAAATATGCATTCCAGAATTTCGAGCAGATAAAAAAATCCGCAGAAAATTTCACCCTGCACTGTTTCGCGGAATTTCTTTAAGCATGACGTACCAAAGGCAAGTACAATGCCAATAACAATATTAATGAGTAAAAGCATTCTGAATTTCTCCTTTTTTATTTCTACATTTTCACACACGAAACGATTTTGTATTTGTAACTGTTCGATGGAAGGTGTGTTGAATTAAACTTATTTTTTGCTTCCATAATTGACGATGCCTCTACGCTAGTTCCTGCGGTTGAGACTATCTTCCCATTTTGAATTTTTTGAAAAGTAATTTTAAATCGTGCCATTTTCTTTCTCCTAAGTTATTGATATTTTTACAAAATACTCTTTATTGAGTATATTACATTATATACTCAATTTATTGATTTTGGCAATTTTTAAATACTCAAATAATGGTATTCTAAGTATATGTTCAGGGATAATCTGAAAGATTTGATTGAGTATAAAGGAATAATTAGAAAAGAGCTCTCAGCACAGACTGGAATCAGCAAGCGCACGATTGACACATACCTGGACAGCCGTGCCGTAATTCCGAATGCAGAAGTTGCCGTCAAGCTGGCAAAAGCCCTTGGCACTACAGTAGAATTCCTTGTAACTGGAGAAGATGCCGTAAACCACGAACAAAAGCTTTATTCAGATTTTGAAACCTACAGAAAATACAAGAAACTTGTCGCTGAACTGGATACGCTTTCCCCTGAACTCTTAAAATCTATAGAGGCGATGATTCATACGGCAGCCGAAATTGCAAATAAATAATCAGTTGTAGCATTTTTTTCATATTATTTCATCCCAATCAATCCCCAAATCTCGTTAATTCTTTTTTCTGAAAGCCCGACATCTTTGGCAAAACTTTTCCATTTTGAAATTCCTGCACGAACATCTTCTATTGCCGCTTTGACTTCCCTTGACGTAAGATTTCCAATTTTTACGCAGGTTTCGAAATCATCTTCTGTTATATTTTTTCGTTTTCCGTTTACCGACATCTGATGACTCGAAGTCCATAATCCATTTGGGTTATAGGCAAAGGAAAGATCATAAGCAGGTGCCAGACTCCACTGCCCGCTTTTATCCATAAGAAATGAAATATTTTTTGTATGGTCATCACAGTTAAATGCAAAAATATTAAAAAGCATTCGTCTAAAAGCTTCTACAGAATCCCTATGATGCACGCCAATCTGATTTAGGATTGAAAACAACTGCTCATAGCTGTAAAGCCCCGCCTGATTAAAATCAAAATGAGCAAGTGCGCACAAAGTCTGCATATGAAATTTATTTCCATTATCATCACGGTCAAATCGTTTTGTCATAAAATGAGAGTTTTTTCCATCATCAAGGATTCGGCATTTACTCATATTGATTCCAGCTTCCCTTGCCATTAGATAATAAGCATATTCAATGATTCCAAAATCCTCGCGGTCTTCATCTTCCTTATCTTTATTTCCCTCAACTCCGCTGAATTTAATCAGCCAGTGCTCAAAGCCCTTTGATGTTTCAGTTTGGCCGGAACGAACTTCATTTGTTTTCGGATTCCAGGCAATTACAGCTTTTGCCCTGGCCCCGCCTGCAGAAGTTCCTACACTTATAATCTGAGCCAAGGCTGCATTCATATTAGGCTTATCACATTCATCAAGGACAGTTTTAAGATTCTGCCGATTCCTCAAAACAATTGAAGCAAGCTCTACAAGCTCCGATACATTAATTTTTTCATCAACACTTTCAGAAATAATAAGCGGATAATATTCCAGAGCACCCATGCCTCGTTTTCCAGTATAACACAAGCGTTCAACTGAATTAAAACTTTCTGGAAGCCGCCCTTGTTTTGAAAGCCATAAATCAATAATACTGTTACCAAATTTGTCCGGAATAGAATCTGAAATCAAGCCTGGAAGTCCGTGATAAGTTTCATAAGAAATATCTGGAAAGCGAAAAATCCCGGGCTTAAGCGGCATTGTAATTGGAGCAACTTGAATTCCACTTTGCAGGAAGGAAGGATTATATTCAAAAGCGGCGGTACGATTCTGATTATCAAGAGAAACGGCGCCTATTGTTGTACCCCAGAGCTTTACTTCGGCATTCGTTTTCATTCATCTTCTCCCCATTTCCAGCCCTCTTTATATTTGGGGGCAGCAGAAGCCACTGACCTTACTCTCTGACGCTCATGCTGATATTTTGCCTGAATCAGTTCCATAGGGCTGCTTTCTGAAGACGGAAGAAGAAGTTCAAGAGCGTTTATGCAGTCAAGTTCTCGCAGGATTTTAAGAAGAGTTCCAAACTGAACGCTTTCGCCACTTTCTATATTTGCAACCGTTCCTTTTGATACGCCGGAAATTTCTGCAAGCTGAGCCTGAGTATATGATTTTCTTATGCGCGCTGCCTTTATGCGTTTTCCTATTTCAATGAGAATATCTGAATCTGACAAGCCTTTGTTTATCTTCATCAGTATTAATCTACATCATTTTTAAGCACTTGTAAAGTTAATTATCAAATTTTTACCAATTATAGCATATTATACAGGTTAATTACTAAATTTTTGATATTTATTTTTATCCACATCCGAGCAGGCAATTCTAATGTGAATGAGGATGTGCCAACTTATAAACTTCCTTGAGGCGCTCTGTAGTAACGTGAGTGTAACGCTGAGTGGTATTTATGCTTGAATGCCCCAAAAGTTCCTGCACCATACGAACGTCTGCACCGTTGTTCAAAAGGGTTGTGGCAAAAGTATGACGGAAAGCGTGGGGATTAATATGATGATTCGTTCCTTCCACTCCAGAATAGCGGGTTAGAATATAGCGCATACCGCCTGTTGTAATGGGCAGGCCCTTCTGATTCACAAAAAGCCGGTCTTCAGAAGCATTGCGGCCATTTTCAGCTAAAACCCTGGCCCGGTCTGACATGTAGGCCGCCAGAGCCTGCCGTGAAGTCTGGTCAAAATAGACAATGCGCTGCTTATTCCCCTTACCAGTGATGACGGCGCATCGGCCGCCCTTACGGAAATCTGAAAGTTTGATATTTGTAAGTTCGCTGATACGGCAACCGGAAGAATAAAGCATACGGAAAATAGCCACATCACGGCTGGTCCACAAAAGTTCGTTTTTTTCAGGCTGACTGCAAAGCGTTTCCACCTCTCGCTCAGTCATAAAAGCCGTAACCACCTGCGGATTTTTTACGTTCTTTACTTCCTCTGCAGGATTTTTTTCGATATAACCAAGTTTTTTGCAATATTTAAAAAGTCCCCGCACAGAAGAAACAAAACGATTCACAGTTGCAGCCGAAGCATTTTCGCGGGAAAGCTGACCTATAGAAAGAAGAATATTTTCCTGAGTAATTTTAGAGATTTCCAGTTCGGGAGTCAGAAAAGACTGAAACTTTTCCAGATCTTTTCCATATCCCAAAACAGTATTTTCAGAAAGCCCCTTTACAGAGCCGATATAAAGCAGAAACTCATCACAAACTTCTTGTAGCGTCATACTTTAATTATCGGCAGAAAATTTAAGATATTCAAGGTACTTTATTATGGAATCAATTTAATACAGTTTCATCCAATTCTTTTTTTCGCTCTTTCCAATCTGGCATTAGAATTGTCATAAAGTTATAAAACTCTTTTGAATGATTAGGATATCGGAAATGACAGAATTCATGAATTACGACAGATTCTATACACCGCTCAGAAAAATGGATTAGATTTTCATTCAGTGTTATCTGATTTTTTGACGGGATGCAGCTCCCCCACCTTGTTTTCATTCTTCGAATTTTTAGATTTGGGTATGGAACTTTGTATTTCTTAAATAGAGAATAACTTCTTTCTATTATTTTATTAAATTCTTCGTAACATCTTTGATAAAAAAACTTTTCAATCAGACGCTTTTTCAATACATAATCATCAGGATATCTACAGGAAAGCGTAATATAAACGCCATCCTCTTCAACATGATTTTGATTAGCCTGTTTTACAATCAGCCTCATCTGTTTTCCTAAGAGATAAAAACTTTCACCGCTAACATACTTTTTATTATCTATTTCCCATTTTCTTTTTTCTGAAAAACGATTTAATGATTTTAAGATAAAATCGCTTTTTGAAAGAATAAAATCATCAATAGTGTTTACCGCAACAACTGGAGATGCAGACACAAAAAGCGTTTCATCAGAACGGATGCGTAGATTAATATTTTTAACTCTCTTTCGTTCCAATTCATAAGTTAATTTTCGAGGTATATTATTCTTATCTGTTATAATTACACTTCTAGATTCTAATGACATTTAGAATCTCCTCATTGCAACAGTTTTTGAGTTTTCAATTATCTTATCTATCAAATCAAAAGAAATTTTGAAACCACGCGATTTTTCATATTCATAGAACAAGTCATCTATATCCTGAGAAATGCGATTTTGAATTGTTATATTCTGTTCCCATCCGACTTGTATATGAGATTTGAATATTTCAGTTATATCAATTGATATTTGAGCCATAAAAACATTATCAGGCATAACATCTACTTCACGTTCATTCTGTGCAAAAAGAGCCGTAATTACACCATAAAATGCCTGCGCATGAAGATTATTTTTTATGCTCGAAGGATATTCTATCTGTGTTCTGCCATTTTGATAATCTTTCATAATCTCACGCATTTTAGAAAGATATTCTGCATCAGAAATTACTTTATCCTTATACTGTTCAAGAGCTTCTTTTATTCGCTTAGAAAAAGAATCATAGTAAGCAGGATTTTCATCTCGATTTTGACGAATTGCTTTTGCAAGATGATAAGTAATAGAATCTGCCTTTGAACGATCAGTAGTAAGAATCCCTAATTCTTTTTCAAATTCTTCGCGATTCAAAATATCGATTGGAGGAGTGATTTTCTTTAATGCAACAACAGAAAGATGTGTATCCAAAAGATTCTGCATAAGAGGCTCATATTCGCGGTTATCAATTCCGTCACAATAACGAATTTTAACACTGCGACGAACACGCTCATAAAATGCAAATGCATCTTTATATTGTTCAATTTCTTTACGCGGAACTGCATTATAGGCACTTTGAGAATTCAGCACGATATGCAGGCTCTTTCCGAATGCACAAAGAAGATTGTAGAATTTTTCACGAACTTCATCATCAGAAAGAAAAACTTCAATTTCTTCTGTATCTTTAGGATTCTCAACTGTAATAAATAAATCCTGTAATTGAGAAAACGCTTCACGTAATTTTCCAACAACAGAAATTATATCCGTCATAACGCCCTGAATATCCGAAGTTTCAAAATTCTCAAAACCAGCTCCGGTATATAAATCCATAGCTTCACTCAGATTTTCAACAAGGCCTCGATAATCTACTATAAGACCATACTCTTTTCCTTCTGAAAGACGATTTGTTCTGGCAATTGCCTGCAAAAGGCCATGATCTTTCAATTCCTTATCAATATATAAAATCTGACAGATTGGAGCGTCAAAGCCCGTTAGAAGTTTGCTGCATACAATCAGAATATCAATATCGCCGTTACGGAATTTATCTTTTATTGTTTCTTCATAAACATCAGCATCACCATACTGCTCCATCATCTTATGCCAGAAACGAAGGACTTTATCGTCCGCTCCTTCATCTGCATCATCAACACTTTCCCGTACATCAGGAGCAGAAATCAGAACAGCGCAATTAAATTCACCCCACTGTTCAAAGCATTCAAGATAACGTACTGCATCACGTTTATAATTTACGGCTAGCATAGCTTTGAAGCCGGTTGCTTTATACCCTTGCTCAAAATGATTACTTATATCAAGTGCAATTCTTTTTATGCGTGCATCAGTAGAAGTAAGCCGGCGGATACTGCTCCATTTTTGCTTTAAATCCTGTTTTTGACTTTCGGTCAGTCTTTTTGTTGTCTGTTCAAACCATAAATCAATATTTTCTTCATCAACATGCTGTTCAACAAAACGTCCTTCGTAAATAAGCGGAACAATTGCCTTGTCATTAACTCCATCTGCAATCGTATACTTGTGAATAAGGCCTCCGAATTTTGAAAGAGTGTTTTTCTCGCGTTTCATAAGAGGCGTTCCTGTAAAACCAATATAGCAGGCATTCGGAAAAACAGAACGCATTTTTGTTGCCAGCTGTCCATAATTTGAACGATGGCTTTCATCAACAAGAAGGAAAATATCACGAGAATAATCTTTTGTATCAAGACGCTCGGCTGTATTAAACTTATTTATGATTGTTGTGATTACATCTGCCTTACCTTTTGTTATAAGCTCCACAAGGTTACGTCCGCTTGTTGCCTGTGCAGGTCGAAGTCTTGTGTGTGCAAATGTATCTGTAATCTGACGGTCAAGCTCCTTACGGTCGGTCACAACGATTACCCGAGGATTAATTTGCTCAGTTCCATCGTTGCAACCTCGAAGCTCCATGAGAATATACTTTGCAAGCATTACCATCGTAAGACTTTTTCCACTGCCCTGAGTATGCCAGACAACACCACCTTTTCGCCTGCCGTTGCCATCATCCTGCTGGATAGTCTTTAATATTTCTTTGACGGCAAAATACTGTTGATATCGAGCTATCTTTTTAACCTTTGCATCATACAAAATAAAGTATTTAATAAAATCATAAACACGGTTCGGATACAAAAGCGAAATCAAAGCCATGTCCTGAACAGTTTCCATTCTGTTTGTAACAAAACGGTCAAGCCTCTGCTCATAAAAGTCAGAATCTTCTTTCCAAACACTCCAGAACTTTGGCGGTGTTTTTGTAGTAGCATATTTTACTTCGTTTTTGTTTGTTGCAATTATTATTTGAGAAAATTTATAAAGCTGAGGAATATATTCATTCTGCTGATTACGCCAATTCTGATTTACAGCAGCATCCACGCTTTCAGTCGGCGCCTTGCATTCAATAATCGCAAAAGGAATACCGTTTATAAAAAGAACAATATCCGGGCGAGCGTTGTGCATTTTGTCTTGACTTTCAACAAAAAACTCGCGCGTAACGTGAAGTACATTATTACGTGGATTATCCCAGTCGATATAATTTAGATTAAAGTTCTGTGTTTTGTCACCTTCACCAACAATTTCAGGATAACTTTCACCTAACAAGAGCTTATCATAGATTTTTTCACTTGCAGTAATTAGTCCGTCAGAAAGAGAAACATCAAGGTCGTCAATGGCACGCTCTATATTTACAGCAGAAAATTCATTTTCCGCCCCGCAATAAGAATAGCGGTTTATTTTGCGAAGCTGTCCGCGAAGAATATCTTTTAAGATAACATTATAAGCCCCGCCACGCTGCTTGGCACATTCTTCAGGAGAAATATAAACATAACCGCCATCAGGGATTCGATCTGGACTCATTGCACAAAGCAGTTCAATCGCTGGATTTTGAGAAGCATTTTTTTCAAGGTAATCGTCTTTTGATGGTGATGTCATTGCCGGGCCTCCGAAGAAGTTTCATTTGTAGGAACTTGTATATTTTCACTAGTTTCAGCTATTTTCGCCCCACCTCTTATGTTCTTGTCAAATTTTTTAGCTATAATTGCCTTATCTTTTGCACATGGAATGATTTTTGATGTGTCAAAATATATAATGCTGTTTTTCTCAATAAAGGAGTGACACAAATAATTCTCATCTCCATCTGCCATGATTACAAGATTTTCATTTTCTATCACATAATACGACTTGTTATCTTCAGCGAAAGCTTTTCCAAGCCAAAATGGTGAGAAAAATAACAAAATGCCAAGAATTGTAATTATAAGATTACATATGCTTTTGGGAAGTTTTTTTATTAATCCAAAAGTTTTTTCAGAGAGTTTTTCATTTACATTTGATAAAACTGTATTTTCTTTGTATGAAAAACCAAGGAATACACCCAAAAATGCAAAAATAAATAAAATAAAAATGTATATAAGCACTATTTTTGTTAAATATCTTTTTGCAAAATACATCATAAATTTATTTGAAGGTATATCTAAAGAAGACAATGTCTCAGCAAAACTTATGAATAATATAATAACAAATATAAATAAAAGAGTTTTAAACAAATTACCAGATTTCCTATTTCGTATCATATAGTAGCAATAATAATTTGTCAAAATGCAAATTGTCGTTAATCCTATGAAAAAGAAGATTTGAGATAATGTGTCTGGCATAAAAGGGATCTTTGAAAATAACGGCAGACCATTGTAATAATTAATTCCTACAATAAATAATACATACCAAAACTTTAATAAACCAACAGTGATAGTAATTATAATTGGCAAAAGAACAAAGAATCCATTATATTCTTTTTCCCATTCATTTAATTTTATAAAAAACTCTTTCATTTAACACCACCCATTATTACAAATTCTTCAATATCAGCGGAATAAGAACCGCAGAATCTTCCATAAGTTCAAATGCAAAACATTTTTTGCCTAAATCTTTGAGCGATGCGCCTATGTGATATACAGTCTTATTGTCGATTATAAGGAATCGATCATGCATTTTTGATGTGTAATTTAGAATAAGCTGAGGATATTGCAAATTGAATTTCTGTACATCAAGTGCACTGATTTTTGTTTTGCTATCGGTATAAATCATAACCTGAACACCAGACTTCTTTTTGGAAAGTTGCTCGAGCACAGTTAAATCAACATAACCGTCAATCAGAATAATTTCTTTTTTTGCTTTTTGGATGATATTCTGAAAGAATGCATAAGCGTCAAAAATCTGCCCTTGAAAGAAGATTCCTTGCGTTTGAGTTTTTGGATGTTGTTCAAGGCTGTGAAAAATCTTATTAAAATTTTCGTCGTACTTTTCAAATTTAGAATGAACTTCGTTTTTTAAAACTGATATTTGCCCTATAATATTTGCATTTTCCTGCAAATAATGCCGCATCTGAACAAAGGCATTCATAATTTCTATACTGACTTTTACAGCTGTTTCGCTGCGAAGAACAGCAGAAAGCATAGCAACACCTTGTTCGGTAAAAGCGTAAGGGCGATATTTTATATTTGAACCTCGTAAATTACCGCTACTGTTCAAGGTCACAAATTGTGACCTTGAAGCTGGCTTAAAAAACGTATTCATTTCTTCTTCCGTCAATTGAAATCTAAACTCATCTGGAAAACGTTCGATATTACGTTTAACGGCTTGGTTAAAAACTTTAGTTTCAATACCATAAATAACGGCTAACTCAGAATCAAGCATGACCTGTTTGTTTCTGATATTTAATATTTTTGATTCAATAGAGTTTCTATCTATAACTGTCATTTCTTTTTCCATAAATTCCCCCATCAAGTTTTTACTCGCACGGTTCCGGTAAGCAGAAGTTGTGCAAATGATTTTTTCTTTTGCTTTTCTTGTTCTATGCTCGATTTTAGCAATGCGATTTCTTTATCTGCGGTAGAAAGCACTTGGGCGATGATTTTTTGTTCAGGGAGAGAGGGGATTTCGATTGATAAATTACCAATTAAATCTGTACTTAAATTCTGCTGTTTTGTTCCCTGTGCATACCGAATTCCTATTGTCTGTCCATTCTGCAAATACCAATAATAAAAATACTCATTAGTCACCTTCTTAAAATTTGTAAAAGCCATACATGCCTGACTAATTGTACATTCAGTATTTATTATTGAACATGTTCCTCTTATTCCTGCGGCTTCCAAACCATAAATTGCAATTACTACCGTACCAGGCTTGTATATAGTGAGATTGCAATTTTCAGCACCTTTTTTTGAGATGTGTTCTTTTGTATCAGAAATATACTTTTGCTTTAATTCTCCACTTGTGAGCCATAAAATATTGCCATTAAAATTTTCAGTTTCATCTCGTCTTGGTGTTGAACCTGATGATATTTCAGCAACATTCTTAATTTTCTCTTTCTTCCATCCGCTCTTATCAATCACCACACCACCAAGCGAGAATTTTTCTTCACAATCAGCATTTGTGTAAAGAACTTCCAGAAGTTTCTGCATGAGCCATTTTTTTTGTTGCTGTTTCTGTTCCAACAGCTCTTGTTTGAGAGAAATTATTCTATCTTGTTTGCAAAGAATTTCTGCAATTTTTTGCTGTTCTGCAAGCGGAGGAAAAGGAATATGCTGATTTTTCAGCACATCGTATTTTACGCTACGACCATCACGAACACCTTCTACAGATGGAGCCATAGTTTGATTTATAAATCTATTTGAATGAAAAAGTGTATAAAGATATCCTGGTTCTGCTTGTATTTTAGTACGAAGAATTATATAAGCAGGACTAACAATACCTTCTTGATTTGCAATTTCAAGCCCCCCCCTCAAAACTTCGAAGATGTATAATAAAATCGTCTTTCTGTACATATTTATAATTAGAAAGACTATTTTTATCATAAATAATATCCCGTCCAGAATCTTTTCGCGGTACAGTTCCAACACCTTGAACAATAGTAAGAACTTCCGCATCAGAATGATTTTTTTCAGACACCTCATCAAAGAGTTCAGAAAGTTTTATATATTTCCAACCATCAGGTAATTTCATTTCTTATCCTCAAATGTTTTTTTATACGGAATCTGGGAAAACTTATTTGGAACATATGAAAACATACCTTTTCCAGAAATTCTTCTTATGCATCTAATACATGCATTTATATAACATAAAATATTTTTCTTATCTTGTTTTATATTAGGATTTAACTCTTTTAAGAGTTTATCCAAATTATCATTTAGCGAGTCAGGGCAATATAAAGTCATTTTTCCTTTGTTATCAATTATGAACTTTTCTAAATCTTTAGAATTGTTTTTATTGAGTAATGCATTTTCTCTTATACTAAGTAAAACAGTTGATAATTCTTCAAAAAAATGAGCGTTATTCTGAAATTGTGTTTCCTGCTGGCTTATTTTATTTTTTAGGATAAAAGCAAAAGATGGAATAATAATAATTGTAACACATCCACTAACAATTGACCTTATAGTGTTATCACTCTCATTCGGAAACAATTTTATATACACCAAAATCAAACAACATGCTAACAATGCCATAGACAAAAACACATAAAAGAGAGATGCATAATACGAAAAATCATATAGTGTATATTTTATCCATCGTATAAGTGGATGTTTTTCCATAAATGACATTCTTTCAGATTTCTTTTCATTACAGAGTTTGTTGTTTTTCATTTTAAACCTCTAGCTAGTCCAAATATAATTTGTTTTGCAATATCTTTTTTGCATTCCCGTGCAAATGCGTACGCTGGAATGTAATCATGAAAATGTTTCAATTTATTTTTGAGTTCAAAATCAGTCCAATTTGGAGCAGTTTCTGTTGCAATACTTTTTAGGCCTGAATTAAAATCTGAAATGGAATTCATACTTGTCTCATATTCACTCAGTAATTTTTGCACAAAAGAATATGCAGATTGATAATTGTAATTAATCAATTGATATTCACATGCTTGAATATATTCTCTGTCATATGCAAATTCTTTGCTGGTTTTAAATAATTCCAATGCCTCATAAAATGCTTTTATCTGCATTTCTTCATTCGTCATTTTTCCCCTCCAATCATTTTTTTCTCATATTCTTTTTCAATCTGTCTTACACTTTTTTCTGGTGTTGGTAAATCTTCGGGCATTGTGCCGCCAAGTTCTTTGATGGTCTGACGAACTTTCTTTCCTACTTCAAAATGAGTTTTATTCGCTTCTGCTTTTCCTTGAATATGTTCACGCTTGAGTTTTTCTTCTGTCTGTGTTGCACGAAAAAGATTTGCGGCAAGTTCTGTGCTTCCCATATAATCAAGAATATCCTGATTCTTTTTAAGTCCTTTTCGTTCTTTTATATCTTTTGCTTTTAGACCGTTATATAATCCCATATAACCATAATTTTGAAAGATTGCATAATCACGAGGTTCTTTAATTCCTGCATCATGTGCTGCATCGGCCAAAGCCGAGTTATGGCGTTTCATTTCATTGCGGATTGCAATACGCTTTTGTTCCTCTGAAAGACGTTCGTAATCTTCTATTAGTTCCTGCTGACGTGTTTTTACAGCAAAATATGTCTGGCCAAGCGCAATAATTTCTTTTCGCGGGTCACCATTCATAACTATCAGATAACATGCATAACGAGAAAGTTCATAATCTTCAACACTTCGTTTAGCATTAGAACCAATATCAACCATTTTGCGCACCTCCGCAAAATGGTCTGCTACATTTTGTCCACTATTATAGCATGCTGTTTTAGCACGCTCTATTGCTTCTTTTAAATATCGCCACTGAGAATATTCAAGTACGGACTGTAAATCACGTGCATACCAAAATTCCTGTCCATATTCATTTACATGCTTGATATTATCAAAAATATTTTCATCACCCTCAAAATCAAAGAAAAAAAACATAAACAAACCTCCTCGTTTTCAGCAAGGCCAAAAAGATTGCCCCCGATATTTACAATCCAAGTTCTTTCAAATACCCAGCCATCTCTTTCTGCACCTGTGCAAGTTCACTTTCTATGCTGGCAATATTTTTCTGAACTTCCTTAATATCAACTGGTTCTTCTTCCTCAAAAGTATCAACATAACGCGGAATGTTAAGGTTATAGTCGTTTTCACGGATAAGGTCGCGGCTTACAAGTGCACTGTATTTTTCAACTGCTTCACGCTTATTGTAAGTATCAACGATTTTTGCAATATCTTCGTCACGCAGTATATTCTGATTCTTGCCTTTTTCAAAATGCCCTTCACCCGACGCATCGATAAAAAGAACATCATCACGATTACGATTTTTTTTGAAAATCAATATACAGGCAGGAATACCCGTTCCATAAAAAAGATTTGCAGGAAGTCCTATTACGGCATCAAGAAGATTAAACTCTATAATCTCCTTACGGATTTTTCCTTCACTTGCACCACGGAAAAGAACTCCATGTGGAAGCACGATTCCCATGCGTCCAGAATTATCATCAAGACTGTGAAGCATGTGCAGCACAAATGCATAATCTCCCTTAGAACTTGGTGGAACTCCCCATCCAAATCGACCATAAGGATCCATGGATGCTGTCATCTTTTCTTTTTTCTTTTCATCGTCTTTTTCAGCATTTGATAAAAATCCAGAATCCCACTTATCCAAACTGAACGGAGGATTTGCAACCCCAACCTGAAACTTCATCAAACAATCATTTTCGAGAGTCTGTGGATTTGAAAGAGTATCTCCCTGATAGATTTTTGCATCATCAACACCGTGCAAGAACATATTCATTGTACATAAAGCCCATGTCTGAGCATTTGCTTCCTGCCCATACACAGCACATTTTCCATCAGGAACTTCCTTGTATGCTTTAAGCAAAAGTCCACCAGAACCACAAGTTGGGTCATAGATTCGGTCATTTTCTTTTGGCTGAACAAGAAGTGCAAGCAGATGAGAAACCTGACTCGGTGTAAAAAACTCCCCGCCTTTTTTCCCAGCATCTGAAGCAAAATTGGCAATCATATATTCGTAAGCATCGCCAATTATATCTGCTGAAGAGAGCTGACTTGGACGCAAATCTAACTCTGAAAAGTCTTCAAGCAAATTTTTAAGGATTGCATTCTTTTCTTTCTGATTTCCAAAATCAACCTGGGAATTGAAATCAATTGCCCGGAATACATTACGCAGTTTTGCAGAGTTTCGTTCCTCAATATGGCTCAACGCAACATTTATCATCTGACCAATCTGATTATTATTGCGCTCATTATACAAATAATCAAAAGTTGATTCCTTATCCACAAAAAAACGTTCGCGGTTCATTGCACGCTCAATTCTTACCACGTCTCCGTTATATTGAGTTTGATACGCGGCATATTTTTCTTTAGTAACATCGCTCAGGTATTTTACAAAGAGCATGGAAAGAATGTAATCCTTATAACGTGAACTGTCGATTTTTCCGCGAAATGTATCACATGCACTCCACAATGTCTTTTCAATATCATTTTTAGTTGTCATTTTACCGCTCCTTTTTTATTTATAATAAACTCAAAATTTTTATTCTCAAGGCAAAACTGATAAAGTTTTTCTTTTTCTGTTTTCAACCTTTCTAACAATTCCAGCTCTTTTCTTGCAGTCATATTAAAATCCGCAATTAATTTCTGTTCCCGTAAACTTGGAATCTCAATTTCCAAATCACAAAAATATTGGGGTTTTATCGCCGCCAGCATATTTCCTGCACTGTTTTTGAAAATATCTCTCTTCACAGTTTCTGTATTCAAGAGCCAAAAAAGATACTCTGGCAAAAGTTTATCAGTGTAACATCTGATTATTACAAAATTTGATGATACAACCATACCATATGTTTTTTTATCAATTAAAACTGAAGTATAAGGCATACTTGTACGAACAATTACATCTCCAATTTCAGTCAGATACTCTTTATTTAACGATTCAACAGCATCAAAAATCCCCAAATCCCCCTCAGACACAGTAGCATCCGATTTTATAGACTTTAAGGTCAAAAGAGAATATCTGTTTTCTGTTTTTTCTCGGGCCTGTTTTCTCGAAAGAACCAAACCGCTACGAATCTCTGCACAACAACCTAATTGCATGCTTAAAATATAATTCTTGAAAACTCAAAAGTCAAGTAAAATATTTTGTTATGTATAATAAATAACATTACTAACCAAAAATTTAGAGTGATTTACAAAAATCACTCTAAAACAATTTTATCTTACACCTTCCCCACATCAGCGCAGGCAATTACGTTTATGCCGGTTCCAAGCAAGTCGTACAAGAGGATGTCACCACGTTTTACAGGGGCCTTGCAGCTGGCACGTCGTACAACTTCCATGCACTGGAGCAGGCTTGACTTAGGAACTTCGCCCGCGGTTTTTACCGGCACTACTGGAAGCTGGCCGCCCTCAACTTTTATTGTTGTTGTGAGTGTACGAGTCGGATTCTGCAATTCTTTTGAAGCGTACTGTTCGCCGCGTTTGCAGCCGTTGTCTTTTACGGAAAGAACTTTTTTGTGGCCGCCGGCGTCTGTTTCAACTTCTACTTCCATAGAACAGCCCATTGGGCAGATTATGCAGGTAAGAGGAAGCTTTTCGATTTTTGTCGCATTTGTCTGATTTGTATTTTCCATCATTCTGCCACCTCCTGTGGAAGCTGGATTGAAACGGTGATGTCGCCACCTGCACTTTCAATCTGATTTGGTGCAAGTTCAATCACCTGCATTTCGCCCGGGCGCACAACCTTTTTTCTGATTGATTTTAAAACCTCGTTGCCGCTGGAAACTTCTACATACACATCCTTATAAACATCCGTAACACGGAACATGATTGAGACATTTCCATCCTGCTCGCGAGACTCAATATACTGAGGCACTGTGTAACGTACGCGGTTTCCAGGGCGAAGGATGATTTTTTCTCCGCTCGCTGTAATTTTTCCCTGAACGTATTTTGCGGCATTTTCTCCGGCGCGAAGACTTTCTGCAGTTACAAAGTCTACCAGGTCGTGAACATGAACTGTATTTCCGCAGGCAAAAATGCCCGGCACAGAAGACTGCATGTGTTCATTTACAACAGGCCCGCTTGTAGCAGAATCAATTGCAATTTTACAGCCGGATGCAATTTCGTTTTCCGGAATAAGGCCAACCGAAAGAAGCAGAGTATCACATTCAATAAACTCTTCGGTTCCGGCAATCGGCTTACGGTTAGAATCCACTGCAGCAACAGTAACTCCCTCTACCCGCTCCTTGCCATGAATCTTTACAATCGTGTGGCTGAACTTCAATGGAATATTAAAGTTTTCTACACACTGAACAATATTTCGTCGCAGGCCCGAACTGAAAGGCATAACCTCGCAGACAAGCTTAACCTCGGCACCTTCCAGTGTGAGGCGTCTTGCCATAATCAGCCCGATATCACCCGAGCCAAGAATTACAACCTTGCGGCCGGGCATATAACCGTCGATATTTACAAAGCGCTGGGCAGCACCCGCAGTAAAAATACCGGCAGGGCGGGTTCCCGGAATGATAAGGGCACCGCGGGTTCTCTCACGGCAGCCGGTTGCGAGCACAACAGCCTTAGCCTTAATGTGCATAAGGCCGTCCGTCGTGTTGATTGCCGTAACTCTATGTCCCTGGCCGGCAGCGCTTTCCTTTTCTACTTCGAGCACCATGGTGTCAGTTTTATATTCAATTCCAAGCTGATTTACTTGGTCAGAAAAGCGGGCCGCATACTCAGGACCAGTCAGTTCTTCCCCAAAATAGTGAAGTCCAAAGCCGTTGTGAATACACTGCAAGAGGATTCCGCCAATTCTTGTATCACGCTCCAAAATCAGAATGCTATCTGTACCTGCTTTTTTTGCAGCAATTGCCGCCGCCATTCCGGCAGGGCCGCCACCTATTACAACAATGTCATATTTCAGTTCCATATAATTCCATCCTATTATCTGTCATGCTGAACTCGTTTCAGCATCTATAATATTAGATTCCGAATCCAGTTCGGAATGACTGGAAAGCTAGCGTGTCTTGCCCGTCAAAATGTATGAACAGCCACCGTTCTTTCTAACATCCGTCATAGGAATGCCAAGCTCGCGGCTCAAAATCTCAGTTACACGAGGTGAGCAGAAACCGCTCTGGCAGCGTCCCATTCCGGCTCTTGTTCGACGCTTTACGCCATCAAGATCCACAGCCCCAACCGGAGACTTAATTGCCGCAACAATCTCGCCCTCGGTAATCATTTCACAGCGGCAGATGATTCTGCCATATAAAGGATTATCTTCAATCAGCTGGGCACGGCGTTCATCATCTGCATCCTTAAAGGATTCAATTCCCTTACGCACACCAACAAAATCTGGGTTCTTCTCCCAAGCCTGCCCGCGGATTTTTTCTAAAATATCAGCCACATAAACTCCGATTGCAGGAGCAGCAGTTAGTCCCGGCGAACAGATTCCACCAACATTCACAAAGCCCTTCACAGAGCTATCCTCTTCAATAATAAAATCATTTACAGGGGTGCCGTCTGCATTGTAAGCAAGGGCGCGCACACCCGCAAAGGAATTGATAATATTACGTCGCGGAATATCCGGAATTGTTTTTCCTGATTTTCTGAAAACCTCATCTTGTCCTGCAGCAGTTGTTTCAGTTGCAGTTTTGTCATCTCCATCGGCCGCTGTCGGACCAGAGAGAATATTTCCGTCCACGGTAGGTGTAACTAAGACTCCCTTACCCATTTTGTCCGGAGTTTGAAAAAGTGTGTGGCTGGCAAGATTTGCGCATTTATTATCAAGCAGATAGTATTCACCGCGGCGAGGCTTGATTACAAAATCTCTTGCCCCTGCCATTGCTGAAATTTGATCTGCATAAAGGCCTGCTGCATTTACCACGCACTTTGCCTGTATGTTGCTTTTTCCTGTGTGGATTGTAAAAAGCCCGGCTCCACCTTCAGCCCCGTCCGAGCCTTCGACTTTCTCAATTCCATGAACTTCAGTTTCGCGGAAGAGCTTTACACCGTTCATCACCGCATTTTCAGCAAAAGCCCAGGTTGCCATATAAGGGCTCACAATTCCCGCAGACTCAGCAAGCAGGGCACCGCAGGCTACCTCACTTACACTAGGTTCCAGCTTGTGAAGTTCATCTGCATCAATCACACGGAGAGCCGGCACCCCATTAGCCTGGCCCCGCTCATAAAGCTTTTGAACATGCTCCATGTCCTCTTCATTAAAAGCAATAACCAGAGAGCCATTATTCTTATAATCAAAATGAAGTGCCTTTGCCAGCTCCGGGTACATTGCAGCACCCTCGACATTGAGCTTTGCCATCAGAGTGCCAGGCTTAGCATCAAACCCCGCATGAATAATTCCCGAGTTAGCCTTAGAAGTTCCGCAGGAAACATCATCAGCCTTGTCTATCATGCAGACATTCAGTTTATATTTAGAAAGTTCGCGGGCAATACATGAACCTACAATTCCCGCTCCAATTATTGCAACATCATAAATCATAAACACCTCAATTTTGCATTCATACATCATGCTGAACTTAATTCAGCATCTATAAGACTTATCAAAAGAGATTCCGAATCAAGTTCGGAATGACACAGACATTAATTCGCAATGACACAGCAACTACTCTGCCCATCCTTTTGCTTTTTCAACAGCCTTCTTCCAACCGCCATAAAGCTCATCTCGCTTCTCAGCGCTCATAGCAGGCTCAAAAAGCCTGTCAGTTTCGCGGCGGCACAAAATATCATCCTTGCTTGCCCAGAATCCGCTTGCAAGCCCTGCAAGATAGGCAGCCCCCAAAGCGGTAGTTTCCACGTTTTTAGGGCGGCAGACCTTTGTATTCAGAATATCTGCCTGGAACTGCATCATGATATTGCTTACGCAGGCTCCCCCGTCCACATTCAGCGTGTTAATAGGAGTTCCAGAATCAGCGACCATTGTATCAAGCACGTCGCGCACCTCGTAGGCAATACCTTCCAGAGCCGCACGGCAGATATGAGCCTTCTTTACCCCGCGGGTCAGCCCCACAATAGTTCCCCGCGCATACATATCCCAGTAAGGAGTTCCAAGTCCAACAAAGGCCGGCACCAGATAAGCGCCATTTGAATCAGGCACCGACTCAGCAAGGCGGTCAATTTCCGGCGCGCTGGAAATAAGCTCCAGCTCATCGCGCAGCCATTTAATAACAGCCCCGCCAATAAAAACAGAACCTTCAAGTGCATACTCAACCTTGCCATTCATACCAAGCGCAATCGTAGTGAGCAGCTGCTTGGAAACGACCGGCTTCTCGCCAGTGTTCATAAGCATAAAGCAGCCGGTTCCGTAGGTATTTTTTGCGTCCCCTTTCTTAAAACAGCCCTGACCAAAAAGAGCGGCCTGCTGATCACCAATGGCGGAGGCAATAGGGGCTTTAAATCCGCAGATTTCAGGGTCGGTTTCGCAATAAACTTTGGAAGAATCGCAAACTTCAGGTAAGAGACAGCGGGGAATGTTCAAAAGCTTTAAAAGCTCATCATCCCAGTCCAGTTCGTAGATATTAAAAAGCATAGTGCGACTGGCGTTTGTGTAGTCGGTAACGTGTGCGCGGCCGCCGGAAAGCTTCCAGATAAGCCAGGTGTCTATGGTGCCAGCAAGAAGCTCTCCGCGTTCGGCCCGCTCGCGCACGCCAGGAACATTATCTAAAATCCATTTTATTTTTGTGCCGGAAAAATATGCGTCAATCAAAAGTCCGGTTTTTTCGCGGATAATGTCAGTATAGCCATCCTTCATCAGCTTTTCGCAGTAATCGGCAGTACGGCGGCACTGCCATACAACCGCATTATATACAGGCTTACCACTTTCCTTATCCCAGATTACAACTGTTTCACGCTGATTAGTAATTCCAATTGCGGCAATTTCGTCATGTCTTATTTCATTTTCGATTAAAAGGCTCTGAAGCACCTTCAGCTGGCACTTAAAAATTTCTTCCGCATCGTGTTCAACCCAGCCCGGGTGCGGATAATACTGGGGAAATTCCCTCTGCTTAGAACCTAGTGGATTAGCATTTTTATCATATACAATTGCTCTTGAAGACGTTGTTCCCTGATCAAGAGCAATCACATATTTTTTTGCCATAAAAGCCTCCGAACTTCTATATGAAAGTTTCAATTTCGTTGTGATATTGATACTATCATATTATCACAGTTCCAGAGGATTGCAAGGAAAATTTACTCTTCCTCTTCAGAAGGCATAACCGCAGCCTCTTCCCCGCTTGTATGCAGGTAATCGCAGTCAGGATTAATGCATGCCTAAAATCGAAGAACCGTTAAAAAAAATTGTACGACAGTACAATTTTTTAGGTTCATCCATCGAACTGGCTCGCTGCGAGACTAGCGAGCAGCGGATGTAATCCTGCATAAAAAACTACTCTGCATCTGCATCAATAGTTTCTACGTCTTCCCCGCTTGTATGCAGGTAATCACAATCAGGATTTATGCAGGATTTATACGACCCATTCTTCTTATCATACTTTTCTACCAGGAACCAGCCGCACTTAGGACAATACTGATTATCCAGTGGCTTAAAATGACTGATAAAGGTACAGGTCGGGTAATTCGTACAGCCAAAGAAAGATTTTCCCCTTCCCTTTGTCTTGCGCTCAACAATTTCGCCAGTCTTACATACAGGACAAGTTGCCAGAGGAATAGACTTAGTATTATGACACTCCGGGAAGCCGGAGCAGGCCAGGAAGAAGCCGAAACGTCCAAGTTTTTTTACCATCGGCTTTCCGCACAAATCGCAGACCTTGTCAGTTTTTTCATCCAGAAAGCCCTTCATGCTTTCCTGAGTTTCCATAACCGTATCAACCTTCTTTTTGAAAGGCTGATAAAAATCACCGATTATATTGTTCCAGACAAGTTCATCAGCTTCAACCTTATCCAAATCATTTTCTACCTGAGCGGTAAATTCTTCGTTTATAACTTCCGGGAAGCTTTCTACAAGAATCTTGTTAATCATGCGGCCAAGCTGAGTTGGAACCAGCTGCTTGTTGCTGCGGGTAACATAATAGCGGTCAAGCAGCACAGAAATGATTGTTGCATAAGTAGAAGGACGACCGATTCCCTTTTCTTCCAGCATTCTTACGATAGAAGCGTCTGTATAGCGGGCAGGCCCCTGGGTAAAGTGCTGTTCAGGATGGAAATTATTTACAGAAAGCTCTTCTCCTTCCTTCATCGCAGGCAGGCTTGAACTCTTGTCCTCTTTTGAAGAAAGCAGTTTTATAACCTGATAAAATCCCTTTTCAGCAATCTTGCTTGCGGCAACGCGGAAAAGAGCATCTCCTGCAGTAATTTCTACAGAAGTCGTTACCATCTTTGCATTATTCATCTGAGAAGAAACAAAGCGTTCCCAGATGATTGAATAAAGGCGGAACTGATCATGAGTCAGATATTCTTTTATACTCTCTGGAGTATAAGAAGTATAAGTAGGACGAATACCTTCATGGGCATCCTGTGCCGATTTACCTACCGCATAATGAATTGCTTCTGCAGGTAGTTCAGAAGGATGATTTTTAGAAAGCCAGTCGCGAACATCTGCAAGAGCCGTATCAGAAATACGGACAGAATCTGTACGCATGTAAGTAATAAGACCCACATTATTTGTTCCAATCTGAATACCTTCGTAAAGCTGCTGGGCAATCTGCATTGTCTTGCGGGAAGTAAAGCCCAGGCGGTTAGCGGCGGCCTGCTGCAGTTTAGAAGTTGTAAAAGGAGGTTTCGGGCGAACAGTTTTTTCAGTCTTTTTGATTGAAGAAACCGTGCATGGCGAATTCTTTATCTTCTCTATAATTTCATTAACTGCATCTTCACTCTTAAGCTCAGGTGCATCACCTTTATACTTTACCAGCTGAGCCGTAAAACTTGTTTTTCCTTTTGTAAAATCAGCATCCAGAGACCAGTATTCTTCCGGCAAAAAGTCTTCCACTTCCTGCTCTCGTTCACAGATAAGGCGCAAGGCAACAGACTGAACGCGCCCTGCAGAAAGTCCGTTTTTTACCTTTGTCCACAAAAGAGGACTCAGATTATAACCGACAAGGCGGTCCAGAACACGGCGGGCCTTCTGTGCATTCACTTTTGATTCAACAATTTCGCCGGGATGCTTTACTGCCTCGGTAATGGCGGTCGGAGTAATTTCGTTAAAGACAATACGGCTGATTTTTGCATCAGTTTTATCGCGCAGGGCATTATTCAAATGCCAGGCAATTGCCTCTCCTTCGCGGTCGTTATCCGATGCAAGCAGAACGGCATCACTTTTTTTTGCCTCTTTCTGCAATTCCTTAAGAAGTTTTGCCTTTCCGCGAACAGTAATATATTCGGGCTGAAAACCGTTTTCCACATCAATAGCCATACGGGATTTAGGCAGGTCAATCAAATGACCTACAGAGGCTTTAACGGTATAGCCAGGCCCCAGATATTTTTCAATTGTATGAGCTTTTGTAGGAGACTCTACAATTACAAGAGTCTGAGGTGTTTTTTGTGCAGACTTCTTAGCAGATTTTTTTGAAGTTTTCTTTTCAGCCATATTATTCCCCTTAAAATAACTCACCCTGCAGCACAGGCGAAGTCCTTTGGCCCGGAACTTCCGCCAAAGCACGACAGTAATCAGCATAATCTGCAATTACAGCCGCCCCCGCTTCAAGATATTTCGTTACCGTATTTTCAATTTTATATTTGCTCACTTCTTTTCTAGCAAAACGCAAATCCAGATTCTTTTTTACTGCCGCAGAAATCATAAGGGCTTCCTCAGAAACCGCAGCATTATGAAAAAATACATCGCGTCCGCTTTCCAGAGCAAAATCAGCAGTTATGAGCGCACCGCTTCCCGTTGGGGCTTCTATTACCACCACAGCAGGTGAAAGACCTGCAATAATCCGGTTTCGCGCCACAAAGCGCCAGTTTTCAGAAGGCACCCCGGGCTCATATTCGCTGACAATACATCCTCCAGATTTTAGAATTTTTTCTGCAAGAAACTTATTTCCCTGAGGAACAATTTCATCAATTCCTCCAGGCAGAACAGCAATCGTCTTACCCAATGCCGTCAATTCTTTATCTGAATGATGTTCGTAAAATGCATCAACAGCCCCTCTATGGGCATAACCATCCGCTCCATATGCAAGACCGCTTACCACTCCACATCCATTCAGGCAGGCTTCATAAGCGAAATCATGGGCAGATTTCCTTCCACGCGGACTGATACGCCTTGTTCCCACAACAGAAACACTTCGTTCTCCAAGAACAGAGACATTTCCATGACAATACAGAAGAAAAGGAGGTTCAGCAATATTACGCAAAAGTTCAGGATATTCTGCATCTTCATAAGAAAGCACGCGGTATCCTCTTTTTTTGCAAATAAAGGCTGCCCTTTGAGCCGCATTTAGATTTTCAGCTCCATTCCATTTACCCCTGAATGCCCGGCGCTGCATACCAGGAACTGCAGGACTGTCAATAATTTTAAATATTTCTTCTATAGACAGTAATGCAAGGGAGTAAGAACTGTCAAGTTTTTTTGATAAAATATTTTTCTCTTTACAGGAAAGAAAGGTCATTCGCGCAAGAGAAATGTTAAAAATCAGATTTTCATCAGTATTATTTTGAATATAGTGCATCCAGAACTGTTTTTTTGTTCTCCTCTGCGGTTGCTTTTGTTTCGGCTGATTTTGTGGTGGCTATAATTTTATCATATACTGCTGCAGATTTTTCAAACTCATAGATTGAATAATAGGCTCTGGCAAGTACAAACATTGCATCTATATTTCTAGTTTCTACGGAAACAGCACGCTCCAGATATGGAACAGCTTTTTCCGGTTCATCAAGTTCAAATACATAAAGAACACCAAGACCATATAAGGCCCGCACATAACGTTCTTCAATTGAAACAGCACGCAGGTAGGCATCTTCTGCCAGCTTCAGATAATTATAGCGGACTTCTGTATTTCCAGAGGCACCAAAATCCATAGCGGCATGAGACATATAGCCAGCACAGACTCCAACATAATAATACAGATTCTGATTATCAGGATAATATTTTAAGGCTTCCTGAAAGCATTTTAAAGCTTCACCATACATTTTCTGGTCAATATAGCGGGTACCAAGCATTTTATACCAGATTCCAACCTGACTGTTTGCAAGCTGAATATCTGCAACCCTTTCCTGATATTTTTTTATGGCATCTTTTAATTCTTCTACACTTGTCGGACTGGAAACACCTTCTTCCATTTTTTGATAGCGGGTAATTGATTTATTAGAAACACCACAAGAGGTCAGAGTAATGAGAATAAAAAGAAATCCGACTGTAAAAAAAATCTTTTTCATAATTCCTCCCGCAGTGCCCCCTGAGCCTTAAAATACTGCTCATGCACCTTTTCCAGCTGATTATCACTTACATGGGTATAAATTGTTGTTGTTGCAAGATTCGCGTGCCCCAGCAGCTCCTGAACAGAACGTAAATCCGCACCACCTTCAAGAAGATGAGTAGCAAAACTATGCCTCAAAGTATGCACTTTAGCACTGATTCCGCTTCTTGCTTCCATATACTGAAACCTTTTCCATACACCCTTTCTGGAAATTGCTTCACCTCTATAATTTACAAATAAGTTCGGGTTATTTCTACCCTTCAAAAGCACAGGCCGAACTTCTTCAAGATAAACCTTCAGTTTTTCGGCAGCCCTTTGTCCAAAAGGAACAAGCCTTTCCTTATCACCCTTTCCATGAACTAATATAAGCCCTTCATCTATATGAACATTTACAAGTTTCAGTTCACATACCTCACTTATACGAAGACCACAGGAATATACAAGCTCAAAAAGAGCATCATCTCTTTTTCCAGAAAGAGTTTTTGTATCAATTCCATCAAGAAGGGAATCAATTTCTTCAACAGAAAGCACTTCAGGAAGATTTCTAGCCATCTTAGGCTTTTCCAAATCCAAGGCAATGTTTTGAGTCCAATAGCCTTTACGAACCAGATAAGAGCCAAAAGAACGCAATGCGGCAATATCTTTTGCCATGGTAACTTCCGTACATCCGTCTTCAGTCTGTCTTTTTATAATATAATACATTAAATTCTGAACGGAAACATTTTTTAACTTTATATGCTGCTCAACAAGCCAATTCAGAAATTCTTCTGCAGCAATTTTATATGTTTCTGCAGTGCGGACAGAATCCCTGCGCACCAACAGAAGGTCTGAATAAAAATGCTGTAAAAGTTCATCAATAGTCATATAAAAAATCAGTCATCAGAAAGTCTGATTCCCCTGCCAAATCCGCTGGTCCAGATTGCAGGCTGAGTCAAGTCATTTGCATCAGGATTCCATCCTGCAGGAGGATTAAACTGGCGGCGTACCTGAGCAGAATGAGGATTTTTTTCTTCAACATCATCAAAAAGTCCAGCTACAAGGCTGCCCTTCTTTCTGTCAGACTGTTCTTTTTCTGCAGCAATATCCTTTTTTGAAACAAATTCTCCCGGAGAAGCAGGCTGCGGGCGGCGAACACCTCCATGCAGGAGGGCATCCAGTTCAGAAGAAGCGACAACGTCATCCGGCAGGGCTGCAGGCTTTTCTTCAACAGTTTCTGCGGCACTTTTATTTACAGAAGCCTTATTTGCATTTTCAAAACCAGTTGCAATTACAGTTACGCTGATTTTTCCTTCCAGTTCAGGCTGTGTAACCTGACCCCAGAACATATTGTAATCCTTATCAGCAGAAGCAGTAACAATACTACAGATTTCTCCGACTTCGCTAAGAGTAATTTCTTCAGAAGCACAAATATTGATAAGCAGGTTCTTTGCACCATCAATCTTTGAATTTTCCAGCATAGGATTATTGATGGCATTGTAAGCGGCATCAGCAGCACGGTTTTCACCTTCACCCACACCGATTCCAAAAATTGCATTACCCTGACCGCTCATTGCGTTACGAACATCGGCAAAGTCGGTATTTACATCTCCAGGACTTGTAATGATATTTGAAATACCTTCTACACCCTGACACAAAACTTCATCAGCCTTGCGGAAGGATTCCTTTACGGTAAGATTTTTATCAATATTCTTAAAAAGCTGTTCATTTGGAATTACAATAAGAGAGTCTACCTGTTCATGAAGTTTTTCCAGGCCCTTCATAGCCTGTCTCATTCTTACATGGCCTTCAAATTCAAAAGGAGTTGTAACAACGGCAACTGTAAGACAGCCAAGTTCCTTTGCAATGCGGGCAACAACAGGAGCAGAACCAGTTCCTGTTCCGCCACCCATTCCAGCAGTTATGAATACCATGTCTGCACCGCGAAGTTCATTTGTAATCACTTCTTTATCTTCTTCTGCAGCCTGCTCTCCAATTTCCGGGCGGCCACCGGCACCAAGACCTTTTGTTACTTTCTGACCGATTGCAAGTTTTGTGTGGGCATTAGAACGGCCCAGAGCCTGTAAATCTGTATTCAATACAATAAAATCTACATTGCTCAATTCATGAGAAATCATTCGGTTTACGGCATTAGAACCTCCACCGCCACAGCCGACTACCTTAATGATTGTAGGACTGCTTTCTGCATAAGCAGACTGTGTGTAGTCTGATTCGTCATTCACAATTGAAATTCCAAGATTTCCCATATTTCCTCCCTTTGTTAAAACAAGACTCTTGTTTTTACTTTTCCCCTTTTTTAAAACAACGACTTAAATATTTTCTTAAGAACGCTTTCACTATTCTTTGATTTATCTTTCTTTACAGAATGAATCTTTGATCTCTTTCTGCTGTCTCTTCCCTGAGCAAGTGACTTATTTGCAACCACAAGTCCAATTACTGTTGCAAAATCAGGTCTGCGATAATCTTCTTCAATTCCACCAAGATTTTCAGGAATTCCAAGACGAACTGATGAAGTACAGAACATATTCTGAATCAGTTCTACGATACCATCCATCTTGGCTCCACCGCCAGTAAGAATAATATTACCTGTAAGTTCCTTGATAGAATCATTAGTATTTTTCTGGATTGCAGATCTTACCATAAGACAAATCTGTTCCATTCTGGCCTGAATAATCTTACACAACTGGGAACGCATCATTGCTTCAGGTGCCCTGCCACCTACTCCCGGCAAAATCACTTCCCTATCATTTTCAGGTGTAATAGTCGGCAACCAGCAGCAGCCTGATTCAATCTTTATCTTTTCTGCTTCTGCAACAGGAATTCCGGTCACAAGGGCAATATCATTGGTAACAAGATTACCGCCAACAGGAACAGAGGCCGTTGCAATAGGCGCCCCCTTAAAAAGAATAAGCACATCTGTTGTTCCTGCCCCAAAGTCTATAAGGATTGACCCCAATTCCAGTTCATCCTGATGACAGACTGACTGAGTCTGCGCAAGAGTTTTTAACATAACTCCATCCAGAATATAATCTGCTCTTGAAACAGTAGACCTTAAATTTTGAATGATTGTTTTTGCAGCAGTTACAATATGAACTTCAGCTTCAAGCCTTGTTCCCATTCTGTGAATAGGATCCTGAATACCGCCCACACCATCTACAATATAATTCTGCGGAATTACGTGAAGTTTTTCCCTGTCATCAGGCACTTTTACGGCGGTTGCACACTCAATAACACGCTCAACATCTATTCTAGAAATTTCTTTTGTTGATTTTCCACTGCTGGAAACAGGCACTGTTCCCTTAGAATTCATACTTTCAATCTGAGAACCGCCGATTGCAGTAATAACAGACTCAACGGAAGTACCGGCATTCTGCTCAGCAGCATCAATTGCTTCTTTTATAGCATTTTTTGCATCTTCAATATTTACAATAACACCGTTTCTGAGTCCTGCTGATTTACGGCTGGCTGTTCCTGCAATCTGAAGATTTCCCGTTTCAGGATCAATTTCTCCAATCGCAACCCTAATTGTACTTGTTCCAATATCCAGCCCGACAATTTTATCATCTGCCATTTTTTATCATTCCCCTACATCAACAGTTTTTATGGAAACAGAACCATATCTTAAATCAACTTCAGATACTTCTGATCCAATCTGATTGACCACATCCAATACTACCATCATATACTTTAACGCCTCTTCATTCAATGCTCGGTCAGTCAGAACTTTTATTTTTGACTGAGCAGGAAACAAGGCAAGCTCATAGTTACCAAATTCATTAGGAAGCACACAAATTTCAGAAATTCCTGCAAAATATTTTTGAGGAAGAGTACTGATTGCAGAAATCTGGTCAATAAGAGGACGATAAATCCCCGGAATCCTCATTCCCTGAGCCATATATTCAATCGGAAGACCTGAAACAATCGGAACCAAAGAGGTATCAGGCATATAATTTTCTTTTCCATGGAATAATACGCCGTTTTTATCAATTTCTACAGGATATGTCCTGCCGTTTTCTGCAACAAAAGTAACTGCCACAGGTTCACGCTCAACTACATTTATGAAAATCTTGTCCGGGAAATGTTTTTCTACAGAAACACTTTCTATTCCTGCTTCAGATGAAAGAATTGACACAGCCTGATTCACGTCAAATTCAAACCAGTTTGATGCATCCATTTTTAACAGTTTGCGGGCAATTTCTTCTGCAGTGTAATTTTTCTGTCCTGCAACAGTCACCCTAGGATTAGAAAAACTCGGCATAATATACTTATATGCAACCAGCTCACCAATAAGCATGAAACAGAGAATAACAAAAATCACCTTGATAATCTTAATTTTTCCTTCTGCTGAACGTTTTTCTTCACTTTCACTTTCATCAGACAGGAAATAATCTTTATCAAGAAAATCTTCATCTTGAAGCAGTCCAACATCACTCATTTTTACATCCTCTTTCTAATAAACTCTTATAAATATGAAAGTGACTCTATACTTATTTCGTCATTTTCAGAACTTTTATCAATTAATTCTTCACACCTTGAGGCATTCAGAATAAATCCACACATTGCCAGAGTTACGATAATTGAAGAGCCTCCCAAGGAGAAAAAAGGAAGCTGAATACCTGTAGAAGGCAGCAGACCGCAGACAACCATCGTATTTATAATTGACTGAAGGAAGATTATTGAAACGCATCCAAATGTTGCATAGGCAGTAAATCTGTCCTTGCAGTTAAATGCAGTTCTGTATCCTCTATATGCAAAGAATATCAGAGCCGCAAAATAAAGCAGAACGCCTAAAAAGCCCATTCCTTCACTCCAGCCTGCAAAAATGTAGTCAGACTGAACTTCTGGAATGCTGTGAATACGCTGTAAGCCAGTTCCTATTCCATTTCCCCAAATTCCACCAGCAGCAATTGCTCTTTTTGCCGCAAGGCTTTGATAATTTACTCCAGAAGCATACTGATCAGGTCTGACCCATCCAATAACGCGCTGAATTCGGTAAGGCTCCAGAGTAATCATAAGGATTACAGAAGGCACAGCCAGCATGGAAAAAGGTAGCAGCCACATCAGTTTAGCCCCGGAAACAAGGAACAAAAGGATTCCCACTCCAGTTATAAAAAGACTTGTAGAAAAATCTTTTTGTGCCAGTACAATAATTACAAAAAAGAAAAAAACTATAACACAAGGAAAAACATTCTTGTCTTCAGGATTTTCAAGACTTTCCTGCTTGTCAAAATAATTGGCCAGAAAAAGAACAAGAGCAAACTTTACCAGTTCTGAAGGCTGGAATGTAAAGCCTGCAGGCATTCTAAGCCATCTTCTGGCTCCGTTTTTTTCAATACCCAGCGGCGGAATAAAAGTCAGCACACAGAGTATCAGAGAGGTAAAGACAATAACAGAAATAATTTTTCTGGTAAAGCGCATGTCTGTTATCATAAAGGCGGCAAAAAACACAAAGCCGATTGCAGAACAGACAAGCTGCCTCTTAACAAAATATAAAGGGTCATTATCAAAAACCTTTACTGCATAATGCTGAGTACAGACAAACAGCGTAAAGATTCCCAGGCCCCATAAAAGCAGAATGGAAGCAAAAAGCCCCATGTCTACCTTATTATAATTTTCAGAAGGTTTGTTTGCGTAAAAAGAAAACTGTGTCATTTCTGCTCCTCCTGATTCACAAGCATTGGCACCAGTTTTTCAAGTTCCATACTGTGAGAGCCCTTAAGCAGAATAACGTCATTATCTTCTGCATAGGAATTAATCTGACCTGAAATAATTCCAAAAGTATAGTCACCACCCTGTTCATAATAAAAGGAATTCTCTTTCTTGAATAAAACAGAATAAGCGGCTTTCATTTCCTCGCCGATTAAATACACATAATCCGGAGAAACTTCATTTATTTTTTCACCAATCATTCTGTGAGTTTTTTCAGATTCACTGCCAAGTTCCTTCATGTCTGCCAGAACAAAAATCTTCTTGCCAATCTTTTTCAAACCGTCACAGAATTCAATCACTTTAGACATTGATTCATAATTCGCATTATAGCAGTCTTTAATAAGAATCACATTTTTCCCATTCTTCAGGCGGACAATCTTATTTTCCATTCTGCCGGCCACAGCTTCTACTCTTTCAAGACCCTTCTTTATTTCTTCATCAGTGATTCCAATTTCTTTTGCGCAGGAAATTACCCCCAGCGCATTAATGTAATTATAATCGCCAGAAAGAGAGAGGTTTACTTTTACATCATCAATATAAAATTCCGTTCCAAAAAGACCTTTATCTTCTCCATATCTGACATTATAATTCTTTTCACTCGCTGTACGTCCATATTTTACAACCTTACCTTTCACATTTTCCGTACAAAAATCACAGTAGGAATCTGTTTCAGGAACAAAAGCGGCTCCGTTTTCAGGAATATAATCAAAGGACTTTCTTTTTTCCCTTGCAATGTTTTCTCGGCTTCCAAGAATTCCAATATGTGCCGTGCCAATATTTGTTATAATTCCGTACTGAGACTTGAATACCTTTGATATTTCACCAATCTCATTTTCACGATTCATACCCATTTCAAGAACGCATACCTTTTCATCACCACGAATAGTGAAAACCGTTAAAGGAAGTCCTGTCTCAGAATTAAAATTTCCTTTTGTATAGGCAACGCCATCTTCTCCAAAATGAGCCTTGCATACAGAAACCATCATTTCTTTTGTAGTTGTCTTTCCGCTTGAACCGGTAATACTGATACGAATCATATTACTGCACTTTTTTGAAGCATAAACTTCTGCCGCATCCTGCAGTGCATGGAGTGTATTTTCTACCGCAACAAACAGAACATTCGGATTTTCTTTCTGAAGATTTTCATAAAGAGCCCTGTCTGCGTTCAGGGTATTTTTATTAACAAAAATTACGCTTGCACCCTTTTGAATTGCCTGAGGAATATAAATATGACCATTCTGCTTTTCTCCCACAAGAGGAACAAAAAGACTTTTATCACATACATTCCGGCTGTCCGTCTGAACAGATGTAAAGAAACAGGCATGACAAGTTCCTGCATTATATCCTTTTACACCCTCTATCAATTCATCATATTCAAGTAATGTTGAGCTCATTCTTTCTCCCCTGTCATTTCAACACGGACAATATCTTCTTTTTCAGCCTTATGCATTCCCAGCTCTTCAACTGCAATCTTTTCAATTCTGTCTGCACTTGAAAGAATGGCAATATCACTCACAAGCTTCTTATTTTCCTCAATCAGTTTTTCCTGTTTCTGTTCCAAAGCCCTGACTTCTTTTGTAAGATTCGTATACTGCTTTGCCTGCAAGGCGTACATAAAAAGCATCAGAGGAACAGAAAGAACAAGAAGAAGAATTGCAAATCTAAGCAGAACATCCTTAAACCTGATTTTCATACTAATATCCTTCCACTCCTTCCAGCCTGTATTCATTTGCATTGCAGATTTTACGTACTACGCGAAGTTTTGCACTTCTGGAAGGAGAATTAACACGAACCTCTTCTTCCGTAGGACACACAGGTTTCCTGGTAATAATTTCAGCACATTTTTTTCCACCGCAACGGCACTGTGCCACCTCAGGAGGACAAACACACGCCCTGCCCAGATTGCGGAAATAATTCTTTACAATCCGGTCTTCCAAAGAATGAAAAGTTATCACTCCCATTTTTCCACCTTCATTCAATGCATTAAAAGCATCATGAAGGGCTTTTGGCAAACGCTTCAACTCGCCATTAACAGCAATTCTAAGGGCCTGAAAAGTTCTTGTAGCAGGATGAATATTACCGTAGCGGTAATTTGCAGGAACTGCATCCCAGATAATCTGGGCAAGTGCCTTTGAAGATTCAATTCTTCCACCTTCCCGTGCACTTACAATAGCCCGGGCAATTCTCCTGCTCAGTTTTTCTTCTCCATACAGATAAATCAAATCAGCAAGTTTTTCTTCACTCAGCTCATTTACTAAATCTGCCGCAGACTCACCTTCATTGCTGTTAAGCCTCATATCAAGTTTTTCATCATATCTGAAAGAAAATCCCCTCTCAGATTTTTCATAATGAAAAACAGAAATTCCAAGATCAAAAAGGATGATATCAGGACGCTTTCCCTCTTCTATTCCGCTGCCCGCCATACTGGAAGGAAATGCGGCATAAAAATCCTGAAACCAGCCGTTAAAAAAGTGCATCCGCTTTCCGTAAACAGAAAGACGCTCCTTTGCACGAGCCTGAATTACAGAATCTGCATCCAGACCCAATATATTAAGAGAAGGATATTTTGAAAGGAAGTTAAACGAATGACCGCCCTCTCCCAATGTTGAATCAATCATAAGAGGTTCTTTACCGTATGATTCTTCTGAAGACAGCAGTTCAAGACACTCATTTAATAAAACCGGAGTGTGAACGATTTCCACCTTTTTAATCCCACCTTTTATAAAAATTAAAAACTAAAAAGCAATATCATTAAATTTCTCTGCAGCCTCTCTGAAAGAAGCTTCAGACTGTTCCTGATATTCACTATAAGTCTGGGAGTCCCACAATTCCATATACTTTGCAATTCCAAGCACAGTACAGTCTTTAGAAAGGTGAGCATACTCCCTTAATTCGCGGGGGATGGACAAGCGTCCGTTTTTATCAAATTCAACATCTGCAGCCGATGCAATAAAGCGTCTGATTACAAGCATACTTTCGCTTTTCATCATAGAAGCATTACTCAGCAGCTTTGACTGAAAGGATTCCCATTCATCAAGTGTAAAAAGCCATAAGCAGCGTTCTAAACCTTTGGTAACAATAAGTACATTCTGATTAAGAGCAGCCCTAAGCTTCACAGGGAACGACAGGCGGCCTTTGTCATCAATTGTATTATTGTATTCACCAGTTAATAGATTCATACCCACTTATATCCACTTTTTACCACTTTTTCCCACTTATTCACCATTTTATACCAAAATTTACTAAAGTCAACGCGTTTTTATGCAGATAATAAAAAAAAATTTTGCTTTTCTGGCAAAAATATTATACAGTTTAATACTATAAATAATTTAAGTTACAAGATGAATTTTTCCACTATTAATGAAAGTAGCCTTCACAAGACCCTCAAGACAATTTACAGTCAAATTTACCAGGGCCAGACTGAAGTTGAGGCAGAAGGACATGTATACGACATAGTTACTCAAAAAGGAAATATAATTGAAATACAGACAAAAAACCTTTCAAAACTCTACCCCAAAATTCAGGACGCAATTTCAAAAGGTCACAGGGTAAAAATTGTTCATCCCAATATCCTGCAGACAAAAATAGAAGTCTACGATCAGGAAAACAATCTGCTTTCCAAACGTACAAGCCCCAAAAAAGGAAACATCTACGACATTTTTAAGGAACTCACAGGAATTTATCCCATTCTGCTGGATAAAAATTTTTCACTTGAAATAATTCAGATAAGCGTTACAGAAAAAAGAATCCGCACGTCAGAAGCTGTTCAATCCAGAAACAGAAAACGCAGATTTAAAAAGAACTGGATTAAAGAAGACAGAAAACTTTCAGAAATAATCAAAACCATCAGATTAAACAGCAAAGAAGACTACATTTCGCTTCTCCCTCAAAGCCTGCCAGAAGAATTTTGTGCAAAAGACCTGGGAAAAGAACTGAAAATCAATAATCCTCACCTAATAATCTGGGTTCTAGTCCGCATGAATGTAATTGAGCTTACACAAACTCATAATAAAAGCAGATATTACAGAATCTGCAGATAAAAAAAAGGACTCCCCTTTCAGGAAGTCCTTTATATAATTAAGTTTCAGGAAAATTACCAGTTATCAACCATATCATCTTCATCTCTGTTCTGAAGATCATACAAGTCCGTTACCGCTCTGATATCATCAAAATAAACATAGTATGTACCACGAGCTTTCATAGGATTACAGTCAATGCGGAAACCAAGAAGACGAAGACCAGGCTTATCTCCATAGTATGCACTGCTCTGAACAATACCGTGTTCTCCATCCGGGCTAGGAGGAATTACACAAGTAAGTTTCTTCCATCCAGAGAATCCAAGATTTCCCATGTAAAGCTCAAAGTTATGTCCAAAATAATCCTGAACAAGAGCATACATTTCATGATCCTGATTTCGTCCGCAAACCCACATAGAAATTGTCTTTGCAGTTCCTTCTACAGGAATAGGACGTCCAGACTTAATTGTAAAAGAGTTCTTACCGCGGCGGAAGAATTCAACTTTTACACCATATACCATTGTATCTTCAGCTTCCTTACCTTCATCTTCTTCCAAAGGTTCCTTCATTGCAGGATTACCTTCAAAAAGACGTCCGGTAATAATACCGTCATCGGCAGAAATATGAACATTCCATGAACCTTCACGTTCAAACTTATCAAGAGAAACTTCACGAAGAGCAGAAAGTGCTGAATCTGCACCTACATTTTCCGGATTTGGCTCTTCAAGACTCTGCTGAGCAAAAACAAAACCAGCAGCAAAAAGAGCAAGTACGCTAACTGCAAGTATCTTTTTCATTATTCTTCTACCTCCGAACCTTCAGATTCTGAATCAGCAAATACATCCTTAAGTTCATATCCGTCATAAATAAATGACAGAGAATTAGAAGTATACTTAAGCTGATCAAAGAAAATCATAAAATCATCAACATACTCTTCTGCATCAGAACGGATTCTGAAGCCTACAAAAGACATGCTTGTTGGTCCAGAACGAAGGTGTGACTGCTGCTGTATCCAGCTTGGAATATTGATAATAATATTGCGCCATCCATGGAAGGCAAGGCTTCCTGCAGGAAGAACACGAACAGTTCCGCTTGCATCACGAACAAGAAGTTCAATGTAGTAGTTGTAATTTGAACCCCATACCCAGAAATCAATTGTAGAAACGATTCCTGTAAATGGAATTTCGTAAGCCTTATCATCCTTTGTAGGATAAACTTCAAACCAGTTATCACCTTTTCTATTAAATGCAGTCTGAATACCCAGCACCTTAAGTTCTTTATCAGTACCTTTAAGAAGCTGCCTCAAAGAATTAGGAGCGCCGTCAAAATAATTCTGTTTTGGGAATCCCTCAGCAACAAAACGGCTGGAATTAATAGCCCAGTCCCAGCTGTAAGGCTTTCCATCATACAGGTAATTCTGCTCTCCAGCAGAATCAAAATCGTCCATTACAAATGTCTCGATGCTTCTTGAACTTGGCTGTGCAAATACAGGTAGTCCAATTACAAACAGACTTGCAAGACCAACAAAGGCTTTAAGTCCCCTTTTCATGCAAAACTCCTTGAAACTTTATCAACCAGATAAAAGATAAAATATGTTATCTTTTTTATCGGTACATTCAGTCAAAAATATTATTATTTTTAATTATATTTCCTATATAAATCTTTGTCAAATCCCTTTTTATTTTACTGAACGTATTTAGTCATTGAATTTTTAGTGATATTGGATTATTATTTTATCAAATCACTTTTATAAAGGATGTTAATTATGGCTAACATTATTAGTTACAAAGATCTTGGCCTCGTAAACACACGCGATATGTTTGCAAAGGCTATGAAAGGCGGATATGCAATTCCTGCATATAACTTCAATAATATGGAACAGATGCAGGCTATCATCATGGCTTGTGTTGAGACAAAATCTCCTGTTATTCTCCAGGTTTCAAAGGGAGCACGCGCTTACGCAAACGCAAATATCCTCCGCAACATGGCTCGTGGTGCTGTAGAATATGCTCATGAACTTGGATGTGATATTCCTATCGCCCTTCACCTTGACCACGGTCCAAACTTTGAAGTTGCAAAGGATTGTATCGACAACGGATTCTCTTCTGTAATGATTGACGGTTCATCTCTTCCTTATGATGAAAACGTTGCTCTTACAAAGAAAGTTGTAGAGTATGCTCACCAGTTCGATGTAACTGTAGAAGCAGAACTTGGTGTTCTTGGTGGTGTAGAAGAAGATGTTTCTGCAGAAGAATCTAAGTACACAAAACCAGAAGAAGTTATTGACTTTACTTCAAAGACTGGCTGTGACTCACTTGCAATTTCTATCGGTACTTCACACGGACGCTGCAAGTTCACTCCAGAACAGTGCACACGCCGTGCAGACGGAACTTTGGTTCCACCTCCACTGGCATTCGACGTACTTGCAGAAATCGAAAAGAAGCTCCCAGGATTCCCGATCGTACTCCACGGCTCTTCTTCTGTTCCACAGATTTACGTTGCAGAAATCGAAAAGTACGGCGGAAAGATTCCTAACTCTGTAGGTATCCCAGAAGAACAGCTCCGCAAGGCTGCAAAGTCTGCAGTATGTAAGATTAACGTTGACTCAGACGGACGTCTTGCAATGACAGCTGCTATCCGCAAGCACCTTGTTGAACATCCAGAAGACTTTGACCCACGTCAGTATCTTACAGACGCTCGTGCAGAACTCGTAAAGATGTATGCAGACAAGAACAAGAATGTATTCGGTTCAGCAGGACATGCTTTAGACTAGAAAAAAATAAGCAATGAGCAAAAAAAATCTCCGGCCATGCCGGAGATTTTTTTTATTTGAGCACTTGTTGCGTAGCAAAAATGCGTGAATCAAGCAATGGCATTTACGACATTGTTTGATTTCATTTTTACTTCCTTAAAAAAATAAAAGACAAGAGGCAGCAGGCAATAAGGTACGGCACATAGAAGTGTAAATATAAATCTTGTATTAATCATATACATTGCTTCTACCATTGCAGGCACAAGCAGATATACAAGCGCTGCAAGAGCATAAAGTGCCGCATAAACAATTTTCTTTTCACCTAACCATCTTTTAGTTTCCTTAATGGAAAACCAGACCTGATAAAGCATAGCAATATACATAAGAGGCTTTACAAACAGGGCAAAAGCAGAATATAACCCCTCTGCAGAACTGATTATGCAATAAGGCAGGTAAACCATATAAAATGCACTTGTCAAAGGAAGCGACATTTCAATCTTAAATTCAGCAGAATCCCTTGATATAAGAAAAAAGAGACCGTAAAGCAGAATAAGCGGTAAGAGGGACTGCCTAATCAACAGGAAAGCAAAATTTTCTGAAAAAGAAAAAGGTACGACCCTGTGTGCAAACAGAAAGAAAGTTCTGAATGCACATACAAGAGCCGCTGCAAATGCCCCGCAAAAAGCAACAGGAAATATCGCCTTATTTTTCAAAGCCAGACAGACTGCAATCAGAAACAGTATGAACACAAGAAAAGTAAAGAGCATCATTTTGCAATAATCCTCATTATGCGGGCAGAACCTTCCACTGTAATTTTTTCACCAGGCTTTACTGCATAAATGTCTTCTGCATTAAGTTTTCTTCCTGCACTTTCTCCTGCCATGCGGATTACAGCCTTGTTTTCTTCCAGTACATAGATTAACTGAACGCCCTCCGGCTTTCCTTCTGCCTCAGACGGACAGAGCATACTCCAGCCGCCTTTTACTTCTATTTCCTGCAGATTAAAATACTTGCAGTCAAATTCTTTCGGGAAAGGAGCAACAGGAATCATCTCTTCGCGTTTAATTACAGCAAGACCTTTTTCTATGTGAACTTCGCGACCGCGCCCCCAGTCATAAAGACGGTAGGTTAAATCACAAGACTGCTGGACTTCCATAAGGCGCAGCCCCGCACCAATGGCATGAACGGTTCCTGCAGGAATAAAGATAAAATCACCTTTTTTTACATTCACGAATTCAAGGTAATCTTCCAGTTTATTCTCTGTAATTGCTTTTGCAAGAACTTCATTTGAATAACCTTCTTTTATTCCGTATACAATTTTTGCATCTGGAGCAGCATCAAGAACATACCAGCATTCGGTCTTTCCGCGGTTCCCCTGCCCTTCCAGTTTTACAGCCCAGTCATCATCCGGGTGAACCTGAATAGACAGAGTATCATCTGCCTGAATAACCTTTACAAGCAGAGGATAATCACCTCCACAAAAAGCCTTAAAATCATCCTGACATCCGTTTGGATGAGTAGATGCAATCCAAAGTTCATATCCCCAGATTTTGTCAGATTTTATAGCATTAAGCTTAATCATTTATTTACTCCAAAGTTTTTCAGGATAATAGCCGTCTTTAATTTTCTTTGCAATTTCATCTTTTACAATCTGACGGTCTTCCGGATAGGTCATTCCAAACCATGTTTCCTGAGATGTAAAGAATTTTATGATTCCCTGCTTGTGGGCAATAATATCGCTTGCAGCAACAGGAAGAAGTGCTTCTGCCTTAGGAGAAGAAACATTATTTGCAATAAAGTTTTCCCAATAAACATGAAATTCTTCAAAAGCCTTAAGACTGAAACCAAAGAGGTTCATGCTGACCCATTCTTTTCCTGTAAAGTTCACTTTTGTTCCGTCCGGCTGTTCGCTGATTACAGAATCATTTTCGCCATAGTAAATCTTAAGATTTTCTACAATGCTTACAAGTTTTTCATCTGCAACTGTACATACACCACGGCTTACAGAACCGCTGCGACTCATTGTATTGCCAAGAACATATCCAACCATTGCGTGTTCAGGAGAGTCAGGCTCAATAGAAGCAAGATACTTTCCCAGAACATCAAATGCCTGGCGGCCGTAATAGTCATCAGAGTTGATTACGGCAAATGGAGTTTTAATTGCCTTTTCTGCACACAGCACGGCATGAGTTGTTCCCCAAGGTTTTTCACGGCCCTGGCTGTCCTTCAGCTGCTGGTCTGTAAGCAGGGATTCATGCTGCTGAAAAACGTATTCTGCATCAAAATTGCGGGCAATGCGGTCAAAAAGCCGCTCGCGGAAAGCCTGTTCAATATCTTTTCTGATTATAAACACAACCTTTCCAAATCCGCTTTTCATGGCGTCATAGGTTGCAAAGTCAAGGAGACATTCGTCATGAAGGCCTACCCCGTCTATCTGTTTTACTCCGCCGTAACGGCTTCCCATTCCGGCTGCAAGAACTAATAATGTTGGTTTCATTTTTATCCCTCGATTTTTATGCTCCTCGGGTCAAACCCGAAGATGACATTATTGTATAATAGTTTCAAGGGCAAGCTTCATCATGTCCTTGAAAGTTGTCTGACGTTCTTCTGCAGTTGTCGCAGTTCCCTTAAGGATATGGTCACTTACAGTAAGAATAGTCAGTGCTTTTCTGTTAAATTCAGCTGCCAAAGTATACAGTTCGGCAGATTCCATTTCAATACCTTTAGCACCGTACTTTTTCCACAGCTTCCAGTTCTGGTTATCATCATAAAAACGGTCGCTGGAAACACACGGACCTACAACTGTCTTAAGATTCATTTCCTTAGCCTTGTTATAGGCTGTATAAAGCAAGCCAAAATCAGGAACAGGGGCATAATGCAGCATTCCAAACCTCTGATTTTGAAGAGAAGAATCTGTACAGGCACCATTTGCAAGAATTACATCGCGAAGTTCAACATCTTCACTTACCGCTCCGCAAGTTCCTACACGAATAGCCTTCTGCACTCCATAGCAGTCAAATAGTTCATGCACGTAGATAGAAAGAGACGGCTGTCCCATTCCTGTTCCCTGAACAGAAACTTTCACACCTTTATAAGTTCCCGTAAACCCGTACATACCACGAACTTCGTTATAACATACTGGATTTTCAAGAAATGTTTCTGCAATAAACTTAGCCCTTAAAGGGTCTCCCGGAAGCAGAATTTTATCTGCAATGGCTCCCTGAGGAGCATTAATATGTGTACTCATACTTTTATTATAAGGTGAAAACAAAAAAAACAAAAGAGCTAAGTCAGACTTTTCCCATGACTTCAAATTCCAGTTTTATTTCCGTTCCATGAGGCATAAGAGGCGCGAATGAAAAAAGTGCATCAATCTGATTTGCCCTGTACTGCATGGAATCCAGCCCCAGTCCTCTTTTCTGCAAACCGCCGGAAAGACCTTTTCCGTCATCGGTTACGGTAACGCAAATACGTGAATTATTTACATCTGATTCCAGGGAAACACAGGCTTCCCCCGCGCCGGAATGTTTCATTATATTATGCAGTGATTCCTGAATAATCCTAAAAACATTAAGGGCCTGAATTTCAGAAAATGTTATGCCTTCTTTTATTTTCCATAAATAAATACACCTGATGCCAGACTGTTTTTCAAATGAATTACACAGGTTTCCAATCGCCTTGTTAAGTCCCAGCCGCTCCAATTCTACCGGATATGAATTATGAGCATACTGCCGGGTAGTCTGCAGGGTTTCGCCAATCAACTGCGAAAGCTCACTCATTTCCTCCTTAGAAACACTCTTTTCCCGCACGGAATAACTCCTGCACAGCATTGAAATGCCGGCAAGACGCTGGCAGATGTCATCATGAAGGTCGTTACTGAAACGCTGACGTTCCATTTCGCTTATCTTTAAAACCTGTGCTTCCACCGCAAGCCGCCTGTGTTCTGCTTCTATAACCTGTTCTGTCCTAAGTGCCACATCCCGTTCCAGCTGTTCTGCATACCGCTGGCGGGCCTGCTGAACCTGGATTCTTACCAAGGCCTGAGCGATATTTATGGAAACGGAGTTTATATAAGGAAGCACTTTTAGGGGCACATTATATAAAAGTCCCCCTACTATTTCATCTCCAGAATACAGATATTTAAAAATAAGGGACTGTCCGTTATTTACAAGAGAATAAAAGTCTCCCAGAGTATATGTTTTCCCAATAAATTTCTGAGAAAGATTTGAATGCCCCCTATAAACAAATTCCGGCTCTACAAGAATTTCTCCAACATCTCTCTTTTCAAATTTAAAAAGAATAAAATCAGAAGCTTCAAATTCCGCCGTAACATCATTAAGTACATACCTTAAACCTTCTGGATTCTGGGCAAAATTCAGATTCTGCCCCAGCCTTGTTACAAGCCTGAGCATTGTTTCTGAACGTATGTACATTTTTTGAAGCTGATTAAAGAATTTCTTTTCTTCTTCTGCAGAACGTGAAAGTGAACAGCCGCATGACTCCCTCAGTATAACCTCAGAGCCAACATAAAACTTTTTTTCCACATCACACCCTTCCTGCATTTTTTTTACGACATCAACAGCCATTTCTCCCAGCAAACGAACAGACTGGCTTACGGTTGTTATAGAAGGATTGGAAAAACGGCTCTGAGGAATATCATCAAAGCCTGTTACGGCAACGTCCTTTGCTTTTAAATTCTCCCGATTCATTTTTAGAAATTTATATACACCAATTGCCATATTATCATTTGCACACATGACGGCATCAACATCAGCATCAGTATTTTCTTCAAAAAAAGACTTCATTGCTTCTATTGCAGATATTTCTGTAAAAAGGGCATTTTTTATAGTATAGGAAAGGTCCCTGTATTTTTCTTTATAGGCCCTCATGCAGTCCAGAAAATATTTTTCTCTTATAACCGCATCCTGATGACTCGCTGTTCCGCTGATATACAAAAAATGCCGGTAGCCATGAAAAACAATCATATGTTCTATAAGAGAATGCATTGAGCTTTCACTTCTTACCAAAAGAGAAGGCAGCTCTTTTATTTCCTGCCCTATTGAAACTACGGGAACATTTCCCCAGATTCTATGTACATCAGAAAGACTTTTAACAAGAAAACTGTCAGACAGGACAGAGGCCAGAAGAATTATAAAATCAACGCCAAAAAGCTCTTTATCTGTAATTCTTGAAATGACGGCATCTGTATTAAATTCAACATTTTCAACCTGAAAACACACAAGTTCAAAACCAAATTCATCTGCCTTCTTTTTTATGCCTTCATATACAGAAATCTGATATTCTTCATCCAAAACTGATAATACTAAGCCAATTCTCATACAATTATTATACTTTTTTTCTTGAAAATATGATATTATATAATTATGAGTTATGATGTTTTTGTCATAGATGACCACCCTCTTTTCAGTCGCGGACTTGCCCAGCTGATTGAAACGCAGGCAAATTTTAAAGTAACAGGAATGGCAAAAGACGGCGAAGAAGCCCTTGCATTTCTTCAAGAGCAAAACCCATCTTTGATTATTCTGGATTTAAATCTTGGACAGGAAGATGGGCTTGATTTAATTCGTAAAATTCTGGAAATAAAGCCTGACCAGAAGATTCTTGTTCTTTCCATGCATGATGAACGTTTTTATTCTGAAAGAGCAATTGCGGCTGGTGCAAAAGGCTACATAATGAAGGAAGAAGCCGAAAGTCGTGTCATAGATGCCATTAAAACAGTTGCAGAAGGCAATATATATTTGAGTCAGAATGAACGTGAACGAATTGCAAGTAAATCAGATGAAGTTTTTTCTTCTGATGCCGACATAAGCAAGCTTATTACTCCCCTTTCTGACAGACAGCTGCAGATACTGACTCTCATTGGCAAGGGACTTGGAACAAGCGATATTGCACAAAAACTTGACCTTAGCATAAAGACAATAGACTCTCACAAAGAAAACATGAAGTCTAAACTGCACTGTGCAAATACCGCCGAACTCCGTCAGCTTGCAATAGAATGGTTTAATAAAACCCGCTGATTAAGTTCCGCCGATAATCCCCCGCTGACCTTTCTAAAGATTTCTTCCGTACATTTTAGAAAGGAAGGCCAGATTTTCTGCCTCGCTTTTTTTGAATGCTGACTTATCCATTCTCCATGTCCAGTTTGCTCCTGTTGTAGAAGGCATGTTCATTCTTCCTTCATTTCCCGTACCCAAAATATCCTGCATAGGAATAACAGTATAGACCGCAGTAGATGCAAAGGCAGCTTTTATCATATCCTTCCGCAAACTTCCTGATTTAACAAGTGACTTTGCCTTTTCTGCAGTAAGATTCTTTCCTTCAATATAACCAGCCACCAGACAGAGCTGCTCTTCATTAAGATTTTCAAGCCATCCCTGAAGAGTATCGTTATCATGAGTGCCTGTATACATTACGCAATTTTGAGAAGTAAATGTATGAGGCAGGAAACAATTGGTCATACCGTTTTCTTTTGCTTCCTGAGTGCTAAAGGCAAACTGAAGCACTTTCATGCCCGGAAAGCCACAAGAATCCCTCAGTTCACGAACTTCATCCGTAATTACTCCCAGGTCTTCAGCAATAACAGGAATATCCCCCAGTTTCTTTTTTATTGTATTAAACAAGTCCAAACCGGGACCTTTTTTCCAGCTTCCGTTTATTGCAGTCTTTTCCCCGGCAGGAACGGCCCAATAGGCTTCAAAACCCCGGAAGTGGTCTATCCGTAAAAGGTCTGTAAGTTCAAAAACACGACGGATTCTGTTCACCCACCAGGAATACCTGTCTTTTTTCATTGCATCCCAGTCATAAAGCGGATTCCCCCATAACTGACCGTCGGCACTGAAATAGTCAGGGGGCACTCCGGCAACAGCAGAAAGCCTGCCGTCTTCATCAAGCTGAAACAAAGACTGATTACTCCACACATCAGCACTGTCAGGGGCTACAAAAATCGGAATATCACCAATCAGGAGAATGCCTGAATCATTTGCTTTTTTCTTAAGGGCCTGCCACTGAACGTCAAAGAAGAACTGAATGACTTTCAGCACTTCAATTTCTTCAAAGTGCTCTTTCTGCCAGTTTTTTACAGCATCTTTTTCACATCTTGCAAGTTCTTTTGGCCAGTAAACATTCCATAACGAAGAAGCTGGCTTTTCTTCTTCGGCTTTGGCATCATAATAAGCCTTAAGCGACATAAAAGTCGCAAACAAATCAAGCCAGTTCTTTTTTTCATTACAGAAGGATTTATAAAGTGCAATATCTTCTTTTGCAGCATTTTTTAAAAAGAAGAGAGCCGCATTTTTCAGGACAGGAATTTTCCACCAGACAACTGCTCCAAAATCTACATTGCCTTCTTTTTTTATATAATCAGGCGGAATTATTGATTTTTTATCACACCAGCCTTTTTCACAAAGCAAGTCTAAATCTATAAGCAGAGGATTGCCGGCAAAAGTTGAAAAAGATGCATAAGGAGAATCGCCATACCCTGTAGGCCCAAGAGGCAGGATTTGCCATAAAGTCTGACCAGCAGACTTTAACCAGTCTATAAATGCAAAAGCACTCTTTCCTAGAGTGCCTATTCCGTAAGTACCTGGTAAAGATGTAGGATGAAGAAGCACACCACTTCTGCGCTTAAAATTCATAAAAAGCCCCTGTCGAAATAATATATTCTATAGTAGCACAGTATTCTTTTTTTTTCCATCTTATATTTTTTTTTGAATTATTTTGACATACTGCAATCACAATGTAAAATAAATTGATGAGACTTTTTATTTTTTCTACCCAACCAGAAATTAATACAATTTTTCACGACCACTTTACTTCAAAAGGCTATCTCTGCATTACATTCAACAAGATGGAAGACTTTCTGACATCGCTTGACGATAATTCAAATCCCCCTTTACTGATGATTTTAGACTACCTTATTTACAATCATGACATTTTCAGTATTTACAAATTCATGAAGGAAAAACAATGTAATTTTCCTTGTTTATTCTATAACGACCCCTGTCTTACAAGGGGAACAAGAAAATCACACTGGAAGGCACAGATAGAATTACTTCAAAACCATAATAACAAAATTGATTTTGAAAAGATTGACTCCGTTCTTCAGGACTTACAGACATTGGTAGAAAACAAAACAATTTCCCCTTCAATCCGCCTGATGCAGGAACCGCTTCCGCTTCCCAAAGAATTAATTGCCCCAAAAATCACTCTTTCATATATTCAAAATTATGAAGATGACGGAATTGAAGCATTTAAAGACAGGAATAACCTTTCAAAGAGTCTCTTTAAGCTGTTACAACTCTTTCAAGAAAACCAGAATGTAAAATTAACACTTCAAGAAATACAAAAACTGTATAATGACAGAGAAAATACAAATGCCTCAGAAAAGTCTGTTTACGTAATGATTTCAAAACTAAAAAGCATACTGCGCACAGACAAAGAGGCAAAATTTATAATCAGAAAAGAGGGAGAACTGTATAATTTTATAAAATTCTCTTCCCGCTAAATCTTTAAGGTAAAAATAACACGAGAATTGCAAAAAAAAAGACTGTCTGATGACAGTCTTTTTTTACTAAACTCTACTGAAGAACTTTTGCAATTCTTTCAAGAACCTTTTTACGGTCAAGAGGTTTAATAATATAACTCTTAGCACCAGTCATAAGAGACTTCTTAACAAGTTCTTCCTTACCAAGTGCACTTACCATTACAACTTTTGCATTCTTATCAAAAGCCATAATCTGTTCAAGAGCAGTAATACCATCCATCTTAGGCATTGTAATATCCATAGTTACAAGGTCAACATTAGGACACAATTCCTTGTACTTATCAACGCCTTCCTTTCCATCAGCAGCAGTTGCAACTACTTCATAACCCTCACTTGTCAAAATCTGGCCAAGCTGTTTAGCTACGAACATAGAATCGTCAACAACCAATACTCTGAAGGAAGTTCCGTCATCCTTACGTCCCTCTGGCGGACGCTCATTTATAGTTGGATAATCCTGTGTTGTTTTCATTTTATTTACTCCTTTAGAATATTTATGCTCGTTCCCTGATAGAAACGTTTACTTCTATTTTACCACAATCAGAAAGCAAAGGAACAATAAGAGCTTCAACACTGTCTGTTGTTCCACCCAAAGCGGCAATTTCCATCTTCTGTCCTACAAACAATGCTGGAGGTGTAAGGTCAAAACGGAATCCAAGTTCGTGCAACTTTGTTACAGCCTGAGCAGTAATAAGGTTTGCCAACTCACTGATAGTTGCTTTTGCCAAATCATCAAATTCTGTGAGAGTTTCACCGTTCATTGCAGAAGCAATATTCAACGCAGTTTCCATTGTCATATCAAAAAGAACACGACCTTCTACATCACCGGCAAGACCGACCAATGCAGCAACACCCATTACAGGCATGGCAGTTGATTTCAGATACAAATCACCACGTTTTACTTCTGCGCCTCCCAGAACTTCCTGAAGCACTCGAAATGAAGTTTCCACAAACGGATTAATATACTCTACGCGCATTTTTTTCTCCTATTTAATCTTTACTATACGCAACAAGCGTACCTACAGTTTTTTCGCCAAAGTTCAAGGAAGAAGGCATTGCTTCATTTTCACCAATTATCGCAATTCCATTACCTTTCATCTTCTCTAAGAAGTCAGCAGCAACTGCCTCCTGAGACTTTTCATCCAGCAGAGAAAGAATGTCACGTGCAAAAATAACGTCTACCATCGGCAGAGCATTTGCATTCTTGCAGTCATGATATTCAAACATGATGCTGTCTTTTATCTCCTGACTAAAAGTATACTCCCCATTTGCTTTTTTTGTCAAATAAGAACCATACCAATCTGTAGCTAATTTTGCAGGAATAGACATAAGCGCTGCATTAGACACACTAAGAAGGTCTATATCCTGTGCATAAATCCTGATTTTTGAATCCGGATATCTTTTTTTAAGAACACAGGCAAGTGAATATGTTTCCATACCCTTTCCACAACCAGGATTCCAAACAATAATCTGCTTTGCAGAATTATCTGGAAGAATTTTTTCTACGGCAGCAGCATATTCCTTTGTCCACCAGGAATCTGTACATGTAGACCAGAATGTTTCCAGATACTTTTTAGAATCTGCCTCATTCTGAATCTGTTTTTTACCCTGTTCAGACCATTCTGAATATCTATGTGTTACCCATGATTCATTTACAGGTGAAACGTAAAATTTAGAATAATTCTGCAGTGATTCCTTTATAAATTTAAGGTCAATAGGAGCTTCTTTTGGAGCCTCTGCTTTTACGGCAGATGCAGCAGCTTTCAGCCCTCCAGCAGCAGGCTGTGCTGCAGACTGTCTGGGAGCAACATTATTTACCTCAGAAGAAGGGGCTTTCTGTACATGAGCAGCAACATGAGATTCAGCAACTTCTTTAGAAGAGAAAATCTTTGTTATGTCCAAAAGAACATAAAGCCTGTTATTACTTTCTACAACACCATCAATATATTTGATGTTGATGTCACCAAACAAAGGATGAGGAGGCTGAATTGTACTTCTCTGCACACCAACAACCTTGTCAATCTTATCTACTACAACTCCAAATTTCTGATCATCAACTGCAAGAATAAGCATGTTTTCAAGCTTATTTTCATCACGCTCTGGAACCGGAATATTAAAGAACAACCGCAGGTCAAGAATTGGTATAATTTCACCACGAAGATTATATACACCAAGAACAAACGGAAGCGTATTCGGAACATATGTAAAGCGACTTGCTTTGGCAATTTCTTTTACATGCATGATGTCAATAGAATAATCTCTATCTGCAAGAGAGAAAGTAACCATCTTGAAGTCAATTACAGTTGAGTTCTCTGCGTTATTTTCAGCTTTAGGAGCAACTTCTGTTGTTGCAACTGCAACTTCATTTTCTGTACTCATATCCTAATCCTACTCCTGCGAATATTCTTGTCTTTCCTGGGCAAGCATTTCCTGCTTAATTCCAAGCTCAAGAAGTTTACTAACGTCAATTACCAAAGAAACAGAACCGTCACCAAGAATAGAAGCACCGGCAATTCCAGGGGAATTAGTAAACTGATCCTTCAAAGGCTTAATAACAACATCTTCTTCACCAATGAGGGCATCAACCATAACACCGATTTTCTTTTCCTGAGAACCGACGATTACAATATAGCATTCGTCTGTCTGAACTGATTCTTTAATACCAAAGAGTCGTGAAAGTCTGAGGACTGTAACAACTTCATTACGAACATTCATTACTTCGTAATTATCAATGCGGTTAATTTCATTGATGCTTACGCACTGGCTTTCAATAACGTTTGCAATTGGAATAGAGTATACTTCTTTACCAACGCGAACCAGAAGTCCCTGAATAATTGCAAGAGTAAGAGGCAACTTGATAATGAATGAAGTTCCCTTTCCTTTTGCAGATGTAACAGTAATAGTTCCCTTAAGGTTGCTAATCATTGTTTTAACAACGTCAAGACCTACACCACGACCAGAAATTGCAGAAATCTTATCTGCAGTAGAGAATCCAGGCTGCATGATAAGCTGATAAGCATCCTGATCAGAAATAACCTTATCTGGATGAATCAAGCCCTTATCTATAGCCTTCTTTCTTACTTTTTCAACATCAATTCCGGCACCATCATCTTTTATCTCAATTACAATCTGGTTTCCTTCATTAGATGCTTTTAGGAGAACTGTACCTGTTTCCGGTTTTCCGGCTGCCTTGCGCACATCCGGAGTTTCAATACCATGGTCAACAGAGTTTCTTACACAGTGCATAATCGGGTCAAGAAGGTCTTCTACAACAGACTTATCAAGTTCTGTATCCTCACCTTCTATAACCAAATCAATTTTCTTGTTCAAATCCCGCTGCAAGTCGCGGACAACACGCGGGAATCGGCTGAAAATCTGATTGATAGGAACCATTCGGATTTTCATTACACCTTCCTGCAAATTACTTGAAATTGCACCAAGATTCTGTGTATATGAACGGAATTTTACAGAAATTCCTTTCATTTCTGATTCATATTCATCAAAAATAGCACCAAGAGTACCATATTCCTGAAGAATCTGCTTTCTAACTTCATTTACACCGGTTCCTTCATTTACGCTTTCAACGTAATCTGGAAGACCATCAATAAGAGCATGAAGTTTTTCTTTAAATTCAGTTTCAAGAGCCTGGAAGCGGGCAAGTTCTGCAGCAGTCTGCATTGCAAGCTGGTTGAACGAAGCCTTTGTAATAACTGCCTCTGAAACAAGATTCAAAAGATTATCAATTCGGCGTGAATCTACGCGGAGAATTGAGCCCTGCTGAGCATGAGCAGCATTTGGAGCGGCGTCTTTCTTTGGCTCAGCTTTCTTTTCTTCTTTCTTAGGAGCAGATTCTGCAGAAGGGGCTGCAGGAGCAACCGATGCAGGAGCCGCTGCTTTTGGCTCAGGAGCAAGGATATTATCATTAAGAATATCTTTAAGCAAATCATCTTGTGCAGAAGACATCTGAGCCGCAGGTGCAGGAGAAACAGGAGCCGCAGCAGGTGCAGACTGAGCAGGAGCTCCTCCACCAACCGTCTTTCCAGAACCGGCACTTTCTATAATCTGAGCATCTGTAATAAGAGTTACATCGCTAAGAAAGGCAACATCTTCTATCTGAGAACCTTCTGCATCACTGGCAATATAATAGAAAACAGTTTCATAGAACTGATCTTCATACAATGCATCAAAATCAGGAACTGTTTTAAGGACATTACCTACAGATTTTAAGGCCGCAAATACCTGAATGCCGCCTACACTGTTCATAGGATTGTTTTCATCAAATTTTACAGTTACGCACCATAATTTCTGCTTGCCTTCACAAGCCTGCTTAAGCTCTGCAAAATCATCTTCTGAAAGTTCAGGAACAGTAATTCCAGAAGCAGAAGAAGCGGCAGGCGCCTGTGCAACAGGAGCAGGAGCGGCAGGTGCTGGAGCTGGCTTTGGAGCAGCCTGCTTTGCAGGTTTAGCACCGTCTTTTGAAGGAATATAGGCATGAAGTTTTTCTTCAATACCAGAAACATCCTCTTCATAAACGCTACCGTTCTGGCGACTTTCAAGCATTGCTTTAATTACATCTATAGAAGTGAGTAAAATATCAACTACATCTTCATCAACCTTGAGTCTGTCAGAGCGAATTTCGTCAAGCACATCTTCTACGATATGCGTAAAGTGAGAAAGCTCCATCATTTCAACAGTTGCAGAACCACCTTTCAAAGTATGCGCAGCACGGAAAATTTCGTCTATGGCCTCATGGTTAGAAGGGTCATTTTCTATAACGAGAATGTTGCTTTCCAACTGCTCAACTTGCTGTTCAGCTTCCGCAAAGAAGTCCTTTAACAGTTCTTCATTATTCGGGTCAAGATAATCACTCATATAGGGATATTATATATCAATTTTCACATATTTCAAGAGAAAAAAAACATTTATTTTTTTCCTCATATGAGTCAAAAAGTGTTGCAAAATTTTATACTTATATTTTATGATTAATATGCCGATAATAAATATGGTGCATTGTGCCAATCTTTTTAAGAGGTACGCTAAATGTTTAAAAAGAAACATCTGATTTTTGCCGCTCTTCTTGCAGCATCATCCTTATATGCTTCAACTTTTTTCAGCGGATATGCAGGCGGTAAGTTAAATTTTTCAGGAAATTCTGAAAGCAGTCAATATGATCCGGATTTAACCATGCAGGCCTTTTTTGCAGGGCAGTTTAATTTTTCACAGAATTCATGGGCTCATCTGGAATTTTCAGTAGATACTCAGGATTTGCTTACAGAATCAATTTTTGAAAAAACAAATGCAGGCTTTCAGATTGATGAACTGTCATATATTATAAGAGGAAACTTGTCAAACAGCTCAAACTACTTTAGTGTCTTTATGGGAACTTACGACCCTATTGGCAGCGATGTCTTCCTTCAAAGATATTTCAGCATTGAGCCGATTGCTTCCAAACTGACAGAAAGCTATATGGGACTTGCAGGTTCAATTCTTTACCCTCAGTTTGGATTTGGAATGGCAGATATCCTCAGGTTTCATTCCCTTCCTATGGCACTTGGCGGCTACGTTTATCTGAATCATACAGACGAAGATTATTTTGTATTAAATGCAGATTTAAGATATGCCTGCGTTTACAGATATTTTACCTGTGATTTTGCGGCAGGAATCGGAATTCCTCTTGCAAACCAGTATAAGGGAGAAGATGTTATTATTGCAGTTGACACCTTGTACTGGCATGCAGGAACCACACTTTTATTCGGTAACAACTACACCAACTCCCTCTTCGTTCAGGCAGGTCTGTACAATGTTGCCTTTTCTGCAAAAAATACTGTAACAATCATTTCTCCAGACAACATCTATCTTCTGTTTGAACCAAGATTTGTGTTTCAGAATTTCCATTTAAATTTCAGTCTTTACAGCATTCCGGAAAATACTGCAGACAAACTTCTGTTTGTTGATGACACTTTGGGATTAGACATAAATCTCTATTCTACAAATATCATGCTGGGGCCTCTGACATTTACTGCGGGAACACACCTTTCATTCTCAATTCCAGAGAAGACATTTATTGATTTTTCGGCTCCTGCAAAACTTCTGGAAAACGGCTACAACATCAACTTTACACCTTATGTTTCAACACCTTTCCTTTCCGGGGAACTGCATATTCAGGGTAAAGTTGAAATCATGAAAATTGCTGCGGGTAATACTGCAAATGCTTTTTCTGTTGATTTGGGCTACAGAACAAAATTTTAATGTGGCGGTAAGGAATAATTCCTGACCACCACATTTAATGAATATTTTTACATATTAAAAGAAGAAAGTCGCTCACAGGCTTCTTTTACATCTTCCTTATGGCCAAAGGCACTGATACGGATAAAACTTTCTCCGCCAGGGCCAAAGCCGCTTCCTGGAGTTGTCACTACCCTGCACTTATCAAGAACAGCGTCAAAAACATCCCAGCTCTTTTTTCCAGGGAATTTTACCCAAACGTAAGGAGAGTTTCCTGTAAAGTAAACTTCTGCCCCCATTTTCTTGAAATTTTCACCTTCAAAAGTATTCTTTATAACAGCGGCATTTTCAAGATAATAGTCAATTACAGACTTCATGGCAGCAAGACCTTCGTTATCAAGACAGGCAAGTCCGCCGTGCTGGGCAACATTTGACGCTCCGTTAAAGAGGGTTGTCATAATGCGGTTCCAGTCCTGATGAACAGAAGTTCCGTCTGCATATTTAAGTTCTTTTGGAACTACAGACCATCCAAGACGAACACCAGTAAAGCCTGCCGGTTTTGAGAAAGAGTTTATTTCTATAGAACAGGTTCTGCTGCCTTCAATTTCAAAAATTGATTTTGGAAGATTCGGGTCACGGATAAATTCACGATAGGCAGCATCAAAAATAATGATGCAGTCATTCTTATTTGCAAAATCTACCAATTTTTTAAGATCTTCTTTTGTAGAAACAGCACCAGTAGGATTATTTGGAGAACAGAAATAAATTACGGAATTTTTCTGGATTTTTGAAAGGTCAGGAAAGAAGTTGTTTTCAGGAAGGCAAGGCATGTAAGTAATTCCTTCGTAACCGCTTCCATTGTTTTTTCCGGCAGCCCCTACGATTACGGAACCGTCTACATAAACCGGATATGCAGGATCCTGTACGGCAACCTTTACACCAGAACCAAAAAGAGTCTGAATGCGGGCAATATCACATTTTGCACCATCAGAAATAAAAACTTCATCTCCGCTTACAAGACCAGGATAAAAAACCTGGGCAATTTTTTCGCGAAGGGCAGTTAAGCCCTGTTCATCACCATAACCAGAATAACCTTCTTTTGTAGCAAGCCCCAGAACATAGTCAGACATTTTTTTTGCGATATATTCAGGGAGAGGCTCTGTTGTATTTCCTATTCCAAGACTGATGATTTTTGCATCAGGATGTGAAGCAAGATATTCCCTGCGTCTGCGGGCAACTTCTGGAAAAAGATAGCCGGCAGTAAGATTCTCTAATCCACTGTTTCTATTTATCATAACGAACTCCTTGTTTGCCTAACATACCATAAATTCAAGGCTCTTGCAAATCACCATATTGTTAAATTATTTGCCTTTTGTAACAAATATTATTAAATTTTATTTAAAGAGGAGAGGCAAGAGATATTTTAATTATGGATAACACAGACGCTTTTATCAGTGATGACATAAAAATTCCTGAAGCTGTCGGGAAACTGGCAGTTGTGGCAGGAAACGAACTTTCAAATCCCGGTGATTTTTACAAGATGGCCTTTGAATTTCAAAAAATCATGATGATTTATGAAAGTGCCATCAAACAGATTGAAACAAAACTGGATATCTTAAATAAAGAAAACAAAGTAAACAGACAGAGAAATCCTATAGAAACCGTAAAAAGCAGAATAAAGTCGCCGGACAGCATTGCAAGTAAACTGGAAAAAAGAAATCTTCCCGTAACTTTTGAATCTATGATGAAAAATCTGAATGATATTGCGGGCGTAAGGGTAATCTGCCCTTATATTTCGGATATTTATTCTGTACGCGACATGCTTTTAAAACAGCCAGACTTAAAGCTCATTGTTGAGCATGACTATATAGCCTGCCCTAAGAAAAGCGGTTACAGAAGCCTGCATCTGGTTGTGGAAACTCCCGTATATCTTTCAAAAACTGCACACAATGTAAAAGTGGAAATTCAGCTCAGAACCATTGCAATGGACTTTTGGGCAAGCCTTGAACATGAACTCCACTATAAAAACACTGCAAAAATTCCAGACAGCGTAAGACGGGAACTTTTCCGGGTGGCAGAAACCATAGCCATGACCGACCGAGAGATGGAAGAAATTGCCCTTGAATTACAGGCCTTAGATTGATAAAATAGATATACTATTTTCTTTAATAAGGCATAGGGATGCCTGATAATCATATTTTTTTAGGCATTCTCTATTTAAGGAGTAACAAAAACATGAAAAACATTCAGAACAAATGGCTCCGCGGTGCAATCCCGGCCCTCCTTTTGCACTGCAGTATTGGTACCGTTTACTGCTGGTCAATTTTCAGTCAGGAAATTGCAAACTACATCGGATTTTCAAAAGGCGCTGTTGAATGGGCATTCAGCTTCGCTATTTTCTTTCTGGGTATGTCTGCAGCCTTCCTTGGCGGACTTGTAGAAAAAAACATCCACAAGTCATCTTTAATTGCTTCCATTACATTTGCATTGGGAATGGCCGGAACAGGTTTCTTTATCTGGTACGGTGGAAAATGCCTTCAGGCAGGACACCCAAGCGTGCTTGCTCTTGTAGGAATCTACATCAGCTATGGTTTTATTATGGGTATTGGTCTTGGAACAGGTTATCTTTCTCCTGTAAAGACTCTTATGCTCTGGTTTAAGGACAAAAAAGGTCTTGCTACAGGTCTTGCAGTTGCAGGATTTGGTGCCGCAAAGGCAATTGCCTCTCCTATTATGAGCAGAATGCTTACAGGACTTGGAGAAGGCGGTGTTTACAAGATGTTCCTTATTCTTGCCTGCGTTTACTTTGTAATGATGTTTGTTGGTCACCTGATTCTTGCAAAACCAGAAGGCTGGGTTGAACCTCAGACAAAATCAAAGGACGAAGGAATTATTGCAACTCTTAAGAGAGAACCTATTGCTTCTTACATTGGAATCTGGCTTATGTTCTACATTAACATTACCTGCGGTCTTGCAATCATTTCTCAGGAAAAGATGATTGTAAAATGCGTAGGACTTGGAGCTGCTGCAGGTCTGATTTCTACAATTTCTGCAATCTTTAATGCAGGCGGACGTCTGGGATTCTCTGCATGGGCAGACAAACTTAAAGACCGCAACACAATCTACAAACTGATTTTTATTCTTTCAATTGCATTCACTGTAATTGTTCTTTGCACAAAGGGAATTGCAAACGGAGACGGTAACGTTCTTCTGATTGTATTTGTACTCGCCCTTATTTTTATTGTAAACGCCGGATACGGTGGAGGATTCTCTAACGTTCCTACCCTGCTTTCTGACCACTATGGAATGGGAAATATTTCTGCAATTCACGGAATTACACTTTCTGCATGGGCATTTGCAGGTCTTACAGGAAACCAGATGGCTTCATTCATTGTAAACCACACAGGTGAGTTTATTGATGTTCATGGAGTACAGGCAAATCCTACAGGATACCAGAATGTACTTGTAGTTACTGCAATTCTTTATGCAGTTGCACTCTGCTTAAGCCTCTTCCTTGTTCGCCCGATGTCTAAAACAAAGAAAGAAGCATAATCTTAATTCCTGCGGATATTTTCATGCAGGATAAGATTCATAATTTTAAGCAAATCTTTTACATTTATAGGCTTTGTGAGGTAGGCATTCATGCCGCAATCCAAAGCCTTTTTTTTGTCTTCAGAAAAAGCATTTGCCGTCATTGCAACAATTGGTATTGTGGCAATCCTGATATCTTCAAAAGAGCGGATTTTTCTGGTTGCTTCATAGCCGTCCATTATAGGCATCTGTAAATCCATGATTACAGCATCATAATAACCTGGCTGGGAACGCAAAAGAGTTTCCACGGCAAAAGAACCGTCATTGGCTTCATCAACCTCCAGTCCCGCATCTGTAAGAAGTTCTACGGCAATTTCACGGTTAAAGGCATTATCTTCTACAAGAAGAACGCGCTTACCGGCAAAATCAAATTTTGCACCAGAAATTTCATCTTCATCTTCTATTTCAAGTAAGGTTGGAACTTCAAAAGGAACGGTAATGACAAATTCACTGCCAACTCCCAGTTCACTGGAAACAGAAATGGAACCATGCATCATTTCTATAATAGATTTTGTGATTGAAAGCCCCAGCCCGGTTCCTGCAATTCCGCTTTTTGTAGAATTGTATTCACGCTCAAAAGGCTGGAAAACTTTTTCAACAAATTCCTTACTCATTCCCAGTCCGTCATCTTTTACATGAATTTCTACAAGAATTTCATTTTCATTTTCATCTGGAAGCTGAATAGCAGAAAGCCAGACATTTCCATTTGCTTTTGAATACTTTATGGCATTTCCTACAAGATTAATAAGTATCTGATTAATACGCAGTCTGTCACAGGAAACTGTTTCATCAAGAAGCTGAGTAGTATCAATATGCAGGTGGATTTTCTTTTCCAGCAAAGTCTGCATCATCATATCCTGTATTTCATTTATAATATTCCGCAGATTACAGGTTTCTTCCTCAAAAGTAACTTTTCCACTTTCAATTTTAGTCATGTCAAGAACATCATTAATCAGGTTTAAAAGATGGTCAGACGAAAGTGTGATTTTAGAAATACAGTCAACAAGTTTTTTACGGTCATCAAGATTTTTCTTTGCAATTTCTGTATAGCCAATAATGGCATTCATTGGAGTGCGGATATCATGAGACATATTTGAAAGAAAATCACTTTTTGCTTTAGTGGCCCGTTGAGTTTCTATCATGGCATCTATCAAATCTTTCTGCTGCCTTTTATAAGCGTAAGCCTGATATTTAAAAATGGCTCCCATTGTAACAACAAGGGTAAGGATTGCAACCATAATATCAATATAAACATCTGATTTTGAATCCATATGCCACATGATTTCAGGATGGAAATAAGCATATACAATGACAGCAAGATTTCCTAAAAAGTTTATCGCAAAAATAATCCAGCACTTTTTTCCTTCTATAAGGAGCAGGGTAAAAAGAAGACCAAGTGCTATCCAGAGAGGCATACCGCTTTCTATTCCGCCTGAAGTAATGTAAAGAAATGGCATGATTCCGTTATTTACACAAAGGGAAAGGATTATTATTGCAATCTGAGGATGCATGTAGGTATTTGCAATTACGAGCCCCAACAGACAGAGAAGAAGAATAAGGCTGATTAATATAATAGAAAAAAGGCTGAAATTCAGGGTGACGGACATAACAAAGGCAATACAGCCACCAAGCATAGCAACCAAAATAAGAACATTCAGCAGCTTGTGATGAAGTTCATATTTTTCATTGAAAAAATATTTTCTAAAAAACTTGAGAAAATTCATATTTTGATTATATCATGTTATAATCAAAGTGTGTAAAAAAAATAAATTTTTATATGAGGAATTTATGAACTGGCTGGATGAAGCAATCTTTTACGAAATATATCCGCAGTCTTTCTGCGACTCTAACGGTGACGGAATCGGTGATTTTAACGGAATTATAAGCAGGCTGGACTACATAAAGAATCTGGGCTGTAATGCAATATGGATGAACCCCTGTTTTGATTCACCATTTGGGGATGCGGGGTATGATGTTTCAGACTACTACAAAGCCGCTCCCCGTTACGGAACAAATGAAGATTTACAAAGGCTTTTTGAACTTGTTCATTCGCGGGGCATGCACATCCTGCTGGATTTAGTTCCGGGGCACACTTCCATTCAGCACCCCTGGTTTCAAAAATCCATGAAAGCAGAAAAAAACGAATACACAGACCGCTACATCTGGACTTCAAGCGTATGGGAAGAGCCCCAGGGCATAGGAAGCATAAAAGGAATTTCTGAAAGAGACGGAGTGGCTGCCGTAAACTTTTTTTCTCATCAGCCGGCTCTGAATTACGGTTTTTATAAAAGGACACGTCCCTGGCAGCAGAGCCCGGAAGATGAAGGGCCAAGAGCAACTCTTGAAGAAATGAAAAATGTAATGCGTTTCTGGCTTAATATGGGCTGCGACGGTTTTAGAGTAGACATGGCAGGCTCTCTTGTAAAAAATGATGAAAATTCAAAAGGAACAATTGCCCTGTGGCAGAATGTAAGGGCATTTTTAGACAGGGAATACCCGGATGCAAAACTGATTTCTGAATGGGGAGAGCCAGACAAGTCTTTAAAAGGCGGATTCCACATGGATTTTCTGCTGCATTTTGGGCCTTCTCACTATAATGACCTTTTCCGCTGTAAGGAACCGTTTTTCAGTTCCCGAGGCAGAGGGGATGCAGGCCTTTTTGTAAAGAATTATATAGAAAACTATGAAAAAACAAACAGACAGGGACTGATCTGCATTCCCTCTGGAAATCATGATATGGACAGGCTTGCAAGGCACCTGCATGATGACGAACTGAAAATTGCATTTGCCTTTCTTCTTTCCATGCCCGGAGCCCCATTTATTTATTATGGTGATGAAATCGGAATGCGCTATGTAGAAAATCTTACATCTGTAGAAGGCGGATACGGCAGGACAGGCTCCCGATCTCCCATGCAGTGGGATTCTACAAAAAATGCAGGATTCAGCACGGCAGAAGCAGACAAACTTTACATTCCCCTGGATCCTTATGAAGACCGCCCCACAGCAGAAGCACAGATGCAGGATGCAGATTCCCTTTACAACGAAGTGCGCAAACTTATAGGAATAAGGAGGAATACCCCTGCCCTTCAGAATACTTCACGAATAGACTTTGTTTTTACAGGTAAAAACAAATACCCCCTTGCCTATTTAAGGGGAAATGGCAAAGACAGGATTCTTGTAATCATAAATCCTTCAAAAGAAAGTGTAAGTTTTCCTACAAAACTTAAAGTAGGAGAACAGATTTACCAGATGGGAAAAGGGCTGATTCAAGGCGGCAATATGATTACTGTTTACGGACAGACAGCAGCATTTTATACTGTTGCACAAAGGGGATAATAAATGCAGACATCTTTTGAAAAAGTCCGTATGGACAAAAACAATGCAAACTGGGAACAGGCAAATACGCGCGAAATTCCCTTATACGGACGAAACAATGACATCCGTACAGAATTTGAACGCGACTACACAAGAATACTTCACTGCCAGGCATACAGAAGATTAAAGCACAAAACCCAGGTTTTCTTTGCCCCTCATAATGACCATATCTGTACAAGAATGGAACACGTTATGCACGTTGCTTCCGTAGCTTCTACAATTTCAAAATACATGGGCTTAAACGAACAGCTTGCAAGTGCAATTGCCATGGGGCATGATATAGGCCACGCCCCTTTTGGCCACCATGGAGAAAACTGTCTGAACAGCCTTCTTGAACAGAAAGAAGGGCATAATGCCCCTAAAAAATTCTGGCATGAAAGAAACAGTCTTTTTTTTGCAGATTTTATAGAAACCCTGCAGGATCCAAACGGCGTTGAACAGCCTCTGAACCTGACTTATGCAGTCAGAGACGGACTTATCTGCCACTGCGGAGAAATTGACCAGCAGGGAATTCGGCCCAGAGAAGAAGCCATAGACCTTTATTCAATGAAAAGGCCTGGCTTTATTCAGCCATATACATGGGAAGGCTGCGTTGTAAAAGTTGCAGATAAAATTGCCTATCTGGGGCGCGATATTGAAGATGCCAGAGCCTATCATATTCTGGATATGACTTCCTACCGCCAGCTGAGGGAAATTGTGGGCTCAACACTGGGCTTTGAACACAAGGGCGCACACGCCCTGCGAAGCGGAAAGGCTGTAAACACAACAGTCCTTATTAATGACCTGATTGTGGATTTGTGTGAGCAGAGCACGCCAGAAAAAGGTCTGTGTTTTTCTGATGAATACTTCCGCTTTATTCTGGAACTTAAAAAGTTCAACTTTGCCCATATCTACAATCACTGGAGGCTTTCTGAATTTGCTATTTATGCAGAAAATGTAATCGGAACAATATTCAGAACATTACAGAGGGCAAAACCTTATGCGGAATCTGGAAGAATTGCACACGCCCTGCGGACTTACCCTACTCTTTTTGCAACCTTTGAAGACTGGCTTATCAAATACACGGCATATCAGCCATTTATTCCAGAAAGACACAGTTATGTAGATAAAAAGCAGATTTTAAAATACAACACAAGGGTTGTATTTGACGTTCATGACGAAGAATCCTATACAAAATGCATAATTGAATATATTTCGGGTATGACGGATCAGTTTGCCATAAAAGTTTACGAAGAAATAATCAGTTTTTAATTCTATTTACCGGATTGCTGGTCTTTTTGAAGCAATTCAAGGCAGTCTGATGGAGAAAGAGGACGGCTGTATAAAAATCCCTGAATATAATCTGCGCCCACACTTTCTACAAGATAATTCTGATTGTTGGTTTCTACACCTTCAACCAGAATTGTTAAGCCTGCATCCTTAAAAGTCGCTACAAGGTTTCTGAAAAGATTCAGGCCCCGGGCATTTTCTTCCATCATCAGAACCAGACTTCTATCCATTTTAATAGTAGAAAATGGAAGTGCAACAACATTCGCAAGGTTTGAATAGCCAGTTCCAAAATCGTCAAGATAGAATTTTACACCGGCTTTTGCCAGCTGCTTCATGTTTTCACGGACAATATCATAATTATCAATAAAAATACTTTCTGTAATTTCCATTATTATGTTTTCAGTTTTCAGCCCGAAACGTTCTATCGTAGAAAGAACATTCTGCACAAGATTCTGATTCGTCATCTGATAGACAGAAAAGTTTATTGAAACTGCATTTACAAGATTTCTGTTTTCAGAAATATATTTACAGACCTTTTCAAAAGCCACATAGCCCAGCCTTTCTATAAGACCTCGGGATTCTGCAACGTAAACAAATTCAGAAGGAGAAATATTGCCAAGTTCTGTATTCTGCAGGCGGGAAAGGGCTTCCATATATGTAAAATGTTTTTTTTCTATAGAATAAATCGGCTGGAACCAGACCTGAAACTGTTCAGATTCCAGTTCCAGTTCCCTTTTTAGAATCCTATAGATATAACGCTTGCGTTCGCGCTCTACAAGAACTGATTCATCACACAACTGCATTTTTCTAAGCTGACTGCTCTTTGCCTTAACAAGAATGCTGTTTACAAGGTCAATCAGGGAATCATAATCATTTTCTTCACCGGAAAATTCTATTGCGGCAGAATAAGATTCCACAGGAATAGGAATGTAAGAATTCAGATCCGAAGTTAAATCCTCGATATATTTACGGATAATTTCTGATTTTTCAGACACTTCTTTTACAGAACGCCCGATAGCGGCAAACCTGTTTGTAGAAATATGATAGGCATTGCGCGGGAACTGAGTATTAAAAACTCCGCCCAAACCAAGAAAGAATCTGTCTAAATCTGCAACATCAAGGCTGGACTGGATAAGATTTATATTATCGATAGAAAAAACATAAAGAACCCCGCCCTTAGACTGCATGGCAATGCGTTTCCTAAGTTTTGGTTCAGTTCTAAGGCCAGTAAGAGAATCAACTTCCATCAGATACGACTGGACTATCATGTAGGCAAAAGAAACCGATGCAAAAGACGCGATTCCAGTCATAATTATATGAGGGTTAAAAAACTGGAAAACGACAAAGCCTAAGGAAATAAAAGGATATGCTGTGAATACCCAGAAAATTCTGTGGGCAAGCAGATGCCTGTTCTTAATCATCGAAAAGACAATAAAACAACTATAGAAAGCAGTAAGAATGTAAGTAATGTTCTTCCACGGCCCCCTTACATAACCTTCTTCTGCTGTATATTTAAAGACAATACCAGTCTTCAGATTGATAAATATGACGATGAGATAGAAAGTATATACCAGACTGCTTATAGAAAAACCTATCTTTTTTATTTTGGAATGGGCATAGGCTATATCCGTAACATAATTTGTAATCACAAAAGGTGTAAACATGAGGAAAATAAAGAAGACGGTGGAAATAAAGGTGCAAAAAGAAAGAGAAAGTCTTGTATAATAAGACGTGCAGAAAACTGCAATTATATCAAAAAAGGCAGCAAGAAAAGTTGAAACAGCAGAATATAAAAACAGTCTCTGACGTTTATCATAAGGAGAAAACGTCAGCAGAATATTTATAATCAATAAAATACTAAGACTGCAAGTTATAACCTCTCCAAGTATGTAATAATGAGCCGCACCAATTTCCATACTTAGATGATAGCATACCTTTTAAAAATCAGCAAATTAAACGCGATGCATTGCAGAAAAAACCTTTTCATTCATAATATTGATTTCTACCCCCATGTCTTCTGCAAGAGAATTCATGCTGGAACGGAGAACTTCAATATCAATATCTGCCTTTGAAAGGTCTACCATCATCATCATTACAAAGTTTCCGGAAAGGATTGTCTGTGTAATGTCTGCAATGTTGATTTTATGGTCTGAAAGGTACTGTGAAACCTTTGCGATGATTCCTACTTTATCACTTCCTACAACTGTAATTATTGCGTTCATTTTGAATTCCTCATAAAAATTTATTAAGATATTTTGTTACAGGCACTTAAAAATTATTACCTAATGTAGCGGCAATGACAGCCTTAATGGTATGCATACGGTTTTCGGCTTCATCAAAAACAACAGACTGGCTGCTTTCAAAAACATCATCTGTTACTTCCATGGCATTCAGACCGAATTTTTCACCGATTTCTTTTCCGATTTTTGTATTCAAATCATGGAAAGAAGGAAGGTCATGCATGAAGATTGCAGAAGGCTTGGCTTTTTTCATAACTTCTGCATTTACCTGATAGGGCTTAAGGTCTGTAATGCGTTCTGCCCAGATTTCATCCGGCTCACCCATACTTACCCAGACGTCAGTGTAGATAATGTCTGCATCCTTTGCAGCTTTGTCTACATTGCTTTCAAGCGTTATAGAGGCTCCGCTTTCCCTGCACCAGGCTTCACATTCCTTTACAAGAGATGAAGACGGAAAATATTTTTCAGGAGCGCAAAGGGTAAGGTTCAAGCCCAGTTTAGAGCATACAATGCAGAGAGAATTGCCTATATTGTAGCGGGCATCACCAAAGTATACCAGTTTAAGCCCCTTAAGCCTTCCAAAATGTTCGCGGATTGTAAGCATATCTGCAAGCATCTGAGTAGGATGATATTCGTTTGTAAGTCCGTTCCAGACAATTACGCCGGAATATTTTGCAAGGTCTTCTACAATTGTCTGTTCATAACCGCGGTATTCAATGCCATCAAACATACGGCCAAGAACACGGGCAGTATCTGCAATGCTTTCTTTTTTTCCAATCTGACTGCCTTCTGCAAGATATGTTGTACAGATTCCAAGGTCGTGGGCAGCAACTTCAAAAGCACAGCGGGTGCGGGTACTTGTCTTTTCAAAAATGAGGGCAATATTTTTTCCGCGGTGAATGTCTACCGGGATTCCCTTCTTTTTCTTTTCCTTCAAGTCTGCCGCAAGGTCAAGCAGCCCTGTAATTTCTTCTGGAGAAAAATCTTTTAATGTAAGAAAATTGCGTCCTTTTAAGTCCATAAGCGCCTCACAAAATACTTTTTATGAAAGCAAAATTATAGCAGAAATTATTTAAATTGTCATCAGCGGGCTGTCCGGATAATAGGACAAACACATTATAAAGTTTGCACATTTAAATCTGATGGACGTCCGTTACACCAAGGCTTGGAAAAGGCGGTTGAGCATTTTTTGCGAGGAAATCCTGCGGTTTTTGCAGGCAAAAATCCTCGGATTTCTTCTATGGCAGTCGCCAA